>JAFRYZ010000052.1 GCA_017442825.1 Prevotella sp. | reverse complement strand
GTATGGCATACAACCCATTGATTGAGTTGGCAAAGGAGGAAGCAAGAAATGGTGAGTTGCCTCCGTATGAGGGGGATGTGGATTTGAGCAAGTATGACACGGTGTTCATCGGTGGTCCCGTATGGTGGGGCACTTATCCGCAAGTGATGTTCACCTTCTTCAAGAAACATGCTGACGACCTGAAGGGCAAGACCGTCATTCCCATCACCACCCACGAGGGATCTGGACTTGCCAACTGTGTTGAAGATGTACAAAAGGCATTCCCTGGTGCCAACGTCACAAAGGGCTTCAGCATCTATGGTCACGAGGTGCGCACGGAGAAAGGAAAGGTGGAGAAGTGGATAAAAAGCCTCACCCCCAGCCCTTCCAAAGGGCGAGGGAAGTAAATAGTTCATTCAACTAATAAACTTGATAATGGTAAATCGTCAAATAGTAAATTAATATGATGGAGTATACAAAGTTATCGAACGGCGTTAAGATGCCGACATTGGGCTACGGCGTGTTTCTCGTAAGCCCCGACGAGTGTGAACGTTGCGTGAGTGATGCTTTGAGTGTGGGCTATCGTCTGATAGATACGGCACAGGCCTACCAGAACGAAGAGGGTGTGGGTAATGCCTGGAAGAAGAGCGGCATCAAACGCGAAGATTTGTTCCTCGTGACAAAGGTTTGGATATCTAACAATGGTGAAGAACGGGCTGCCAAGAGCATAGACGAGAGCCTGCGCAAGTTGCAGACGGAATATATCGACCTGCTGCTCATCCATCAAGCCTATGGCGATGTGTTCGGCACATGGCGTGCTATGGAGAAAGCCTATCGTGCTGGTAAGGTTCGCGCCATCGGTGTGAGCAACTTCCAGGCAGGCCGTTTCTTTGACTTTGCCCACTATGTAGATGTGAAGCCGATGGTGAACCAGTTGGAGTGCAACACGCTTTCTCAACAGACGAGCATCGAAACGATTCATAACGAGTTCGACACGAAGATGATGGCGTGGTACCCGCTCGGCGGACAAGGCACTGAGGGCATCGTAAAGAGTGACCTTCTAGCTTCTATCGGCACGAAGTACAACAAGACGGCTGCCCAGATAGCTCTCCGTTGGCTCACCCAGCGCGGCATCGTGGCAATACCCAAGTCGAGCCATAAAGAGCGCATGGCACAGAACATCGACATCTTCGATTTCACTTTGACCGATGAGGATATGGCTCAGATTGCCAAGATGAACCAGCATGACGCTGGTACCAGAAACTTCGGAGACCCACAGTTTGTGAAGTACTTAATAGAAACATACGGCTAAGCTGTTGTTGTCGGCAATGGAGGGACAGCCACCGCCTTGCGATAGCCCATACCCGTCACATGACAAATCAGGTTACCCACCTGGTTTGTCACCCTCACCTCGACGGCTGGGACCTTATGATGGTCGGAAACGCTGACGGCTTCCGCCCGAAGCACGTCACCCTCCTTTGCACTCGACACATACATGATGCTGTTGCTGATGCCGAACGTGAGTTGTCCTTGATAGTTCATCAGGGCGGCAATAGCCAAGTCTGCCAATGTAAAAAGGGCACCACCCTGACAAACATTCCCCCCGTTCAGGTGGTCTTTCGTCACCATCATCTCAGCCACAGCGTGTTGTTCGTCCACCTCCGTAATCCTACATCCTGCATTCGCAGCAAAACGGTCCGTACGATTCAGTAATTCCTTGATATCCATTGTCACAGTTTCGTTTTTATCAATCAGCATGCGAAGGTACGAAAAGTAGGGCACAATACAAAACAATGCAGAAAATTATTCCACAAAAAGCATGAAGCATTCTGTAATATTTTGTAATTTTGCACACACAATATATCTTTCATCTATGAAACGAAAACTATGCTACATCCTCATCGCCCTGACCACCACACTGGCGATTGCAGCACAGACCACATTCACCCACCCTTGGACAGGAAAGCGAGTAGCTTTCTTTGGCGACTCCATCACAGACCCCAAGAACTCAGCTTCACAAAACAAATACTGGAATTTGTTGCAAGAATGGCTACACATCACCCCATACATCTATGCCGTCAGCGGCAGACAATGGAATGATATACCTCGACAGACTGAGCAGCTGCAGAAGGAACACGGACAAGACGTCGATGCGATAATCATCTTCATCGGCACCAACGACTTCAATGCTGGAGTACCCATCGGCCTATGGTTCGCCGAACAGGAAGAAGAAGTGATGGCAGGCATTCACGAACCCAAGCATCTGGTGAAACGGTTGCGTAGGATTCCCGATATGAATGCCGACACCTATCGTGGACGCATCAACATCGCTTTAGACAAAGTGAAACGCACCTATCCAGACAAGCAGATCGTGCTGCTCACGCCCATCCATCGTGCAGGATTCTATCGCAACGAGAAAAACTGGCAGCCCACAGAGGACTATCAGAACAAATGTGGCGAGTGGATATCGGCGTATGTCGAGTCTGTGAAAGAGGCCGGCAACCTCTGGGCTGTACCCGTTATCGACCTCAACGCCCTCTGCGGACTCTACCCCCTGATGGACGAATACGTACCTTATTTCAATGATGGCGCCGTTGACCGTCTGCACCCCAACGATAAAGGGCACGAGCGTATGGCTCGCACCCTCTATTACCAGTTGTCTGCGCTGCCTATATATTAATTAATTTAACAACCAACAAACCAGTTTATTATGAAAGAACAAGTATTACAAGCCATGCGCGAGGCTGGAAAGCCCGTATCGGCAGGAGAAGTGACAAAAACACTAGGTGCCGACCGCAAGGAAGTGGACAAGGCTTTCGCCGAGTTGAAGAAAGAGGGTGCCATCACGTCGCCCGTCCGCTGCAAATGGGAACCCACCAAGTAACCTGTCAGTATGAATCGAAGTAAGGAAATCATTCGAACCAGCTGGATAGGCATTGTCGCCAATGTGCTGCTGGCTGGTTTTAAGGCTGTTGTGGGCATACTGTCCAGCTCGGTTGCCATTGTCATGGATGCCGTCAATAATCTTAGCGATGCGCTCTCGAGCGTCATCACCATCATCGGCACCAAACTCTCGCAGCGCCCTGCCGACCGCAAGCATCCCTTCGGGTTCGGACGCATAGAGTATTTCAGTGCCATCATCATCGCTGTCATCGTGCTGTCGGCTGGCATCACCTCACTCATCGAGTCGGTAAAGAAAATCTTCGACCCCACAGAACCATCCTACACCACGACGACGCTGGCAGTCATCGTGGTGGCCATCGCGGTTAAGCTGGCGCTGGGCCAATTTGTCAAACGGAAAGGCGAGCAACTGCAGAGCGATGCCCTGATTGCCTCAGGCTCGGATGCCTTGTTCGACGCCGTCATCACTCTGGCAACGCTTGTCTCAGCAGGCATTATGCTGCTATGGGGCGTTTCGCTCGACGGCATTCTTGGCGCACTAATTTCCCTGGTCATCATCAAGGCAGGCATCGAGATGCTCGCCTCGCCAGTCAACCAACTGCTGGGCGTCAGCATTCCGGCAGAACTCACCCGACAGATCAAGAAAGAAGTGTCAGACTTTGAGGGCGTACATGGCGTGTTCGACTTGATACTCCACAACTATGGTCCCGACGTTAAAATTGGCTCGCTCCACATCAATGTTTATGACACCATGTCGGCACACGAAATCCATGCCTTGACGCGCCAGATCACCACCCATATGTTCGACAAGCACGGCATCATCATGACCGTTGGCGTCTATGCCATAGCCACGGGAGACAACCGGCGTGCCGAACTGCAAACGCGAGTCATGCAGGCGCTTGCCGCCCACAAGGAGATTGTCCAAGTGCACGGTTTCCTCTATTCCGAGAAAGACCAGCTACTTTCAGTTGATGTCGTTCCCGACATTTCTGTCCGCGACGATGCCGCCCTCGTCGGTCAGCTTACCAGCGAGATTAAGCCTATGGCGCCCCGCATGCAGGTATCTGTTGTAGTAGATCACAATTATAGCGAATGACCTAAAAAATCGCTGGGCGTGAGACCTGTGATGCGCTTGAAGAGACGGGTGAAATGGTGTGGATAATCGAAACCGAGAAGACGGGAAGTCTCGCTAATGTTGTGCCCCCGCATCAACAGACTTTTTGCTTGGTTGACGACATAGTTATGAATATAGCCTATGGCATTTCCGCCCGTCGCTTTGCGGACCAGGTCTCCAAAATAGCGGGGAGAATAAGCCAACTCCGAAGCACAATAGGCAACGGTGGGCAAGCCCAATGCCAGTTGCCTGTTCTCTCTGAAATAGGCTTGTAGCAGGTTATGGAACCGCTTCAACAGATCGTCCTCTCCCCTACCCTCTTCGAACAGCTGGCGTTGGTAGATACGGTTGCAGTATTCCAGTATCAGGCGCAGATAGCCCAGTAGTATATTTCGGAGCGAAGGAGAATCCTCATGAGTCTGTAACTCTTGTCGCATTTGGGCAACTAGCTGCGTGATACACAGCCATTCGTTAGGTTCCATCCGAAGCGAGTCGGTAAAGAAATAGGAAAAGAACTGATAACGGTCTATCTGACTTTCAAGTTCGGTACCATGCAACAGTTCGGGCGACCATAGCAATACCCATCCACTCAGCAAGATGCGTTCGCCGTCGTCTTCCAGTCCGCCTATCTGTCCTGGTTCAACAGCTATGATTGAGGCATCGCTCGCTTGCATTTTCCTCATGCCATAAGAGAGATTGAAGGGAAATTGTCTTTGGATGAATAGTCCATATACACCATAATTGTTTAGGCTATGACGAAAAGGTTCCAACTCATCGTAGTGGATAATGCTCAACAAGGGGTGCAATACAGGCGCATCCACAAAACGTGCATAGTCGTTAGGACTGTCTACTCTCAGAATTCTCCTCATAACGATGACAAAGATACGGTTAAGCGAGCGAAAAGCCAAATTTATTTGAGTTTTTCCGAGCGTGAGTATCTACGACGCCAGTCAAAGATACGCAAAATAGACTAATAATGGTATATATTCTATGTACTTTTAGCACTTTCTGCGAAATTGGTAGATAAACCGCCAATTTATGTCATGCCAATTTAAAATAATATATTTATTTTTGTACCCAGAAACTTTAAAACGATAAAACAATGTTAGGCAATTTTTCTTACTACAACCCCACCAAACTGTATTTTGGTGATGAGTCCCTGAACTTTCTAAAAGACGAACTGAAAGGCTACGGCCCAGTGGTACTCCTAAACTACGGTAGCGGTAGCGTGAAGCGCAACGGCATCTATGAGCAGGTGATCACCATCCTCAAGGAGGCTGGCAAAACCATCGTTGAGAACCCCGGCGTGATGACCAATCCCACATTAGAGAAATTGCGCGAGGGAGTCAAGATAGCCCGTGAAAACGAGGTGGATTTGATTCTCGCCCTCGGTGGCGGCAGCGTGTGCGACTACTCGAAGGCGGTGGCAGCATCCGTCTATTTTGAGGGAGACTATTGGGACAAGTTCTGGCTGAAGCAGGAGAACCCCGATGAGAATCAGCGACTGCTGCCCGTTGGCTGCATCCTGACGATGGCAGGCACAGGCTCTGAGATGAACGCCGGAACGGTGATTACCGATGTCGAGCACACCTTCAAGGTGGGCCATGTGTTCGACAGCCGTCTGATGCCGAAGTTCTCCATTCTCAACCCGATGTTCACGATGACCGTGCCAGAGAACCAGATGAAGGCGGGCATCTACGACATCATGAACCACATCATGGAACAATACTTCAGCGATTTCGACGATAACACCAGCGACTATCTGGCCGAAGGTCTGATGCGCTCTGTCATCCACAGCAGCCGCATTGCCGTGAAGAATCCACAAGACTACGAGGCACGTTCCAACATTATGTGGACTGCCACGTGGGCACTAAACACCCTCATCGGACTGGGTAAGCAGCAAGACTGGATGGTTCACATGATTGGTCACAGCGTGGGTGCCTGGACACACGCCCCTCACGGCTTTGCGCTGGCATCAGTCTCAATGGCATACTATCGTCGCGCCATGAAGAACGGTCTGCCGAAATTCGTACGCTTTGCCAAGAATGTATGGAACGTAAACGGTGAGGGAATGACCGACGAGAAGATAGCCGAAGCAGGACTGCAGTACCTGAAAGCCTGGATGCATGAAATTGGTCTGCCTCTGACCATCAGCGCAATTGGAGCTAATGAAGATATGATTCAGGGCATCACCGAGGGCACCATCTGCTATCCTGCCGGTTATCTGAACCTGACGAAAGAGGACGTAACAGCTATTCTGAAAGAGAGCCTGTGATGTTACCCGACACAGCATGGCGGTTGAGGAACAGGTAAGTGGTATTCAGCATAATATAGTCACACGACATATACCAGATACCCTTATATTGTCCACTCTCGCCCCATGAGTTCTTAACGATATAAAACGGTTTGCCCTGTTCGTCTATGGCCTTTCCATAGATTAGCATCACGTGGTCATAGGTGAAGCGCCAGTCGTCCCACTGTTCTTGTCGCATCTGTTGCGTGGGCACGATGCCGTCGGGCAACATAGCCACTCCTGTGCGGGTAAAATTGCCCGACACGTCACCTCCCCATGCCACAGTGTACCCGGCATCCAATGCCTTGTCGAGCACATCCATCAACTCCTCGATGGGGATGTTGTAACTGGGTCTCAATCGCCATTTATAAGGTGCCTCGATAATGAATGAAGAGTAGAAAGGATGATGCGTGAAGCTGGTCAGACTGATATAGGCGTCGAAGTTAAGCCCCAGGCTCTCAGCAAACGAATGGGGAGTGTATGTTTTCCCGTCATAGACAAACGACTCCGGACATTTCCCGACAAACCGTTCGATGACCGTCAGCACACTATCCTTCCAATGAGGCTGCGGTGCTTTGGCATCCTTCTTGACAATAGCACTCACCGTTTGCTCCAGTAACGGGAAGAATTCTTGGAAGTTGGCCAACGAGTCGCCCGTCAACGATCCAGGTGCCGGCATCGCCGCCTCGGGACAGATGCCGTAACGGCGAATCACTTCCACCACATCATCACACGAGCCGCCTTGAGAAATCTGACTGTAGCCATGCATACGGACATAGTGGGTGGCACAATCCATATAGTCGCGGTTAACAACGAACATCTCGCACAAATCATACGTCTTGCCCGTCCTGCGCAGTATCTCACTCTCCAGATAGCCCAATGTGGCGTATGCCCAACAGGTACCGCTACGATGCTGATTCTTCACACTAGTAATCGGATTCTCCTTCAGCGTCGTGAAAGTTTTCTTCACTACCCTATCACTTGCCTGCTTTTGCAGATGCTCTTGCGACGACGTCGTTATCGTCAAGAGCAACGCAGCAATCATCGTTAATAATCTCATAGCATGTTTTTTTTATGTTACTTGCTTAATAGTCCAACATTTGTCTGGCAATATTTGCCACCACCTCCTCAGAGGGAGAGCGCGTAGTGAAAACGGCGATAATGGCGCAACCTCCGTCAGGCATGAGAACGATACCCGCATCGTTCATGTCTTGCAATCCTTCAGGCGAAGGGAATCCCGTACCCGTCTTATGTACGATACGGGCATCTGCAGGAATCGCTGCAGCAATTCTTTTCAGTCCTGTTGAGCAGTCAGCCATCGCCTTCCAGACGAATGCCAGATACGGGTTATCGTCTTTATGTTGATAAAACCACTTGAACAAACGAACCATTTCGGTAGGGGTGGAACTGTTTTCGAGAGCCTTAGCCGGACACTTGTGCATCTGTTCCTCCGTGATGCGGACATGGATATCGTGGAATCCCAGTTTTCTCATGTACCCCTCTACAGCCTGGGGCTTGCCACAAAACTTGAAAAGGAGTTCGCAGGCATTGTTGTCGCTCAGCCCGAGAGACAATCTCAGCAGTTCAGCATACGAAAAAGCCTTGACATCCGTTCTTGCCTGCTCTTGCCTGCTCACAGCCCTTTCTTGCGCCGCTTCGCTCTGCAAGCGTTTCGCGGTTACGCCTCCAAAACGTTTTAGCATTGGCGACCATGAGTCTTGCATCAGTTCTGCCCTATCTACAACGACAGAGTCGTCAAGTTTCAACCCTTTCCTATTCAGGTAATCGGCAACGTATAAAGCTTGCGGGAACTTCATCACACTATGCATGGCAAAACGCTCGTTTTCGTTAATGCCAACAATTGAGTCGTTTCGCATGATGCACGCACCATAGCTGATACTGTCGTTTATTGAAATTTGAGCCCAGCACGATGAAACAATCAATGCACAAACTAATGTTACTTTCATTCTCATACCACTGGCAAAGATACGGTTAAGCGAGTGAAAATCCAAATTTATTTGAGCTTTTCCGAGCGTGAGTATCTTCTCTCAGTCGCGACACTTTGTGTAACAGGCTCTACCGCTTCGCTAGTCGAAGAAAGCGCTTCGCGATTACGACGTGAATATAATACACACCAAATCATCTAATAATGGTTTATATTCAATATTTTTTGGGCACTTTCTGCGAAATTGGTATATAATCAGCCAATTTATGTAATATCTATATAAAATAATGTGTGTATCTTTGCATCGTGATTACATTAAAGTTGAAAGCTAAAACATTATTGCTGGTCTTTATGATAGCAGCAAACGGTTTCGCCCAAGGCGTGATTGATGTACACTCGCACATTATTACTCATGAGTTTGTGTCGGCTCTTAAAAGTGAGGGACGACTGATGGACGAGGGATTTCCATTGCCGAAGTACGATGTAGAGAATCATCTGAAGTGGATGGATGAGGCTGGTGTCGAGACATCAGTTTTGACGTTGGCAGCTCCACAGCCTTCATCTGCTGAGGAAGTGAGACGAAACAATGAGGCCGCTGCTCGCATCAAGAAGGAGCACCCAGGCAGATTTCTGTTTTGTGCAGCCCTGCCACTACCTGATGTCCAAAAAGCTATTGAGGAGGCGAAGTATGCACTAGACGTACTGAAGGCTGACGGCATCAAGTTGGCAACAAACGTTGACGGGCAGTATCTTGGTGTTCCCGAACTCGACACGCTTTTCGCTGTGTTGAACGAGCGACGGGCTGTCATCATCCTGCATCCACATCGCCCTGAACCTGTCAATAAGCAGGTGATGCAGCAGACGCCGCTTGCCATGCAGGAATACCACTCGGAGACCACTCGTGCCGTATCGAACATGATAAGCCGCAACGTGCTGGCTCGCTACAATAACATAAAGGTAGTCGTTCCCCATTGCGGTGCCTATCTGCCTTTAGCCATACCCCGCATGAAGTCGTTGACGCCCGTAATGCAAGCCAACAAGATGGTGGGCGAAATTGACTACGAGGCAAACCTTCGCACATTATATTACGATCTTGCAGGCGCACACTCGCCTGAGGTCATCCGCATGCTGCTCACCATCACCACTCCCGCCCACCTGCTCTATGGCTCCGACTATCCATACGTTGCTCCAAAGGTGCTCAAACAGAGTATAGCAAGGATGAAACAATACCTGACAACGGAACCCGACCTCGCTCCTCTGCGAAAGATGATACTCTACCAAAATGCCAATTGGTTGTTTGGGCAGACAACTGATAAACCATCCGTTGAGAATTCTTCTCAAAATATGATAGTACGCATTGCCGAGATAGAGGTATTCCCACAGTATATGAAGGAATACCTAGCCTTTGCCAACGAAGTAGATAGCCTGAGTATAGAGCGCGAGCCAGGCGTCATCTGTCTCTACCCCATGCAGAGTGAAGAAGACTCCTGTCAGATTCGCATCCTTGAAATCTATGCTTCCGAGGAAGCATATCAACAGCACTTGAAGACTGTTCATTTTCAGAAATACAAGCAGGGCACGCTCCACATGGTGAAAGACCTGAAGCTGCCAACCATGAAACCCCTCGACCCAAAGACCATGCAACAGATATTTAAAAAACTAAGATGACTATGCAACAGATTCTATTATTTTTTGCAGTAATGTTGTTCTGCTGCTGTTCTTCAAACAGCGAAGTAAAAGCACAAGCTACTATGGATAAAATGTATATCACTATCGGTGAACAAACGCAGAGTGTAACACTTGTGGATAATGCTGCCACACGAGCTCTAGTAGAAAAGTTACAGCAAGCTCCTGTCAGCGTGACGCTCAACAGTAGCGGCGGATTTGAGATTTGGGGCGCACTTGGTTTCTCACTACCCACAAGCAACCAACAACTAGCAGCCCAGCCAGGAGATGTCATCCTTTATAATGGCAGTAACATTTGCTTATTCTACGGATCGAACTCATGGAGCTACACTCGTTTAGGCAAGATTGACGGTCTGTCGGAGAGTGAGTTGCGCACATTCCTCAAAGCAGGAGAAAACAACATTACGGTCATGTTATCTCTGACATCAGGCACAACAGCCATTAGAAGCCTCACCACTAACCCCTCCATCCCGAGTATAGCTCGCCCCCCCGTAGCCTTCCCAAAAGACGAAGGGAATGTTTACTCACTGAATGGTCAGCGGATGAAGAATACTTCCGCAGGCATATACATCAAAAACGGCAAAAAGGTTATATTATGAAGCAGATAATCCTGGCAGTACTGATGGGCGGAATGCTCGCAGGCTGCTCAAACAGTAACAAATTAACGACTGACAACGATATGAAAAAAGAATTAGAACTGACGCAGGAGTGGGACAAAGTGTTCCCGCTGAGCGAGAAAGTGAGCCACCGCAAGGTGACGTTTAAAACACAGTATGGTCAGACTTTGGCAGCAGACCTTTATCTGCCGAAAGATGCCGAAGGTAAGTTGCCTGCCATTGCGGTAAGTGGACCTTTCGGTGCTGTAAAGGAGCAGTCTAGCGGACTCTATGCAATGAAGATGGCAGAGCGTGGTTTCGTGGCGCTGGCCTTTGACCCTTCTTATACGGGTGAAAGCAGCGGCGAACCCCGTCGCACGGCATCGCCCGACATCAACACTGAAGACTTTATGGCTGCAGTTGATTTCCTATCGAAACAAGATGATGTGGATGCCGAGAAGATTGGCATCATCGGCATCTGCGGCTGGGGTGGCATCGCCCTGAATGCTGCCGCTGCCGACACACGCATCAAGGCTACTGTGGCGTCTACGATGTATGATATGACGCGCGTCAGCGGTAACGACTACAACGATGCTTTCGACAACGAGCAGTGGCGCCATAGAAATCGTGAAAATCTATCTAAACAGCGCCTCACCGGACCAATGGCAATGGCTGGAGGAGTACCGGACACCGTTCCACCACAAGCACCACGCTTCGTGCACGACTACTATGATTATTACAAGACAGGCCGAGGCTATCACAAGCGATCAGGCAACTCTAACGACGGTTGGCGCGTCATCGGCACACAGGCCTTTGCCAACAGCCGTTTCCTCTACTACATCAACGAAATCCGCTCTGCCGTGCTCATCATGCATGGTGCCGATGCCCATTCACGATACTTTGGCGAATCAGCCTATCACTATATGGTTGATGGTAAGGCGGAAGGGTATAAGTTTGTTGGTGACCCCAACCCCAATCCAGAGAACAAGCAACTGCTCATCATCCCCGATGCATCACACTGCGACCTCTACGATGGCGGCTACGAGGAAAAGACTGGTCAGGGACAACCCAAGAACATGATTCCTTGGGATAAACTGGCTGAGTTCTTCGCACAGTATTTAAAATAAAGCGGAGCTCAAACGAGCAAACTCGGAGTGTTCGCACAGTATTTAAAAATAAAGCGGAGCTCAAACGAGCAAACTCGGAGTGTTAAAGAGAATCTGAAATAGAGAAGAAATCATGAAAAAAATCGTTTTATCTTTAATCGCAATAATGACGATGGCAACAATAAGTGCACAGACGCTGACGGAGCGTCAAAAGGGTTTAGCAGCATGTGCCTGTCTGATGGCACAAGGAGATATGGAACGTTTGGAGCCGGCTGTGCGTATGGCTCTCGACAATGGTGTGACCATCAACGAACTGAAAGAGGCATTCTCGCAACTCTATGCTTACACAGGATTTCCCAGAAGCCTTAACGCACTGGGGGTGCTGAGAAAGGTGCTGGAAAGTTCTCCCTCCTTCGGGGGAAGCAAAGAGGGGGGTACGAATTGGCAGGAGGGTAAGCCTTGGACGCGCCCTGCCGAGTGGGACGATGCCAAGAAAGCCTACGAACTGGGCACCAAGAATCAGACACAGCTCTCTGGCAGTCCGTTCGATTATGAGTTTTGCCCTCAGGATGACTACTATTTGAAGTCACACCTCTTCGGCGATATCTTTGCTGGCGACCAACTCTCTGCTGCCGATCGCGAGATTGTTACCGTTGCAGCCCTGAGCGGGTTGGAAGGTGTTGCTCCGCAGTTGGCTGCCCACAAGCAGGGTGCGGTGAATATGGGCAATTCGCAACAGCTGGTTGAGGAACTCTGCCGCTGGTTAGGCTACGAGGGCTATACGCTGCATAGCAAATGGCCCAAGGGCGAACCCAATCCATACGGAAAGTATTTCACAGGACGGAGCTATCTGGCTGACGTTGGCGGTGGAGTGATGAATGTAACTTTTGAGCCTGGATGCAGAAATAACTGGCATGTGCACCACAAACAGGTGCAGGTGTTGATTTGCGTTGCGGGTCGCGGCTGGTATCAGGAATGGGGCAAGGAGGCTGTTGAGATGACACCAGGAACCGTCATCGCCGTTCCTGCCGAAGTGAAGCATTGGCACGGAGCTCAGAAAGACTCATGGTTCCAACACTTAACCTATCATAGGGATGTACAGGAAGGAGCCAGCAACGAGTGGATGGAGGAAGTGAAAGAAGAGGTGTATAACAAACTGAGATAGGGAGGGGGCTATTTCTTTTTCCTTCCAAAATTATAACCAATATACACGTTCATGGAACCGAATATGTTGTTGGTTGAAAAACGGTCTTTGTGGTAGTTGTAGGCATGGAACACGGCGCTGGCTCCGGCATACCACCTAGACGTGTTCCAGACGAAGGCAAAACGCCCGATGCCGTCGAGGTTGACATTGTTGAAAGAGAAATCGCGGAAGGAGAGTCGCTTGCGCTGCGAATCGCTTGTGGTGCGCTTATAGGAAAGGCCGAGCGAGAGCGACGCTGCCAGCAGCAGGTTCTTTGCAGGCACGTAGTTGTAACCGTAGCCTCCGCTGAGGGAGATGTCGGAATAGTTGATGGTGCCAAAAAGCAGGTCTTCGTCTATGAGGAACTGCGAATTGTCGGCTCCCAGTCGTTCCTTAACCAACTGGTCCAGCGCTTGCCAATCAACGGAAAGGGTGTGGCGGGTGTAGCCGATGCCCAGCATGGGCGAACCGGCACTGCGCCGCTGAATGGTGCTCTGGCTGAAGGCTGCGGGATAGGAGAAATGGCGGTAGTTGAAGATGTAGTAGATGTTGAAGCCCTTGATGGTTGAGGTGAGACCGCTGAAGGGCAGGCCGCGCAGCTCGTGGGTGTTGATGCCTTCGCCAACGGACATACGGCGGATTTTGTAGTCGTTGCCCGTTTCGCGATAGAACAGGTCTATGCCGAGACGCGAGGAATAGATGCTGACGTCGTATTCCTTTCTGGAACTTTTCTCTTGTTTCAGGAACATGTGTTTGACGTCGATGGTATAGCCGAAGAATATCCATCGCCAACCGAAGTATGGTCCCATCTTGACCAACGGCGTCGGCGCAAAGGTGATGCTCTTTCCGTCTGTAGTCTTCAAGCGATAGAGTTCGTAGGTGGTAATGCTCTGTAGCATCACCGTGAAATCATAGCGTTGAGGTTCTATGTAGTTGGTGTCTATTTCGTTCAGATGATGGTGTAGTTTGCGTTCCAGCTTCTGCAGGTTTCGCAGACTGCCGTCGTCCACCCGCATCCATTTCACCGAATCGCCTGCCTCGCCTTGACTGTCAAGGCTGAAAGAGGCACTAAAGCTTGCCAGGGGCAACAAGAGTGCCAGGGAGAGGGAGAGCAGGCAGCGTAGTTTCAAGGTTTACAACTTATTCAAGATTCTATCCATGACCCAATTGGTGGGAGTGGCACTCACACAAGTAGAAGTACAGGCGCCTACGCCCTGAAGGTCTTCTACCACACTTTTTATCATCGGCAACTGAACATATTCAGGAGCGGGAATGTCGAAACTCTGCATTCCGTCGCTCAGATGAAGGTGGATGGGGTCGAAATTGAAACAAGAGAAACAAACCATTCCCTTGTCGCCGACAATTTCTATGCGGTCTTCGCTGGCACTTTCATGGCCTACGAAACACCACATACCGCTACCGTTGAGACCGTTCTCGAAACAGAAAGCCGCACTCACGGTATCTTCAACCGGATAGAGTCCCAACCGGTTGCTGCTGTAGCCATGAGCACGGGTGATGACACCAAAGAGGCCTTGCAGCAAATCCAACTGGTGGGCTGCCATATCATAGAAATATCCGCCACCTGCTATGTCAGCCTGCAGACGCCACGGAAGGTTACCGTCGGGGGAATAGTCTTCTGGACGAGGCGGACAGGAGAAACGAATCTGCACACTCAGCACCTTGCCTATCGTTCCGCTCTTCACGATCTCCTTGACGCGCAGGAAATAGGGCATACAGCGACGATAATAGGCTACAAAGCACGGGATGCCAGTCTGTTCGCTCACCCGATTGATGCGCACGCAATCGTCGTAGGTTGCCGCCAAGGGTTTCTCCACATAAGCGGGTTTTCCTGCCCGCATCGCCATAATGGCATAGGTGGCATGCGACGACGGCGGTGTAGCGATATATACGGCATTCACCTCGGGATCGTCAATCAGCTCCTGGGCATCTGTGTACCATTTCTTGATGCCGTGACGATCGGCATAAGAGCGTACATGCTCCTTCTTGCGACTCATCACCGCAACAACCTTTGAACCGGAAACTTTATTGAAAGCAGGACCAGACTTGCGTTCAGTCACATCACCACAACCAATGAACCCCCATTTGATTTCTTTCATAGCTTTCTATTTTGCCTACAAAGATACGGGTAAGCGAGCGAAAAGCCAAATTTATTTGAGCTTTTCAAAGCGTGAGTATCTTCGACGGATGTCAAAGATACGGGTAAGCGAGCGAAAAGCCAAATTTATTTGATACATAAAAAATTGTTGTATAAAAATATTTTGTTACTTTTGCACCGCAAAAGTCAATATGTGGATAAGGTATTAAACTTTTCTGCCAGGCAAACATCAAAAAGGAAAACGACAAGAAAAATAAAAGAATCAAGCAATATGAAAAAGTTTTTTATGATAACGATGATGCTGGTTGCCATGATTACAACCGCTCATGCGCAGGGTAAAGCAGAAATCAAATTCGACAAGACATTGATTAACATTGGAACTTTCCCTGAGTCGGCTTCTGAAAAGACGGTCACATTTACCTACACTAATGTCGGTGATGCGCCATTGGTGATCAATCAGGTGGTTGCTTCTTGTGGTTGTACAGACCCGAAATACGACAAGAAGCCTGTCGCACCAGGTCAGACAGGACAAATCAAGGTGACCTACAACGGCAGGGGCAAGTTTGCAGGCTATTTCAAGAAAAGCATTACCGTAAGGACGAATGCTGCCACAGAGATGACACGCCTCTATATTGAAGGCACCATGACAGAATAAAAACTGTGACGTTCATTCTCGACGGCAAGTTTACTGACAGAATGATTCGACGGTCAGTTTACTGACAGAAGAATACACTTTTCACTTTGCGCTGGATGGCTACGTAATTAACGACGGTCACCAGCGCAAATAGTATCAGCCCAGCCGTAACAGCGGGCATCATGGTAGTTTCTTCTATCTGCGGGAAGAGCGTAAAGATGATGTCCATGTAATAGTTGCGGACAAGCCACAAGCCTGTTAGAGCCAACAGAAGCACTAAGCAGTTTAAGCCAAGCGACAGCAACTGATAGGGACGTGCAACCTTACCAACAGAATAGCCGATAAGCAACAAATTTTCAAGTTTTGTGGCATTCTTCTGCAATAAGAGATAGATGCTGAGCATGAGAATGTAGAAACTGAGCAAAGAGATGATCAAGCCTACTATCATCACCAGCATCACAACAAGCCGTAAGAAATAGGTAGTTTTCTCAGCATTAAGACGGTCGGTATCCCATTCGTAGCCGTGCTCATCCATGAAAGCAGTCACTTGTTCATCGGCAGGGTTGTCCACCTGCACAATCAGGCGTGTCGTTTCCGGAACATTCTGTGGCGCATAGTATTGGTTTGCCCATTTCATAAACGACTCAGGAACAAGGATTTCACTCATTCTGTTAGAGAAACCAATTACCCTACCCTTATAGTTGCCTGAACGCACTTCCGCCCCACTACTTCTAATCGAAAGGTTGAGGTCTATCATCCCGACAAGCCCGTCGCTGATTTTGGGAAGCGAACGACTTTGAGCCAAGCCGAAATTATACATATTGATATAGGTGCGCGGAACAATCACGGGCACTTCCGCACTTCCCTCTTTGTATGTCCAATCGGCTTTAGGCGCATCTATAAAATCGTCGGGAATACTTTGCATGAAAATCTCAGAATGAAGGATATTCGTACCGCTCACCCCCATCTGAGCAGTCACCTTGAACTCATTTCCGGTAAACGTTCCTGTGCGCTTGATGAAACTCTGAGCTGCCACCTGCTCCATTTCTTGTGAAGTAAATGCGCTACTTCGCCCTGAAAGAGTCCCCCCCGTGCCTATACGCTTGCTCATCACCAAATAGTCTGCACGCATAAAGCTGTCTTCAGCCGTAAACACCGGCAAAACGTCGCGATAGAACTGTATGCCGAGCAAGACGACAAACATGCCGAACAAGTTGGCAAAGAAGAAACCAACAAACTGAGGGATACTGATATGTTGACGAAGTAATTTCCAGACGAGATTCATGGCGCTCAATATTAATAGAATAGCAGTATTTTTTCCATAAGAAGTTCAAAATCAGACATCATTCATGCATTATAAAGCAACAACATCATCGTAGTCGAGAAGAATCCGTTTGCCGATGCTGGTAACAATCACTCCTGCTCCTTGTGCGCGGGCTTCTTCCATCATCACCTCCCCCATCGTCGCGGCATTGGCATCGTCCAAATGGCTAATGGGTTCGTCTGCCAGCATGAAGTCGAAGGGCTGAACCAAAGAGCGAACCATGGCAACCCGCTGCTGCTGGCCAAAGGACATGCGCCCCACCTTCGTGCTCAACTTGTCGGCTATTCCCAATCTCTCAAACCATGTCTCTATCTGTTTGCGCGATTTCCATTGGGTCAGTTTGTTCTTGATTTCTACATTCTCGTAGGCAGTGAGTTCGGGAAAAAGACGCAACTCTTGGAAAAGCAGAGCTATATGGCGCTGGCGAATGGCTGTCCATGTGTTTTCTTTATACGACTGTGTATCATTACCGTCGAACATCACCTTGCCGCTGTAGTCATGCCGATAACCCGTAACATAACTGCAAAATGTACTCTTTCCCTTGCCCGACTCGGCTTCAATCAAGTAAAGTTTTCCTTTCTCGAAAACCTTTTCCTGACGCCAAATGCCCGACTTGATATCATCACGTTGGGCAAACACCTGCGGCAACACATTCAAAAACTCTATTTTTTCCATCTCCAGACGACAAATAATACTTTGAGAAACATGGTTTGAAACAAATGGCATGAATGTCATTCCGTTTTGTATAAGATGTACTCCACCTGTCCGAAGAGAGGTTTCAGTAATGACGTAAATGTATCAACCACGATTTTTTTCTCGCCATCAAAACCATTGAGGCTCATCAACATACACATACGCGAACCTTCCAATTCGCTCAAGACCATAGCAGGCAACTGTTTTTCGGCAGGCATCAGACGTGTACGTGCCAGTTCGGCTTCACTCTCGGCATCCAAAGGTTGGGCATCGGCTCTGATTTGGGCCGCCCATTGCATCTGCATCTGATTGTTTTTCGATGAGGGAACCACCATCAGCAAGTCACCATCTACGCGTTGCATGAATCCGTCAATGTCTATCTTCACACTCATCCCTGTCAGCATGGCCCGGAACGTTTCACTCTGCTTCATCAACGGCAGCATGCGCGTTCCATCAACATTCATCAGCAATGCATAACGAACATCTGAAGGTATCTGATGTAGGAATTGAGCTGTAGCCTTGCGCCACACCCCTGCGGTTTGTTGCAGCGAGGCATTGACTTTCTCATCGAACGAAAAAGTTTCGCCACCAACAACCAGACAACCATTTGTAGCGTCCATACTTGCTGCTATCAGAACCTTGTCTGGCGACGTATTGGGTGGCGCTCCCACCGTGAAAGGTGCCACAAACTGGTCTGGGAGAGCCTGAGCCTGCGATACCATAGCTATAGGAGCGTCTATCTCTTGAAGTTTGGCGAACAGAGGGGAGTCTGTTGTTGCCTCTTCTGCTTTCAGGTATTTCATCATGATGCGCATTAATCCAGCTTGCTCCACAGGTACGACAGGTCCCATCACCAGGAATGCCTTGTCGTTGAAACCAGCCAGCCACGACTTATTCAATACCGTAAAATAACTGTCACGACGTTTCTGCACCTTCTGACAACGACCTTGCGCTGCCATCTTTCCCAGCCATTCCTTGACATCGTCTTCATCGCTCACCCGTGCTACCATACCCAAATTGCCATCGGGGGCCTCAAAGAGATAGACATTCGCATTCATGTCTATACCACAATCAGCATCATCGGCAACATGAAACCATGCCCTCATCATACTCTCGCTGACACCTTTCTTCGCACTGGTCACCTTAGGCACATCGACAGAAACCAATGCCGTACTATTTTTAGGTATAACATTCAAATAGTCGTCGTTGGAACAAGATGCGAGACTGAAAGCCACAACAAGTACAACAACTGTTGACAGAAAAGTCTTGATGGTCTTGATTTGTTTCATCTTTTTCATTTTTAATAGCACCTCCTTTTGAGTTGGGCCATCATAACAGCGGCAAGTCCTGCCGTTTCCGTACGAAGACGAGCTGTACCCAACGTAACGGACTCATATCCCTGCTCCATGGCTAATCTCACCTCTTCGATGGAAAAGTCACCCTCAGGACCTACCAATACCACTACGTCCTGTGTCTCGGTGGGGTTGCCTAACAAAGCAAAAAAATCCTTTTTGGGTATCTCGTCATAACAATGACAAATGAATTTCCTTCCTCGCTGGGGCTGGAGGATGAAGTCTTTGAAAGGCGTCATTCCATTCACGACGGGTTTCCACGGTTTGCGGCTTTGTTTCATCGCCGAAACGACTATCCTTTCCACACGCTCCGTCTTGACTACCTTGCGTTCTGAAAAGTGGCACGACAAGAAGGTGAACTCGTCGATGCCCACCTCCGTTGCCTTCTCTGCCATCCATTCCATACGCCCCATGTCCTTCGTGGGAGCTATAGCCAAATGAAGATGTCCTTGCCATAGCGGTTCTTGCGGAAGTACACTTTTAATAGCATATTGGCAACGCTTGTTGGTAGTAAACGTCACCTCAGCTCTATAGAATGTCCCCTGGCCGTCCATGAGGAAAATCTCGTCCCCACTCTTCATACGCAATACCCGTACTGCATGCGTAGCTTCTTCTTCCGGCAATTCCACAGCTGTTGCTGCTTGGGGCACAAAAAAATAGTGTACTTCCTTCATACGCCCCTCCGTTTTATCTCATCACGCAGACACGATGCCAATTCATAGTTCTCGTCAGCCACAGCACGGTCTAATGCCTGGCGCAACATGTCATCGCTGATAGAATTGACAGGCAGGGACATGCCGCGTGCATCTTCTGCAAACGGGACACTCTGTCGCATCATGAGTTTGGCTTCTATATAGAGTGGTATTTCCGAAATGAAAGACAACAACACGCCGTCGCTGGCTCGAACAGGTATCATCTCCATCGTCGCCGTATTGACAAGCGAGGCAAGATATTGCCCGTTGCTGATGTCTGTAATAACCACCTCAAACTGACTGATAACTCCTTGACTCCACAGCGCCTGGCACAAGACTTCCGGCAACAACTTGCGCATCGGCGGCTGGCCGATGCGCATAGTAAACTGCTCTTCCATCTGATGGTCACAGACAATGGCTATCTGTCGGGTTGATGCCATATCTGTCAACACGATGACTCCCATCTCCGTGTCGCCGACAATCTCAGAGATACCTCGAAATATCAGTTTGATTTTCTGCATATTTTTCTATTTCTTCTCAGGATGGAACAAGAGAGCGAAAGCTATTCCGACAACCAATGCGAAAGCAGCAAAGATAAACCAACAGGTCTGCCAGCCATTGGCCTCGATACTCAGCAGATAACCGTCTTTCCATTCGCAGAAACTGTTGATAATCTCACCGGCTGCCAAAGTTCCGACCGTTGCACCAACACCATTGGTCATCATCATGAACAAGCCCTGTGCCGAGGCCTTGATAGACGGTTCGCACTCTTGATCGACGAAGATGCCGCCAGAGACATTGAAGAAGTCGAAGGCTACACCATAGACGATGCACGAGAGAATGAACAACAGCACTCCCGGCATTGCCGGATTGCCCACACCAAAGAATCCGAATCGGAATACCCACGCAAACATAGACATGAGCATCACCACCTTGATACCATAACGCTTCAGGAAGAAGGGTATCATCAGAATACAAAGGGCCTCGCTAATCTGCGAGATGGAGGTAAGCAAGGTGGCATTGTTTGCGGCAAAGGTGTCTGCAAAAGCGGGATCGCCCTTGAAACTCGTGATGAACGGACCTGCAAAGCCGTTGGTCACCTGCAGACACATTCCCAACAAAGCCGAGAAGATGAAGAACAAAGCCATCTGCCTGCGCTTGAAAAGTTTGAAAGCGTTCAGTCCTAATGTCTCCACCAGAGATACGTTGCCTTCCTTTTTCTCCAACTTACATTCGGGGAGGGTGAAGCAATAGGCAAAGAGTATCAAACTCAAGAGGCCTGAAACAAAGAACTGCATGTAAGTATATTGGAACTTATGCGCATTTTCTGCCAACGTGAAGGAGAACGCGCCATCTTCCCATACCGCACAATTGACAAACCACATGGTAGCGATAAAACCTACTGTACCCAACACGCGAATAGGCGGGAAATCCTTTACGGTATCCATGCCGTTGGCTTTCAATATAGTAAACGCCGTGGTGTTGGCAAGGGCTATGGTAGGCATAAAGAATGCTACACTCGCCGTATAAAGGGCAATAAACAGCGATTTGTCTTGAATCTCCTGACCGAATCCTGCTTGCAAACCCATCCACCAGCAACCCAACATGAATCCGCCTGCGAGCAGATGGCACAGTCCTAGTACGCGCTGCGGCTGCATATACTTGTCCGCAACAATTCCCATCAGCGTTGGCATAAAGATGGAAACGATACCCTGAATGGCATAAAACCACGAAATCTTATCTCCAAGACCAGCTATGCCAAGATAATTTCCCATACAGGTGAGGTAGGCTCCCCACACAGCGAACTCCAAGAAGTTCATCAATGATAAGCGTGCTTTCATATTCTTATGTTTTTATTGATAATGTTTATGTTCATTCCAATTATTAGGCTACAAAGTTACGGGTTTATCTATGAAAAACAAAATAAAACAAGACAAAATAAAGAGGACAAAATAAATTGATAAAAAAAATTGATTGTCTCACGACAACCAACCTTTAATTAACCTTAATAATCTAATACCATGAAAAACACGATGCAAATATAGACATTTTCTTTCAATCTGCAAGTTTTTCAATGATAAAAGTATCAATATTAAACATTATTTAAAAACTTCGCCATTCCAATTAAGTTTTGTTTGCGTTAACAACGCGTCAAAATCCTCTTGATCTTCTTTTGTCAATTGCAAGAAACCCATACTCACCGTCAGCGAAGCATCGTCAGGAGATAAACGAAAGGCCGTAAGCTGCCAATCGGTCATCGCCATCAAATCGGAAAACCGCTCTTCGCTCATCTCGGCAGGCTTCTTGATGAATGATTCTTTCGGCAGTTGTGGCACGAACGTTCCCTCTATAGAGTGCCATTCACGGTCGTAACATGTTAACACACTCTGCGGCACTGGTCCGTAATAGGTCCTGACCATGCAAATGATGCTATCGCCCGCCTTTCGTGGAAGCAGTTTCAGTTCCAATTCTGTTGCAGCTGTCAGTTTTACGCGAATGTAGTCTGCCGTCAACGTATCAATGGAGGTTTTCTCTTTCAGCAAGTTGGTCACCTCAGCCGTCACCTTCATGTCCACATAGTCAACCAACTCCGTGCGCAGACTCTTGTTCAAAAAAACAGCAAGCGAGTCGGGCATGTCTATCCACGTCTGTCGCATGGATTGCGCCTGAGCCATCGATGCCGACAGCATCATGCACCATAGCGTTATCAGTATCTTTCTCATATAATGATGATGTGATTGCATTTTCGTATGCAAAAATACAAATAAATCTGAAATCCATATACACTTACAACAAAAAACCACAATTCGTGTCCGTCAAGAGCCTCTCTTTCTCCACAACTTCCGCCCCACCCTAGCATTTACTGTTCTCTTTCCCTCATTTTGAACTTGTGCAATTTTTGCACAGGCATACATGATTTATTTCACACTGAGAAAATTGGGTTCTGCATCTTTTTTCGCGCCAAATTCATTTACTATTACTGCAAATTAGCTATTTTTGCAGCAATTATCAGAAATGACATCTAAGTGATATGGTACAACAAATTGAGATAAGCCTGAAACCGAAACGCAGAGGTTTCCATTTGGTGACGAGTGAGATACTGAGCCAACTGCCGAAAATGCCGAAGACAGGCATCGTGAACATCTTCACGAAGCACACCAGTTGCGGACTGAGCATCAACGAGAATGCGGACCCTGATGTTCGTGTCGATATGGAAACCATCTTCAACCGCCTTGTTCCTGAGAACAGACCTGAATATGAACATACGTTGGAAGGTGCCGACGACATGCCCGCTCATGCCAAATCGACACTGAGTGGCGTCAGCATCACGATTCCCATAACCAATGGGCATTTAAATCTTGGTACCTGGCAGGGCATCTACTTCTGCGAATATCGCAATTACGGCGGTTCCAGGAAATTGGTAGTAACAATCATAGGCGAATAAAACTTGTAAGACTTTGGCTTATGACAGAGCAAGAAAAGATGTTGAATGGAGGAAACTGAAGCTGCTGAAAGGACGGAGTGCGTTTTTCTGCTATCTTTACAGTTTCGCGTTGAAAACGTAAAGTCCGCTTTATGATGAAAAAGACATATTCTTTCCTTTTCCGAGACGGAGTGTATAAAATGTATAACGTATAACCGTATAACACATAGCGAAAAAAAGGTGCCTGGAAAAAAACACCTTAATAATTAATTCGCGCGTACATTATTATATAGGCATTATTCACTGCACTAAAAAATCAAAAGTTGTTATACGGTTATACGTTATACATTTTATACGTTTTTCTCAAAAATATTCTCCCTTCCCTTGCATTTTGCCAAAAAACTTGTAACTTCGCAGGGTGAAACCTTAGTCAACGGGAACTAAAAAATTCTCATTTTCTTCGAACCTCTGCCACAGTTTGGCGCACCCTTGTCATACTTTTGCAGAAAAAAACAAAGGAATATGGAAAACGACAGAGGGCAAAGTCTGATAACCAAATATGTCTGGGTGATAGAGACCATCTATCGCAATAGGAAGATTTCATTCAAAAAACTGAACCAGCTATGGCTTCGCGATGACATCAGCCGTGGCGTGGATATACCCAAACGCACTTTTGACAACTGGCGATCTGTCATCTGGGATATGTTCGGCATCAACATCGCCAATGAAGGGCGTGGCGAATACCGTTACTATATCGAAAACGAGGAAGACATCAGCAAGAACGGACTCCGTTCCTGGCTCTACAACACTTTCTGTGTGAGCAATGCCTTGGCGAACAGCCAGAGCATCAAAGACCGCATCATTCTGGAATACGTTCCGTCTGGTCAAGAATATCTCCAACCCATCATTGAGGCGATGAAGGAAAACCGAGTCGTCAACATCACCTACCACAGCTATTGGAAAGACGAGGAGAACAACTTCGATGTGCAGCCATACTGTGTGAAGTTGTTTCGCCAGCGTTGGTACATGGTTGCTCGTAGCACCTATACCTATTATTTCGAAAAAGGTCCGCGCATCTATTCTCTTGACCGCATCCACAGCCTCCACAATACGGAAGAAACCTTCGAGATGCCCAAGGACTGGAGCGCCAAGGTGTTCTTCGACGGCTGCTTCGGCATTATCGCCGATCAAAGCGTGGAGGTGCAGCCCGTCACGTTGAAAGTCTCTGCAGGACAAGCCAATTACATTCGCGACCTCAAGCTCCATGAGTCGCAGGAAGAAATTGAACGTAACGAAGAGTACAGCATCTTTACCTTCAATCTCCGTCCTGAGTTTGACTTCCAGCAAGAACTTCTTTGGAATGGCGAGGACATGGAAGTGCTGGAACCTATTTGGCTTCGTAAAGAAATTGCCGGAAAGATTAAAAGAATGTGGAACAAATATAAAGAGGACAAATAAATGAAAGATTTTGCAGCTATAGATTTTGAGACGGCAAACAACGAGCGCAGCAGCGTATGCTCTGTAGGTATTGTCATTGTGCGCAATGGTGAGATTGTAGATTCGTTCTACTCTCTCATCCAGCCAGAGCCGAACTATTATAACTATTGGTGTTCGCAGGTGCATGGTCTTTGTCACGAAGATACTGACGATTCGCCTGTATTCCCCAAAGTATGGGCGCAGATAGAGCCGTTAATTCAGGGCTTGCCTCTCGTAGCTCATAACAAGCCTTTTGACGAGGGTTGTCTGAAAGCTGTGTTCCGTGTATATCAGATGGATTATCCTGACTACGAGTTCTACGACACCCTTGCCGCCTCGCGCCGCGCCTTCCGATATTTACCCAACCACCAGCTGCACACCGTCGCAGAGGCTTGCGGCTTCTGTATGGAGAACCACCACCACGCCCTCGCCGATGCAGAAGCCTGTGCATGGATAGCAAGGGAAATATTATGATTTTTGTAGAGAATGTTTGGAGAAGAAAAAGAAACGAGTATCTTTGCAAAAAGAATAAGAACTATACCTGATAATAAAGCTAAAAAACAGCTACACCTCTATATTTTTTAAAACTTTTGCAGGGTTGCCACCAACAACCACATTGTCAGGAACATCTTTCGTTACTACGGCTCCTGCGGCAACAACGGCATTTTTGCCAATGGTTACGCCCGGACAGATGATGGCACCGATGCATATCCACGCATTCTCTTTTATCGTCACCTTTCCAAAATGGAAAAGGTTATGCCGATCGCGCAGGTCGTGGTTAACCGTTGCTATCTTAACCTCAGGACCAATCAAGACATTGTCTTCTATCACCACCTTCCCAGGTGAGAGTATGGTTGCTCCTTTGTTGATAGTCACATTCTTCCCTATTGTCATCCTACATCCGCAATCACAATAGAACGGAGAAACGATGGCGACACTATCGTCTATCTCACATTGGAACAGCTCTTCCAGCAAACTCTTATAGTCAGGATCTGTAGGCTTCTTGGAGGAAATCTTCAGGCATACTTCATGGCTTCGTATCATCTCTGCCTCCACATTACGCATACGAGGGTCTTTTTTATTGCCATATCCGGTGGCATCTATTTCGTCGAACATACTTTTGTTTTTAGTATTTTTCAATATGGTGCAACAAAGATACTAATAATTCTCCATACTGTAAATGTTATTTCAATAGTTTCTTGATTTGTTTCTCTGTTGCGTTGGGTAACAGTCTCGTCAGGTGTTCCACCATGCGTTGGTATGATTCCTCTGGAGTTCTGTCTGTCATACATGCTTCACGACCTATCAGCCGTTCGGGTGTGGTCAGCAGCGACCACCCAAAACCATATTCACGTCCATGCTTGTCAACGGGATAGACAAAGTCCTCGGTGACAATGTGGGTGCCCATCTGAAGGCGACCTATATAGGCATCGAACTTCGAACGCATATTCTTGCCTGTGAAATCGCAGGCGGCACGCAATTCACGGGCTATCATACTGCCATGCTCACGCAGGGTGGTGAGGATGATATCTTCGATGGTGCCTTCCTCTGGAACGGGGTTCTTGCTGCGCCGCCAGTTGTAGAAGTCGGACCACCACTCGCAACTGACAAAGCCTGCCTTGCCTGCAAAGAACTTGCCATAGAAACATCCACCTTCACGTACCACGGAGCCTTTCCATTGCCACAACGGCCATTCCCATGTGCCATCGGGGAATTGTGTGAATCGGCACTCCTCAGCCATCAGACTTTCTGCAGCATAGCCCTGAATACCGCTTTCCAACAACGGCAGGAACCCTACCTGGTGGATGCAATCCATCAAATCGGGACACGAGTGGATATATCCGATAGGCCCGTTATGCTCTTGAATGTTTTTGAAATATTCTACAAAGGCATTCATGAATTCCTTGGAATAAATTCTTTCGTTTTCCTATTCGTTTTCTGCCATATTCCGTCCGGCTTCGTAGGCTTTATGCAAATCTTCTTCCCAATGCTCATCGCGCCACTGACGCTTTGCTTCCTCTGAGAATCCTGCAAGTTCGAAACGGTCGTAGTTTTTCACCTGACAGGTATTGTAGGCAATAAGGTGTTCGGGCTCGCCAAGAGCGGCAGTGATGCAATATTCCATCGAGCCATAACCCTGACTGTTGTTTCTCTCTGGTGTTCCGTTCATCGTCTCTATCAGCAGTACAGGCATCTTCTTCGGGGCTGTCATACTGTAGTCGTTGTATGAGAGCCAAGGAAATGCCAGTCGCTCCAGGAATGTCCTCATCTGACCTGTTACGTCGCCAAAATAAATCGGCGAGGCAAGCACCAGTCCGTCGGCATGTGCTATCTCTTCCAATAAAGGTGTCAGGGCGTCTTTGAATTTGCAGACGTTTGACGCCCTACCCTTCACCTTACAGGCCATGCACGACATACAGCCTTTATAGTCTAAATCGTAAAGGCGAATAATCTTTGACTCACCTTCAACAGAACGTACACCCTCGGCTACCTTCTCACACATGGCTGCCGTGTTAAAGTTCTCACGCGGTCCACCATCAATAATAATAATCTTTTTCATTTCCTTTTATGTTTTGCTGTTATTGTTTATCATACGCTTCTATCCCATAGCCCGCAGGAATTAGCCCATTACTACATCGAGCACCATCATCAGCACAAAGCCAATGGAAAACCCGATAGTGCTTAGATTGGAGTGATTACCACTGGAGGCTTCTGGAATCAGTTCCTCTACTACGACATACATCATAGCTCCTGCGGAAAAGGCAAGCATATAGGGCATAACGGGCATCAGAAGCGAGGCTAGCAACATGACGGCAAGAGCTCCAACTGGCTCAACGGCACCACTCAGACTGCCTATCAGGAACGAACGCCACTTGCTGTTACCTTCTGCCCGCATAGGCATGGAGATAATAGCACCTTCGGGAATGTTCTGAATGGCGATACCCAACGAGACTGCCACAGCCGATGCAAGAGTGAGTCCTGCAGCGCCCTGCTCTGCTCCTGCGAATACCACACCGACAGCCATTCCTTCAGGCAGGTTGTGGATGGTTACTGCAAGTGTCAACATTGCTGTTCTCGACAGTCGCGAACGGAGACCTTCAGGTGTGTCTGAATCAATATGAAGGTGCGGGGTCAGTTCGTCGAGTGCCAAAAGGAATCCTATACCTAATAGGAATCCGACGGCAGCTGGAACGACGCTCCATTTGCCGCTGTCAGCAACCATATCCATAGCGGGAATAAGCAACGACCAAACTGATGCTGCTACCATCACGCCCGATGCAAAACCTAACAGCGTTTTTTGCACCCGCGCTGACATTTCATCCTTCATCAGAAAGACGAATGCAGAGCCAAGCATCGTTCCCAAGAGAGGAATGAGAAAACCTATGACAAGAGTCATGTGCTTTATGCCTTATTGAACTTTGTCTTCGGCTGCTTGCAGCGTGGACAACGCCAGTCACCGGGCAGTTCTTCAAATGTTATACCATCGTGCTCGGCTGGGTCATAGACGTAGCCGCAAACGGAGCAGACATACTTACCGCTGGCTTTCTGACTTGAGAAATCTACCTCGGCAAGGATTGTCGGCACGGGATTGTCGAGATCCATCACGCGTTTGGCCTCCAGATTCTCGTAGCCCTGAGGCGTATGAGTACCACAATAGACCGTTGGATGATTTCGGATGAACTCACGTATGCGGTCCTGCGTTTCCCGAGCGGCTGGCAGGTCGTCATAGACCACAGACAGTTTGTCTTCGTAGAGAGCCTCATCCACATAGGTGATATCGCCGTGAAGCATATAGAACAGACCTTCGTTCTCTACAATAATGATGCTGTTGCCTTTGGTATGCCCCTTAGCCTTGATGAAGTAAATGCCATCTTGAATTTTCTGAGCCTCAGGGAAGTTGTAATATGGCCCATCGGTGTAGGTGACTGGCACGAGGTTTGTGAGTCCCTGTAGTTCGGCAGCATCCGTTTCGTCCTGATTCACATAAACCTTTGCATTGGGGAAACTTTTCAGTTCTCCGCTATGGTCTGCATGGCGGTGAGTGAGCAAGATCTTCGTCACCTGCTCAGGCTTATATCCAAGAGCCTCGAAGGCCTCCAAATAAGTGCAGATGTCCTTGCCAGTAAAACCAAATGAGTTCTCATCAGGTACTTCTTCTGGTGTACCTGCGGGGATGCCTGTATCTACAAGAATTACTTCAGAACCTGTGTCAATCAGCCAATTCTGCAGACTGCCGCGATAGCGGATATTCTGATCAAAATCACCACCTTCGCCACCCATGACGAAAGGCTGAGTATAAAAACCGTCTTTTCTGAATTTTACAGCTTTAATTTCCATAGTTAGTTTGGGATTAGTTAATATAATGACTCGATTTTGCAAATATACGAATAAAATAGAAAGAAACGTATGAATTTGTTTTTTTTATTATGACATAGTGTTCAATAGAGTGATATTGACCGATACAAACATTGAGGGCAACTCCCGCAGGAGTTGCCCTCATACTTATTGGTTATCATCTTGCCGTTGGGAATGAAATAAAGTGACTTACTACTTCTTTACCCAATCCTCCAAATCTTTCCTGGATGTACGATTCAGAAGTTTGCCTTCTTTCCAATTAATGTTAGGATAAGCGGCTTTCAGGTCTTCACAGGCTTTCTTGATACTGCTGCCGCCAGAGGTAGCGAAGGGGATGACGGTCTTGCCCTGGAAGTCATAAGCCTCCATAAAGGTGTTGATAATTGTCGGGCACGTGTACCACCAGATGGGAAAGCCTACATAGACGATGTCATAGTCCTTCATATTCTGAAGTTTTGCGGTGATAGCAGGACGGGATTTTTTATCCTGCATCTCCACGCTGCTACGACTCTGCTTGTTACGCCAGTCAAGGTCTGCATCAGTGTAAGGCTGTGCCGGCTTGATTTCATGCAAGTCGGCACCTGCCACCTCTGCCAGTTGCTGGGCAACACCCTTGGTTGTACCCGATGCTGAGAAATAGGCAACCAATACTTTCTGTTTCATATTCGTATCCGTTTTCTTTTGTGAAAGGCTACGGGTAGGCGCGCATAGCGCGGGAAGGCAGGCACTAAGACTGATTGTCAGCAGTGCCGTAAACATCAAAACTAACTTCTTCATAATATTGTTTTATTTCAAAGTTTCTCCATACGACTTACCCATCTTCACGCAGTCGCCGATGATATCGCCAGTACGCAGATACTTGTAGGTTGGCATCTCAAAGAGTACTGGTTTCAGTTTCGCATAGTCGGGCTTGCTCTTCTCGTCAAGCATGGTCTCTTCAACGTAGGTGTTGAGAATGGTGCAGATGTAGTTCTTGAAGCCGTCAATCTCGTAAGTGTCGATGACCTCGCACTCCATTACCAGCGGCGACTGCTCGATGACG
>JAFRYZ010000007.1 GCA_017442825.1 Prevotella sp. | reverse complement strand
CTCGTCATAGCTCATCGAGAAGTCGTACAACAGACGGAATTCTTCTGAACCAGCCTCAGCAAACCACACCTGACGGTCTTTCTCGTACAGCGCACAGAGATATTCCGTGATACCGCTCTTGTAGTGGTTCTGCCCATAGAGTCTGAGGCACTGCTGACCGCCGACGATAGTATCGCCATCTGTGAAATACTGGAACTGCCAGCCTGCGGTTCCTGCACCATTGAATTCGGCACAATACCAAACTTTCTTGTCCTCTACCAGCGGGCGATAGTTGGCATCAACAATCGAGGGGGCAGTGAAGTCGGTGGCACGACACAGTAAACTCCCTTCGCCGTCGGTCAGCGACTCGAAGGTCAGTACATCGGTTCCAACAATATCCTGATACCTCTCACCGACTAAAATGCCCGTCTTCATGGAACCGATGCCACTTATCCATAGATCGACGGTCTTATTATTATCATCAAAGAGTGCATACCGTTTGTACTTGGTTCTACCGACGGCTATCTCATCCATCACTCGCAACTTACCGGGAAGATGTTGCTCGTAGGCTGGTCCTCCACCGAAATTCCACTTGAACGTAGAGGCGCCCCATCCGAGCAAGAAGGGCAGGAATCCCTTCTTCTCCTTTCCGTTCTCAAGGTCGTAGCTGAACAACAGTTTCTTCATGTAGAAGGCAGGCAGTGAAATCGCATATCTGACCATAGTGTCTTCTGGTGTGCAGTAGGCAAGTTTATATGCTGTATCAGAGCCTATGATTAAGGATTCTGTCAGCTTTAGTGAAACTTTGTCGGTCATACCATTGGCATGAGTGCGCACGTAGTTCCAACTGCGCCCCACCTCTAGCATTGGCAAACTGTCACCATCATTATAAATGACTGTATCCACATCTACAGAATCAACCTCCGTCGTGTCTTTGTCAACTGTAGTGCTGTCCATAGGCGTTTCGTTCTGATGCGAGTTGGGCTGTTCTGGCGGATCATCGTAGTCGTTGGAGCAGGCTGAGAAACCTGCAGAGAGCAGGAACAGACAGCTGAGGAGATAAACCAGTTTCTTCATTGTCGTATTGTTTTTAGGTTTACACATTATTTTTTCTTATCGCGTGGGAACCGGCATTTGAGGTTTTCCGTAGGCAAAGTTAGGATGAAAAAAGGTCTCGTGCAAGCATTTTAGTGTTAAATCGGTTTAACATTGTTACAGTTTTTTCCGGGGGGTAAGAAACAAGAATCCCCATGTTTAGGGCGTTTGTCGCGGTTTTACCCCCGAAAAAGGGCGAAAAAATTGTAACACTCCCACGGGTGGTTTTGCTTTGAAATGTGACTTTTTTCTCGTAATTTTGCAGCAAGATAAGGCGCTTCGTGCGTTCAAGATGAATTCAGATGAAGATGAAACGATTATGTCGATTTATGCTTCTGCTGCTCCTGATGGGGTGCGGACGCGGTGACCAAGTGGCGTGGCAGCAGTTGGCGCAGATAGACTCGCTGCTGAACAAGGAACTCGCTGACTCAGCGTGGAGGG
>JAFRYZ010000051.1 GCA_017442825.1 Prevotella sp. | reverse complement strand
TCTTGCTCTGGTAGAAGTTGTTACTGGAACTGATGGCCTTTCCGTCCTCCTTTACACGGATGGTAACGATGTGCATGTGATGGCGGTCAATGTCCTCATGCTTATAGACCATGTAGGGCTGTCCGCCAAAGCCAATCTTCTCCATGTACTCACGGGCAATGTTCTCCATGTCCGTGTCCGTCAGTCTGTCGTCAGGATGCGGATTGAGGGAGATATGCACCACAGGATTCTCCGTGCGGCATCTGTTGGGAATGAAGTGCATGAAATCCTCCAGAGCTTTTCGGATGTTCACCTTGCCCGTACCGTCATCAAAGATGCGGTTGGTGGCAAGCAGCTTGCCCTCGTCCTTGTTGATCTTCTCCCCGTTGTACGCCAGTGCGCCAAACAGCGAGTTTCCGAAACTTATCTTTGCGACCATTTCTGCTGATACTCGTTTGTAAGTTCCACAATCTTCGTAGCAATCTCTACTAACTGCTGCATGTACTTCTCCAGTTTGTAGGTCAGAGCCATTGCCCTGCGCTCGGAAAAGTGGCTTCTCAGTTCTTTCAACGTCTGGTTGTAGTTGTTGCCAACCATACGGAACTGTGCGTGAAAGTCGCTCAGTTTCGTGTAGTATTCGTACTGTCCCTTGTCGAAAGTGACCACATGGAATGTCTCACCGAAGAACTGCGCCTTGATGAAAGATGACTTGCTCGTCATGCCGGAACGGTCATACATCTTCAGAAAACGCATGTGTTCCTGACTGTTGAAGTTGACTGAGTAGCGGTTTGTCGCTGGGTCAGCCTTGGGATTTCTCCCTCCTTTATTCTGTTTCCTGTTCATTCTTGAATCTGTTTTGTTTGACAATATGGTTATCACTCACTGCTTGCATGAACTATGTGCGCCTACGGCAGTATCAACGGGCAGTCCGACTTCGGAGGACAGCCCCAGCCCTCGGCAGAGCAAGGGGGTGAGCAACATTTTGAGCAACATCGAGCCACTTCCTGCCACTTTTTTGCACATAAGGAAACTTTTCTCACAAAAAATGATTAACTTTGTCGCCGAAAACTGAATCATCGAGCAAACAATGGCAGAAAAGAAAGAATTTCTTGAAGGCAAGAAGCCTGTAACTTTCGTTGATCTCTTCGCGGGAGCGGGAGGTATCAGCGAGGGATTCATACAGGCCTACACCGACCATAACTATTACGACTTTGTGTTGGCAAGTGACATTAACGAGAATTGCGAACTGACCCACCGCGTAAGATACAATGAGCAACTCGGACTTGACACAAAGTTTATCACCGAGGATATTATGTCGCCGACTTTCCTTCCTGACTTGCTGACTGCATTGGACGGCAAGCAAGTGGACGTTGTAACGGGTGGCCCCAGTTGCCAGTCGTTCAGTCTGTCTGGACGGCGAAAGCGTTTCGATAAGCGTGATGGGCTTTTCAATCACTATCTGAAGGTGATTCGTGCATTGCGTCCGAAATACTTTGTGATGGAGAATGTGAAAGGTTTGCTTACTAAGGACAACGGACGCTTTAAGGTAGAGATTATGCGTGAAATGCGGTCGATTATCGACGACAAGGCTGTTGGTTCGTTCCTCACTTTTGCCGATGGACTACTAAAGCAATCGTGTACTCCTTTCTTTGCCAGTGCCATGCTTGCCAAATTGCAGATGGAGATAACGAGCGACGAGGAAAAAGCCAATTCCTACAAAGAACAATTCTTCGACTTGCTGGATACCCAACTGCGCACCGTCACCCGCCAGATAGATTACCGTATCAGCAAGTCAGACCGCTATATCAGCACCATTCGCCATGGTCTTTACTTGCTCCGCCGTAACGAGCAACGCGAGAAAATAACTGCCGATATCATCAACGAGAAAACCGTTTCGAACATCGACAATGATATGTTTGCCGAGAAATTCAACGAATTCCTTGCAGCCATTTCCGACGAGGAGATTTCTGCCAAGATTAAATTCGCAGTTGGCCAGGTCGAGGCATTGAAAAATGCTGGGAAGGACACAGAGGACTTGCTGAATGCCGTTGAACTCTATTCGTATTCTCTTGATGAGTGCTTTGAGGAGTTGAAAGGAATGGCTAAAGATAAGAAACGCTTGAAGGAATACAATGACATAATGAGCCACCTACGTTTATACAATGTTGAGCAGATGGTGTTGTTGTCTTCCAACTATGGCGTACCACAGAACCGTGAGCGCGTTGTGTTCATTGGTAGCCGCAACGACCAAAAGCCTATCAAAGAGATTCCCGCCACGGTAAATAAAGAAGAAAAGGTCACGGTTTATGAGGCCATTGCAGACCTTGATTTTATTGGCAACGGAGAAGTTCGGACTGAATATGCTGCGCCAGAGCCTCACCCCGAATGGGACGGACTTATTAAGCACCGTAAAGTAGATGGTGAGATTTGTGATAATGCAGAGGCAATGACCTTTGCTGAATGGTCAAAGACTGGCCGTCTCTCTCACCGCTTCACATACGACTGCCCACCGTTCTACGTTAAGGATAAGGAAGAGTTGAACGGCAAGATGAACTTGGAAACAGCCGAGTTGTTCAACCACCAGACCAGCGCACAGAACGACACCGTGATGCGCCGCTTGCAAGTAATCGCTGAGTGCGGAGGCTACACTGACGAATGCAAAGCTAAACTGAAGGATTTGGGACTGGAATCACAGAAGCGCAATTACTTCGTGTTGAAACCTGATGCCCAAAGCCCAACGGTTGTCACCATGCCGGATGACTTTATCCACTACTCGCGTTATCGTGCCATGACCGTCCGAGAAATGGCTCGTCTGCAATCCTTCGATGACAACTTCGTCTTTCAGGGAAAGCGCCAGACTGGCGGTGACAAGCGCAAGAGCGAGATACCCCAATACACGCTGGTCGGCAATGCAGTGCCCCCGCTGATGTCTCGTGCCATCGGAAACGAAATCCTCAAAAACATTCAATAGCCTATGATACATATGCGCGAGTTCAACGCCTTCGAGGCAAATAACGTCAGATTCCTCGTTAACAAACAAGTCGCTTACGCCACGATTCAAATCACGGCAACGGGATTCAAAAAAAACATTCTTGATGCGACCGCACCAGTAAGAGCCTATTTTTTAGAGAAGGGCATACATGATTACGATGACCAGCCCCAAGGTCCTGAGCACAAACGGCTCATTGACACATTCATCCTGACCGACTTAGAGCAGCGCAAGACCCAATCCTCGCTATATCGACCAGTCACCAAGAAGGGCGACCCACGCATGTGGGTATATCACATCAACGAGTTCATTAATCCCGACGAGATATTTGCGCTAATTGCCTACGAGAGGAGGCTATATGTCATCAACTTATCGCAGATTGACATTGAACGTTCCTATAAGTCTCGTCTGGAGAATCCTATCCGCGACTTGATAAACGCCATTCACGGTCAAGCCACGTCAATATCCGATGAACTGCTGGGCTTGATTCGTAATCGAATGAGCGACTGGGTTCCGACAACGGTGTTGGCTGACACTGGCGTTGGGCGCGAAGTTGAAGCACAGCTTGGCATTCAGATGAATGCCGACAAGACTCCAGACTACAAAGGCATCGAACTAAAGAGCAAACGCGAGAAAGCCAATGTCAGAAGCAACCTGTTCACACAATCTCCCAACTGGCCGTTAAGTCGATTGAAGAGCGGCAAGGCTATCGTAGGCCGTTACGGCTACATCCCTGAAGGCTATACTCATAAATGCCTACACGTCACGCTTTCTGCCTTGAAACCTAATCCACAAGGGCTGGGGTTGAACGTAGATTACGGCAAGCATTGGCTTGAAGCCAACGAATACGCCCTAACCGCCAATGACGAAGGCATCTACAAGAAGCTAAACGACGTTTCCGTCTGGCAGCTCATGGATTTGCACAACCGTTTGCTCACTAAACACCATGAAACATTCTGGATAGACGTAGACACTCGCATTATCCGCAACCACGAATACTTCCGTGTGACAACCATCGACCACACCAAGAATCCCATACCCTCGCAGTTCGACATACTCTTGGAACAGGGAAAGATTACCGTGGACTTCCTTCTTTGCCGTGATTCCGGTGGCGACACCTATTCATTTAAGGTCGGCAAGAAAGACCGCGCCTTGCTGTTCCCAGAAAGCGAAACCTATATCATCAATGCAATATAAATTATCGTTATTCGCATGGCAAGAAGGAAAAAACAAAGGAGCAAAAGCCAAAGGAGAAGACTTACAAAATTAAAGTACCTGTCTATACCACATCCATGCTTGACCAGAGTGTTGGATTGTTTGAGGATGTAACCTATGATGACATGATAAAGTTCGTGAAGGATAAGATTGCGAAATATGCGTTTCCTTTGACATCCCCGACACGAAACAAAACGCTCATGACCGTCATAAAAAGCATCACGATAGAAGATATTTTGCTTGGTAGCGAAAAAGCATTGCTTTTACAAGTCTCTGCTTATGACACAAATTTCTATGATGGTTATTTTGAGGGCAAAGAGAAAATAGCCATAACAAAAGACAATAAAATTGGGAAGGAGTCTAATTTCATATTACTTGTGCCGCGAAAGAAAGGCCTTACGGCTGAATCGTACACTTGTTACTTCCTCATGTTTGTTTATGAAGATCCGACAAAAGTAAATGGTGTTGTCAGCAAATTGGCTAAATTGGTGGCAAAAGAGATTATTCAAGTGCCAGTTGAAAACATCAAGCTACCAATAATTATGCAGGAGCTGAAGGATTGCAAGACAATTCCAGAATTACAAATTAAGTACAGCAGTATATATGAAGCTGACAATGATGTAGACGTAAAATATGTGCCATATCTGCAAGGTGGCAAACTTGAAAAGAAGAAAGTCCGTCGCTTTAAGGATATGCCATTTGACATTATGGGCGAACTTTTAAAAGACAAGACTGATGACGAGGATTATCAAACAAAGAAAACTTCAATTATTGTCGGAAAAACAGAGTATAGAATAAAAAGTCTTATAGATGAAGCTAAAGATGAGTTGCAAGATACGGCAGAGAAAATATTCAATCTGTCAATAGGTATCACCCAGACCGAACTTGACACTAAGATTCACGAAAAAGGTTTCATCATAGAGAAATTACAAGCCGTGCTTAATAATTATCTTAGCTATGAGCAGTAGTTTGTTCTCCCCCGAATGGATTTGCAATGCATTATCCGATTTGTGGTCATTGCACCTCACTATGACAGGTTGTCTTGTGTCGGTTTTTACGCTTTTATACTCATTCATTGTTTCAAAGAAAAGTGACTTGAAGTTGTATGCAGACCTGATAAGCAGAGGTGACAAAAGCCCAACTATTCTGCAGAAGCAACATTTTGCAGCCAAACATATAAAAGGGTTGAGCAAGGTGAGCAATATTTGTCTTATGTTACTTTTTTGCAGTATTGTCTTTTCGTTCGGAAGTTGGATAGGGGGTAGGTTGCTTGAAGGGAAATCACAACAATTATTACTGATAATCCTGAGTTTTCTTACCTTTATTGTTTTCATTATCATTGGTAAATTAATTGTAGACTTGTTGAAACATTATAAGGATGACATTCGAATTTGATGGTCACATGAATACAAGAAGCATATGATGGGGATTTTCTGCTAAAAAACTATAAAAATGCGCTGGATATTATTGACCGACGCATTTTATTTTGTATATTTACGACCGAAATCAGCGTCCAATTGGTTGGGAAACGAGAAAGTGGTCTTTGAAACGAAGTCCAAGTGGTTGGAAAACGCGAAGCGAAGTGAAGAACCTCTTTTCAAGTAGTTTGAAAACGCAAAACGGTTCTGAAACACGATTTTCAAGTAGTTGGAAAACGAAAACAAAGGTCAAAATTGCTTTTCAAGTAGTTGGAGAACGAAAATGGATGCGGTGAGACGTTATTCAAGTAGTTGGACGGCAATAATGAGTGCATAGAGACGGATTTCAAGTAGTTGGATGATGATAATAAGGACGGATTGAGAGTGAACAAATGACTAGATATTAATAATTAAAACTGAATGACTATGCTAAAGGACATTGCTCTGGTGCAGAACGCACCGATTACGCAGATGAAGCTGACGCACTTCGTGGGGCTGATGACTTACACGAAGGACTGTTTCAACCATGAATTCGACGAGGAGAACCCCGCGCCGGCGAAGATTGTGACGCAGTTGGCGAGTTTTACGACGGCGTACACGAGGCTCGACAATGCCTACAAGACGGACTCGTACAGCCTGCTGACGAAGGACTTGAAGGAGGCCGACGACGCTTGCGACAAGATTTTCATGTCGTCGAAGAAGATGACGCAGGCGCAGCAGCAGTTCGACTTCGACCAGCAGAAGAAGGCTTCGGCCGACAGAATAATGCAGTGCATCGACAAGTTCAAGATTGACACCGCCGAGGACTACCTGGGGCAGAACAACAAGATGCAGCAGTTGTTGCAGGAAATCAACCAGTCGGCACTGCTCACGGCTGATGCCGCTGCGCTGGGGCTGACGGATGCCTTCGCGCAACTGGCCGAGAAGGTGGCCTTGGTGCGCCAGCTGCTGACGCAGCGTGGCTTGGCGAGGACGCCGAAGGGCGAGATGCAGGCCGCCCGCTCAGTCATGGAACCGGAGTACCGCTGGCTCATCAGCATACTGAACGCCTATGCGCTGGTGGACGAGGACGAGCAGCGTTTCTTGAGTCTCGTCAACAGGCTCAACCAGAACATCGACTATCTGAAGAACGTCGTGCTGCCCCGCCAGGGCTACGAGGAGGAAGATGGCGGCGGCGATGACCCTACACCCACGCCGACACCCACGCCCGAGCCTACGCCCGACCCAGAGCCAGAGCCGACGCCCACGCCCGACCCGGAACCCGAACCAGGCGGCGACGGCGGCGAACCCGACGAGAGCTGATTATTTCTTGCAAAACCACTCATTATAATGAATTCTGCCCGAACACTTCTCTTGAAGTTGTTCGGGCAGGCTCTTTTTTGTCAGTCCTTGTCGAATTGAATCTTCATAAGGTAGTCGCCCTCGTCGCCGTATCGCTCATCTGTGCCGATGCGTTTCTGATAAATGCGCATCTCATCCATCGTGCGCTCGAAGTCGAAGTTCTGTAGTATTTGGTCGATGTTCGGATTGGCCTTGATGTTCTTCCAAACCTCTGGCAAGTCCTCGGCAAAGCAAATGGCTTGCCACATTTGCACAAACAATATACACAAGTCCTCGTCGTAACCCAGCAGCGGAAGTCCTGTCGTTACATTTCTTTTCTCATTCATTTCTGGCTTTGTCATCTTTTCACCTTTTTATGTTTAACGGGTGCAAAGGTACACAAATTTCGTGAAACGCCCTAAGTTTCTTCTTCAAACTTGACCAGCATCAAGAAGAAACGGTTATTATCTTTTCCGTCTTCCTGGTATCATCGGCAGCATTTCCGTAATGTGTCTGGCAGTCCCTCGCCCGTGCGGAGGCCATCGACGTGTTCCCCCTGCTCCGTCCCTTTGCCATCGGGCTTTGCATACTGATGTTCCCCACGGTGGTACTCGGTACGCTCAATGCCGTGATGACACCCATCGTGCAGGGCGTGGCGACGATGCTGGAGGGTGAGAAACTGGACATGCAGCAGTACCGTGAACAGAAGGACAAGTTAGAGTATGAGGCCATGAAGCGGAATCCCGAAACCGCCTACCTCGTCAGCAACGAGGAATTTGACAAGGAACTGGACGAACTCGGCTGGTCGCCTTCCGACCTTGTGACGATGACGGGAATGTATGTGGAGCGAGGGATGTATAACCTGAAGAAAGGCATCCGCGACTGGTTCCGTGAGGTGCTTGAACTGATGTTCGACGCTGCCGCACTGGTCATCGACACCCTGCGCACGTTCTTCCTCATCGTGCTGGCGATATTGGGGCCTCTGGCATTCGCCATATCGGTGTGGGACGGTTTTCAGTCCACGCTCACCCAATGGCTCTGCCGATATATCCAGGTGTATCTGTGGCTTCCCGTCTCTGACCTGTTCAGTTGCATACTGGCGAAGATACAGGTGCTGATGCTCCAGAACGACATCGAGCGGATGCAGGCAGACCCGACTTTCTCGCTGGACTCCAGCGACGGTGTGTATATCATCTTTATG
>JAFRYZ010000050.1 GCA_017442825.1 Prevotella sp. | reverse complement strand
TAAGAGGAAGGTTCTCAATACGATAAAGTTTGTACACCTCTTCTTGCAAATGAACACGCTCAATACCTGAACGAAGATAATCCTTACTTGTTTTCATCTTTTTGAATTTTAGGTGTCAACCTTATCTACAAAAAGACACTGGCTTTACTCACGATGGGAATTCATCAATTATGCAAAAATAGTTGGTGGTTGCATCGTAAATAGATTAAACGATTTTGCAACCAACACGTCTAAACATTTGTATGAATCGATTGATACTTTTTGGTCTGCTCCTGTTGTGTGCAATAGGGGCAGATGCTCAGGGTGTTGTCAAGGGTAAAGTGCTTGACAAGAAGAGCAACGAGGCGTTGGAGTTTATCAACGTCGTAGTGACGAAGCGTGGCGAGGAGAAGATTCTGAAAGGAGCGTTGACCGATGTTTCCGGCAATTTCACCGTCACAGGACTTGACGACGGCAACTATACGCTGAAGGTTTCGTTTACCGGATACAAGGATTTGGTCCGAAATTTCACGATTTCATCGAAAAGTCGCACCCGTCACTTCACCGCTCTCTACCTGTCGGAAGACAGCCATCTGCTGGAAGAGGTGACGGTGACCGCCCAGCGGCAGGAGATGAAACTGGAGGTGGACCGCAAGTCGTTCAACGTGGACCAGCAGATCAGCAATGCCGGTGGCTCCGCTTCCGATGCGTTGGAGAATATCCCGTCGGTAGAAGTAGACCAAGACGGCAACGTGTCGCTGCGAGGCAACAGCAGTGTGGAGGTGTGGATCAACGGCAAGTCGAGCGGACTGACCAGCGACAACCGTGCGGAGATACTGCAGCAGCTGCCGGCAGAGAGCATCGAGCGCATCGAGGTCATCGACAACCCTTCTGCCAAGTTTTCGGCTGAAGGGTCGGCAGGCATCATCAACATCGTGCTGAAGAAAGACCGCAAGGCCGGCTACTATGGTTCGGTGCAGGCTGGCGCCGACACGCGCAAGGGCGCTCAGACAAGTTTCAACTTCAACTACAACAGCGGCAAGTGGGATGCCTTCGTCAACGTGGGCTATCGCCACCGCCACAGCAAGGGCGGCGCCGTGAGCGACCAGACGTTCCTGAACTCGAACACCTACCAGAACTACAGCACCCGCAACACGAACATGGGCAACGGCATCTTCGCGCGTGCCGGACTGACTTGGCATGCTACGAAGAAAGACGACTTGTCGCTGACGGGAATGACGATGCACGGTGGAGGCCGCGGCAACAACATGACTCCCTATCACTACGGTACGATAGGGGCTGCCGAGGACACGCGCACCATGTATCGCTATACCAATGCCAGAGCTGGCATGCACATGTGGAACGGTGAAATGAACTATCGCCACAACTTCACCGACCGGCATTTCCTGGACCTGACGGTATCGTACGGACAATGGAAGTCCAGAAACGACAATATCTATCAGGACAGCACTACATATAATTCACAATGGACAATTGATAATGGACAATTAAGGCCTACCGAATATATGTACCAGAGTCGGCCGCAGAACATCAACAACCGTGCATGGGAGGTGAAGCTGGACTATGAGAACCCTATCTCGGACAAATTCCTGTTGCAGGCGGGTTACAACGGACGATTCTCGCACGAGAACACGCCACAGGAGAGCTATATCGACGACAGACATTTCGACGGATCTGAGGCGGTGGAAGACAAAGCCTTCTTCAACCGATTTATCTACGATATGGACGTGCATGCCCTCTATGCTACAGGAACGCTGAAACTGGGTAAGTTCGGCATCATGGCTGGTCTTCGCGGCGAATACTGGAAGGTGGACACGAAGAGCTATAACTGGGAGCAGGAGCACTATTCAATTGACAATGGACAATTGACAATGGACAATTACTCTCAACCCTCAACTTTTAAAAAAGATTATTTCCAGTTGTTCCCCAGCATCTTCCTTTCCTATCAGATAACGCCCACGGGACAGTTGCAACTGAACTATACACGACGACTGAAACGGCCGTGGGGCGGACAGCTGAACTCGTTTAAGAATACGCGCGACGCCACGGTGATCTCTTACGGTAACCCGGAACTGACACCGGAATATTCCAACTCGTTCTCGCTGAACTACCTGAAACAGTGGAAGAACCACTCGCTGCTGGTATCGGCTTACTACCGTCCGACGACGGATGTCATGCAACGCATCACCTACCAGAGCAGCACAGACGGACTGATGTACCAGACGAATTTCAACGTGGCAAAGAGTACCAGTTCGGGTCTGGAGATAACGGCTAAGAACAAACTCTTCCGCATCCTCGACCTCAGTACGAGTGCCAACTTCTATTATTACAAGGTGGACGGCTTTGACTTCGACATTGACGGACAGACGGTGAGCGGCGAAGGCAACCATAACTTCACATGGAATGTACGTACGCAGGCAAGTGTCATGCTGCCTTATGGCATCTCGTTCCAGGCAACGGGGCGCTACCGTGCACGACAGGTGACGGCACAGGGTTACCGCAAGGCTAACTACAACATCGACCTGGGTGTGCGCAAGAGTTTCCTGAACAAACAACTCACGCTCGCCATCAACTGCCGCGACTTGCTGAACTCGCGCCGCTGGCGTACCTATACGGAGACGGACGACTTTACACGCCATCAGGAAAACTGGCGACGCGGACGTAGTGTACGCTTCACGCTGACCTACAGCTTCGGCAACAATACGCCGAAGAGGAAAGGAAAACCGCAGCAGGGCGAACAGGAAGAGAACGACTTTAATTCTTCGTACGAAGGAGGAGGAGAGGAATGAAAAAAGAAGCCCCCCTTAATCCCCCCTGAAGGGGGAAGGAGGGTCAAAGGTCAAATAATCAATAAAAAGATAGGGGAGAGTAAATAGAAGATTGATATGAAAAGAATATGGCTGATGGCAGTAACTGCCCTTGCGCCGATTGCCCTTGCGCAATCGGCAATTGACAATGCTTCCCCCCTTCAGGGGGGATTAGAGGGGGGCCGCAAGAAGGTGGGGGTTGTGCTCAGTGGCGGCGGTGCCAAAGGTATGGCACATATCGGTGTGCTGAAGGTATTGGAGAAGGCGGGCATCCCCGTTGACGTGATTACCGGCACATCGATGGGTAGCATCATCGGTGGACTCTATGCCATCGGCTACAATTCCCATTCGCTGGACTCCATGGTGCGCGTACAGGACTGGGGCTATGTCATTACCGACAAGGAAGACTTGCGCAACCAGAGTCTTGACGACCGCCGGAAACAAAACACCTACCTCTTCACGACGGGTTTGACTTTCGGTAAGAAAGACAAGACTGCCGGTGGCATCATCAAGGGAAAGAACCTTGCTGAACTGTTCCAGCAACTCTGCGTAGGATATACCGACTCGCTCGACTTCTCGAAAGACTTACCGATACCTTTTGCCTGTGTGGCAACCAATATCGTGGACAACAGCGAAGTGGATTTCCACAGCGGGCGGCTGCCACAGGCGATGCGTGCCTCGATGGCTATCCCTGCTGCTTTCTCACCTGTGAGAATGGGCGACAAGGTGTTGGTGGACGGCGGTTTGAAGAATAACTATCCTGTAGATATAGCCCGTGAGATGGGGGCGGACATCGTTATCGGTGTCACCGTGCAGGGACCACCGAAGGTGGCTGACGACCTTGGCGGTGCGATGAGCATCATCGGTCAGATTGTTGACGTGAACTGTAAGAATAAAGTCGATGAGAATATTGCGATGACCGACCTCCACATGGCTGTCGATACGAAAGGATACAATGCGGCAAGCTTTTCTGAGGCTGCCATCGACACGTTGGTGCGCCGAGGCGAGGAGGAAGCGATGCGCCACTGGGATGACATCATCGCCTTGAAAAAGCGCATCGGCATAGACGATTCGTTCCGCCCTGTCATCCTGCACCCGCTGCGTCCACAGGTGATGACGGAGAAACAGCGTGTTGTCGGCTATTCGTTTGAGAACATGACACCACAGGACGAAGTCTTCCTAAAGCAGAAGTTCAAACTGACTACCGGTAATGTTATCGATGCTCAGCGGATGCATGAAATCACCACGTCGATGCGTGTCGATTTGTTCTATCAGACTGCCGAATGTCGTCTGGAACCCCAGGACGATGGGGTGCGTGTCGTACTCTCTGCCGGCAACCGCAAGTCGATGCAGTTGCATGCCGGTGTGCGCTATGATACTGAGGAGTATGCTGCCCTGCAGTTAGGACTCGACATCCCGTTAAAGACTGCCGTGCCCATGAATGCCGACATCACCTTGCGACTCGGTAAACGCTTGATGGCACGTGGCGAGCTGACCGTTCATCCACGCAGTTTTACGCGCCCTATGCTCAGCTTCACGTTCCGTCGCAACGACATAGATGTCTATTTTGAAGGCGACCGCGACTATAACGTACGTTATAACCAGTTTCAGACCGAACTCACTCCCATCAACTTTAATCTGCGACACTTCAATCTCCAGATGGGTGTGCGTTGGGACTACATGCATTACCGCAGTACGTTAGGGGCAGAGGCTGACAAGATGTTGGCGCTCAAGAACGAGCACTTCTTCAGCTATCGTGCGCGATTGAACTACAACAGCGAAGATAACTGGTACTTCCCTACACGTGGAGCACGCTTCAAGGCTGAATATGCCTATCTTACCAACGATTTCGCAAAAATAAAAGTCCGTGCCGACGACGGAACAGAACAGGGAAAGACAAGGGGTATGAGCGAGGTGAATGCCAACTGGCGCATGTCCTTTACCTTTGGCGACCGCTTCACCCTGCAGCCTATGGTCTATGGGCGTCTGCTCTTCGGCAGCTACGCTCCACCTACGTTTGGCAACACCATTGGCGGCAGTTGTTTCGGTCATTACATCGAACAACAAATGCCTTTTGCCGGTGTCGGCAACATGGAATATACAAACTATAAGTTTGTGGCTGCCCAAATTCAGGCTCAACAGCGCATCGCCACCAACCACTATCTGCTGCTCCGCTTTGCCGCCGCCCAGCAGTCAACACACCTGCGCGAGATCTTTGACAACCGTACGCTGCTGGGTATGCAGGCAGCCTATTACTACAACACTCCTTTCGGTCCTGCCGGAGCCTCTCTGGGCTACAGCAACCACACCAAGAAAATGTATCTATGGATTAACCTCGGATATGCGTTTTAATATAAAAAATAGATTATACTATGAGTAAGATCAAGACTATCGGCATTTTGACATCGGGTGGCGATGCTCCTGGCATGAACGCAGCTATTCGCGCCGTGACACGCGCTGCCATCTACAACGAATTAAACATCAAGGGTATCTATCGTGGCTACGACGGACTGATCAAGGGTGAGGTGAAAGCTTTCACCACTGAGGATGTCAGTGGCATCATCACTCGTGGCGGTACCATCCTGAAGACTGCCCGTAGTAAGGAGTTTATGACGATGGAGGGTATGCAGAAGGCTTACGAGACTTGTAAGCATGAGGAGATTGATGCGCTGGTGGTCATCGGCGGCAATGGTTCGCTGACGGGTGCCCGAAACTTCGGCATGGAGTTCGACTTTCCCGTTATCGGTTTACCGGGAACCATCGACAACGACCTGTATGGAACAGACTCTACCATTGGCTACGACACAACGATGAACACCATCATGGAGTGTGTGGACCGTATTCGCGACACTGCCAACTCGCACGAACGCATCTTCTTCATCGAGGTGATGGGGCGTGATGCCGGTTTCCTGGCACAAAACAGTGCTATTGCCTGCGGTGCTGAGGCTGCCATCGTGCCGGAAGAGGTTACGGATGTGGACCAGTTGGCTCAATTCATGGGACGCGGTATCCGCAAGTCGAAGAAGTCGTGTATCGTCATCGTATCGGAGAGTCCGAAGTGTGGTGCCTTGTATTATGCTGACCGTGTGAAGAAGGAATTTCCGAAGTTTGACGTACGTGTCTCCATTCTCGGTCATCTGCAACGTGGCGGCTCGCCGTCGGCGCGCGACCGCATCTTGGCAAGTTGCATGGGTGTGGGAGCTATTGAGGCTATCAAGCAGGGACAGCGCAACATCATGGTAGGTATCCGCAATAACGAAGTGGTATATGTTCCCTTCTCTGAGTGTATCCGTACGGACAAGCGTTTTGACAAGCGCTTGATTAAGGTGCTCAACGAACTGAGTATCTAAAATGATAGTTGAGTATCTATAATGATAATCGCCCCGCACGAAAGAACGTGCAGGGCGATTTGTCATCAGCAAGTTGTAATCCTTGTTAGCTACCTTATCCTACTTGTGAACCAGGTTTGACATCCTTAGTGGTGGTGACGACGCTGAGACTTTCGTCGGCATCGACGGCAGAGAGAATCATTCCCTGACTCTCGATGCCCATCATCGTGCGTGGAGCGAAGTTGGCAACGAAGAGAATGCGCTTGCCTACCAGTTCTTCGGGATGCTCGTAGAAGGCGGCAATGCCGGAGCAGATGGTGCGGAGGGTGCCGCTACCGTCGTCGATGGTGAACTGTAGGAGTTTCTTCGACTTCTTTACTTTCTCGCAACTCTTGACTAGTCCGACACGTATGTCGAGTTTCTCAAACTCTTCGAAACTGACGGTGTCCTTCACAGGAGCAGCCTTGTATTCAGCTGCCTCGTTAGCTTTCTTCGTTGCCTCCAACTTGTCGAGTTGCTTCTGGATGACCTCATCCTCAATCTTCTCAAAGAGCAGCGAAGGCTCGTTGAGTTGGTGACCAGGCTGCAGCAGGTCGGTGCTACCCAACTGGTCCCATTCGAAGGTTTCTATGTTCAGCATATCGCGCAGTTTCTTCGATGAAAACGGCAAAAATGGTTCGAAAGCAATGGCGAGGTTAGCAGTCAACTGCAAGCAGATGTTCAGGATAGTCTCACAACGTTTCGGGTCGGTCTTCCATACTTTCCACGGCTCACATTCGGTGATGTATCTGTTGCCGATGCGTGCGAGGTTCATCGCTTCCTTCTGTGCATCACGGAACTTGAACTGGTCGAGCAGCTCTTCTACTTTTGCCTTGACATCCTTGAACTCGTCGAGAGCTGCGCGGTCTACGTCTTGTAACTCGCCACAGGCAGGCACGATACCGCCCCAATACTTCTTGGTCAGTTGCAGGGCACGGTTCACGAAGTTACCATAGATGGCTACCAGTTCCGAATTGTTGCGTTCCTGAAAGTCTTTCCAAGTGAAGTTGTTGTCCTTGGTTTCCGGTGCATTGGCAGTGAGCACATAGCGCAACACGTCCTGCTTGCCCGGCATGTCGACCAGATACTCGTGCAGCCATACCGCCCAATTGCGCGAAGTGGAAATCTTGTCATCTTCCAGGTTCAAGAACTCGTTGGCAGGTACGTTGTCGGGCATGATGTAGCCACCATGTGCCTTCATCATGACAGGGAAGATGATACAGTGGAAAACGATATTGTCCTTACCGATGAAGTGGACGAGACGCGTGTCTTCATCCTGCCACCACTGTTGCCAGCTGCCCCAGCGTTCAGGTTCTTTCTCACACAGTTCCTTGGTGTTGGAGATGTAGCCGATAGGTGCATCGAACCAGACATAGAGCACCTTGCCGTCGGCACCCTCAACAGGAACGGGGATGCCCCAGTCGAGGTCGCGGGTCATGGCACGCGGTTGCAGATCCATATCCAGCCACGACTTGCACTGTCCATAGACATTGGGGCGCCATTCCTTGTGCTCTTCCAATATCCATTTCTTCAGCCACTCCTGATATTCGTTCAGCGGCAGATACCAGTTCTTGGTCTCTTTCAGCACGGGGGTGGAGCCGCTGATGGTCGATTTCGGGTTGATGAGTTCCGTAGGACTGAGGTCGCGTCCGCACTTCTCACACTGGTCACCGTAAGCTCCCTCATTGTGGCAGTGGGGACATTCGCCCGTCACATAGCGGTCGGCAAGGAACTGGTGAGCCTCCTCGTCATAGAGCTGCGTCGTCGTCTCCTCGGTCAGCTTGCCTTCGTCATAGAGCTTGCGGAAGAAGTCTGCTGCAAACTTATGGTGGGTTTCGCTGGTGGTACGGCTATAGACATCGAACGAAATGCCGAACTCCTTGAAAGAGTCCTTGATCATCTTGTGGTAACGGTCGACGACATCCTGCGGCGTGATGCCTTCCTTGCGTGCACGAATGGTAATGGGCACACCATGCTCGTCGCTTCCACCGATAAACATGACATCTTCCTTCTTCAGTCGCAGGTAGCGGACATAGATGTCGGCAGGCACATAGACACCAGCCAAGTGTCCGATATGTACACCACCGTTGGCGTATGGCAGTGCCGACGTCACGGTGGTACGCTTATACTTTTTCTGTTCCATGTATAGATGATTTATTCTTTTTCGCGTGCAAAGGTAACAAATAATTCTCAATTCAATTCATTATCGTGCCAACTGAATGCGCCCTTACACTCTTTTTGCCCCCTCTTTCTAAACAAAGAGCGTTAAGACGAGTGTCAATAGAGCCGGAACATACGTTCCATCATCTTCCATTTCTCATCGGAAGTGGCACTCTTGGCACATTGTTGGAACACAGCCATCGACTCTTCCCACTCTTGCTGACGTGGCAGGGTGGCGAGCTTCGCCATCGCGGTGTCCCAATCAAAGTCTAACGGTGTCTCCACAATCATGAAGAGGCGTGTGCCGAGGATGTAGATTTCCATTTCGAGAATACCTACCGCTCGTATGCCGTCGATGATTTCCTGCCACGCCTCGCCCTCGCTGTGCCGTTTGCGATATTGTGCTATCAGCTCGGGGTTGTCGCGCAAGTCCATGGTCTGGCAGTATCGCTTCACTGGCTGCCCATAGTTCTTTACCTGATATCCTTGCATACTGTATACTGTATCTTTTCATCCCATGGCGAAACCCTCCCCGTACTTTTGGGAGGGGCTTCATCCTTTTGTGATATTCACCCCCGCCTTTAGTGATGGGGACGGTCTTCAACCTTTCACTTCCCAGATGTCATTGGTCTCCAACAGTTCTTCGAAGTTGTGGTATTTCTTTTGTGCCGACACCTCCTTCAATTGTGCATGTACGGCATCGTTGTATGTGGGTGCTTCGACATCACGGATGACACCGAGGGCAATGGGGTATCCTTCTTCGGGAGTCATCATGGCGAGTTTCAGTTGCAAAGTGTTGTCTTCGCAATGAGCGTCATGTACCAGAACATCGTCAAGGGTATAGCCGTCTTTGCCTATTTCAACAACCTTCAGTCCGAATCCCTGCTGTACCAGTCCGAACTGGTTGTTTTCTCCAAAGACGAGTTTCTCTCCGTGGCGTACGTAGATGGCATTCTTCTTGCGACCTTCGTTGTTATAGACGATGTCGTGACAATGGTCGTTGAAGATGACACAGTTTTGCAACACCTCTGTGACAGACGCTCCCTTGTGTTCGTAGGCTGCCTTCAAAACCTCGATGGAACCTTTGGAATCGGTAGCCACACAACGGGCGAAAAAATGGCCGCGGGCACCGAAACAAAGCTCGGCGGGGCGGAAGGGGTCTTCCACCGTACCATAGGGGCTGGACTTCGAGACAAAGCCTCGTGGTGATGTCGGACTGTATTGCCCTTTTGTCAGACCATAGATACGGTTGTTCAGCAATATCATGTTCAGGTCGATATTGCGTCGGTTGGCATGGATGAAGTGGTTGCCGCCGATGGCAAGACCGTCACCGTCGCCAGAAACCTGCCAAACCGTCAGGTTGGGATTGGCAACCTTTGCTCCTGTGGCTATAGCAGCTGCACGACCGTGGATAGTATTCATGCCATAGGTTGCCATATAGTGTGGCAGACGGCTGGAGCAGCCTATGCCGCTGATGACAGCTATATTCTCTGGAGCAACGCCTATCTCTGCCATAGCTTTATGGAGGTTGGCAAGGAAGAAGTGGTCGCCACACCCCGGACACCAACGTGGCTGTCCTTTCTTAAAATCTTGTGCTGTATAACTCGTCATATCCTTTTTTTCGTTTAATTCGTAGTTTTATTGATTGATGATTCCTTCGAAGTGTTTAACCAATTCGTTGATGGAGAAAGGTTGTCCTTTCACTTCGTTGTATTGTTCCGGTACGAAGTTGTCGATCTTCATGCGGAGATAGGCAGCAAGCTGTCCCATGTTCTGTTCTGCCACCACCACCTTCTTGTAGCGTTTCATGACGGCTGTTGTATTGGCAGGAAGTGGATTGAGGTATTTGAAGTGGGCCTGTGCCACCTTGTAACCCTTTTGGCGCAGTTCGTCCATGGCAGAGTGCAGATGACCATAGGTGGAACCAAAACCTACGATGAGCAGGTCGGCATCATCGACATCGCCTTCCACCTCAAGGTCGGGCACTTTGATGTTGGCAATCTTCTGCTGACGCAGGCGAGTCATCAGGTCGTGGTTTTCAGGATTGGTAGAGATGGCACCTGTCTTGCTGTCCTTCTCCAGTCCGCCGAGGATATGTGCGAACCCTTTGCGTCCAGGCACAGCCCAGTAGCGGCCTCCGTCTTCCGTACGCATATAGGGCGTCCACGTTTCCTTCAACTCCTCAGGAACGAATGGCGGGTTGATAGCATCGAGTTTTGCCATCTCGGGCAGTTTGAAGGCGCCGGAACCATTAGCAACATAAGCATCGGTAAGCAACACGACGGGCGTCATGTGTTCCAACGCCATCTTCGAGGCTTGGTAGGCAGCATCGAAGCAGTCTGCAGGACTTGTTGCCGCCATCACCGGCATGGGACTCTCTCCATTACGTCCGAAGAGCACCTGCAGGAGGTCAGTCTGTTCTGACTTTGTTGGCAGACCGGTAGCAGGACCGCCACGCTGAACGTCGAGAACGACGAGGGGCAGTTCCATGATGACAGCGAGGTTCATGGCTTCTGACTTCAGGCAGATACCCGGTCCGGAGGTGGAGGTGACTCCCAATGCACCAGCAAACGAAGCTCCGAGGGCTGAGGCACAGCCAGAGATTTCGTCTTCACACTGTACGGTGATGACACCGCACGACTTGTGTTTGGACAATTCGTGCAACACGTCGGTAGCCGGTGTGATGGGGTAGGAACCCAAGAAAAGACGCAGTCCGGCTTTCTCGGCAGCGGCAATAAATCCGTAGGCTGTAGCCTTGTTGCCGGTGATGTCCATATAGCGGCCTGGCACCTTCTCCTTTGTCTCTATGCGATAGACATTGATGGCAGAAGAGTGAGTGTTGTATCCGTAATCGTAACCAGCCTGTACCACTTTGATATTGTTTTCGGCAATGGCAGGTTTCTTGGCGAATTTCTCACGTAGGAAGTTGAACACCAGATTGAGGTCACGGTCGAAGAGCCAGCACACCAATCCCAGTGCAAACATGTTGCGACACTTCAGTATGGCTTTGTTGTCCATCCCACTGTCGGCAAGACAGTCTTTCACCATGGTTGTCAGCGGGCATTGAATGACGCGGTCAGGGTCAATATTCATCTCGGCAAGATAGTCGTCAGTTTCAAACTGCGCCTTCTTCAAGTCATTGGCTTCGAAAGCATCGGTGTCGATGATGATGGTTGCCTGCGGTTTAGCATAGCGATATTGTGTTTTCAGAGCAGCCGCATTCATGGCAACGAGCACGTCGCACTGGTCGCCAGGCGTATAGACCCGTCCTTCTCCGATATGTACCTGAAAACCGCTGACACCAGTCAGTGAACCTTGCGGTGCACGAATGTCGGCAGGATAATCTGGGAAGGTAGAGATGCCGTTGCCGACGGTTGCTGAGATGGTAGAAAAAATATTGCCTGCGAGTTGCATGCCGTCACCAGAGTCGCCAGAAAAGCGTACGACAACCTGTGACAGCTCTTTAATTTCTATTGGTTTGTTCATAGAAGAGTGTTATGTGTTTAGATGATTAATATTCGTAGGAACTACCACCCAGGAATTCCCTTAACAGGCTCGTTGGTGGCAATGTCTCCATGGAAACAGGTTTGAAATAAGTCAGGAATTTCCTCAACCTGTATGCCTCGCTGTATTCCGCACAGTTTTCTGGTACCTGCTCCAACAAGGCTAGCGCATAATCGCGGATAACAGCCAGTTCATAGAGCATGGCAGTATTAAACATGGCATCAGCATTCTCCTGATAGGGGAATATCCATTTGTTTTCCCCTCGCCTCACACTAGGCCACCGGCGTATGGTTTCCTGAGCCGACACACCTCGATAGTTGTTGTCGCGTACGATGCGGCGTAGTAGTCGGTTGTCGGTAGTAGGAATGTAGTTATGGTCGTCGAGGAGGATCGTCGTGAGTGCTGAGGCATAGACGCGGTATTTGATTTCCTCGGGAATGCTTGCCGTGAGTTCTGGGTTGAGTGCATGTATTCCTTCCACTACGAGCACTTCGTTATCTTGCAGTTTCAGTTTCTTTCCACTCTTCACGCTCTTGCCCTGTAGGAAGTCATATCGTGGCAGTTCCACTTCCTTGCCATCGAAAAGAGCCGTCAGCTGCTCGTTGAGTAAAGGCAGGTTGAGTGCATAGAGACTCTCGAAGTCGTAGTCGCCCGTTTCGTCTTTCGGTGTAGCTTCACGGTCGAGGAAATAATCGTCAAGAGAGATAGGCACAGGTTTTATGCCGTTGGTCAGCAACTGAATGGAGAGCCGCTTGCAGGTAGTCGTCTTGCCCGATGATGAAGGTCCTGCTATAAGAACCATCTTTACCGGTTGCGTTTCGACATCGTTGCGGTAGCGTTCCGGCAACAATTCAGGATTGATGCGAGCAGCAATATCGAAGGCAATCTTGGCAATCTTCTTCTCTTGCAGCGCCTCGGAAACTTGTATGATACTGTTGGTTTGCCCCTTATCTACAATCTCGTTGAAGTCACCGACATTGCTCACACCGAGAAGTTTTTGCCAGCGGTGGTGCTCCTTAAAGATTTCGAACATCTTGTCCTGCTTGGTAATTTCGCCCAGCTTTGACGGGTCTTCACGTGTTGGAATGCGCAACAGCAACCCGTCGTAGTAGGGTTCCAGTCCGAATAGTGTGAGTTGTGAAGTGCGTGTCAGCAACGAACCGTAGTAGAAGTCCACGTAATGCTCTATCTGGTAGTAAATCGTATAGAGTTTTCCCGTACTTCGCAACAGTTTAGCTTTCACCTTGTCGCCTTTGGTATCGAACATTTCGATAGCTTCCTCCGTTGGCACCTCAAACCGGCGTACGGGCATATCGGCATCAATAATCTCCTGCATGCGTTGTCGCAGCGCATTTACATCGACGGGGAACTCCAAATCGACGTAGTATCCGTTGCTGACGGGAATGTCTATCCACACGTGAGTGCCAGGTCGCAAGTCTTCCACAGCCTTGCAGAGCACGAAGAAGAGTGTCCGTGTATAGCAGCGTTTGCCGCTGGAACTGGTAATGTCGAGAAACTCGATGGTCTTGGCATGATAAATGCGGTAGTGCAATCCCTCTACCTTATTATTTACACGCGCACATACGGGAGGATACCGCATCTCCACCTGCAGTAATTCGTAGGCTTCTATCAGACTCGTACCGATGGGTACCGACAGCTGTTTGCCGTTGTTGAGACACTTGATAACGATTGTTTTTTCCATGTTAGTTGCATTATAGGGGTCAAAGATACGAAGAAACGACAAAAAAACAAAGGAAAGCTCGACAAAAAAAAGAACAAGTTCTTTGTTTTTGTGCTCGCTTAATCGTATCATTGACTATGTCGAAGATACTCTCGCTTGACAAAAAAAGAACAAGTTCTTTGTTTTTGTGCTCGCTTAATCGTATCTTTGCACCATAAAAATATGATTTAAACCCATTTTTGTTTATGTCGATTTGGATTTTCTTTAAGCTCATCGGTTCGTTGGCTTTGCTGATGTTCGGTATGAAATCGATGAGCGACAGTTTGCAGAAAATGGCAGGTTCGCATTTGCGTCACGTCCTGCAAGCTATGACTACCAACCGGTTTACGGGAATGCTGACGGGAATGTTCGTCACAGCTGCCGTGCAGTCGTCCACTGCTACTACGGTGATGACCGTCTCGTTTGTCAATGCGGGACTGTTGACGTTGGCACAAGCCATCTCCGTCATCATGGGTGCCAACATCGGTACAACGCTGACGGCGTGGATTATGTCTGCCGGTTTCTCGTTCAACATCACCGACTTTGTCTATCCGGCATTCTTCATTGCCATCATCCTGATTTATTCAAAAAAGAAACGATTTATCGGTGATTTCCTTTTCGGTATCGCCTTTATGTTTCTCGGACTGGGCACTCTTCGCCAGACAGGTATCGACATGCATCTGGGTGAGAATCAGGCTGTGCTCGACTTCTTTTCGCAGTTTGACCCCAATTCGTTTGTCACCACTATTATCTTCCTTCTATTGGGAGGTGTGCTGACACTCTGTGTCCAGTCGTCGGCAGTCGTTATGGCCATCACGATGATACTCTGTTCCAGTGGCGTACTGCCCATCTATCAGGGCATAGCCCTCGTCATGGGTGAGAACATCGGAACTACTGTTACTTCGAATATCGCAGCGATGACAGCCAACACACAGGCGCGTCGAGCTGCCTTTGCCCATATGTTCTTCAACCTCTTCGGCATCTGCTGGATACTTGTTGTCTTCAAACCCTTTGTCGATATGGTGTGCGGACTGGTGGGCTACGACGAGACGATGGTCAAGGGTGCTCCTGGCTTCCTTGCCAACGCCGCCAAGCTGTCGTTCGTATTGGCAGCCTTCCACACCTGCTTCAATGTTGCCAACACCATCATCCTCATCTGGTTCATACCTCAGATAGAAAAGATTGTCTGTCGTGTCATCAAACCGAAGAAGGTCGATGGCGAGGAAGAAGACTTCCGTCTGCGTTTCATCACAGCCGGCTTCATGAAGACGCCAGAGCTTTCCGTGCTTGAGGCACAAAAAGAAATCCAATCCTTTGCCGTCCGTATCCAGCGCATGTTCGGCATGGTGCGCGAACTGGTGGTAGAGAAAGATGAGGCAGCCTTTGTCAAAGCCTTCTCGCGCATAGAGAAATACGAAGGCATCTCCGACAACATGGAGATAGAGATAGCCAAATACCTGGACGAAATCTCAGATGCCCATCTCTCCGACGAGACGAAGGCAAAGATTCGAGCCATGTTGCGCGAAATCAGCGAGATAGAGAGTATCGGTGACTCTTGTTATAACATTGCCCGAACACTGAACCGACGCATCAAGGGCAAGGAAGATTTCACCCAAGACCAATACCATCACATGCATCAGATGATGGAACTCACCAACCAAGCCTTGTCGCAGATGAATGCCACGCTGGTGGGCTACCGCGAGCAGAACGACATCAACCGTTCGTTCAACATAGAAAACGAAATCAACAACTACCGCAACCAGTTGAAGTCTCAGAACATCAACGATATCGATGACCACAAATATACCTATGCCATCGGTACAATGTATATGGACATCATCAGCGAATGCGAAAAGCTGGGCGACTATGTCGTCAACGTCGTTGAAGCCCGAATGGGAACAAAACAAAGAAATAGTTGATAAAGAAAAGCCTCCCCAATCGGGAGGCTTTTTTATAGGTCATAAAGAGGTTGTTCTGTCCTACAAAATCTTATGATACAAGTCGAGGATGTCCTGCTTGGTCACCTCGCGCGGGTTGCCTGGTGTGCAGACATCGACAATAGCCTGTTCTGCCAATGCCGGAATGTCTTTTTCCTCAATACCCAGTTCGGTGAGATGCTGTGGGATGCCTACCAGCTTCGACAGGTCTTCAATAGCCTTGCAGGCAGCATCTGCAGCCTCATCAACAGTCATGCCGTCTTGATAGACGCCGCAGACTTTCGCAATATCTACATACTTCGCTTTGGCAACGGGCGCATTGAAACGCATTACCGTAGGCAGCAGAATGGCACAAGCCACGCCGTGAGGCACGTCGTGAAGGGCAGACATAGGGTGAGCCATACCGTGGTCAACACCCAGACCGACGTTGGAGAATGCCATACCGGCGATATACTGCGCCACCGCCATACCGTTGCGACCTTCCGGATTCGTCGGGTCGTTGACGGCGATGGGCAGATATTTGTAAATCATCTCTATGGCTTTCAACTCGAACATGTCGCTCATCTCCCAAGCGGCTTTCGTGATGAGACCCTCAATGGCGTGCGTCATGGCATCCATGCCCGTAGCCGCCGTGAGTGACTTCGGCAGTGAGTACATCAGTTCGGCATCGACGATAGCTACACAGGGGATGTCGTTCGGATCTACGCACACCATCTTTGCCTGTCGGCTTTCGTCAATGATGACGTAGTTGATGGTGGTTTCTGCCGCCGTTCCTGCCGTTGTAGGCAGTGCGATGATAGGCAACGTCTTCTTCTTGGTGTCAGCAACGCCTTCCAACGATACGATGTCGGCGAACTCAGGGTTGTTGATGACAATGCCGATACCTTTGGCGGTGTCCATGGCGGAGCCTCCACCAATAGCTACGATGAAGTCGGCTTGCGCAGCCTTGCAGGCATCGATACCGTTTTTCACGTTGGTCACCGTGGGGTTGGGTTTCACATCGTCGAAGATGGCATAGGGGATGCCTGCCTCGTCCATTACGTCGAGCACTTTTTGTGCCACGCCGAATTTCATCAGCCCTTTGTCGGTTACCACTAACGCCTTTTTAAAGCCGAGGCGCTGAACTACTCCGGGCAGCTCCTTGCGAGCGCCCGGTCCGAAGTATGACACTTCGTTCAAGATGAATCTGTTGACCATAGTTGTCTTATTGGTTAGTTATTTCACGGTAAATTTCACGGTTCGTGTTTCTCCGTTAAAACTAAGACGTGCAACATAGACTCCTGTCGTCAGTTGCGCATTGACGGGTATGCTGTACTGACCGCCTGCAGATACGAGCAGGTTGGCTACCTTTGCCACCTGTACGCCCTGCGGAGAGAAGAGGTCAACGCAAGCTTTGCCATCGGCAGGAACAGTAAACTGAAGGTTGCCGTGGGCAACAGTCAGCGACAGTTCCTTACTATTGGTGAGGATAAGCTGGGCACCTGTCGTAGCAGAAGACTTGTAGTCATACGGACCCAGATCCTTGCCGCAGCGGTCCACATAGTTTTGCCACAGGTCGGGGAAAGAGGCTTTCAGTTCTTCCGTCATGTCCTTACCCTTGCCAATGAGAACAGAACTGCTCTTCAGGCGGGCAAAGCGTGTAGGCAGACTGCCGTCGGCAGCGCGTGGAGCCATAGCATCTTCCTCGCTGAGGCTGACATAGTCGTCCTTCGAGAAACCAGTAGTGACAGCGTTGTTCTTCCAAGCGTTCTTGGCATCGGCAATGCTTAGGTTGACGGCGTTGTTGCTGTCGGTGTATCCGCCTTTGGTCTCGGTCTTACCCATGCAGACGTTGTTGTAGAAGAAGAATTCGTTGGGGTCGTCGCAGTCTTCGAACATGAAGTCGTAGCCGTTGTCGAATGCCAGACAGTTGATGAGTTTCACGCCACCCTTGTGGGAGTTCTCATCGAAGCCTTTCACGGAAGATGTCTGGTTATTCTTGAAAGCAACACAGTACCATGCCTCATGAATGCCGACAGAAGAGCCGCCCGTTCCGTTGCCGCCGAGCTTGATGCCGTTACCGTTGCCGCGACGACCTCCGAAGTCGTTCGGATCGCCCGATGCCCAACCCCAGCACTCAATCATCTTCACGGCAAAGTCGGTTTCATAGAGGTCCCAGGCATCGTCGCTGTTGTGCCAAGCGCGGCAGCCAATAAACCGGTTTCCGATGCCGTTGTGCATCTTGCAGGCGAAGCCGTCGGCATTGCCGCCACCGCTGGCTTGGTCGAAGTTGAGGTAGGAGTCGCAGTTGATAACGTCGTTGTAGGCACAATACGTACCGTCGTTCTTGCTGATGCCCGGGTGGGAGTCTTCAAATTTGTGGCCGAAGCCCAGCTGAATGCCCGTGTCGTCGTTCTTGCTGAAGGTGCAACGTTCAATTCTGTTGTGTGAACCCTCCAGTTTGATGCCGTTATCGCCAGCCTCGGTAATGTGCAGACCGTAGATGTGCCAGTATTCTCCCTCAAGTTGTATGCCACCATAGGTGGATGACTTGTTGGTGCCCTTAGGCTGGTCTTTGAAATTCAGCACGGGGAATTCGCCGGGGAAAGTCTTGATGGTGTACCAATGGTCGGCATCACCCTTCTTGTTGATGAGAACCTTGTTGGTCTTGAGCATTTTGCCATCCGACATCTTGTCGCGCCAAGCACTGGGATAGTAGGTGCCGCCGCGCACATAGATGCTGTCGCCGGGCTGTGCCTGGTCAACGGCTTTCTGCAAGTTGTAATAGGGATGCTCCCACGAACCGTCTCCACTGTCGTCGGGTGCCCAGGGGGCTACGTAGATGCAGTGTTCCACACTGTGCGGACCCGTCCACGGAATCTCTGGCTGTGGGTCGGGGTTGGTGGGCTCGTCGCCACCTTCGCCACCTTCACCACCTTCACCGCCGCCTTGGCTGCCGCCGCCGGAAGCATTGCCGATGGTGATAGATGTCATCCAGACGTTGCCACCTTTTGTGGCAGTAATCTTAAAGCGCACGCCTTCGGTCTCGCCGAGGCCGGTGTCTTTGTTGTACGTATAGGTGCCTGCACTGGACATCTTGTATGTGTCCAGGGTGGTCCATTCGCCGCCATTGACAGAGTAGGCGATGTTGAACTCCTTGGAGCCGCCACAACCGAAGGCTATGGTAAGGGTTCCGGGATTATCCACTTTAGGTGACCTGACATAGGAGCCATTGCCGTTGAAGAGCAACACCTGGGAACCGTTTTTGGTGGTTGCTTTCATGTTGATTAACTCCCATTGACCGGAACTGGTGGTTACCGTTCCAGAATAGTCTTGGGCTGGAAGAGACGAAAAGTCTTCCGACAGATTTGCTGCTGAGGCGCAGACTGCTGCTGCTACGAGCGCGAATAAAAAATAAATTCGTTTCATTGTTGTTGTAGTTTGTTTGATGGTATATTATCAGAGTTTCACGTTGGAAATATCGACAAGTCCGTTGACGATAGCGTAGATGGTGAGTCCGGCAGGAGAGTGAATCTGCAACTTACGGGCTATGTTGCGGCGGTGGGTGATGACCGTGTTGACGGAGATGCAGAGGCGGTCGGCTATCTCCTTGTTCAGCAGTCCTTCTACCACACCGATGACGACATCGCGTTCACGCTCCGACAGTACATCGCTGTTGCCGGGTTGCGGCACGTTCACGGGTGTGGCGCTATGCTCCAAACGCTTGATGGCTGGGGTGAAGATATGGTCTTCCACCTCGGCGTGCATCCTCAACCACTCTTCGTTGTTGTAGATGTCGTAGAGGGTGGCTGTCAGCTGGCTGTTGCGCAAGGTGTCGCCAGGCAGGTATTTGATAATCATCAGTTTCAGCTGGCGCAGCTGCTGGTCGGTCTGCTCGTGATGCTTGGAGAAGGTCTCAATGTTGTAGTTGCTCAGCGGACTGCCTGCCAGCAACGACTCCACGTAGGGGAAGAGTGTCTTCTCTTCGTACTTCATGTGACGCCGTATCTCGCGTGAGTAGTCATCGTAGAATTTCATGATGAGCTTGCCCATCGCGTCGTCCTGGCTGATGCTTTCGTGCAATTCGCGGCGAATAGAGGGCAACTGGAAGTCGAGATAGTAGGTGTGGCTCGCTTTCAGGTAGTGCAACAGGGTGGGAACGTGAATCCGTACATCGTCCTCGTAGTCGCTGATGTTGTTTCTGGTATAGTTGACGACAGCCAGGAAGGTATAGGTATCCACACCGTTCATCTGGCAAGTCTCGGCAACGGTCTTGTCGCCGAAACCCAGACTGATGCCAAAAGCCCCCAACGACTGCAGCACGCTGTAGTTGTCCTTGATGAGCGAAATCATCTTGTCATCGGCTTCGTATATCTTCAACGTCTTCATTTTCTTTTCGGATTTTTGGGAAACCATCCCTTTTCAACACGCTTCTTCTGCGTAAAGAGTTCACCGATACCCCAGAGGGCTGATGCACCAAAGACACCCAGGAACGAAGACAGATAGACATTCGCTACGAAAAGGGCAGTCACGCAACACCCCAAACCTACTATCAAGTAGAGAATCCAAGGGCGCGTGCCCCAGTAATACTCTGTCTTGATAACGATAGGATGCCAGATGCCGATAGTGATAAAGGTCATCACGGCTATGGTGATTCCAGTGAAATACATTATTGTCGTACTAATAACGCGGCAAAGATACGATTAAGCGAGGGAAAAACCAAATTTATTTGAGTTTTTCCGAGCGTGAGTATTTTCGACAAAGTCAGAGATACGATTAAGCGAGGGAAAAACCAAATTTATTTGAGTTTTTCCGATTGACCTTAGACCTTTGCCCTTCGACCTCCTAAGCAAAACACGTAGATGAGCAGAATGATGTTCATCATCAGGGCATAGATGATGGCGGGAACGGCTATCGTCTCATTGTTGAAGACAAACGGACTGCAGGCCACCGTGATGGCTTGGGCGGCATTCTGCATGCCCACTTCGATGACGATGGTGCGGCGTTCGCGCGATGTCAGCCGCATCACCCACGACAACAGGGCTCCGCTACCCATGGCGGCTATGATAAGCACGGTGACGGCACCGCCCAGCATGGCAAACGAGTTGACAATGGTGTCGCGATGTTGCAGGAAGAAGATGGTGACCAGCAACAGCAGACAGGGAAATGCCAACCGCTTCAACAGGGCATGCAACCGCTCTGCCAACGCCTTACGGCGCATCGCCAACCATAGTCCGAGGAAAATGGGAACAGCCATCAGCACAAGGTTCTGTACCAACAGGTTGCCAACAGGCAACTGGATGTCGGTAGCCGTACCCACGGATTGCGTCACGAAGGCCATGATGGCGGGTACAGTAAACAGGGTGATGACGCTGCTCAGGGCGGTCAGCGACACTGACAAGGCTACGTCGCCACCTGCCAACATGGAAAAGACATTGCTGGAACTGCCGCCCGGACTGCAGGCAATGAGCATGATGCCGATGGCAAACAGCGGACTGACGTGGAAGAAGTAGCAGATAGTCCAAGCCAGCAAGGGTAATACTACAATCTGCCCCAACAAACCTGCCAAGATGGGGAGCGGACGATGCAGGAAAAGTTGAAAATCTTGCGGTTTCAACGCCAATCCCAAGTCGAACATCAGGATAGTGAGTATGGGTAGTACGATGAAGATAGTATTCATAAGAATGATTTCCCTTTGCAGTTCTTTTCGTTACGACTTTTTTCGAAACGGTTGCAAAGGTAGTGGAAAGGAGTGAAAACACCAAACGCTTCCTACACATTTCTTCAACAATACCTAACACCTACCTTAAAACGCTTGAAATGCCCATAAACAAAGGGCTAAAGGTGGGGTAGGTGTTCTTCAAACACTTACCTAAGACCTACCTCAACACCTACCTGTAATCCATCTATGCAAGCAGCTTTTTGGGGGATAGAGTTGAGGTAGGTGTCAAGGTAAGTGATAGGTAGGAGACAGGTAGGTGTTAAGGCAACACCTACCTTATGTCAATCCCTTTATCCATCGGCATTTCAAGCGTTTTGAGGTAGGTGTTAGGTGTTATTGCAAAAAAGGTCGTTTTTTACCACAAAATCTTCACTTTTTTATCCCCAAACCGCCCCATTTTCAAAACCTATCCCTTTGCCCTCCAAACTCACCCCTTTTGCCCTCCAAAACCTATCCCTTTGGAACGCAATACCAATGCCTTTCTATTTCAACCTTACTCAAACTCTATTCGCTTGTTTCCATAAGTCGCAATAATTTACTCCATCACGATTGCGCCTTGGAAATATCCTTGAAAAGAACGGGGGTAATCTCTACTTGGATGTCGATACGTGCGGGAATTATGTAACCCCGTATCATTTACAGATATACTTTTGATTATTTTTTATATAAACGCCTTTTGATACCGGTTGAAGTATTTTTTGTCCGTTGATATTATAAAAGGTGTTCACATCAGAAGGTCTATTTTCTGTAATAGCTATATTGGAAACATCATCTATTTCAATTCCCTTCGTGTTCGAATATAAAAGTTTCTCTCCAACCTTGCATTGATATAGCCAATATTTGGGACCACCCATATAATTGTTGAAAAATGTCTTCTCGAAGGGATGGAATACAGATCCGATAACCTCATACCACTCAAAAAGATCAAGATTGGAGTTCTCATCCACATCTTTCAGATTACTATCGTAAATGGTCGCTAACTGTCCACGGAATGCTTCATTTCCGTTCTCCAAAGTTAATTCTTTCCATATTTGATAGCAGATTATCCCGCTTTCGTCTTCACGTTGACCACCCAGATAGAGTGTGTCGCCTGGGATAGCACCAAAATTGTAAAGTACGATGGGGGCAGAAGTGTTCTGGGCAGATTTGGGAAAATAGCAAACTTTTCCATTCTCTTCATAGAGACAAGAGTGTAACTCCGTTGTGCTCGTTTTTCTCGAATAGTCTGTCGTCTTGCACATAAGTCTCTTGCAGACATAATTTCCAATAATTGTGTCTCCAGCTACATAGTATGTCTTCACACTATAAACTCTATAATCCGCTTGAATGACAGTCCATTGCTTACCTTCTTCAACAAAAGGACGATACTCAGTATTCTCATCAAAAACTGCGCTAAATGACTTGGCATTCGCACTAACGAAAACTAATAGAAATGAAATAAATAATCTGTTCATACAATGTTTTTTTAGCGGTTATTCAATAGTTCCTGAATTTTGTTGTAGAGTAACGCCCAAAGGTATCTCAAAACTAACGGCATCATTATGTCTGATGCTCAAAAGATAATCGGTCTGTGGGAGTGTCACATTGATTTATGTATGACTCAAATGTTCCAATTGCAGAAAAAGCCCAACAGGACGAACAACTGCCTTGGTTCTTGACTGGAGTCATCCAGTTTTTGCCATGACGGTTACGCCAATCCCATTCTGTCACATAGGAATTCGAAGAACGGATAAAACTTTCATTCGATATTGAACTATTATATCCAGGCAGTATAAAGATTCCCCTTTTGTAATAATCAAAACCGTATAGCATAGGTACTTTCCCACCAAACATGTCTTTTTTCTCTTCAAAAGTCATTTGTGAGACAAAAGTAATGCCAGCTCTCCACAGCCCGTTTTCGTTTTCAAGCTTTCTGTTGAGTTTATCCGAAATATATTCACATAGGGCTTTCCTATTGGAGACAGCGTTACTCATTTTCCTTGAAGAGCCTTCTGAAATGGCAAAGGATATGGTATCCAAAGAAAAGGAAACATTGTGAGCCTCTATCAATATCTCTTTAGCTATAACATTATCCAATATAGCGGTTTCTAATCCTATTTTTGAAACGGAACAGCTTGGTTTATCTAAAAGTAGAGAATAAGCCTCATAGATTAAGTAGTCTATGTCATTTGTATCTGTCATAACTACCCTTACATAACTATCAGGCAAATTAACATTGCTTACACTTCCGGAAATAAAGAATCCCGAAAGAACAGGAGAACTCTCAACTGAAATCGTTGAGACCTTGTTTGTTATTGAAACATTAAGTATGACATCATTTATTATGTCTGTTTCGGTAATCGTAAATTCTTTTGTTAGATATTGGCAAAAAGATATTTTTGGTAGAAAAACCAATAAAAAGAGTAGTTTTTTCATTTATGTAATGATGGTTTAAATTGTTTTTATGTTTTAGTCATATTCCTCTTTCAGCCCAGTCGCCGCGGTCAAGATTACGATACCCGATGGCTTCGGCAATGTGCATGGACTCTACCTCCTCCGAGCCAGCGAGGTCGGCAATGGTGCGGGCAACCTTCAGGATGCGGTTGTAGGCACGAGCGGAGAGCTTTAGTCGTTCCATTGCCATACGTAGGAGGTTGAGCCCTTGCTCATCGGGTTCAGCAAACAAGTGAATCATGCGCTCGGTCATCTGCGCGTTGCAATAGACACCCTTGATGTTTTTGAAACGCTCGGTCTGGATATTGCGGGCTGCAATGACGCGTTCGCGAATCTTTTCCGAGGGTTCTCCAGGCTGTGCTTTGGAAATATCTTTGAAAGGCACGGGCGTAATCTCCACCTGAATGTCGATACGGTCGAGCAGGGGACCGCTGATCTTGTTCATATAGCGCTGTATCTGCCCTGGAGTGCAGACGCAGTTGTGAGTAGGGTCGCCGTAGTAGCCGCAAGGACAGGGATTCATGGACGCGACGAGCATGAACGAACACGGATATTCGATGGTGTATTTGGCTCGGCTGATGCTGATTCTGCGGTCTTCAAGGGGTTGGCGCAAAACTTCCAATACCGACCTTGGCAGCTCTGGCATCTCGTCAAGAAAAAGAACTCCATTGTGCGCCAGACTGATTTCACCTGGCTGCGGATTGTTGCCACCGCCTATCAGGGCTACCTGTGATATGGTATGGTGTGGACTGCGGAACGGACGCTGGGCAATGAGTGTGGTTTCTTTGCCCGTCTTGCCTGCGATGGAATGAATCTGAGTGGTCTCCAGGCTCTCTGCCAGCGACAGAGGAGGCAGGATGCCAGGCAAGCGTTTTGCCATCATGGACTTTCCACTGCCCGGCGGACCTATCATGATGAGGTTGTGACCGCCGGCAGCAGCCACCTCCAAAGCACGTTTGACGTTCTCTTGTCCGCGAACATCGGCAAAATCAATTTCGTTGTTGTATTGTTGCTCGTAGAACTCTTTGCGAGTATCGACGAAACAAGGTTCCGGCTGACTCTTGTCGTTGAGGAAGTTGATGACTTCGGCTATCGACTCCATGCCATAGACTTCCAGATTGTTGACGACGGCGGCTTCACGCTCGTTCTGTCTGGGCACGATGAGACCTTTGAATTTCTCGGCTCTTGCCTTGATGGCAATAGGCAGTGCGCCGCGTATGGGCTGCAGACGACCGTCGAGTCCCAACTCACCTACCAGCATATAGTCGCCCAGACGGTCGGCTTTCATCTTCTCGTTGGCAGCCAGTATGCCGATGGCGAGCGGCAGGTCGTAGCTGCTTCCTTCCTTTCGGATGTCGGCAGGTGAGAGGTTGATGGTGATGTCGGCAACAGGAATTTTATAGCCGTTGTTCAACAAGGCGGCTGCTATGCGGTCGTGACTCTCTTTCACGGCGGCATCGCCCAATCCGGTGAGATGGAACAAAACACCACGTGTGATACTGACTTCCACGGTGACGGTTGTGACTTCCAATCCATTGACGGCAGCACAGTATGTTTTTACTAGCATGGGGATTATTTTAGGTTTTTCAGTCTTGACTGTAGTGCGGGGGTGTCCAGCGAACGTGCTTTTATGGTTCCGTTGCTGACGATGATGTTGTCGGGAACGGCGGTGAGGGCTAACAGGGCTACCAGCTGGTTGTCCATCATTTTGCCGTCGCAGATGACTTGCCACGATATGTCTTCGCGCTGCATTGTCCTCTTGCATTCATCGGCTTCGGGATTGAGGCAGATGCTTAGCAGTATCAGTCTTCCTCCCGATGATTCTTGCAGTTCTCTCAGTGCCCGCTGTTGTTGCAGACTCTCGTAGTTCTGCGTGAGGAAGGTACTGATGACAACGGTGCCATGTTGGTAGTCTTTGCTGCTGACGGCGCTTCCGTTGACATCGGTGGCGCTGAAGGGGGGTAGCGGTTTGCCAACAGCCGTTTTTTCCAGAGGGGCAGTCAGCTGTCTCATGCGCAAGAGGACACTGTTGTGCGGTTGTTCTTTCAACAGGAGGTTGATGAATTGCATGGCTTGCTGATAATCGGGATTTGCCGCTTGCAGAAAGTATTTACGAACCAGATAGATGCTGACGTACGACTCTGGATAGTCTTGGATAAACTGCACGGCATATTTCTCTTCCTCTGGTGGCGACACGCCTGCAATCATCTTCCGGAACTTGTTCATCAGCTCGTTCTCGTCGGTGCCATCGACAGTCATCTCTTTCAGGTGTGAGGCATCGGCTTTGATATCAACAGAGCCGCCAGACTCAGCAAAGACCGGATGCTCAGAGAAGTTGGGGAAGACCAGCATCAGCGTTCCTTCGGAGTTGAGCTTGGTTTCATAAGCAAAGCGTCCTGCTTCTATCTTGATGGTGTCCATGCCGTCGATAACTCCATCGGGGCTATAGACATACAGTTCACCTTGGTTGATGTGAAGGAAACGACCTTCAATCTTGAAATAACCAGACGAAGGACCACAGGACGTCAGCAAAAAAATGAAAAGGGAAAAGAATAAAAGGATAATGAGGTGTGCCGCGAGCGGGACTCGAACCCGCACAGCCTTGCGGCCAAGGGATTTTAAGTCCCTCGTGTCTACCAATTCCACCATTGCGGCATTTGCTTCACTACTGCCCGATGTTTGGCTGCGCCTCAGCAAAGATGGTTCTCTGCATTCGGCTTGCGCAAACATTGCGGCATACGTTTCACTACTGCCCGATGTTTGGCTGCGCCTCAGCAAAGATGGCTCTCTGCGTTCGGCTTGCGCAAACATTGCGGCATTTGCGGATGCAAAGGTAAGGTTAAATATCGAATGTTCCAAAAAGAAATTCAGTTTTTTGTCCATCTTTCTAATTATAAGCGGTGATTTTAGAACTCATACCACCAGCAACATAATAGGAAACATAATAGGTCATCAGACGCAGTCCGCCCGTTTCTGAAGCTCCTGTTTCCAATGAATAGACGCGCTTGCAGTTGGCACATTCCACCTTCATGGGCTGTTTGTTGACCCACGTCAACGGATATTTCATCAACCCTGTCTCTGACAAACAGTTGGGACATTGGCGGTCGTATGCCCAGGGACCATTGAAATTGGTGCTTCCGATAAAGATGCCGTTATAGGCTCCTAGGTTATAACTGATCATGTTTTCTTCGGCAGTAGTCAGGAGAATGGTTTCCTCTTCACTGCTGTTGTACGAATGAACATGAAAACACCCCATGCCGTTTTCTCGCGAATAGGTCACCCAAACGAAGGTGCCCACGCCACCGACGGCTGCCTCTAGATTGCTGCCAGGATGCAGTTGCGTGTCAAAGGAAAAGCGACACAAGTAATCGCGGTTTATCATTTCTTCTGCATTGCAAGCCGTCAGGACTATGGCGGTGCTTAACAGCAGGATGTTTCTAATGGTTTTAAGCATGGTTCTTATCACGTAGAGGGTTGATATTTGTCATTTTGTTTTATCTTGCCAGCAGTTTCTTTTCTGCTTCTTCCACACGAAGGAAGCCGAAACCATCGAGGTTTTGTTGCATCAGCTGTTGTATCTTGTCGTTGCAGAGGTTGCCGATGCTGCCTTCATGGGTGTGGTGGATATGGCGGTCGGCTTTGAAGGTTCCTTCCTCGATCTCCAGTCCCACCTGTTTGTAGGCATCGCGGAACGGGGTGCCATGGGCAGCCAGGCGGTTGACTTCTTCAACAGAGAACATCGGGTCGTACATCGGGTTGTCAAGGATATGTTCGTTGACCGACATCTTGTTGATGATGTATGCTGCCATTTGCAGACAGTCTTTCAGTTCGCCGAAAGCCGGCAAGAACACTTCTTTGATAATCTGCAAATCGCGGAAATAACCTACGGGCAGATTGTTCATGATGAGCATTACCTGCTGCGGCAGACTCTGAATCTTGTTGGCCTTGGCACGAATCAGTTCGAAGACATCAGGGTTTTTCTTATGCGGCATAATGCTACTGCCCGTTGTACACTCTTTCGGCAGTTTGATAAATGAGAAATTCTGGCTGTTGAACAGACAGGCATCGAATGCCATCTTTGCCAATGTTCCGGCAACAGTGGCAAGGGCAAATGCCACGTTGCGTTCCATCTTGCCTCGTCCCATCTGTGCATATACTACATTATAGTCCATCGACTCAAAACCAAGAAGGTCGGTGGTCATCTGTCGGTTCAGCGGGAACGAACTGCCATAGCCTGCTGCCGACCCCAAGGGGTTGCGGTTGGTCATCTTATAGGCAGCCTGCAAGAAAAGCATGTCGTCGGTCAGCGATTCTGCATAAGCACCAAACCACAAACCAAACGAACTGGGCATGGCGATTTGCAGATGGGTATAACCAGGCATCAGAACGTTTTTATATTGTTCGCTCTTGGCAATCAGTTCGTCGAAAAGCAGTTTGACGGATTCTACCGTCTCACGGAGTTCCTGACGGGTGAATAGTTTCAAATCGACCAGCACCTGGTCGTTGCGTGACCTGCCGCTGTGGATTTTCTTACCCATATCGCCGAGTTTGCGTGTCAGCATCAGTTCCACTTGGGAGTGAACATCTTCAACGCCGTCTTCAATGACAAATTCACCCTTTTCCGCTTGTTGGTAGATATTGCGCAACTCCGCCAACAACAAGGGTAGTTCGTCCTTACCCAGAAGTCCGATGCTTTCGAGCATGGTGATATGTGCCATGCTGCCCAATACATCATATTTTGCAAGGTAGAGATCCATCTCACGGTCACGTCCTACGGTGAACCTTTCTATTTCTGAATTCACCTCGAAGTTCTTTTCCCAAAGCTTTTGTGCCATAACCCTAAACGATTTACAATTTTTACAATGTACAATAAATTTGGCGATTTGACTATTCTCTCTTCTTCTCAAAACGTCTTCTTTATCCCTCGTAAGGAATCATTGCCAATGCGTCGGCTATCTTTTCGATACCCTCTTGCAGGGGTTTCGTCACCATGCCTTTCAAGAAAATGGGGATGTCTGCCTTGATGGTAAGGCGCATCTTTGATGCTGTCTCACTGGTGGGTAGAATCTGAATCCAGAAATTGAAAGGCATCGGTGAGTTTTCAGACTCAAACTTGATACATTTCGGCTCCTCACGCTCAATGATACGCATGGTGATGTTGCCAACAGGCGATGCATTGATACTGATACTGTCGCTGTCGAATGTCAGATCGTTCAGCTTGTCTTCAGGAATCTTATCTTTTACTCGGTCAATATTACTGAGATCGCTCAGCATGTCATAAACTTTCTGCTGGGCGTATGGAATTTGCTTTATGCTACTTTCAAATTGCGCCATCTTAATATTTCAATTATCAATTTTCAATCTTTCGCTTTCCAATTGGCTGGGTCTTTTCGCCATTCTTTCAACATCTCAACGTCTTCCAGAGACACATAGCCGGTGTCGGCAGCCTCGGCAATGACGTGATTATAGTCTGTCAGAGTGAAAAGTGTAACGCCGGCTTCTTTGAAGGCTTCTTCTGCAACCGGGAAACCATAAGTGTAACTAGCTACCATTCCCAGTACTTCTACACCAGCCGACCGCAATGCCTCAACAGCTTTCAGCGAACTGCCGCCAGTAGAGATAAGGTCTTCCACAACGACAACTTTCATGCCAGATTGGAGTTCTCCCTCAATTTGGTTGCCCATGCCGTGGTCTTTCGGTTTCGGACGCACGTAGGCAAAAGGAAGGCTGAGTATGTCTGCAACTAAAGCGCCCTGTGAGATGGCACCCGTAGCCACTCCTGCTACAGCTTCTGCATTTGGAAAGTTTTCAAGGATGGTGTGAGCCAGTTCGAGTTTGACGAACGAGCGCACTTCCGGGTAGGAGTTCACCTTCCTGTTGTCACAATAAATGGGTGATTTCCAACCGCTTGCCCATGTGAACGGATCGTTGGGCTGGAGCTTGATGGCTTTGATGTCCAGCAGTTTGCCTGCCAGCTTTTTCTTCATGTTGTCCATGTTGATGTACCTTTTTGTCGTTTTATTGGTTGCAAAGGTAAGCATTTAAAATTGATAATTGACAATTGACAATTGATAATTCTTATTTGTACGTGTTTTTATGAGCTCTTCATCGAACTTTATAGTTTGGTGAAACCGATGGTAAGGATACTGAAACGAACACCTTCTGCCTGCCGAAGGGTTTCACAACAGGAAAGAATAGTTGACCCCGTTGTCATAACATCATCTATCACGAGGATATGTTTGCCTGTAATGGCTTGCGGTTGAACCAATTCAAAAGCTCCTTCCACATTCGTTTGGCGCTCCCACCAGTTTTTCTTGGTCTGGCTTTCCTGGAATGCAATTCGCTTGATAACATGCTTTGCAATCGGAATTCCTGTCACCTTGCTGACGCCTTCTGCTATCATCAAACTTTGATTATATCCTCTTTGTCGCTGCCGACGTGGCGTGAGAGGTACGGGTACAATGGCGTCAATATCTTGAAAGAAATCCTCAGACTGTTCCTTTGCTGTCATACGCCCTAACAATTCTCCGATTTCTGGGTGGTATTTATATTTCAGCTGATAAATCAGTCGGCTAACTTGCGAATCCGGTTCAAAACGAAACAAGGCTGTTGCCTTTTCTGCCAGGTTGGTTCCTTTTTCTTTATCGTAAAGTCTGCCCCAAAGCATCCTCACCATTTCGTTGTCTTCAGGACAGGCTGCAAACCCTGTTCTTGGTAATGTCATATTGCAGACACCACATAGTACTTCCTCGCTGATGCTGAGAGGGGTTCCGCAAACATAACAGTATTGCGGTGCAATGAGGTTGAGAAGGCGTGAGAAAAAAGAAATGCGTTTCATGGTTCTTCTCCTATGCACGCTTTGATAATATCCATTGTAAAACCGCGACTCATAGCAAATCTCACCAGTTTGGCATAGGACTCGTACGGAGTGGCTGCCTTGATGCTTTTCTTTTTAGCATGCAAAGCGGGCAAAAGAATAGCTTTCCACTCTTTTTGGTCGATTTCATCGAGAATGTTTTTGTAAATAGTCTCGTCAACTTGTTTTGCCCATAGGGCTTGCTCTATTTTTCGACGACCCCATTTGTTGAATTGCATCTTGTCGCGGACGAACAATCTGGCAAACCGTTCGTCGTCAATATAGCGATGTTCTTTCAGGTAGGTAGAAATGCGCTCTTGAGCATCTGCTTCTATGCCCCAGCGTCGCATTTTCTCGTACATCTCACCCATACAGTGCTCTGCCCGTGCACAAGCGGCAGTAAGTCGGGCGAGCGCTTGTGCTTCAGTTATCTCGTTCATGGTCGTATAGCTTTGATCATCCGTTCTTTTCCAAATTGGTCTTTTCGGATGGTGATGTGTTGGAAACCTCTTGATGACAGCATTCCAGAAAGTTCCTGCGCGTATAGCGGATTGATTTCAAAATAGAGTTCTCCACTGCTTTCCAACGATTCCATCGCAAAACGTGCTATGGCCCTATAGAAAAGTAATGGGTCGTTGTCTGGTACGAAGAGTGCTTGTTCAGGTTCATAGGCTAACACGTTTGCTTCCATCTTGTGGCGTTCGTTGTCGCAAATGTAGGGTGGGTTACTGATGATGATGGAGTAAGGTCCTTCTTGCGCTCCGTTGGTGCTCAGGCGCTTCGTAGAGGTCTCTGTCAAGCGCTGTGCGGTTAGAGGATTGATCTCAAAATGAAGAAAGTCTTGTTGGAAAAAAGTTACTCGTGCTCCTAACTGACGGGCATTGCAGGCAGCAATACGTAAAGCATCCTCAGAGATGTCCCATGCTTCCACGTCAGCCTGCTCTAAAGCCAATGCAAGACTGATGGCAATACAGCCAGAGCCTGTTCCGATATCCAGGATATGTTTCTGATTTGCTTTGACGTGCTCGCCTTTCCCGTGAGTCTCCAATACCCAATGGACCAGTTCTTCGGTCTCTGGACGCGGAATGAGTACACCTGGTTCAACGTGGAAAGTCCTGCCGCAGAATCGGCAATCCCCCAAGATGTATTGTACGGGCTCTGCTTCCTCCAAACGTTGCATGATTTCATCCAATTCCGCCCTTTGGTCGGCGGAGAGAGAGTTTTCCTTTCCACAAGCAATATCTATATAGGAAAAACCGAAACGTTCTTCCAACACCATGCGGACGATAGCTTTCGCTTCGCCCGCATCGTATAGAGGAGTGAGTCTTTGCCAGAGCATCTCCCTTTTCGCGTTACTTATAGAAGAAGAAGGAGGCTGCAGCTTGTTTCGGGTCACAGTTCTGGGCTTTGCCGATACTTCTCCCGTTAGCATCGCGAATAGTACCATCGCGCTCAACCTTTCCTATGGCTTGTCCATTGCTGCCGCGTACTGTGCCGTCGTTGTCAATTCTACCGATGCTCTGTCCGTTGCTGCCGCGGAAGGTACCGTTGCTTTCAATCCTTCCGATGCTTTGTCCGTTGCTGCCACGAACAGTCCCGTTATTGTCGTACCTTCCTATTGACTGACCGTTGCTGCCACGAATGGTGCCGTCGCGGTCTATTCTTCCTATACTTTGTCCGTTGCTACCACGCAAGGTCTGTGCGTTTACGGTTGTCATTCCAAGGAATGCGACCATCATCATCATCAATACTCTTCGTTTCATAATAAAAGGTTTTAGTGTTTTACTGCTGCAAAAATACGTTGATTTGATGAACAGTCCAAAGAAAATTCCCCAAAAATGATAGGGATTTCCCTTTTTATGCTTTGTCTGTGGTTTAAATAAAATCCTTTCACTCTTGAAAACAAAATAGTTTTTGATTTCTATTCGCTTAATCGGATTTTTGCACTACCTTTGTCCACATGAATATGAAGACGGACGAATTTTATATGCGCCGCTGTATCCAGTTGGCAGAAAACGGCAGACAGAATGCTCGTCCCAATCCTATGGTGGGGGCGGTAATAGTTGCGGGAGGCGAAGGACTAAGGTCTAAGGAAGGGCAAAGGGCAAAGGACGATGAACAATGGAACATGAATCTTCCACGGATTATCGGTGAAGGTTATCATGTACGCTGCGGTGAAGGACATGCCGAGGTAAATGCCTTCGCTTCGGTGTGTCCTGAAGACGAACACTTATTGAAAGATGCGACCATCTATGTCAGTTTGGAACCCTGTGCACATTATGGAAAGACGCCTCCTTGTTGCGACTTAATCATCAAAAAAGGGGTACGCCGTGTTGTCGTAGGATGTGAAGACCCCTTCGCAAAAGTGAAGGGTCGTGGTATCCAGCGCATACGAGAAGCTGGAATTGAGGTGACAGTAGGTGTATTGGAGGAAGAATGTCGATGGCTGAACCGTCGTTTCTTTACCTATCATGAGAAACACCGTCCGTATATCATCTTGAAATGGGCACAGACCGCAAACGGATTCATTGACGATAACGGAAAAACACTTGCCATTTCTAACGAGCAGACACAGATGCTCTCTCATAAACTACGGGCTGAGGAGGATGCTATTCTTGTCGGGCATACAACAGACGTCCGTGAACATCCGCAGTTGACGGTTCGCCATTGGTTTGGTCCCGATCCGAAACGCATAGTGCTGACTCACGACCGACCGTTACCGCTGTTGATTGAAGACCTCTACCAACATGGCATCCAGTCGCTCATCGTTGAAGGAGGAAGACAAACTCACGAGAGTTTCATGGCAGCAGGACTGTGGGACGAAATACGGGTGGAGACGGCTCCTTTCACCGTTGCCAACGGCACGAAAGCTCCAGGACTCCCTGCTGAGGCTACAGTATTTGATAGCCATAATTATGACAGCAACATATTAATAAGGTATGTTTCTTCTACACGTTAACAAGAGTGTACACGCAAGAAGCTAAGGTCTGATTACTTCCTGCCAAAGTCTGCAGGAATCTCTCCCCATTTTGAAGTTTCCCACTTCAAGATGGGGATTGTGATTTGGTGACCGCGCAACCATGTCTCTGCGCGTGCAATGATATTATATAATTCGGCTGTCTGTTCATTTCGCTCCAGTTTTGTCTTGCAGTGTTTCTTCTGTACCCAAAGCATGGCATTGACCGAATCGCTATAGATAACCTTGTCCTTGATGCCTTGTTTGTCCATCAATGCCAAGGCATGAACGATAGCTAAGAATTCTCCGATGTTATTCGTTCCATGCACAGGTCCATAGTGGAAGACCTGCGCTCCTGTTGCCAAGTCAATACAACGGTATTCCATAGGTCCTGGGTTACCTGAACAGGCAGCATCTACCGCCCACGCCGCTGCCTTTACTTCCATGGGAAGTGGCAATACGGTATCGTTGCGATAGTCGGGCGGATTGATGAAGGCAGCCATTTTTAAGAATTGTGATGGGTTCTCTACATTCTCTCTGGAACCTCAATTCCCAAGAGTGCCATTCCGTTCTTAATAGTCTTCGCAACATTTTTAGCCAGCATTAGGCGGACGGCTTTCTGCTCTTCGGTGTCGGCACCAAGGATGCTGTAGTCATGATAGAACTGGTTGAACTGCTTCGTTAGTTCGTAACAATAGTTGGCAATGCCGCTGGGCGAATAGTCCTTACCCGCCTGCTCAACGGCTGCCGGGAACTCGCTGAGTTTTTGGATAAGGTCAATCTCTTTGTTGTTCAGAGTAATTGGCGTATTCGGTTGATTCGGAATGCTCTGACTCTCTTGTGCTTTACGCAAGATAGAGCGAATTCTCGCATGAGTATATTGAATGAACGGACCCGTATTGCCGTTGAAATCGATGGATTCTTCGGGGTTGAAGAGCATGTTCTTGCGGGCATCCACCTTTAGGATGAAGTATTTAAGAGCACCCATACCCACGATACGTGCAATTTCGTTTTTCTCTTCTTCGCTGATGCCTTCCAGTTTGTTCACCTTGTCTTCACTCAGTTGCTTGGCATTCTCAATCATGGAGGCAATGAGCTCATCGGCATCCACAACGGTTCCCTCACGGCTCTTCATTTTACCATTAGGAAGTTCTACCATGCCATAGGAGAAATGTACCAGCTCTTTACCCCATTTAAAACCAAGGCGGTCAAGCAGGATGGACAAAACTTGGAAGTGGTAGTTTTGTTCGTTGCCTACGACATAAATCATCTTGTCGATAGGGTAGTCCTTGAATCGCATGTCTGCTGTTCCGATGTCCTGTGTCATATAGACACTGGTGCCGTCAGAACGCAACAACAGTTTCTGATCGAGACCATCATTGCTGAGGTCTGCCCACACGCTGTTGTCATCCTTTCTGTAGAAGAGACCTTTGGCAAGTCCCTCTTCCACTTTCTTTTTTCCCTCGAGGTAGGTGTTTGATTCATAGTAAATCTTATCGAATGAGACACCCAATGCTTTGTATGTCTCGTCGAAACCGGCATAGACCCAGTCGTTCATCTTTTTCCATAGTGCACGAACGTCAGGATCGTTTTGTTCCCATTTGACGAGCATTTCGTGAGCTTCGACGATGAGAGGAGCCTCATTCTTGGCTTGTTCCTCTGCTTTCTCGGCATCCACGCCCTCGGCAATGAACTTTTCTTTCAACTCTTTCACCTCTTCACGGTAGTGCTTATCGAAAGCTACATAATAGTCGCCAATTAGGTGGTCTCCCTTCTTCCCGCTACTCTCAGGCGTCTCGCCGTTGCCCCATTTCTGCCAAGCCAGCATAGACTTGCAGATGTGAATACCGCGGTCGTTGACAATATTAGTTTTTACCACCTTGTTGCCGTTAGCTTCCATAATCTGTGCCAACGACCATCCCAATAGGTTGTTGCGCACATGTCCCAGGTGCAGCGGTTTGTTGGTGTTGGGTGAAGAATACTCAATCATGACCAACGGGGAGTTCTCGTCAGCATTCTTATATCCCCATGCTGGGTCTGTGTCAATGTCGTTCAGCAGTCCGAGCCATGCTTCCGGTGCAATAACTAGATTCAAAAAACCTTTTACAACGTTGAAGTCAGCGATTGCCCCACAATGCTCTTTGAGATATTTGCCGATATCTTGTGCTGTATCTTCAGGTTTCTTCTTCGAGGTCTTCAGCAGAGGAAATACCACGAGAGTGAGATTTCCTTCAAAATCACTTCTGGTCTTCTGCAGAGCGACCATCTTTTCTGGAACATCCTGTCCATACAAATCTTTTACGGCAGCGATAACGCTGTTTGTTATCTGTGCTTCAATGTTCATCTTTTTTATTTTATGGGAGTTTAGGAGTTGACATCATTGAACTCCTTTTTTCTTTTCGGCTGCAAAATTACATAATAAAACTGAGAAATCGGCATGCTTGCCGTTGATTTTTGTACCTTTTGCGCAGACTGTTGCAGTCTGGGCGAGGGTACTCACGCTCGAAATAGCCTTAAACTTTTGGCACTTTCCTCGCTTAATCGTACCTTTGTACCAATGAACCAATCTTCATCCATACAAGCACTCCAGCAACAACGGCTGCTTTTGCAATTGGAATACTATGCAGAGAAAGAAGCTTTCCGCAAGCAAACCGAACAAACGGGTATGATGCGGAAAGTGAAGCGAGGTGATGCGTGGTATCCTTTACGGGTTGGAAAGAGTTTCTATAACTCGTTGAATCAGCTGACGATAGAAGTGTTCCGTACTGCCGATACAGACATAGAGCACAACTTTGAATTCGGTAGAGCTGTTGTCTTCTTCAGAACCACGGGTGACAAAATGAAAGTTCAATCCCTTCGCTATTTCTCTTTTACGGCAACGGTGTCTTATGTTGAAGGCGACCGAATGGTACTGACCGTTCCCGACTCGGCACCGCTGATAGACCTGCAGTCATCGGAAACTCCAGTGGGTTGTCAGTTGTCGTTCGATGAGACTAGCTATCGAGCTATGTTTGATGCCTTAGATCGCGTCATCAAGGCTCGTGAAAACCGGATGGCATACCTGCGCGACTTGTTCTATACACATCAGAAGGCAGAGCGTTTCTCGTTCGGACCGATGCGTTTCCCATGGTTGAACAACACACAAGAACAGGCGGTCAACGAGGTGTTGTGTGCCAAAGATGTGGCGGTGGTGCATGGACCACCGGGAACGGGGAAGACGACTACACTTGTTGAGGCGATTAACGAAGCTCTGATGCGCGAGCCGCAGGTGTTGGTCTGTGCGCAAAGCAATATGGCTGTCGACTGGATTTCGGAGAAATTGGTTGACCGTGGCATCAATGTGTTGCGTATTGGCAATCCTACTCGTGTGAATGATAAAATGTTATCTTTTACCTATGAGCGGCGGTTCGAGGCCCATCCCGACTATACCACATTGTGGAGTATTCGTAAGGCTATACGTGAGTTGCGTAGTCAGCGTAAGCGGGGCAGTGAGAGTTATTATCAAAAAATGGATCGCTTGAAGAGTAGGGCGACAGAGATAGAGATTCGCATCCAGTCAGAACTTTTTGGGGAAGCGCGGGTAGTGGCTTCCACTCTGGTAGGAGCAGATAATCGTTTGTTACAGGGAAGGAAGTTTGGAACGCTCTTTATTGATGAGGCTGCACAGGCTTTGGAGGCAGCCTGCTGGATTCCTATCCGACGGGTTTCGCGTGTGGTCTTTGCAGGCGACCATTGCCAATTGCCGCCTACTGTGAAAAGCGTTGCAGCACTGAAGGCTGGACTTGGCAAGACGCTTATGGAACGTATCGTGGAAAACAAACCTGAGGTAGTGACTCTTTTACGTGTCCAGTATCGCATGAACGAGCAAATCATGCGTTTTTCCAGTGATTGGTTCTATGGTGGGATGGTGGAGAGTGCACCTCAAATCAAGTATCGCGGCATTCTCGACTACGACAATCCTATGATGTGGATTGATTCATCGGAGTTGCCTGAACTAGCAGAATCCTCCTACAAAGTTCCCAAAGAAGAATTTGTCGCTTCTACTTTCGGACGAATCAATAGGGGTGAAGCAGAACAGACGCTGCGGGTATTGGAAGACTATTTTACCAAAATAGGGAAACAGCGCATCCTCGACGAGCGTATTGATGTGGGCATCATCTCACCCTATCGTGCCCAAGTGCAATACTTGCGGCACCTGATCAAAAAGCACCCGTTCTTCAAACCCTACCGCAGTCTGATTTCTGTCAATACCGTTGACGGATTTCAAGGTCAGGAGCGTGATGTCATCCTCATTTCGTTGGTACGCTCCAACGAGGAAGGGCAGATAGGTTTCCTGCGCGATCTACGCCGCATGAATGTTGCCATCACCCGAGCCAGGATGAAATTGATTATCCTTGGCGATGTAGAGACGCTGACCCAACATCCTTTCTATAAGCGTTTGTATGATTATGTTGAGCACATCAAGTCAGATATGCTTTAATGTTGTGCAAATCCCTGTAAAATATCATTCAAGTAATTTGTAATTCGTAGTTTCTGTTGTATCTTTGCACTATGAATGTCAAAGTGATAGCCTTCGATGCCGACGATACGCTGTGGGATTGCCAGTCGTTCTTCTTCAACGTAGAGCACCAGTATTGTGAGTTGCTGGCTGCTTATGGTGATGAAGACCATATTTCTCAGGAGCTGTTCAAGACAGAAACAGCTAACATGGAGGAATTGGGGTATGGCTGCAAAGCATTTACACTCTCGTTGGTCGAGAATGCCATCAAGGTGAGCAAAGGGAAAATAGATGCATCCTATCTATTGGAGATACAGGAGTTGGGAAGAAGCCTGTTGAGGTTGCCTGCCACACCATTGCCAGAGGTTGAGGAAACTCTGAGGGCTATGAAGGAGAGTGGACGTTTTCGTATGGTAGTCTTTACGAAAGGTGAACTACAAGACCAACAGAACAAGATGAGGCGTTCAGGACTGGTACCGCTTTTTGACGATATCATCGTGGTCGCAGACAAAACACCGGAAGCCTATGCGAAACTCTGCAACCGTTTCAGCATCGACATCAGGGAGTTGCTTATGGTTGGCAACTCTTTCAAATCTGATGTTGAACCCGTACTGCAGCTGGGCGGCTATGCCGTACACATTCCTTTTGAATACATGTGGGCGCACGAACACGCAGAAACATATGAGCATCCCCAACTCAAGACCATTACACATTTCAGTGAATTGCTTTCATTATTAGGAATCAACTCAGATACGGAATATATTTAACGACAAAAAAGAAAAAAACAATGAAACAATTGATGATTCTAATGCTGTTGATGTTCGCCACGATAACGGCAACAGCACAGACTGCAGACGATGAGTTTAATGCAGAAGTGAGAAAAAGCATTGAGTTGCAACACATGGGTGAAACGCTGGAGAATACCATGAAGTTGCAGATGACAAGTGCCTTCTCGGCTAACCATATCTCTATAGAAAACATGGATGCTTTTATCAAAGAGATTTCGGTAGTCATGAAGCCAAAGTTGGAGGTGATTCTCCGCAAAGTCTATGTTGACAACTTTACGTTGGAAGACATGAAGCAGATGAATGCATTTATGGCAACGCCTGTCGGACAAAAGACCATTAAACTGGCTCCGATGTTGGCTAATGCTGGAGCTGAGGTCGCAAAGGATCCGGAGGTCATGAAAGCGATTCAGGATGCTGTCATGAAATACATTCGATAAAAATCTTTAGATGGCGACATTATCATTCCGACAGTTATCTATCGGATATACGGTCAGTCGTCGACAACATGTGGTTGTCGATGATTTGACAGGTGTTTTTCCTGCCGCTACTCTTACCTGCTTGGTAGGGCGCAACGGGACGGGTAAATCTACCTTGTTGCGCACACTTGCTGGTTTGCAGCAGCCTTTGGTTGGTAGCGTTCTCATCGATGATACACCGCTAAGCAACCTTTCAGCTATAGAACGGGCAAGATTAATTGGTGTTGTATTAACGCAACGTCTGGAAGTACAGAATCTGACGGTGCGTGAGGTGGTTGCCATGGGACGTTCGCCCTATACGGGTTTCTTTGGGACTCTCTCAAAGGCAGACTGGGAGGTGGTTGATGAGGCTCTCCGACAGGTAGGTATGTCGCCATGGGCCGACCGTTATGTCCAGATGCTCAGTGATGGAGAACGGCAGAAGGTAATGATAGCCAAGGCTCTTGCCCAGCAAACGCCTGTACTGGTTTTAGATGAACCGACTGCTTTCCTCGACTATCCCAGTAAGGTGGAGATGATGAAGCTACTTTGCCGACTGGCAAAAGAAATGGACAAGACGATTGTCTTGTCCACCCATGATATAGAACTTGCAGCGAAAATTGCTACAAGATTCTTGCTCCTCTCAGAGAATGGTTTACAGGAAGTTCAAGCATCAGAAATTCTGATGTCTTTTTCCTTCTGATGCCTTTCTCCCTCTCCCCTTGAAAAGGGTTTGGGCAAGGCTCCTATTCATGCACATATAGTTCCCATCCGAGGTAAGTCTCAATGGCTTCCTGCATGATGTCTGCAACATTGCTGCGAACAAGAGCCACATGGTGCTCAAAACCGTTCTTGCAGATGTACTTCATCAGTTTTTGCAGATTGTCAACCTTCGTCACGGCGATACAACCATCCATGCCGTAAGGCTCGTTGGTAATCTGTCCTTCGCCAAGGTAGGCCTTGATGCAGCCACGTGGGTCGTCGGTGGAGATGCGGAAGTAGGTAAAGTCGCCTTCAGAAACCTTTGCATAGACAGCACCAAAGGTGCGAACTTTGCCCAATGTACGTCCGAGAACACCAAGCGGACCAAGTTTCACATCTCCATTGCCCACGAACGACTTCGGGAAGTTGCCACAGTGTGTGCAGACACACTTATTGCGATCTTCGGCAAAGTTGTTGTTCCAATCTGCCAAGGCAGATGCTTTTCCAGAAGCAAGTCGCAGGGCGAGCATGGAAACGGCGCCGGCGAGGTCGGTCTCACAGGCACAGGGGACGCCCATGTCACCCAACATCGCCATCGTTATACAGGGTGCACAACCATAGTTCTGCTCCAAAGAGTCCCAGCACTGCAGGGCGAGTGCGTCAACTTGGTTTACCTTAACCCAGTTTTCTACAGCAACACCGAACTTTGCCTGAACCTTCAGTTTCTCTTCGTATGCTTCAGGAACCTTTGCATAAGCTCTGATCTCTTCCATCTTCTTCAACAGAGCAGGATCGTCGTCTGCTATTTTCTCAGCTGCAAAGAGTAATTCGGAAAGGTCGGCAGGTACGACAGTAATGCCACTGCGTTGCAACAGTTTTTCGCTGGCGCGACAGGTGTTGAAACCAAGAGGACGCGTACCGATTTGTCCTAAACGACAATGACGAAGTGTGTTTACCACACGACAAACGGCAGCAAACTTGTTGATGTCCTTCACCAGTTCCTCGCTATATATAGAGTAGGTATGCAGGGTGGTATCAGTAAATGGAATACCATATTGGTATAGATTGTTGCAGACGGAAATCTTACCGCAGAACGCATCGCGTCGGCTGTCCAAATCCACCTTGTCGTTTTCATCATCGCAAGCCTGAACGAGTACCGGTACGTTCAATTCGGCACGGCTAATGGCGTTGATGATACCGATTTCAAAACCGAAATTCGGCAAAGAGACTATAATTCCATCGATTTCATCGCGATGCTGGCGGAAAAGTTCTGCGCAAAGGACACCGTCTTCAACGGTCTCAATGGTACTTGAACCTGTCGGTGTGGCATCTTCTGGCAGGATGACATACTCATATCCTTGTTCTTCTAAGACTTTTAGCAGTTGCTTTCTAACGTCTTTCGCCAGTTCGGAATTAAAATAGGCGCGTGTTCCAATAATCACGCCGAAACATTGTTTGTTCCCTTTCATAATGCTATTTGTTGTTTTGGTTATGGTCTTTAGTTTTTTTAAGTCTTTAAGGTCTTTAGAGTCCTTAGAGTCCTTAAGGTCGTTTTTATTTCATCAGTTGGCGGACAGCTTGTTGCCACCCTTCGTAGAGCGGTTGCATGTCTGTTGCTGTTTTCTCTGGTTGAATAGGTGATTCTGCCGTCCACACCTGTGCAGCCTCTTCAAAAGACGACCACTTGCCTAAGGCGAAGCCATTCATGATGAGCGCTCCAAAAGCCGATGCGTCTTCTACTTCCGACCTGACGATGGGTACCTGCAGCATGTCTGCTTGGAACTGCATGAGGAAGTGGTTTTTGGTAGGACCGCCATCAACACGTAATTCTTGCAACTGAATGCCCGCAGAATGAGTCATGGCACCAATCAAATCGGTTATCTGATAGGCGATGCTCTCCAGCGTGGCACGACAGACATGGGCTTTTGTCGAAGCTAAGGTCAGTCCGCTGATGGATGCTTTCACATGGTCGTTCCACCAAGGAGCACCCAATCCAGAGAAGGCAGGAACGAAATATACACCTCCATTGTCTTCTACCGATGTGGCTATCGATTCTATCTCGCTGGCATCATCTATCAAGTGCAACTGGTTTTTCATCCATTGTATCGTAGCACCCGTACAGTGGATGTTGCCTTCAAAGGCATAGAACACTTTTCTGTTAGCGGCAAAACCGATGGAGGTGACCAGTCCTGCCGGTGCTTCGGCAGCTTCTTCTCCAATATTGACCATTACCGACGACCCCGTGCCATAAGTAGCCTTGCCGAAACCACTCTGGTAGCACATCTGTCCGGCAAGAGCACCGTGCGAATCTCCGAGAACACCCGCAATCTTTATAGGGGTTTCAAAGAGACCTTCAACGGTTGTTTCACCGTAGCAGGCATCACAAGGCAGCGGCTTGGGCATCATGCTGCGTGGGATTGTCAGCATTTGCAGCAAGTCGTCGTCCCAATCCAACGTGTGGATATTGAACAACAACGTGCGCGATGCATTGGTATAGTCTGTCAGGTGCTCCCTGCCTTCTGTCAGACGATAGATAAGCCAAGAATCAATCGTGCCGAAACAGAGTTCTCCCCGTTCTGCCGCTTCGCGTGCACCGTCGATGTTGTCGAGCAACCATTTGGCACCGCTACCTGCAAAATAAGGATCTATGAGCAGTCCGCTTTTCTCCTTGACCATGTCGCTGTAGCCCTCTGCTTTCAACTGATTGCAAATATCAACACCACGCATACACTGCCAGACGACTGCGTTGGCGATAGGTTTTCCTGTTTTTCGGTTCCAGATGACAACGGTCTCGCGCTGGTTGGTAATGGCTAAGGAAAATTCATGCTCTGGCAAGTGCTTCGCGATCTGACCATTAACAATCACTTCCTGTATGGCTTTTACCGTGTTATGGTAAATCTCTTCGGCATTGTGCTCCACCCATCCTGCTCGCGGATAGTATTGTTGGTGAACCACTGACGAACGGGCAACGAGTTTGCAGCCTTCGTCAAACAGCAAAGCTTTTGTTGCCGATGTACTTTGGTCTATGGCAATGGTATAGTTCATGGGTTGAAAGATGATAGTTTAGAGTTCTTTTAGTCGCTTCGCTTGGTAAAAGCGCTTCGCGATTAGAGAGATGAGAATTGAGAGCGGTTTTCCTTGCGTGGTTAACGCAACAATTCCTCTGCTGCGGCAAAGATTCCCTCGTAGTCAATGCCGTAGTGATGGAAGACCTCTAACGGGCTGGCATGAATGACGTTCTCGTCGGGGATACCCAGTATGCGCATCTTTACAGGACATTCCTGTGCACAAATCTCTGCTACAGCACCACCAAGACCGCCAAACATACTATGTTCCTCTACCGTGAGGATGTATTTTGTCTCTTGCGCCGCCTTGATAACAGCTTCTTTGTCGAAGGGCTTCAAAGAAAACATATCCAGAACCCGTGCTTGGATGCCCTTCTCACGTAACATCTTCGCTGCTTCCACGGCGTGAGCCACAGTTTCACCTGTTGCTATGATGGTCATGTCGTTGCCATCCATCAGTGTGTTGGCTTTACCGGGAATCATTTCAAAGTCATCGTTGTCATACACGTCAGGAACGGCATTACGGCCGACACGCACATAGGCTGGCCGTGGACGCTGTGCCAAATCGATACAAAGTTTGCGCGTTTGGCGGACATCACACGGCAGATAAACCTCCATGCCAGGGAATGTGCGCAGTACGGCAATGTCGTGAAGGCTGTGGTGGGTGGCACCCAACTGACTGTATGCCACTCCGCCGCTGACTCCGCAGATGGTTACGGGCATCTGGCTGTATGCCATATCTACTTTCACTTGCTCCAAGGCTCTTGCCACATAGAAGCAGGCAGGACCGAAGATGAAAGGTTTCTTGCCTGCTGAAGCAAGTCCTGCGGATATGCCGACAGCATCTTGCTCGGCAATACCTACCTCAACAAACTGCTCTGGAAGAGCTTTTCCAAAATCCGTTAATGTTGCCGACCCACTGGCATCAGAGGTAACGGCTATAATACTCTTGTCTTTTTCTGCCAGTTCCTGCAAGGTGCTTGTGAAACTCTTGCGGCAGGGAATTTTATTCGGTGTTAACATGATGTTTCTTTTATGATTTGGCGGTATTTCGTCATTCCGATTTTTTCAATTCTTCAATCCTCTTCTCGACATCCTTTACGGCTTGCTCATATTCTTCGCCTTTCGGAACGCCGTGATGCCATTTCGCCACGTTTTCCATAAACGATACACCCAAGCCTTTTGTGCTATGGGAGATGACGAAGTGTGGTTTTTTGTTGTTGAAATCAATATTTTCGAATGTTTTGACGATGTCGTCGATGTCGTCTCCATTCATGTCTATGACATCCCAGCCGAAGGCAGTCCATCGCTCACGGATATTTTCCAGCGGCATGACATCTTCCGTTGAACCGGAAATCTGCAGTCCGTTACGGTCAAGAATGGCAACGAGGTTATCCAAATGGTATTTGTTTCCAGCCATAGCAGCCTCGTAGATGGAACCTTCCGCCTGTTCGCCGTCACCCATGACAACGAAGGTATGATAGTTCTTGTTGTCCATTTTTGCAGCCAGCGCCATACCGACGCCTACCGAGAGCCCGTGTCCCAAAGCACCGCTGTTGATTTCGACTCCGGGAATCGTGACGTCGGGATGTCCGCCAAGGTGTGCGTGGTAGGATCCGTAAGCATCCAGTTCCTCGTCGGCAATGAATCCTTTGTCATTCAGCACCGTGTACAGTGCTTCTGCACAATGACCTTTGCTCAGCACAAAGCGGTCGCGGTCTTCCTTCTTAGGATTCTTCGCATCGACATTCAAAATCTTGTTGTAGAGTACGGTCAGCACGTTCAATACCGACAGGTCGCCACCGGTATGTCCTGTTCCTCCTTCATAAATCAGCCGCAACAGCCGCAGTCTCAGTTGTTCGGCTTTCAGTTTCATTTCTTTATTTTCCATTTCTTCTTTAACTATCTGCCGCAAAGCAGTTAACTATATATCATGACGCACGAATAAAGGAAAAGTCCTCAAATCACCTTTGTTAAAGCAACTATAAAGGCAGGTAGTCGAAATAATTGTCAATTGTCAATTTTCAATTATCAATTATTTATCGTACCTTTGACTTCGTCGAAGTTACTCACGCTCGACAATAAAAAGAAAAGCCGCTTTCCTTTTGTATTGTCCTCACTTAATCGTACCTTTGCAGCCAAATTTCCAACATGGGCAAAAAACAAATTCTTCTTGTCAACGACATGGCTGGTCACAGTAAGGTGGGTATGGGTGCGATGCTTCCAGTACTCTCTTATCTTGGCCATCCCACCTTCAACCTACCTACAGCATTGGTTTCCAACACATTCGACTATGGAAAGTTCAATGCCCTCGACACCACATCTTATATCCGTGGTACTCTTTCCGTATGGAAACAGTTAGGTTTTGGTTATGATGCCATTTGTACAGGTTGGATGTACAGCGAAGAACAAGCCAAGTTGCTTTCTGGTTATTGTCAGGAACAAGCGGCAAAGGGAACCATTATTTTTGTCGATCCTGTGATGGGTGACGGTGGTCGTCTTTATAATGGAATGACGGTTGAGCAGGTGGCTGCTATGCGTGAGATGGTAAGTGTTGCCGACCTCACCTTCCCCAACTATACTGAAGCAACCTATCTCGCGGACGTTCCGTTCTGCGAAGAGGGGTTGAAGTGGGAACAGGCTTGTCTGCTCCTCGATGCTATACGTCAAATTGGCGCCAAGTCGGTGCTCATCACCAGTTGCCGTGTTGACGGCAAGAACTGTGTTGTCGGTTACAACCATTATAACGGAGAGTATTTCCATTTGGAATACGAAGAAATTCCTGGACATTTCCACGGCACTGGCGACCTCTTCTCAGCCATCCTCATTGGACATCTGCTTGATGGCGAACCCTTGAAAGAGAGTACCCGCATTGCTATGGACACGGTCTATCAACTCATAGACTTGAATAAAGACCTGCCCGACAAGAATCGAGGCATCCTCATCGAGCGTTTTCTCCACCTCCTTTAACTCTCCACTCTTCACTCTTCACTATAAAAACTATCCTTTTTCCCGTCGTAGGATGCGTCAGTTCCAGTCGTTCGGCGTGTAGATACATGCGTTCCTCTTGCTCGTTACCGTTCCTGCCATAGATAGGATCGCCTAGAATAGGGCAGTTCAAGCCGTCTTGATGGGCACAATGAACGCGCAACTGGTGTGTGCGTCCTGTTTTCGGGAAGAGCGTTATCCACGTCTTTCCGTCTTCCACTTTATCTACCCGATATCTTGTCACCGCCCGTTTCCCGTTTTCATAGTCCACCACCTGTCGCGGTCTGTCCAACAGGTCTGGGCGCAACGGCAAATCAATAATACCTTCTCCATGCACCTCACCGTCGAGAATGGCGCGGTATTGCTTTGTTACTGAATGTTCTTCAAACTGTTGTTGCAGTTTCCAGTGCGCCTCTTTCGTTTTTGCGAGAACCAACAATCCACTCGTTGACATGTCCAGACGGTGTACCATCAATGGCGACAGCAAGTCGGGATAGCGTTCGCGAATGATAGAACAGACGGAGTAGGGGGCGTCTATGCCAGGAACAGAGAGTATGCCAGCAGGCTTGTTGACCACAAGGATGTCGTCATCTTCATAGACAATGGGCAACTCTGGCGGGTCGTTCTTGATGCCGTCCATTTCCTTTTCGAGTTTTCTCAGGTCGAGCATCCATGTTAAGATAGGCTTACACTTGCCGCTACATGCAGGGTAGAATTGACCGTGATGGCGCACCTTCCCCTTTGGACTTGCTCCCCACCAGAACATCGCCATGCACAACGGGCGCAGGCCATGTGCGTATGCATATTGCAACAGCTTCGGTTCGCAACACTCCCCAGCGCCAGCAGGCGGCACACGCAAAGCCGTCTCTGAGAAAATCTCCAATAAGTTGCGCCGTTCTCCCTCTTTGTTCAGCATTTCAAAATGAGAGAACAGCCACCTTTGCAAGTCGTCAGACTTCTCCTTCCTTTTGTGTTTTAGTGTCTGAATACGTTTATCGAAAACAACCTTTTCCTGTTCTTTTTTCTCGATTTCATCGGAAAAGCGTTGTTTCATGCGATGAAACTCCGCCTTTTGAAATTGACTTTCGCGAATCATCTCGTGCTGTTCTCTTTCAGAAAGCAGAGCCTCGCGTCGTCGTTGGTCGCGTAACATCTTCGCAGCTTTCATCACCGCTTGATGCCGGGCAATGGCTTTCTCAGCCCTCGCGCGTACCATATTTAATGATTCTATAATCCGTAGTCTTTCTGTCGATGCCGTCAGCCTTTCCACTTCGCGGTTCAACTGGTCAATCTCAGCCTCCTGTTGCTTGAAATAGCCATCAGGTTGCAGGTAGTCGAACACGGCAGGAACAAATCCTTCCCAGTCGCTTCTTCCCCCGATTTGTCCTGAATATGCCGCCAGGAATCCTAAGTTTGTTTGTTCCATCCGCTCCCCATCCTCGTTTGAGGCAGTGCGTTCTACTATCAAAACACCAAACATTTTCCCCCTTCCAACCTCGTCCTTCCAGTCTTCATGAGCTGCAATCATGCCTTTCACCTCCTCTGCCGCTAATAGGCAAAGCGGATGAGGCTTGTAAAAGAACGGATTGTTCATCCTTTCCGGCGGAGCAATAGAAGTCTGTAACGGGTGAAATACTTCTTTCATGTGGTACAAAGGTACGGTTAAGTGAGAGAAAAACCAAAAATTATTTTGGCTTTTCCGAACGAAAGTACTTTAGAATACCTTTCAAAGGTACGGTTAAGTGAGAGAAAAACCAAAAATTATTTTGGCTTTTCCGAACGAAAGTACTTTAGAATACCTTTCAAAGGTACGGTTAAGTGAGAGAAAAACCAAAAAATATTTTGGCTTTTCTGAGCCCGCTAAACTTTCGGACTGTAAGTTTTCGGCAACTATTATTTTCAAGTTGTTGCGTTTCTTTGATATTTGCGAAGATTGCTTAAGAAATTGATAATTATACAAAAAGTAAGGTTTTTCCCTCAAATATTGATGTTTGCCATAGGTCAAAAACGCATAATTTTGCACTAAAATCCAATGTGTGCACGCAAACATGCCGCACAAACAAGGCATTATCGCTTTATCTTCAATAGATAACACGTTCTTTCGTTTACGTCTTTTCAATAAGTATTCGTTTCCTTTTAGGTACGATTATGCCCTGAATGTTGACGACTATACTTCAATAGGATAAAATATACATAATTTAAGTTTCGGGAGTTCCTAACTCGCCATTTTACATTGATATAATTCACAGATATGGGCAAGCTCATCAGATTCATTAACCAGGGCATCAAGCACTTCTTCATCATCGATGGAGAATACCTTGGTGATGGCTGC
>JAFRYZ010000049.1 GCA_017442825.1 Prevotella sp. | reverse complement strand
GTATCGGGAAGTACCGGCTGGATGAAGGAACACGGCGATGATGTGAAACGTATGTGTACAGACGGCGGACAGACACTGTTCTGGGCCAGCAACTTCTCCATCGGCGTGGCTATCTTCTCAGCGGTAAACCGCTATCTGGCACAAATCATGAACCAGTTCCCGCAGTACGACGTGGAGATGGAGGAAACCCACCACGTGCACAAACTCGACCACCCCAGCGGCACCGCCATCACCCTTGCCGACGAAATCGTAGAGCGCATCGACCGCAAGCAGGCATGGGCAGAGGAGACCACCGACCCCTCGCTGTTGCGCGTCGATCATATCCGCCGCGGCGAGGTTCCCGGCATCCACACCATCCGCTACGACTCCGATGCCGACCTCATCACCATCAGCCACGATGCCCACAGCCGCAAAGGCTTTGCACTAGGTGCCGTGCTGGCAGCCGAGTTCACCGCCAACCATAGCGGACTGCTCACTATCAGCGATATGTTCAAGTTCTGAAAATCATCAAAACCCCGTTTTCCCCAACAAAAAACAACGGTTTCAACGAAAACATAAAACTAAATCACAATGCTTGTTGACAAGAAAAAGAAGAAGCTGAACCCCAAATGGCAATGGACCAAGTTTGCCGTCGTTCTCGTCCTCTATCTGGCTTTCCTCCTCTGGGTGAAAAGCTGGTGGGGGCTGCTCGTCGTCCCGTTCATCTTCGATGCCTATATCACGAAGAAAATCAAGTGGCAATGGTGGAAAGACGCCGAAGGTCCCGTACGCTTCGTCATGTCGTGGGTCGATGCCATCGTCTTCGCCCTCGTAGCCGTCTATTTCATCAACCTGTTCTTCTTCCAGAACTATGTAATCCCCTCCAGCTCGCTGGAGAAATCACTCCTCACGGGCGACTACCTCTTCGTGTCGAAGATGAGCTACGGACCGCGCATCCCGCAGACACCACTCACCGTACCCCTCACCCAGCACACCATGCCGCTCTTCAACTGCAAGTCCTACATCGAGTGGCCGCAATGGGAGTACCGCCGCGTCAAAGGCTTCGGTCATGTCGAACTCAACGACATCGTCGTCTTCAACTACCCTGCCGGCGACAGCATCCTCACTGCCGACCGATACCAGGCTGCCGACTACTATCAGCAAGTCTATACGCTGGGCGAGTCGCTGCTCTTCCAGCAGAACCAGAACATCAACCTGAAAACCATGACGCTGCAGCAGCAGCGCGACTTCTTCGACAAGGCTTACCAAACCGGACGAAAATACATTCTGAACAACCAACCCACCTTCGGCATCATCGACTCGCGACCCACCGACCGCCGCGAAAACTACGTGAAACGCTGCGTGGGACTGCCCGGACAGACCCTGAAGATCAAGGATAAGGTAGTGTGGCTCGACGGTAAACCCAACAAAGAGCCCGACCAGGTGCAATACACCTATTTCGTCAAACTCAACAACGTCACCACCTCGCAGCTCTTCAGCGAGCAGTATGCCGACCTGCGCAAAGAACTCGGCATCAGCGAAGAAGACCTGAGCAGCCTCTCCCGTCTCCACGGCTACGATGTAGAGCAGGGACAAGTCATCAACCAAGACGTGCTGCCCCAGTACGACGGCTACATGCCCCTCACCAAGCATGCCGCCCACGAGATGAAAGCTCGCGGCATTGTCAAGGACATACGTCCCGTCACCGACAAAGACCTCTACAGCGGTCCCGTCTATCCGCTCAATGCCTACACCCAGTGGACACGCGACAACTACGGACCCATATGGATACCGCAGAAAGGCAAGAGCATCCAGCTGACGCTGGCAAACCTGCCCGTCTATGAACGCTGCATCAAAGTCTATGAAGGCAACGACCTGAAGGTGAGCGGCGGCAAAATCTTCATCAACGGCAAACACGCCAGCTCCTACACCTTCAAACTAGACTACTACTGGATGATGGGCGACAACCGCCACAACTCTGCCGACTCACGCTACTGGGGCTTCGTGCCCGAAGACCATATCGTAGGCAAACCTCTCTTCATCTGGTGGTCTTCTGACCCCGACCGCGGCGGTTTCGGCGGCATCCGATGGAACCGCCTCTTCCGATGGGTAGGTCATATCAAATAAAACCTCTCGTCTCAAGACTCTAGACTCAAACGCTCCCCCTTCAGGGGGGGACTAAACTCTCAACTTTCAACTCTCAACTCTCAACTTTCAACTCTCAACTTTGACCAAACTAAGCACAACCTATTTCGGACCGGTACAGTGGTATCAGAAGCTGTATCGGTCCGACCGTGTCTGGATCGAAGCCTGCGAGACATTCCAGAAACAAACCTACCGCAACCGCTGCATCATCGCCACCACCAACGGACCGCAGACTCTCTCCGTCCCCATCGAGCATGCTGCCGCCAACCAACCCATCTCCACCATCCGCATCAGCAACCACGGCAAGTGGCGCACCGAACACTGGAACGCCTTGCAGTCAGCCTATGGCGAGAGCCCCTTCTTCGACTATTACGCCGACGACCTGCGCCCCTTCTTCCACGACCATTGGGACACCCTCTTCCAGTTCAACCTCGATATCATACAAAAGATGTGCGAACTCCTCGACATCCACCCCCACATCCAACTCACCACCACCTACAAAGCCCCCGCCGCTATCGACTTGCGCGACATCATCCGTCCGAAAAATCCCCTTCCCGATGCCGACTTCAAGCCTCTGCCCTATTATCAGGTCTATCAGCAGAAACACGGCTTCCTGCCTAACCTCAGCATTCTCGACCTCTTGTTCAACATGGGCAACGAATCTATCTTCTATCTCTGATGAGCACATCAAAAATAGTCATTTAGTCATTAGTCAAAATCAATTCCTGGAAGGGGGATTGAAGCTCACTATAATATATAATAATATTATATTATTATATATTATAGTGCCCACTTTCTCACAGTCGGCGAGGTCATTTTGACTAATGACTAATGACTAAATGACTGAATTTAACCTGTTCCTCATTGCCAACGAAACAAGCCGTAATTGACGGCGAACTAAACCCAGATTGCGGCTGAAACAAGCCGTAATTGCTTTTCACTCCAGCGGCGAACTGCTAACATCCCTTCCATTTCTAAGTTGGGCAACAAGCAAAACGGAAATCTTTTTTAAACAGTTCTACCATCTATAGAACTACAGGGGGTTGCCACAGGTGGCGGCGCATATCGACATTGCCATTGGGTTTGAAGGTGATGCCTTCGGCGGCGAGGAGGGTACGCTGGCGCTGCCAGCCGGGGGCGGGGCGACCAGTATGGTTGACGACACGGTGGCAGGGCAGACGGCGGGACTCGGGAGCATAGCGGAGAGTGCGACCGACCTGGCGCGAGTGGGAGGGCCACCCTGCCCAAGCGGCTATGGTGCCGTAGGTGGTAACGTAGCCGCAAGGTATCTGGGCGACGATGGCAAGGACATCGGCACGGAACTGACGGGCTTGGAGGGGTGTCATCTTGGTGTTGACGTCCATGAGGGAAAGGCTAGGAACTAGGGTATCTGCTGCAGGAGCTGGAGGGCTCGGTTCTCGGCAGCTTCCATGATTTCGCGCTCACCGGGACCTTTGTCGTTGATGCCGCAGAGGTGGAGGATGCCGTGGATGATGACGCGGTGGAGCTCTTCGTTGTAAGGTTTGCCGAACTGCTGGGCATTGGTGCGCACGGTGTCGAGCGAGATGACGAGGTCGCCGTTGAGAACGTCACCCTCGTCATAGTCGAAGGTGATGATGTCTGTATAGTAGTCGTGGCCGAGGTATTCGTTGTTGACTTCCAGTATCTTCTCGTCGTTGACAAACATGTAGCCAATCTCGCCCACCTTCCTGCCATAGGAGGCAGCCACCTTCTTGATCCAGGCTGTTGTCTCCCTTCGCTTGATGTCCGGCATCTTCACGCCGTCGGTACTGTAGGTTATCATTCAGTCTTCAATTCACAATTTTCAATTCACAATTAATAATTTTCAATTCTTCAATCTTCAACCTTCACCCTTTCACGGCAGATACATACTGATATCCTTGCCATAGTGTCGCAGCTCGCGCACCATGCTGGAGCTGATGTACGCCAAGGAGGGGTCGGCGAGGAGCAGGAGTGTCTCCGTGCCGTTGATGTTGCGGTTGATTTCTGCCATCTCCTGCTCGTACTCGAAGTCCTTCACCGACCTTACGCCCTTGATGATGTAGCGGGCATCCTCGCGGTGGGCAAAGTCTACGGCAAGGTCGCCATACACCTTCACCTCCACTCGTGGCTCGTTGGCATAGACAGCCGCGATAGCCTTGCGCCGTTCCTCAGCACTGGCAGAGTGTTCTTTATGCACGTTCGACTCCACCACGCCGATGACGAGGCGGTCGAAGAGAGCGAGGGCACGCCTGACGATGTTGTCGTGCCCGATGGTAAAGGGGTCGAAACTCCCTGTAAATACTCCTGTCCTTTTCAATTCACTATTCACAATTGACAATTTCTCAATCATTCAAATTTTCAATCTTTCAATTATGAAAACAGTTCCGGTTCCATGATGGTTCCTGCATACGGGTTGCGTCCCAGATGGTCGTAGGCAAGTTTTGTTGCCATTCGTCCGCGTGGGGTCCGCTTGATGAATCCCTCCATGATGAGGAACGGTTCGTATACCTCCTCTACTGTACCGGAGTCTTCGCCTATAGCGGTGGCGATGGTCGAAACGCCTACGGGTCCGCCGCGGAACTTGTCGATGATGGTCAATAGTATCTTGTTGTCTATCTCGTCCAGTCCGTACTGGTCAATGTTCAGCGCCTGCAGAGCCACCTTCGCAATGTCCAGGTTGATGCGTCCGCTGCCCTTCACCTGTGCGAAGTCGCGGACACGTCTTAGCAGGGCGTTGGCGATACGGGGCGTTCCACGACTTCGACGCGAGATTTCGGCGGCAGCATCGTCGTCAATGGGGACGTTAAGGATGCGAGCGCTGCGGCGGATAATCTTTGCCAGCGTATCGGGGTCGTAGTACTCTAAGTGCAGGTTAATACCGAAGCGCGCACGCAACGGTGCTGTCAGCAGACCGCTGCGTGTCGTCGCTCCCACCAGCGTGAACGGGTTCAAGTCTATCTGTATGGAGCGTGCCGACGGCCCCTTGTCTATCATGATGTCGATGCGGTAGTCTTCCATTGCCGAGTAGAGATATTCCTCTACTACGGGTGAGAGACGGTGGATCTCGTCGATGAACAGCACGTCGTTAGGCTCCAGCGAGGTCAGTATGCCTGCCAGGTCGCCCGGCTTGTCGAGCACAGGACCGCTGGTAATCTTGAAGCCTACGCCCAGCTCCGAGGCGATGATGTTGCTTAGGGTGGTCTTGCCGAGTCCAGGAGGACCATGCAACAGGGTGTGATCAAGGGGTTCGCCACGATATTTCGCCGCTTCCACGAACACCTCTAAGTTGTCTACCACCTTCTGCTGTCCGCTGAAATCGGAGAAATGCAGCGGTCGCAGGGCGTTCTCGAAATCTTTCTCGGCATTAGAATAGCGTTCTTGTCTGATGTCAAACTCTTCTTGCATGGGTACAAAGGTAGTGCAAACCGAAGACAATACAAAAATTAATGGGAAGAAATAATTACCTTTGTATCATAAAGATATACTTCAACAAAGAAAAATGAAAAAAATTGGTGCTTTCATAAAAATACGAGTAGTCTGAAGTGTCTTATCAATAGAAGTGTCCTAAAAAAGGGGCACAAAGAGTTAAAAGACAATATGCCTGATATTTAAAGCCCTTGTAAGGGACTGGCGTAAGCCAGAGATATGACTATGACAAAAAAAGAATTGGAAATAATCTTCCGTCAAAACTACAGCGAGATGATTCATCTGGCCAGAATCTTGTTGAGTAATGACAGCGAGGCTGAAGACGTGGTTCAGGATATCTTTCTTCGTATTGCAAACAGCGGCATTCCAACCAAGAGCGATGCTTATCTCCTTGTTGCCGTACGTAATGCTTGTCTAAACAGAATAAGGCAAATGCAAATACACGAACGGGTGAAGAATCTGCAACCTATAGAAGATGAGACTGACCTGCAACCTATTGACAAACGATTGGAACAGCTCTACGACATTGCAGCTTTCGTGGAGGAACAATTAGAAGAACCGTATCGCAGCATCTTCCACCTTCGTTTTGATAACGATCTGACCATTGCAGAGATTGCCCGTCGTCTCGGTCTGAATCCGAATACCACCTACAAGTATCTTGCCCAAAGCATTCAGAAAATCAAAAATCACTTCAAACACTAAAAGATTATGGTAATGGAAAAGACAAGTGAAAACATCCGCCAGCTACTAGATATGCTCGACAACCCTGAGGCATACACCGAGCAGGAAATCCAGGATATCATCAACCAAGATGAATACACACGTGAGACTTATCGTTTTATGGTAGAAGCCAAGCGCAGCAGTCGCCAACATCTTTCAAACAAGCCCGTTGATGTTGATACAGCATGGCAAAAGTTCAATCAAAAAGTCCAATCCAGTCAGCATCATTTCAGCTGGATAAAAATAGCGACCATCTTGACCTTTGGTCGAGTATTCCCACGCTCGGAAGAGCAGATGCAAGCATCGCTCTTCTCTCGCATAGCCGCATCCTTTATCGGAATATTGCTTGTATCTGGTATTACCTTTGCAGCCATTCAAATTGTAAGAAACACTCATCAGCATATGTCCAAAACGGAAAAGGTCATCAATACTCCAAAGCCAGCAAAAATAACTCCTGCCACTATGCCGACCACCGACACCATCGCAATACCGCAACCCATCATCTACGACAACATCCCACTTGAAAAGATGCTGTCAGAGATAGCTGTTCATTACAATACCAAAGTTACATTTGTTAATGACGAAGCCCGACAACTCCGCTTCCGTTTTGTATGGAATCCGCAGAAGGGCATCGATCAAGTGGTCAACGACCTCAATCAGTTCGAACGTCTGACCGTTACTCTTAACGATAATCAAATCACCGTAAAATAGTCAGCCGCTATGAACAAACAGATCATTCTCATTATTCTTGCCTTGCTGTTGACCGTCAGCACACAAGCACAGAAACGAATAACTTGCAAATTTAATAACGTATCGCTCTCCGATGCGCTGAAAAGGCTCAGTGAAAAACAAACTGGCTACACCATCTATTTCCTTTACAACGAATTGGAGGACTTCCGTATCACCACTACTATAAAAAACAAACACTTGCCAGAAGCCATCCTGCAGATGATTGGCTTCTATCCTATACGCATAACGACAAGCACTGATGAGGACGGACGTAAGATTTTCGTGGAATGCAGACAAAAAACTGAAACCCGCTATAAAGGTAGCATCATCAACGAGCAAGGGCATCCCATCGCATTTGCCAACATCGCCCTACTTTCGCCCCAAGATTCTACGCTGATTACGGGTGGTGTGTCTAACGAAAGCGGCCTCTTTGTTATTCCTTGCGAACAACATCCCGTACTTGCCCGTATCTCCTATGTGGGCTACAAAACCGTGTATAAAAAATGGAATAGTACAGAGCTTGGAACAATAAGAATGCAGCCAGCGACTATCAGGTTGAATGACGTTCAAGTGACAGGCGAACGCATCGTGTCGAGCACCGAAAACGGACACCTCGTTTACAATATGCCGATGCTCCTACAAGTCTATCCTGCCGATAATGCCTACGATGCACTGACCAACATTCCTGGTGTCAGCGAGATGAATGGCAGTATCATGTTCTCCGGACAAACCACAACGCTCATTATCAATGGCAAGCCAACAACACTCAGTGCCGACAAAGTGGTAGAGCGACTGAAGCAGATGCCTGCTGCTATGCTTGCCAAGGCAGAGGTGATGCCGGCGGCTCCTGCGAAATACCATGTCCGAGGCATGGCTATCAACATTGTAACAAAGGATTTTGCAGGGACTAACCAGCTATCTGGACAACTGATGGGCGGTTGGCGAACGCATAAATATGGCACAGGCTATGCAGGCGGAAGCATCATCTACAATCACGGCAAGCTGGGCATCGACGCATCCTATACCTATACCAATGGCACGGGCTATGGTCAGGTGGAACATGAGGCCAACCATCCGCTTGGAGAACAGCGCGTACCATACAACGACAAAACCCACAACCGCAGCGACGGCATCGACCATGAGTTCCATATCGGGATGGACTATAGCATCGCCGACGACCACCGTTTGAGTCTTTCCTACACGGGTCAGTGGAACTCCACCCACTCAACCAATACCACAACAGGCACAGCACAGTCCACACAACACTCCCACCAACATACCTACCTGCACAATGTCGATGCAAATTATTCGACACCCTTCGGATTGCAACTTGGTGCGTCCTATACCAATTATCAGGAACCTCGTACGCAAAGCCTTGAGGGGGAGCTGTACGACATCAACCGGAACCTCTCTGTCGATAGTCGCCAGAAAGTAGGCAAGTGGCTGTTCACGGTTGACCAGACCCACTCACTATCGAAAGGCTGGGAACTGAACTATGGTGGCAAGGCACAATTTACAAACAACAACAGTTATCAGACCACCTTCAACGCTGATCACAAACCCCTACCCGACGCCACCTCATACGTAGATTACAACGAGCGCATATTGAACGCTTACGTTGGTTTCTGCAAGCAAATAGGCAAGTCGCTGAGCCTGGAAGCCTCCTTGACAGCAGAACAATATCATGCCACCAAGTGGAATGAATGGCGCATCTATCCACAGTTCAACGCAATGTGGAACATAAACCCGAAGAACATGCTCAACCTCTCGTTGAGCAGCGAGGCCGTCTATCCCAGTTATTGGAGCACCATGAGCAGCATCTACTATGCCTCGGCATACAGCGAGATATGGGGCAATCCCGACCTGAAGCCCATGTCGAAATACGACATCAACCTGATGTGGCAACTCAACCGCAAATATACCTTTACCGCCTTCGTCATGCTTGAACCCGACTACTTCGTGCAGATGGCCTACCAGCCCACAGACCGCATGGCCGTCATCATGAAGGAGACCAACTTCGACTATTCCAACTATTATGGGCTGCAAGCCTCGGCTCAATTTCGTATTGGCAGTTGGCTCAACGGAAATGTAATGGCAACTGCCCTCTACCGCCACGATAAGACCGATTTCTTCGACCTGCCTATCGACCGCACCCGTCTCTCTGGCATTCTTAGCGGTACGGCCGTCGCCCGATTGTCGAAAAAGCACAACATCCAGTTCATCCTCAATCCGTTCTTCCAGACCAAAGCCATCCAAGGTGTCTACGATATCGACCCCTTCCTGCAACTCAATGCCACGCTCCGTTACACCTCCAAAAACGGAAAGTGGAGCCTCGTGGTCAAGGGCGAGAACATCCTGAACGCCCACATGAACACCAGCTCCACGATAGCCCATCAGGACTACGCCATGCGCGTCTGGAAGCCCTACACCAACTATTCTATCACCGCCATCTACCGTATCGGCAAGTTCAAGGAGAAGAAAAAGAAAGAGGTGGACACCTCACGAATGGGATATTAAAATTAGGGAACTATATACCTGTTGACTCAAGACCCCAAAGGGGTCATGAAGATTCGTAGAACCTTCCTCTACGAACTGTGACACGATAGGCATGAGGGTTGCACCCTTGGTGTCGTCCACCTTCATGGCTACGATGTTACCGTGTATTGTGACAAGAGTGGGCAACGAGAAGCGTGAAGAGGCATGGTTTTCTATAATAAATCTCAATATTTTTGGCTTTTTCTCTATGAAGTAATACCTTTGCAAGACAAACTAAAAATCGTGAGATGATTCTAAAATATGACGTATTAGTGATTGGGGGCGGACATGCCGGCTGCGAGGCTGCAACGGCGGCTGCAAACATGGGTGCAAAGACGTGTCTGATGACGATGGACATGAACAAGATTGCACAAATGTCGTGCAACCCTGCCGTTGGAGGTATCGCTAAAGGTCAGATTGTCAGAGAGATAGATGCTATAGGTGGACAGATGGGGCGCGTCACCGATGCTGCTGCCATACAGTTCCGTATGCTGAACCGATCGAAAGGACCGGCAGTGTGGTCGCCGCGTGCCCAGTGTGACCGCGAGAAGTTTATCTGGGAGTGGCGGTCGGTGTTAGACAAGACACCCAACCTGGACATCTGGCAAGACCAGGCTGAGGAGTTGCTGGTGGAAGGCGGCACCAAGAAGAGCGAGACTTCTGACTCTTCTGATGCTGCAGCCCCACAAGTCGTTGGCGTTAGAACCATCTGGGGAGCTGAAATCCGTGCCCATTGTGTTGTCATCACAGCGGGAACATTCCTGAACGGACTGATGCACATCGGCAGAAAACAGGTAGCTGGGGGAAGGATTGCTGAACCTGCGGTGACCAGACTGACGGAGAGCATAGCCCGTCACGGCATCAGCTATGCCCGCATGAAAACGGGAACACCGGTGCGCATAGACAAAAGGAGTGTGCACTTCGAGGAGATGGAGGTGCAACCAGGGGAGAACGACTTCCACCAGTTCTCGTATATGGGGACGGGGCGCACCCTACCCCAACTGCCGTGCTGGACTTGCAACACGACACCTGCCACACACGAGATTCTACGCAGCGGACTGGCTGATTCTCCACTGTACAACGGACAGATACAGAGCATCGGACCGCGCTACTGTCCGAGCATAGAAACGAAGTTGGTGACGTTTCCTGACAGAGAACAGCATCCTCTATTCCTGGAACCAGAAGGAACAGACACGAACGAGATGTACCTAAACGGTTTCTCGTCGTCAATGCCTATGGATTTACAGCTGGAGGCGCTAAGACAAATTCCGGCACTGCGCGATGTACGCATATACCGACCGGGCTACGCCATAGAATATGACTTCTTCGACCCTACTCAACTAATGCATACGCTGGAGTCGAAACGGGTGAAAGGACTGTTCTTCGCCGGACAGGTAAACGGCACAACAGGATATGAGGAGGCTGGCGGACAAGGAACGATAGCCGGGATCAATGCCGCTTTGCAATGTTCTGGCAATCAGGCGTTTACCATGCATCGAGACGAGGCATATATCGGGGTGCTGATAGACGACTTAGTGACGAAGGGGGTGGACGAACCGTACCGCATGTTTACGTCGAGGGCGGAATATCGTATCTTGCTGAGACAGGATAATGCTGACGAACGTCTGACGGAAAGGTCATACAAACTGGGACTGGCAACTCGCGAACGATACGACTGGTGGCTGCAGAAACGGGACGCCATAGACCGCATCATCGACTTCTGCAACAACACGAACGTGAAACCAAAACGTATCAACGGATTCCTGGAGGCACTGGGAACGGCAACGCTGCACGGATCGGTGAAGATTGCGGATCTAATAGCTCGTCCGCAGGTTAACTTCCATAACCTGAGCAAACAACTGCCAGAACTGAAGGAACAGCTGAAGGCAGCGGAAAATAGACAGGAGGAGATTTCTGAAGCAGCGGAGATTCACTTGAAATATAAAGGTTATATTGAACGAGAAAGGGTGTTCGCCGAGAAGATGCACAAACTGGAGAATATACGCATAAAAGGGAAATTTAACTATGCGGATATCAAAGACCTATCAACGGAGTGTCGCCAAAAACTGGAACGCATACAACCTGAAACGCTGGCGCAAGCAAGCAGGATTCCTGGTGTAAGTCCGAGCGACATCAACGTGCTGCTGGTGTTACTGAATAAGTAAAAAGTGTGAAAACAAAACAAAACGTTTCACGTGAAACAAGACATTCCCAACTGCCTATAAATACAACAATTTTAAACTTAAAACCATAAGAAAATGAACAAGAAATTACTATTAGACAACCTGCGTTGTATTCCAGATTTCCCCAAAAAGGGAATCAATTTCCGTGACGTTACAACACTCTATAAAAACGGCGAATGCCTAAAGGAAATGACCGAAGCTCTGTACGAACTGTACAAAGATAAAGGTATCACTAAGATTGTAGGTATTGAAAGCCGAGGATTTATCATGGCTTCAGCACTGGCAGCACGACTTGGATGCGGCGTGGTGCTTGCACGCAAACCGGGAAAACTGCCAGCAACGGTCATCAAAGAGTCGTTCACAAAGGAGTATGGTGTGGACACCATAGAGATGCATATCGACTCTATTGACCCAGACGATGTGGTGCTTATCCACGATGACTTATTGGCGACTGGCGGAACGGCTAAGGCTACTTACAAACTGGTTCAAAACTTTCGACCAAAAAAGGTTTACATGAATTTCATCATTGAAATTAGAGACGAAGGATTGCATGGAAGAGATGAATTTAAAGACGTTGAACTGACTACTCTGCTGACCATCTAATAAACGAAAAATTCTGTTTCACGTGAAACAAGAACAATTCCAAACCCCGACAGACAGGACTATTGAGGATGAAGCAGGTAGATAATCTGAAACGGTTGGAGCATCTACGGAACATCGTTTCGCGACTCCCACATAAACCTGGTACTTATCAATTCTACGATGAGAACCATGTGATTATTTATGTGGGAAAGGCTAAGAATTTGAAAAACCGTGTTTCTTCTTATTTCCATAAGGAGGTGGATCGATTCAAGACCAAAGTTCTGGTAAGCAAGATTTGGGACATCAGCTACTCTGTCGTAAACTCGGAAGAAGACGCGTTACTGATAGAAAATGAATTGATAAAGGAATATCAACCTAGATACAACGTGTTGCTAAAAGACGGGAAAACGTATCCTAGTATCTGCGTGACGAAGGAATACTTTCCCAGAATATTCAAAACTCGTACCATCAACAAGAAGTTGGGACAATATTTCGGACCATATAGCCACATCAGCAGTATGTATGCTATTCTGGAACTGATTCATAAGGCGTACAAACCTAGAACATGCAGGATACCTATTACCAAAGAGGGTGTAGAGCAAGGAAAATATAAAGCATGTCTGGAATACCACATTCACAACTGTGATGCTCCTTGCATAGGCAAACAGTCATTTGAAGATTATCAGGAAAAGATTGCCAGCGCACGAGAAATATTAAAAGGAAATACACGCGAGGTAAGTAGAAAAATCTACGAAGAAATGCAACGCAAGGCAGAAGAACTAAAGTTTGAAGAAGCGGAGGTGTTGAAGAAACAATATCTGTTGTTAGACTCTTTCTGTGCAAAAAGCGAAATAGTCAGTCATACCATCACCGATGTTGACGTATTCAGTATCGTAAACGATGAAACAAACAAAACAGCTTTCATCAACTATATACACGTAAAAAATGGAGCCGTCAACCAGAGTTTTACGTATGAATACAAGCGGAAGCTCGATGAATCGGACCAGGAACTGCTGAACGAAGCTATCGTAGAAATCAGAAAAAGGTTTCAGAGTGATGCAAAAGAGGTGATCGTACCTTTTGAAATGGATTTCCCTCTAAAGGATGCCACATTCTTTATTCCTCAACGGGGGGATAAGAAAAGATTATTAGAATTGTCCGAAATGAACGGAAAACAATATAAGTTCGACAGGCTGAAACAGGCGGAAAAACTGAATCCAGAACAGAAACAGACACGATTGATGAAGGAACTGCAGGAAAAACTGAAACTCACGAAGCTACCTTATCAGATTGAATGTTTTGACAACTCCAATATCTCAGGAACAGATGCTGTAGCTGGATGTGTTGTTTTCAAGGCGATGAAACCATCGAAAAAGGACTATCGGAAATACAATATAAAGACAGTAGTGGGTCCAAACGACTATGCGAGTATGCAGGAGGTAGTGAGAAGGAGATACAGCAGAATGATTGAGGAGGGGTTAACGCTGCCTGATCTTATCATTACTGATGGTGGCATAGGACAGATGAACGTGGTGAGACAGGTAGTGGAAGACGAACTGCATCTTGATATTCCTATCGCCGGACTGGCAAAAGACAATCGACACCGTACTAATGAACTGCTGTTTGGTTTTCCACCACGGGTAATCGGATTGAAAACTGATAGCGAACTCTTCCATGTACTGACGCAGATTCAGGACGAGGTGCACCGTTATGCTATCACTTTCCACCGTGATAAACGCTCAAAACATGCACTACATTCGGCATTAGACGACGTAAAAGGAATAGGTCTTAAGACGAAAGAGGCATTGATGAAGGCTCTGAAGAGTTTGAAAAGAGTGCAAGAATCTGATGTTCAGACACTTACAGATATTGTTGGAGAGAAAAAAGCCATGATAATATATAATTATTTTCATCAAAAGGATGGACAAATAAAATAATATGTGTATCTTTGTCAACGGATAAATAACCAGGAAAAACATGAAAATTGTCATTCAGCGTGTCAGCCATGCCAAAGTTTCCATAGACGGAAATGAAAAAAGCAGCATCGGAAAGGGATTTCTGATACTGCTTGGGGTAGCTGAAGGTGATACACAAGAGGATGCTGACTGGTTGGTGAGAAAGGTTGCAGGACTGCGCGTTTTCGATGATGAAAAGGGGGTGATGAACCGAAATATCATGGAGGAGGATGGAGAATTTCTGGTCATCAGCCAATTTACACTGTTGGCAAGCTACAAAAAGGGTAATAGACCGAGTTATATCCATGCTGCACGCCATGAGGTTTCTATCCCTTTATATGAGTATTTTTGCAAGCGACTGAGCGATGAAACGGGTAAGGATGTGGGCACAGGAATGTTCGGGGCGGAGATGAAAGTAGAATTGCTTAACGACGGACCTGTGACGATATGTATGGATACAAACCACAAGGAATAATAATCATAACTTTAAAAACAATACAATTATGGCAGAAAATCACAATCATGAACACCAGCATGCTCCTCTTCAGAGTAAGATAGAGCAGGCATTAGGTAAGTACAACTGTAACATCAGCGATGCAGAAGTGGCTGCAGCAGTAAAGAAAATCATTGATGAAAAGGTGCAGGAAAACAATACGGAAGACGTAAAACGCTTCATGTTCGGCAGCATTGAATTGACAACGCTCACCACGCTCGACTCGGCAGAAAGTGTGCTGCAGCTAGTGGAGAAGGTGAACAGGTTTGCTCATGAATATCCTGACATGCCGCATGTGGCGACTGTAGTCACCTATCCGCGCTTTACCAAGCTGGTAAGTGAATCGCTGGAGGTAGATGGAGTTATCCCCACTTGTGTCAGTGGCGCTTTCCCTTCATCTCAGGCTCTTTTGGAAATCAAGGTGGCAGAAACGGCTATGGCCATCCGAGATGGCGCTGAAAATGTGGATATTGTGCTCCATGTGGGTGAATTCCTCAGCGGTGATTATGAGACCGTTTGCAACGAAATACAAGAACAGAAGGCGGCTTGCGGTGATGTGCCGATGAAGGTAATCCTGGAAACAGGTGATTTGGCAACCGCTGAGAACATCAAGAAAGCATCCATTTTATCGATGTATGCAGGTGCCGATTATATCAAGACTTCTACAGGCAAGGAAAAAGTGTCGGCAACACCGGAGGCTGCCTATGTCATGTGTCAGGCTATTAAGGAATACTACGATGAAACGGGCATTCAAATAGGATTTAAACCGGCAGGTGGGATCAATACAAAACTGGATGCGCTGACTTATTACACGATTGTAAAGGAGGTTCTAGGCGAAAAATGGCTTACCAACTACTACTTCAGATTAGGAACGAGTCGTCTTGCCAACCTCGTTTTGAGCGACTTAGCTGGTAAAGAAGTGAAGTTCTTCTAAAAAGAGCTCTCACGAATGTCATCTTTGTTTAAAGATGTCGCAGAATGATAAAGTCTAAGTAAGAACATAGAGAGTTCTTGATGGAAGTATCATGAACATAATCCTCTACAAACGACTGCGCCGCATGATGGAACTCCCACATGCGGCGTTCTGCGTAGGCTATACCGCCGCTTTCTTTGGTAAATTGCATGAAAAGTCCTATTTCATCGTCTGTAATCGTTCCATTCTTCAGCTTCTTTACAAATGGCTTCATCGACTCATTTTGTGTCGATTTTAACGCATAAATAGCGGGAAGGGTTAGTTTTCCTTCTCTCATATCATTGCCAATAGGCTTTCCAATGTCGGAACCGTCGCCATAATCGAAAATGTCATCGCGTATTTGGAAGATCATACCGAGCTGCTGACCGAATGTTTTTGCTGCATCTACCACCTTTTTGTCTGCACCGACAGAGAGGGCTGCTACGGCACAACAAGTCTCGAAAAGGGCAGCTGTCTTACGTCTGATGACTTCGTAATAACGTTTTTCGGAGATTTCATCTTGATGGATATTGGACATCTGCATGATTTCACCGTTGGAGAGGGTTTTTCCCAGTTGAGCTGTCATGCGGACAATCTCCTCAGAATGGGTGTGAGAGACATGCAATAAAGCCGTTGAAAGCACATAATCTCCCACCAAAACGGCTACCTTATTATTGAACGAAGCATTTACTGAGGCTTGACCACGACGCTCAAAACTATCATCTACCACATCATCATGAATCAAGGAAGCAGTATGTAATAGCTCCAAAGCAACGGCTGCATGATAGGTTGCCAATGAAACGCCACCAAAATTCTTTGCCAACAACAACATCAATATAGGTCGCATCTGCTTACCAGTACGCTGACGAATATGTTGAAGGGCCTGCCCCAACATACCATCATCGTGAGTCAACGACTGATTAAAAAGACCGATGAATTCGCTAAATTCTGCCTCAATAGGCTGTTTGATTCGTGAGAGTTCGTCCATGGATTGACTGAATTTGATACAAAATTACGTAAAAAGGTTGTAACAAACGAGAGATTTTGGAAGATTAACGCAGGATGACCGTAAAATAAAGGCAATACGAGGAAAAACGGGGAATTTAGGAACGAGGTGAAAATGCAACTTGATGCGGATTGGTGCGAGAGTTAGGTCTCTAAATCGTAACCCACGAAAACCGTTTCTGAGAGTTAAACTTTTCTAATTCCAAGGGTATAAAAAGGAAGAATGACGCAGTTCAAACTGACTGGTTTTCGATTCAACAATCTGCAATGGATTGCCGGAAAAGCAACTCAAAAAATGGTATTATATTTGCAGCCTGAAACGAAAAAGAATTGAAGAGTATGTCAAGAAGCACATTCAAGATTTTGTTCTACGTGAACAAGGGTAAGGAGAAGGACGGCATCGTGCAAGTCATGGGGCGTATAACCATTAACGGCACACAGTCGCAGTTCAGTTG
>JAFRYZ010000048.1 GCA_017442825.1 Prevotella sp. | reverse complement strand
TCTGGAGTGGAACCGCAAGTTCGGCGTGAAGACAGCTGTAGAGCAGTTCTTCTATGACTATTTCGAGCCTGCCGTCGATGAAAAGGAAGGAGAGTGGATTAGTCCCACTGCCATTTTGAACTATCTGAAGGAGAAAGTTGGTATCAGTTTGCTGAAACCAACGAGTGTCATCGGCTTTGGACGCAAGCTATCCAACATTCCTGGACTGAAGAAAAACGAAGATAAGTACGGAGCACTCTATCTGGTAAAGCGAAAAAAGCCATAAACAGCGCCGAATCTGCCATCACCAACCAATCTTCCACCACCCCAAAAGCTCTTTATATAAAGGATATTTGCAAGAGTGGTGGGAGATTTGGAGAATGTAGTCGATGTTTAATTCTTTATCATGATATATGGCTATTTATTAAACGAATGTGTCTCAAGGAATTTCTGGAAAGCTTGTTGATAGCCATCAGGCACATGAATGATTTCCTTGCCGATGTACACGCAATCGTTTCTGTCGATCTTGCGGATTTTGTCGATGGCAACGATGTATGAGCGATGAATGCGTAGCCGCGCTGGGCTGGTCCTACACCAGCCTACGGACTCTACGCCCGTCATGTCGACGGCCTGAAAATGCATAACGTAGAGTTTGAGCTTCTACGGCCAGACGAGCGCCCCGACATCTTGTTGGAAGATGTAAGAGAGTAATTGGTATCTTTGGCATTGACGGAGATACTCACGCTCGAAAATAAAAATAAATCCCCTTTTATTTTGCATTTTGCTCACTTAATTGTATCTTTGCAGCGGCAAACTAACTATTGATATGCGTAAAGCCGTTATACTGATATGGTGTATACTGGTGGGCTGGATGAATTCACTCAGTGCACAACCGCAGTGTACCGTGACTCATTACGATGAGTTCAGTGGCATGGCGCAGTGGTACGTCACACAGATTGTACAAGACCAACAGGGCATGATGTGGTTTTCTACCTGGAACGGCCTGAACCGCTACGACGGCTATCAATTTGAATGTTTCAAGTCGCAGGCTGGCGATGGTATAGACATGCCGTCAGACCGTATTGACGACATGCTGCTGGCAAAGGACGGTAGCCTGAGATGCATGGTTGACAGTCATGTATTCGGTTTCTCTACGAAGACCTGCCGATTCTTCAGGTTGTCGGAGTCGGAGGAGCGTCAGTTGAAAGGCGAGTTCTCCAAGTTGCATCAGAAGGAGGAGGCTTTCGAGCGCGCGGGCATTCCTACTTATTATAAAGACATCTACGGCACAGAATGGGCCATTAGTCAAAACGGGAAGTTGGCTTATAAAGATTCTGTAACTGGCAGTTATGTGGACTACCCTAACGACTGGCATGGCGTGAATCGTGTCCGTTTCTGTACAGCCGACAAGGAGGGTGATGCATGGTTTACCAGCAGCTATGGTGTCTTCAAACTCTCTTTCCGTCAGAAAGCCTATCAGAACTTCCCGCAAGAGAAAAGCGACCAGATACGTAGTTTCTGTCTGGACCGCCGGCAGCGCTATTGGGTCACAAGCCGCAACGATGCCACCATACGGCTCTTCGATAAGGAGAACCGTCTGTTGGGTTATCTGGGCCGTGACGGTCAGTTGCATGCAGGCTTTACATCATTCGGTTCACCTGTCTATCACGTCTTGCAGGATTCGAAGGGCATGTACTGGCTTTGCAGCAAGCCCGACGGCCTATTCCGACTGCGTGAGACTGCCAACGGAAAATTCTCAGTGGAGCACTTTGTCCATCATGACGACGACCCTTCATCGTTGTATAAGGACGAGCTCTATTATGCACAGGAAGATGCACAAGGACGTTTGTGGGTGGCTTCATTCAATGGAGGCCTCAACTGTATCCCCAATCCACAAGCAGAGCATCCGCAGTTCTTGCATATCGGCAATGGTCTGAAGCTGCCGAAAAACATTAGTTTTCGCGTCAGACAGCTGCATATTACTCAAGAGCAAATCCTCTTGGTCGCTACGACAGGAGGCTTGTTGATTGCTGATCTCTCTCCCAAAGACGTCAGACAAATAGAGTTTAAACTACATGTAAAAGACGCCAACCGCAGCAACAGCCTGAGTAATAATGCTGTGATGTACGTGGCAGAAGATTCGAAACATCGTATTTTTGTATGTACAGAAAGTGGTGGAGTGAACCAAATCACGTCGGAAGATTTGTTGGCAGACCACTTGGAGTTCCGTCATTTCAATATGTCAACAGGCTTCCCATCGGATGTAGCGTTATCGGCCATTCCCTTCGGAGATGAGATCGTTATTGTGAGCAATAATCAGATCTTGTTGCTGAACCCTGATGCCGACTATCCTCAGAATTATGAGGCTTTCTTCTGGAAAGACAAGTTGCGTTTCTCTGATGCAACACCCTTACAACTCCCTGACGGCAGGACGATTTTCGGTCTGCAAGACGGTGCCTTTACGCTTGATTTCCACAATATCCGCAAGAGTGGTTATGTTCCTCCCATAGTCTTAACGCGACTCTCTATTGAGAACGGTCCTATAGACAGGGCGGTAAACCGAATGGACACACTTGTATTGTCGCCACAGCAGCGTAATATCTTCCTGCAGTTTGCTGCACTCGACTATTTTTCAGAGGGAGCCATTGATTACGCATTCCGTTTTGGGCAGGACGAAGGAACCTGGAACACCATTGGAAAGGACCATTCAGTCACATTCCTCGACCTGAAGCCAGGAGCCTATCAATTGCAGATACGCTCCACCAACAGTGACGGAGTCTGGGTGGACAATATCCGGACACTGACCGTCATCGTCAAGCCTACTTTCTGGGAAACACGTTGGGCACAGTTGCTCTTTGCCCTCATGCTGGCCTTGGTCATCTGGGGCGTTCTCTATACACGCAGATATATTGTCGCCCTCAATCGTCGTCAGCACGAGCTTCATGAGGCTTACCTGGCATTGCTGAATGCAAAAAGCACAAGCGAGAAGGATGTGAAGCATTTGGAGGAGCCCGCAAAGCCAAAGATGAAGCCAGAGGACGAGATGTTCATGCAGAGGGCCATGAAATTCATCGAGGAACATATTGGCGACGCAGACATAAATATCGGCGACATGGCTGACGCTACGGCTACCAGCCGTTCTGGACTGAACCGCAAGATGAAGTCACTCTTGGGAGTCACCCCACTCGACTTCATCCGTGAAGCCCG
>JAFRYZ010000047.1 GCA_017442825.1 Prevotella sp. | reverse complement strand
TATGCTAATAGGTTATTATAATATATAATTATATTTATATATTATAATAAAATTACTATTATTACATTCTATCACATTTCCATATTACTTTTCTTACAATTTTCAACCCCACATATACAGAAATTCCTTAATGCAACAATGTTGCAATGCAACAATGTTACAAACTCCATGAAAAAACTTCTTTCGCACAAAGATAGGGATTCTTATAGAGATGGACAATAAAACAGACGGTAATTTGACGGAAATTTGCAGATTTGTCCTTTTTTGAGTATCTTTGCAGTACCAACAATTTATTAATGTATGAACAAGAACAAACTGAAGACGATGGTGGCAGTAGTGCTGCTTGCCCTTTGGGGTACGGCTGCCGCAGGAGCGACTCCGGCTCAAGAGCTGAGAGATTCGCTATTGAAGGTGATAACAGGTGCGAAACAACCGACAACTAGCTCTTTGCTGATTACGAACTTTGGGGCACGTGGTGACGGAAAGAAAGACTGCAAACCGGCTTTCGACAAAGCCATGAAGGCTGCGCGGAAGAAGGGTGGGGCGCATATCGTAGTTCCTTCAGGAACATACTTGGTGAGGGGACCCATACATCTTGTCAGCAATGTGTGTCTTGACTTGCAGGAGGGGGCTGTCCTTCGTTTCTCACCCGAAGCGCACTACTATCTGCCTGCCGTGAAGACCAGCTGGGAAGGCACCTACCTCTACAACTATTCGCCGATGATCTATGGATACGGACTGCGCAATGTTGCCATCATTGGCAAAGGGACTATCGATGGTAATTGTGCGGAGACCTTTGCAACGTGGAAGGCGCGGCAGAAGACATGCCAGCAATGTTCGCGCAAGATGAACCATGACGAGGTGCCCATCGAAGACCGCATCTTCGGGGATGGTGACTTCCTGCGTCCGCACCTCATACAACTCTATCGGTGTGAAGGTGTTACCATTCAGGATGTCTTCATCACCAACTCTCCATTCTGGTGTCTCCACCTCCTTGACAGCGAGAATATCGTATGCCGAGGCATACGCTACGATGCCAAGCTGGTCAACAATGACGGCATAGATCCCGAATGCTCGCGAAATATCCTCATTGAGGATGTCCACTTTAACAATGGTGACGATAACGTAGCCATTAAGAGCGGACGCGACAACGACGGATGGAATCACGGGCGAACATCCGAGAATATCATTATCCGTAACTGTCACTTCAAGGGCTTGCATGCTGTCGTCATCGGCTCAGAGATGAGTGCAGGCGTACAGAACGTGTTTGTGGAAAACTGCGATTATGCGGGTTATTGCAAGCGTGGCATCTTCATCAAGACCAACCCTGACCGTGGAGGTTTTGTGCGTAATATTTATGTAAACAACTGCGTGTTCGACGAGGTGGAAGACTTATTCTATGTCACCAGTATGTATGCCGGAGAGGGACTCGACAACAACCACTTTACCGATGTCAGCAACCTCTGTGTAGATGGCCTTCGTTGTCGAAAGGTGCGCCAGGCTGCCCTCGTGTTGCAGGGCACCACAGCCAAACCTGTCCGCCATGTATCCTTCCGCAATATCGAGGTAGGTGAATGCAAGAATGCCGTCAGCTTCGAGAATACCGAAGACGTACAACTCCAAGACTGCTTCCTCGGCGGTAAAGTCGGTGTACCGACGCAGGTGACGGCAAAAGACAATCTCTTCGGGGAAAGAAAATAAAAAAAAGACATTGCCTTTCGGCGATGTCTTCTCGTTCGAAGGGACTTCTCACAAAAAAAGACATTGCCTTTCGGCGATGTCTTTTCGTTCGAAGGGACTTCTCACAAAAAAAAAACATTGCCTTTCGGCGATGTCTTCTGTTGGGTGCCCGGTGGGACTCGAACCCACGACATTCAGAACCACAATCTGACGCTCTAACCAACTGAACTACGGGCACCATCTATAAGTGCTATGCGGCTTTAAGCTGCAAAAGCGGGTGCAAAGGTACGAATAAACGCGGACAATACAAAGAAAAATCGGATTTTTTTTATTTGCCGGGCGATAATCGCGAAGCGCTTGCAGAGTAAAGCGGCGCAAGAAGTACCTGATTTGAAAGTACGCAACAGAAAGGAGAGTTGTCTCCAGGTAGTCGCGTACTATGTTTTTTAATTTTGAGTTGCGGGTGCGGGTGCATCCTTTGCAGCAGGAGCCTGCTGTGCATCAGCAGCCGGTGCTTTCTGGTCTGCTGCAGGTGCTTCTTTAGCATCGCCTGCAGCTTGTTTCTGCTGGCTTGCACCAAAGTTAGGCAGGTTGTTGGGGTTGGTGTTGCTGTTTTCTGTAGCAGCTTTCTCAATAACACTTTCGTCGGTTGCTGAGGTTGGCGCTACATGTGCACAGATAATGCTGCATACCACCATTGTGGCTGCCAGGAACCATGTTGCTTTCTCGATAAAGTCTGTGGTCTTGCGGACACCCATGATTTGGTTGGAAGAAGAGAAGTTGGATGCCAATCCGCCTCCCTTAGACTCCTGAATGAGTACGATGCCAATCATGAGGATGGCTGCAAATACAATCAGAATTACAAATAATGTGTACATTTTAATCTTCTATTTTTAATTGTTATTTATAATCAGTTTCTCCAAAAACCGGATTTGGTCTGCAAAGTAACGACTTTTTTTCGGATAGAGCAAATTTAAACGCTTAATAATTTCCAAAGCCTTGGAATATCTGCCTTGTTGTATGTAGATACGGGCAAGCGTTTCTGTAAAATATTCTTCGTTGGTACCTCCGCTTCCATTTGTTTCTGAAGCCGGAGCGATATCGGGGGTGTATTCGGGTGTTTCTTTCAGGTCGAAGTTGCCTCCGTCGTTGATGATGAATTTATCAATCAGCGAAACAGTGCGGCTATCCTTGCCGTCTTGTTGCTCTTCTTGCTCTGTTTCGAGCAGGTATGCGACATAGTCCACGGTGGCATCCGTTGGAGTTGGTTTCCTTTTCCCTTGCGTGTTTTTGTTATCGTCGCTTGGGATAGTGTCAAGAAAGTTGTCGATGAGCGATACGGTTCGGTTGGCATTTGTCTTCGTTTGGTCTTGGCCATTCTCCTGGTTGTCGTTCTCTTGTGTTGCTAGATCTTTAGTTTTGCCATGCTGATAATGTACGGCTTCTACCAGTTGGAACAGGATGTTGCGGTCGGTAATATAAAGGGCAGCGCGGCGCAGTTCTTCGTCGAAAGAACTGTCGTGTAAAAGGAACAGGTTTCGTAGCAACAGGATGCGTGCAGGCTGATAATAAGGATGCAGAGCTATCAGACTTCGCAGGTCGTATAGCGTCTCCTTGTTCAGTTGTTCCGGATGTTGTATGAGTTGCGCAAGATTCATAAATCAGTATTACCAATTAGCGACCGTAGCGTTAAAGATTTGGTCTGTGATGTCTTCAATCATTTGTCTTACGAGTTCCTCCTGTACACTGTTGAGGCTGAGGTTGGAATCGTAGGTCTGTGCCGCAGAGAACTGCCGTTCAAAGTCTTCAGCCTGATTTTTGGTATTGGTGAAACGCACGTTGACAGTCATGGAGAGTTCTACTTGTGCCGAATATCCCTCTGACGAAACAGACTTGTTGCGTTGTTGGTACTGCGTAATCTCACCTTCAATCTTGAGGTCGCCGTTACGTCTCACCTGTTGTAGGCGTGTATGGCTGGCAAAGACATCCTTCAGTTGGTTATTGAACATGGCAGCCATGGGGCCCCACACGTAAGCAGAACGGTTGGGGAAGTCTGCAATCTGGATAGTCTTTGTCTTGTTGTAGTCGATGCTGGCGCCATTGAACTTGTAGCTGACGGAGCATGAGGTGAGAAGCAGCAGTGTAAGTAGCATGCCGAGTCCGTATTGTTTCAGTCGGCGGTAGAGCGTGCGGTCGGAGATGCCAAGTTCCTTTGCTGCTTTCTTGCGGTTGCCGTTGTTGCGTTCAAGTGCCTTCTCCACCATCTGTCTCCCAATGTTGCTGAGGTTGAGACTTTCGGGCTCGTTGATTTCCTCTGCTATAGCTTCTTCAACCGCAGATGTCTCTTGCTGGCGTAAATGGGTAAGGTCTACAGGGAGTGGTGATGTTGTTGGCGGGTGGATCCTCTCTGTCGGCGCAGTTGTAATCTGTGGTGAGAATCCTGCAGCTCCATTGAGGTCGCGTACCTCTTCAATCTGTCGGCGAACGGTGTTCAGTTCCCGTCTCAGTTCGCTGACGCTACCCTTCATCTCATACAAGATCTTGAATACCATTTCGCGTTCATTCTCGTAAGAATGGTTGCCGTCTTTCGTTATGACGGCGAGCTGTGTGCTTTCGGGGTCTTGTGGAATGAAGCGGCGCAGGGTGTCAACATCAATCTCGCGCTGTTCGCTGAGGACAGACATCTGCTCGGTCAGGTTTTTCAGCTCGCGCACGTTTCCTGGCCATTTGTAATGCAGCATCAATGCTTTTGCGTCTTCTGTGAGCGTAATCTTGGGCAAATGATATTTCTCTGCCATTTGCATGGCAAAAAGTCTGAATAACAGAATGATATCTTGACCGCGTTCACGCAAAGACGGCATCTGTATAGGGATGGTATTCAACCTATAGAAGAGGTCTTCTCGAAAACGGCCTTCACTGATGGCTTTGCGCATGTTGACATTAGTAGCGGCGACGATGCGTACATCCGTTTTTCGTATTTCTGTTCCTCCGACACGGATATATTCGCCCGTTTCCAAAACACGCAATAGTCGGGCTTGTGTTGCCAACGGCAGTTCGCCTACTTCATCGAGAAAGATCGTGCCTTTGTTGGCAATGCCGAAATAGCCTTCGCTCTCGCCGATTGCTCCGGTAAAAGATCCTTTCTCATGTCCGAACAATTCACTGTCGATGGTTCCTTCGGGTATGGAGCCGCAGTTGATGGCAAAATACTTCTCTCGTCTGCGTGGAGAGTTGTCGTGGATGATGCGTGGAATGATTTCCTTTCCCACGCCGCTTTCTCCGACGATGAGTACGCTCAAGTCAGTGGGTGCCACCTGCAGGGCGACATCCAGCGCACGGTTCAAACCATCGTGGTTTCCGACGATATTATACCGTTGTTTGATGCGTTGAATCTCTGTTGTATTCATAATGAGCTGACAAAATTACACATTTCTTTTGAAACTTCTGCAATTTTGGCAGAAAAAACAATGTGAACTTGTATTTATGCAGGATTTTTAGGAACTGCAAAACGAGCTTTCTCGCTGTCGTCGCGTTTCTCCTTGTATAGTTTTTTCAGCGGATTGGCATAAGCTTCATCATAAGCCTTGCGATGTTTAAAGATGTCTATAGCTGTATAAAGGGCATGCCTCATCGAGGTGCAGTCGGTCATGTTCTTTCCAGCTTGTGAGAACAAGGCATTGTGCAGCGGTGCTGTGCGGACGATGGGCAGTCCTGCCGTAAAGTTAACCCCTTCGTCACCCACCAACGAGCGGAATGGCGTCAATCCTTGGTCGTAATACATTGCCAGAATGCCGTCGAAGTCGCTATAGTATCCTTTACCGAAGAAATCGTCCGCAGCGTATGGACCGAACGCTTGGATGCCTTTCTCTACGAGTTGTTGGATGGCAGGAGCGATAATTTCCTTTTCTTCCGTTCCAATCAGTCCTTTGTCGCCAGCTTTCGGGTTCAACGCCAATACTGCTATGCGTGGATTGGTAATCATAAAATCGCGTCGCAAGCTCAAGTGTAGTGCTTCCGCTTTCATCTTAATAGTTTCCAGCGTCACCGACTCGGTAACCTGCTTCAACGGCAAGTTACGGGTAGCGAGGGCGATGCGCAGTTTGTCGTGGGTGAGTATGGAAATCCCTTTGTTGAAGGCATTAAGGTGGTCTTCTAGATAGCGGCTTTGACCACTGAAGTGGAAGTTTTCCGTATTGTCAATGGGAGCTGTTACCAACACGTCAACAAGCCCTTTCTCGTAATCTTCCAGTGCACGGTCGATAGCACGCAGTCCTGTGTTTCCCGACTCCTCCGTCGGTGTTCCCATTTCCACTTTGATTTCCTCGTCGAAGACGGTGAGCAGATTCAGGCGCCCTTCGCGTGCTTCCTCTGCCTGGCTGATAATCGTGAAGTTTGTCTGAATGCCCAGCGCATTACGGTGGTAGGTGGCTACTTTAGGAGATCCGTAGATGATGGGGGTGCAGAGTTCCAGCATCGTCAGGTTTTCGAAGGTCTTAAAAATCAGTTCGTATCCGACACCGTTGGTGTCACCGTGGGTCAGTGCCACACGAATTTTTCTTTCTTCCATAATGATAATAATTATTTAATGGTATATAGTACGGCTTCCAATTGCCGCATTTTGTTCCGTTTTGTACTTTCTGGAGCATAGACGAAGGTAAAGATGGTGAAAACGCCAGCTTGCAATTCTTTTCCCGGAGTAGGAAGATACAACGTGCGGGCCACGTAAGGTCCTCCCATAGCATCGCCAACCATTTCCCATAGTCCGCGCTGGATGGTTACGGTTTCGTTACCTAGTTCTTCTTGCGCTCCGTTCTTGCTTTGGCAAGCGAACAAGTTCGAGCGGGTGCTCAGGCGCTTCGCGGAGGTCTCTGGCAAGCGCTTCGCGGTTACCTTCGTCCTTCTCATATACATTTCGTCCTTTTCTCCTTTGATGTTCGCCTTCAGAACGCTGTCTATCTTTTCCGAACGGAAGAGGCAGATGTTCTGCATGCCCGTATTGGCATTGTTCGACAACCAGAGAAAGTCTTTGCCCTCTTTGCTTGCCAGCATATTGGAAGGAATGAGCATCTCGATGCCGAACATCTGGCGTATTCGTTCCTCCGCTTTCGGGTTGTGTTCTCTTTCCAATCGTTTCTTTTGTATTGTCAGTTCGTGTCTGTTCAGTAGCGAGAGCAGTTCCTTTCCAGCTTTTCCACGCATCATCGCTTGTTCCAGTGCTTGTAAGTGGGGCGTTTGTATGTGTATCACTATTTGCGGTGCTGCATAAACATCGCGGTCAAAGCGTATGGTCGTGCGGGTATAAAGTTTTTTATTTTCGTCTATGATGATGATGTTACGTGCCAGTTGCCGCATGGCATCGAATTTCTTACGATGGCAGAACGATTCGTCGAATTGTGGTTCCCTTTGCGGCAGGGCCTCGACGGGAGTAGCCAATAGGGTAGCCACGCTTTTCCCTGCTGCTACCGATTCGGCGACAATCAACACCTCGTATGGCTTTCCAGTGCTTTCTGGCAGTCCTCTCCTGTTATTTTCCGTGCAGGCTACGAGCAAGAGAATAAACGCAAGGATATATTGGTTGCGCATAGTCAATCCCTTTGTTTTTTCTTTGTACTTAACAGTCCGCAGGCGGCATAGATGTCCTGTCCACGACTGGCGCGAATAGTTGTCGTGATGCCGTTGTGTGTCAGGTAGTCGCGCAGCGCCTCCATTTTCTCCTGGGAAGCCCCCTTCAGCGGCACGTCAGGAATTTGGTGAAAGCGTATGAGGTTAATGCGACAGTCCAGCCCGCGTAGCAGATTGACGATGCTGCGTGCGTGTGCCATCGAGTCGTTGACACCCCCGAATACGATGTATTCGAAAGTCAGTCGTCGTTGGTGGGCAAAGTCATATTGATGCAACATGTCCACAATCTCGGTAATGCTCATTCCCCGTTCTGCCGGCATCAGTTGTGCACGTTGTTCGGGCAGGGGAGTATGCATGCTGATAGCCACGTGGCAGTCACTCTCCTCAATAAATCGTTTCAATTTACCTTTTAAGCCAACAGAACTGACGGTGATGCGCCGAGGACTCCATGCAAAACCATAGTCAGCCGTAAGAATCTGCGTTGCTTTAAGTACGTTGTCAAGGTTGTCCATCGGCTCACCTTGCCCCATGAAGACGATGTTTGTCAACTTATCCCATTCTGGTAGCGCATAAATTTGATTCAGGATATCAGCAACGCTGAGATTGCCATCAAATCCTTGTTTACCCGTCTGACAAAACAAGCAGTTCATCTTGCAGCCTACCTGGCACGATACACACAACGTGGCGCGGTCGCCATCGGGGATATAAACGGTTTCAACAAACTTTTTGTTTGCTCCCACGGAATATCTGGTAGAATCCAATTCTTCGGTGTGTTCCGAATCCTCGCCGCACACAGGAAACAGGTATTTGACAGTGCCGTCTATGGAGCGTTGGGCATCTAGAGGCTTGTAGCTTCCTATCTCATAATGTTCCTTTAGCCGTTCGCGGTTCACCTTGGAGATGTTGGTCATCTCGTCGATACTCGTCACATGACGGTTGTAGAGCCATTGTGCTATCTGACCACCCGTAAAGGCAGGCATGCCTAACATTGCCGCCACCTCTTTCAGTTCGGTAATCGTCATTCCTAACAGCTTTTGTTTTCTTTCCGCCATATTCTTTTTTTTACGCTGCAAAGGTACGATTAAGCGAGGGAAATACAAAAAGAAAGCTTGCTTTTTATTTTTATTCCCAAGCGGAAGTGCCTTCGGCGAAGTCAAAGCTACGATTAAGCGAGGGAAAAGCCAGATAATTCTTCTGTTTATGTAGAACAAACATGTGTTCAAATAAAAAAAAAGATAGGTATTCTTTTTTTTCATATATTCTTTATACTTTTGCACGGAAAGAAAAGAACTATGAAGAAAAATGGAACGATAGACTGCTTTCTGCCATGTGACGATTTGTTGATGGCAGAGAGGACTCTCGTGCAGTTGCGTCAGAATAAGGTCGTACATCATATTTATTTGTTAGTAGCGGAGGCTTTCGCCAATGAAGTCCAGGCTCCAGAAAGATGCACGTTTATTGTTACAGAGAATGTGTTCTCTTCAGAGAGCATGCTTTCCATAGCCAATCATGTCCAAGCCGAATATGCTTTGCTCTGTTTGAAGACGACAGCGTTGACCATTGGTTACCAAGCGTTGGAACGAATGTTGCGTGTGGCTACCGATACGGATGCAAAATTATTGTATAGCGACCGCTATTCTATAGAGAATGGTGAAACGGTGAAACATCCCGTCATCGACTATCAACCAGGAAGTATCCGAGATGATTTCGACTTCGGTTCTGTCGTGCTCCTCAATGGTAAGGCTTTGAGGGAAGCCCCACTTCAGTTTTCTGCAGAGGCTGGGATCGAACAGGTTGGCTGGAAGTATGCCGGATGGTATGACTTACGCCTGTATTTAAGCAGAATAGGACGGATTGTTCACCTGAATGAGTTCTTATATACCGAAGAGGAACTTGACCTGCGCAAGAGCGGTGAAAAACAGTTTGATTATGTGAACCCGCGCAATCGTGAGGTACAGATAGAAATGGAACAGGTGGCGACACGCCACTTACAAGCACTCGGGGCACTCGTCGATACTTCTGCTTACACGCAGCCCGACTTCGACGAACAGGCTTTCGATGTAGAGGCTTCAGTCATTATACCAGTCTTTAACCGCGAAAAGACTATCCGCGATGCTGTGGAATCAGCACTGTTGCAACAAACTAATTTCCATTTCAACGTTATTGTTGTTGATAATCATTCAACGGATGGGACGACAGAGGTGCTTCAGGCCATTCACAATACGCAACCCAAACTCGTCCATATCATACCAGAACGCACAGATTTGGGTATCGGTGGCTGTTGGAACCTTGCCATTAACGATGACCGTTGTGGCAGGTTTGCCGTACAGTTGGATAGTGACGACCTGTATTCTTCTCCCCGTACCTTGCAGACAGTGGTAGATGCCTTCTACCAGCAACAGGCTGCGATGATAGTAGGTTCGTACCGTATGTGCGACTTCGAACTGAATACACTGCCGCCAGGACTTATCGATCATAAAGAGTGGACCGAAGAGAACGGACCCAATAATGCTCTGCGCATTAACGGACTCGGTGCTCCACGCGCTTTCTTTACCCCTTTGGCTCGTCAGTTGAAGTTCCCGAATACCAGTTATGGCGAAGACTATGCCATGGGACTGGCATTTAGCCGTCGTTATCGCATAGGACGAATCTATGACGAGTTATATTTATGCCGTCGTTGGGGAGGTAACAGCGATGCAGCTTTGAGCACGGAGAAAATCAATGCCAATAATCTTTATAAAGACCGGTTGCGCACTATAGAACTATTGGCGCGTCAGCAGTTGGCGAAAGGTCAGCTTGACATGACCTCAGAGAATAGTCTGCAACGTTTCTTTACCCGTCAGTTGGAGGTATGGGAAGCGGCAGCCCAGCGCTTCCGCGATTTGCAGAATGTTCAGGTGCGTTCGCTCGATGATGGCGATGAGTGGCGAGTGCAGTTTAATCCAGCCCGTATGGTCAGCACGGGTGCCTCTATTGATAACAAGAGCATTGCTGAACGTCCCTGCTTTCTTTGTGCAGCAAACCGTCCTCAGGAGCAGATGACGAAGCGGGTTGACCAACGTTACGAATTGCTGATTAACCCATTTCCCATTCTGCCTGTTCATTTTACAATACCCGCCCTGCAACACCAACCGCAACGCATCTTGTCGAACTATGTTGAAATGCACCGCTTGCTGGAGCAATATCCCGACCTGATGGTCTTCTATAACGGACCGAGGTGTGGCGCCAGTGCCCCAGACCACATGCACTTTCAGGCAGGAACCAGTGGTGTGTTGCCGTTGCAACAGGCATGGCCGCGTCTGAGTCGTGAGTTGGACGTGTTGTTCTCTTTGAACACAGAAGAATATATTGCGCAAATCCGTGACTATGCATGTCCGGCTTTCCTAATACGTTCTATCAGTCCGTATGGTGATGAGCAGTTGTTCAGAAGACTCTATCAAGTGATGGAGAAACAAGACGACGAACCGATGATGAATATCGTGGCATGGCGCAACGGTACGGAATACTTGTCGGTTGTATTTCCTCGTCGCAAGCATCGTCCCGATTGCTATTATGCGGACGGTGCTGAGAAACTGATGGTCAGTCCTGGTGCTATAGATATGGCGGGTTTGGTCATAACCCCTCGCAAAGAAGATTTTGAACGGCTGACATCGGCACGTATTCAGACAATCTTGCAGGAAATCTGTATTACACCGGAGCAGGTGCAACAGATGCGGGCAAAGTTGGAGGGGCAGACCACTGTCGTTGCACAAACGCAGTCTTTAAAAGAGCGAAAAGAACCAGAAGTATGTGTTGGCATAGTCAGTGCACAGAAGATACGATTCCGCCTGAATAACCCCTATCTTGCCAAAGGCGAGCAAATCGAGGGCGACCAGCTGGTAGAGTTTTCCGAAGGAGGCATCCTGTGGAATGGGGCGCAATACCGTGAACTGAAATTCATTCCGCAGAGCGATGATGCTTCGTTCTCGCTGGCAGACGTGACAATAGGTGTCAATTTCCATTGGGAACGCAAGGAGACACAATCTTTCCAAGGTGCGTTGCGACTGATTGTCGATTCCGACAGCATCTGTGCCGTCAACGAGTTGCCAGTTGAACGCTATCTCACCAGCGTTATCTCCAGCGAGATGAGTGCAACGTCATCGTTGGAATTGCTAAAGGCTCATGCTGTCATCTCTCGGTCATGGATCTTGGCACAGATGGATAACCGAAAGAAGAAAGGGGAGGGCGGCAACGGTTTCTTCTCGTTCATCAAGAAAGATGACGAACTCATACGTTGGTATGACCGCGAAGACCACGGTATCTTCGATGTCTGTGCCGATGACCACTGCCAACGTTATCAAGGTATCACCCGTGCCAGCAACAAGCATGTGGAGGAGGCTGTTCAGCAGACACGAGGACAAGTGCTCATGTCGGAGGGCGAAATTTGCGATGCCCGCTTTTCCAAGTGTTGCGGCGGGCAGACGGAGGAGTTCCAATATTGCTGGGAGGACACACCGAAGCCCTATCTGGTTTCTGTTAAAGACCCGTTCTGCAATACGAAAGATGTGAAAACCATCTCACAGGTGCTAAACGACTACGACCAAGAGACGACCGATTTCTACGAGTGGACGGTGGAATATACCCAGGAAGAATTGAGTAGGTTGGTCAACGAGAAACTGAAACTCGACCTCGGCGACATTACCGACCTCATACCATTAGAGCGTGGTAAGAGTGGCAGAATCTGCCGGTTGAAGATTGTCGGAACAAAGCGTACCTTCATCATTGGAAAGGAATTGGAAATACGCCGCACATTAAGTGAGACTCATTTGTTGAGTAGCAATTTCGAGGTGGAAAAGGTGGCATCCTCATCTTTCATTCTCCACGGCAGAGGCTGGGGACATGGTGTCGGCTTGTGCCAAATTGGTGCTGCCGTGATGGGTGAGAAAGGCTATCCTTATGATGAGATTCTCCTGTTTTATTATAAGAATGCAACTATAAAAAAGATATATCAATGAAATCACGTAACCCGTGGGCATGGGTGCCCACGCTCTATTTTGCAGAAGGACTGCCCTATGTAGCAGTGATGACCATTTCGCTTATCCTCTACAAACAGTTGGGCATGACCAATGCCGACATCACATTCTATACCTCGTGGCTCTATTTGCCATGGGTAATCAAACCTTTGTGGAGTCCTTTTATTGATTTGGTAAAGACAAAACGTTGGTGGATAGTATCCATGCAGTTACTCATCGGTGCAGCTTTCGGTGGTGTGGCATTTACTATTCCTACGTCGTTCTGGTTGCAAGGAACATTGTTCTTCTTCTGGGTAATGGCTTTTTCCAGTGCTACCCACGATATTGCTGCCGACGGTTTTTATATGTTAGGTCTCGACGAACACAATCAAGCCAACTTTGTCGGCATCCGTTCAACATTCTATCGTTTGGCAACCATATTCGGACAAGGTGTGTTGGTGATGATAGCAGGCAACCTGCAAGTCATCTGGCGCAATAGTATTCCCTTTTCTTGGAGTCTGATGTTCTATGGCGTTGCAGGTTTGTTCATCGCTTTCTGGTTGTGGCATCATTACATCTTACCGCGTCCTGCAGAAGACGATGAGCGCTCGGTTGCCAATGTCCGTGATATCTTTAACGGATTGGGTACGATGGTGAAGACGTTCGTTACCAAGTTCCCGGTAAAAGAGGTGATTATCGGCATCCTTTTCATGTTGTTCTATCGCATGCCTGAAGGTTTGTTGGCAAAAGTGTCAGCTCTGTTCCTCGTCGATGCCGGTCATAACGGAGGATTAGGACTGTCTCCACAAGAATATGGTTTGGTTCAGGGCACCGTGGGTATCATCGGACTGACCATTGGAGGTATTCTCGGTGGCATCTGTGCTGGTCGTCACGGTCTGAAGCGCTGGCTGTGGCCGATGGTCTGCGCCATTACCTTGCCCGATGCAGTCTATATCTATATGAGCTATGCCATGCCCGACAATTTGATAGTTATCAACTCCTGTGTCTTCATTGAGCAGTTTGGCTATGGCTTCGGCTTTACCGCTTACATGCTTTACCTTATATATTATAGTCAAGGATCGTTTAAAACATCCCATTATGCGCTTTGTACTGCATTTATGGCACTTTCGATGATGATACCCGGTCTCTTTGCAGGTGCTTTGCAGGAGGCGGTCGGCTACCGTATGTTCTTCATCATCGTGATGGCATGTTGCGCTGTTACCTTCTTGGTCACGGCATTTATCAAGATTGATCCTAAGTTCGGTATTAAGAAAACTGAATAGTTGAAACGTCAGCAAGGCATACCATGATGGAATTCATAGAATCGTTGACATTTCTCGGTCTCAGCATACAGGCTTGGATAACGGTTGTTACCGTTATCAGCATCTTTTTTGTCATGACCTATACGCGTATTCCTGCAGTGGTAGCGTTCTTGGGTGCCTTGACGATATTGCTGGTCACTGGCGTGGTGACGGAAGAAGAGGGAATGTCGGGTTTCGGTTCCGAACCTGTTGTTGTTCATGCTGCTTTCTTTGTCATCATTGCAGGATTGATACAAACGGGTGTGCTTTATTGGCTGACGAAGAATGTACTGGGTGAACCTCAGCGCTATAAGACGGCATTATTCCGCCTGATTGCTCCTGTCAGTGTATTGTCGGCATTTCTAAATGCCGTCAACGTGGTAGCGCTTTTCATCGATGCTGTAATAATATGGGCGAAAAAGTTGGATATTGCTCCCTCCAAATTGCTGATGCCGTTGAGCTTTGCAGCTTCTTTGGGAGGCATGTGTACGTTGTTGGGTAACTCTTCCAACCTGGTCGTCGCAGGTTTGTATATGCAGAAAACGGGTAAGGCTCTCAACGTTTTCGAACCCTTACTGCCTGGTTTGGTGCTGACGGCTTGCGGTATCATACTGATCCTGCTGCTTCAGCGTTTCATACCTTCGCGTCAGTCGTCAGAACATTCGTTTGAAACCACTTCCGATTATACGGTAGAGTTGCTCGTTCCTACAGATAACCCTGCTGTAGGAAATTCTGTTGACGAAGCAGGACTCTATGATGTTCGAGGTGGAACGCTGGTAGAGATTGTGCGTTTCGACAAGGAAATCATTATGCCTGTGCCCAAAGATGCATATATTTTGGGTGGTGACCGTTTGGTCTATGCCGGACATATCAATGATCTCCTGAGCTTAAAAGAGTCGCATGGACTTGCTGCTGCCGACCATCATGTATGGAGTATCAACGATATTGACACCAAGCGCAAGATGCGGACAGCCTACGTGAACTTTGGCAGCGACTTGATAGGTCAGCGTATGAACGAAAGTGAATTTGAGAAAGAGAGTGGCATGGTGTTGGTCGCTGTGGCACGTCAGGGTATGCGTGTGGAAGGACAGCCGCGTGAAATCAAACTGCAGGCGGGTGATACGCTCTTGCTGGAGTGTCCTCCCCGCGATGCCTCCGAACTCCAACGTAACTATCGTCACAGTTTGACCTTCTTCGATTCGCATTTTGTTCCGCAGATGGGAGTACGCACCATCTTATCTACAGCGCTTTTGGTGATGATGTTTGTCCTGTCTTTGTTCCATGTCATGCCGTTGATGGCAGTGACCATGCTGACGGCCGGTGCCATGCTGTTGATGAAGTGTTGCCGCATGGACAATGTCATCAAATACATCGACTGGCAGTTATTGCTTGTCCTGGGCTCAACGCTTGTCTTCTCCGTTGCCATTACCAAAACGGGAATAGCCAACATCATCGCCCAGACGGTCTTGCAGATGTGTGCCGACAATCCTTATATCGTGATGGGCGTGATGTGTCTGTTGGCATCAGCTGTCAGTGAGTTTGTCAGCGATGTGGGCAGCAGTGTCATCTTTTTCCCGATTGTTTTTGAACAGAGTCAGCTGATGGAATGCAACCCCATGCCGTTCATTATGTCGCTCATGCTGTCGGTGACACTCAGTTTCTCGTCGCCCATCGGCTCCAATACACACATGCTGGTCTATGGACCAGGTAGCTTTAAGTTTACCGACTTTGCCCGAATAGGCATTTGGATGCATCTACTGTTGCTGGTAGTCTGTCTGGTCGTTGTCAACCTCATCTATCCGTTACATTGACCCTGCACCGTCTTGCCCAGCAAGCAGATAAAAAAAGAAACAATATTCATCATTTAAATACAACAAACAATGAAAACAACAATTAAAGAGCAAGAAGGCAATTTAGTTGCCATTTTCGAAGGACGTCTCGATACCGCTGCCGCCAGTCAGACAGAGAAAGACATGCAGCCGCTGATAGATTGTATAGGACATGACATCATCCTGGACTGTACCAGTCTGCAGTATATCTCTTCCAGTGGTCTTCGTCTGTTCCTCAACGTGTTGAAGAATGCCAAACCCAAAGGCAGTCATGTCTATATCACAGGCATGAACGAAGACATTCGCAACGTGTTTGCCATGACAGGATTTATCAATCTGTTTGAGTTCAAATAGACAAGATTATCAACGCTGCCGTTATGGTGGCATAAACTGCTGAAGATGAATTATCAACTTGATGCCCACGGCGAAATGCTGTTGGCTGAATTCCGTGAGCGGCTGCCCCAGTTCCAACGCTTGGAACAGTTGGCTGTCGAACAGGTGACACAGGCGTTGCAACAGCAAGGCATCTACGTTACGGCGATAGAACACCGTATCAAGACCGAAGAGTCGCTGTCGGGCAAGCTGGAGCTGAAAGGTTCCAAGTACCATAAGTTAGACGATATTACCGATGTCTTCGGTATTCGCATCATCACCTTTTATACAGATGATGTCGATAAGGTGGCTGCTATAGTGAAGCGCCTTTTCACCGTCGATTGGAAAGAGTCGGTGGACAAACGTAAACTGCACCATCTGAACAGTTTCGGTTACAACTCGCTGCACTATATCTGCAGCCTGCCGAAAACGCTCATCGACGATCCGGAGGAACCAGCGCTGAACACGACGCGTTTCGAAGTGCAGATGCGTACGGCGTTGCAACATGTATGGTCAACGATAGAGCATGATACGGGATACAAGAGTGATGTGCAGATTCTGCCGGAATATCGTAGACAGTTCAGTCGCCTGGCAGGTATGCTGGAACTGATAGATGACGAGTTCAGTCGTTTGCGCAACTCACTTACGGACTATCGCCGACGCATGCAGACACTGGTGACAACGGGCAAGTTGGATGAGGTGCACCTTTCCATTAACAACTTCCGTACGTTCTTGCGCACAAATCCCTTCGACAGGCTCAACGAGCGTATTGCTTCCGTCAATCAAGCAGAGATCTTCCCTGCCTTGCTCATGCCCTTCCTCCCCGTCCTGCAGTCGTTAGGACTACAGACCTTGGGCGATGTACAGCAGTTCATCAAAGAAAACTCCGACGATGCCTATCAGCTGGCAGTGTCAGGTTTGGCACTGACCGACATCGACATCATCTCCAAGAGTATCGGCTTGCAGAATCTCTGCTTCGTCTATGTGTTGAAGCATGGTGGTGGAAGAGATGAAATCAAGAGGATATACGATACGCTCAACGGCGTGGAGGACAGTCATCTGATGCTTGCCGATACCGTGATAGAGCAGGCTGCAAGTCTGCCGTTCATGCAGGATCGCGCCCAGAACGCTTAATCCTTTGTTGTCTGGTTTCCTGCACGTTGTCCCTGTCAGGTCTACGTCAGTCAACAAACCTTTGCAAAATATTGTCGTATGCGTCAATGCGGCGGTCGCGCAGGAACGGCCACCAGCGGCGCACCTGTTCGCTGTGAGCGAGGTCCACCTCAATCACAGCGACTTCTTCTTCCGTTTCCGCAGCACGATATAGCATCTCACCTTGTGGACCAGCAACGAACGAAGAGCCCCAGAAACGAATCCCTCCCTCTATGGTGGGGAGATGGAGGGGTGCTTCTTCTCCAACCCTGTTGACGGCTACCACAGGTAGGCCGTTGGCAACGGCATGTCCGCGCATCACCGTGGTCCATGCCTCACGTTGGCGTTGTTGCTCCGCCTCGTCGTCGTTGTCAGTATAGCCTATGGCTGTAGGGTATATCAGCAGTTCTGCTCCCTGCAGAGCCATCAGTCGGGCTGCCTCAGGGTACCACTGGTCCCAGCACACCATCACACCGAGTCGTCCTACGCTCGTGTCGATGGGGTGGAAACCCAGATCTCCGGGTGTGAAATAGAACTTCTCGTAGTAGGCGGGATCGTCGGGGATGTGCATCTTGCGGTATTTTCCAGCAATGCTTCCGTCTTTTTCTATCACCACAGCCGTATTGTGATACAGTCCTGCCGTGCGGCGCTCGAAGAGCGATGTAACGATGACCACCTGCAGCTCCTTTGCCAGCTTTCCGTAGAACTCTGTTGATGGTCCAGGTATCGGCTCAGCCTGGTCAAACGCATCCACGTCCTCCGTCTGGCAGAAATACAATCCGTTGTGCAGCTCTTGTAAGACGATGAGTTCCGCACCGTCCTGTGCTACCTTCCTTATCTTTTCAGCAAGTCTCTGCTTGTTGTCCTTGATGTCAGCCGTATTGTGCTGTTGTATGATTCCTATTTTCATCCTTCTCTTGTTTCTTGCTGACAAAGGTAGTGCAAATCGAGAGAAATACAAAGAATTCATACGTTTATTTCCGAGATGCAACAACACCTAACACCTACCTCAAACCTCTTGAAATGCCGATGAATAAAGGGCGGAGCCGCAGGTGGGTGTTTTCCAGACTCCTACCTAAGACCTACCTCATCACCTACCTTTCCCCACAGAGGTAGACGCCAACAGGTAAGTGTTAGGGTAGGTGTTGAGGTAGGTGTTTCCCCAACACCTACCTCTCTTCAAGTCCTTTGCCTATCGGTGTTATGCGCATTTTGAGGTAGGTGTTAGGTGTTGTAGCTAAAAACTCTCTTCTCGTACGAAAGGTGCACTTTTTGATGAAAAAAATGCACTTTTTCAAAACCTATCCCTTTGCCGTCCAAACTCAGTCCTTTTGCGATGCAAAAGCATAGGTTTTGCATCGCACTTCAGCCTCAATAGTTTTAATAATACTGCATGGTGCAGCAATGTATGCTGCCATGTTGCTTGATGATGCTGCGGCTGTCGATGGGCACCATCTCGCGGTCGGGAAAGACGGTGGCGATGCGTTGCAGGGCTGCCGCGTCGTTAAGGGGCTGTCCGTAGGTGGGCACGAGTACGGCACCGTTGATGATGAGGTAGTTGGCATAGGTGGCAGGCAGCGGGCTGCCGTCTTCGTCGAAGATGGGGTCGGGCAGGGGCAGGCGGAGCAGCGTTCCGTCTGGGGTGATGCGGGCAATGGTGTCGATGTGTCCGTCGGTGTCGTCGCCGGGCAGAGGTTCGTCGTCGAGCCATACGATGCGGTCGGCACAAAGGCGCCGTTTCAGTTCCTCCTCTATCTCCTGCTCGGTCATGGGTCTGCCATCCTTGTAGTTACGGTTTGGAGCCATAAGGCAGCAGTGCGTGGTGTATATCGTACCTTTGCCGTCGCTCTCGATGGAGCCGCCTTCCAGTACGAAGTCGAGGTGGGCTTGGTAGGAACCCGCCCCCAACCTCTCCCGAAAGGCTACGGGTAGGCGACCAAAGGTCGGGAATTCGGAAGGGGTGCTGAATAGTCTCTCCCACAGCCGTCGGTTGATGGCATTGTCCTTCGCAGCCTCGAACTTCTTGCCCCAGCCGTTGAATTGGAAGTCGAGCAGAACGATGTTTTGTGCAGAAGAACTATCCTCGCTCTCTTCTTCTCCCGTTCCCTCGCTCCCTTTTAGCGTTATAAACCCATGGTCTCGTGCCCACGTGTCGTTGGTAGGACATTCGAAGATGGTGACATTCGCCATTTCCCTTACCTCCTGCGGCACGTCTTTACGTGAGGGGACAACGATGAGCAACGGTTCGCGCTTGGCAATTTCCCTTGCCATCTGCACATACGTCTCCGTAATCTCCTCCAGCATCGGTGCCCAGTCAGTATCCTTGTGCGGCCATGTCAACTGCACCATGCTCTGTCGTTCCCATTCAGCGGGCATGCGGTATTTTTTCACTTTCTGCACTTTACCCTTTCTGCACTTTTCACTCTTCCATATTGATGGCTCTCATCAGTCTGATGGCATCGACATACTGTGTAATGCCTTCAGCCACCTTCTTGGCATCCTGCATCGCATGGACGACGGTAGCTTGCCGGTTGGCAACGTCACCACCGGCGAAGACTCCCTTGCGCGTAGTCATACCGTAGGGCAGGTCGCGCGTGATGAGGAACTTGCGTTCATCGTTCTCCAATCCTGACGTAGTGCGTACAATCTTGGTATTGGGTGTGGCGCCTATCGCCATGATGATATTGTTGGCAGGTAACGTCTGCCGTACGGGTTCCTTGCCGGGTTCTGTCGTTTCCAACACAATCTCCGTAATGTCCAATTTGTCATCGACATGAATCTCACTGATAGCACTCCACCAGTTGAAGTGGACTCCCTCCTTTACAGCATCGTCATATTCGGCACGCAGCGCCGACATCGTGTCGATACCTTGGTTGTAGATGACGTCCACCGCTGAGGCTCCGATGCGCAACGCCGTGCGCGAAGCATCCATTGCCGTGTTGCCGCAGCCGATGATAAACACCCGTGCACCCTCGTTTACATACGTTTCCTCCCGTTTCATGAATCCTTCAGAGATCAGTTCCACGCGGCGGAGGAAGTGGGTAGCATAGCGGATGCGCTTCAAATCGGCAACATGAACGCCATTCTCACCCTCAGAGATGCACTTGCCGTTCTGCCAGATAGGAATCTCCAGCGACTTCGGCTTACCCAGTCCTGTACCGATGAAAATGGCATCGAATCCCTGTGCAAAAAGACTGTCAACCGTGATGTCGTAGCCCACATGCGTATTGCGGTGGATAACGACCCCAATCTTCTCGATGTGTCGTATCTCACGTGCCACCACCTCCTTCGGCAGACGGTATTCAGGAATACCATAGCGCAGCACGCCGCCACATTGTGACTCCATCTCAAACATCTCTACTGCAAAGCCGTTGCGAGCCAAATCACCTGCGACGGTAATACCCGACGGACCTGCCCCGATAACAGCAACCTTGCCACGTGTCTTCTCCGCAATGTCCTCGTGTGTCAGTTCGTTGTCTGTATCAAAGTCAGCCACGAAGCGTTCCAACTTGCCGATATTCACAGGTTGACCTTTCTTTCCTAAAACGCAGGCACCCTCACATTGTTTCTCATGAGCGCATACACGTCCGCATACGGCAGGCAAGTTGCTTTTGGCACGGATAATGCTGATGGCATTGCCCAGGTTGCCTTTCTTCAGTTCGTGAATCCAGTCGGGAATATCGTTGCTGATAGGACAGCCCTTCTTGCATTGCGGCACCTTGCAGTGCAGACAGCGTTGTGCTTCCTTAATGGCTTCCGCCATCGTATAACTCTCGTTGATTTCTTCCTTAAATCTCATAATGCTACGTTTTGAATGCAAAAGTAGTGTAAAAAATCCGATTTAGCGAATAGAAATCCACGAAATTCTACGTTCTACGTTTCTACGCATAGACTACGCTTAGATAAGTTGTATATGTGATGATAAAAAAATGGGGAACCGATTGGGCTCCCCATTGCTATTGATTTATGTTTGGGTTACTTCACCAATACCTTACGGATTGTTCCGTCGCTCATACGGATGATGTTGATGCCACGCTCCGGCGTGCTGATTCTTTTACCATCAAGGGTATAGCGTACTGCTTCCGCAGCTTGCCCATCTGCTTCTACTGCCTTGATGGCAGTCACCGCAACCTCGATAATCTGCTTGAACTCCTTCCAATAGTCGGCTGCCTTATATGCATCCTTGCTTCCCTTAGCAACATACAGTGTAGCATTTGCACGATTGGTAAATGTGTTTTCATCAATAGTAACTGGAGTCGGATTGAAGGCTGCGACGGAGGTAAGGCCAGAGCAATCGCGGAAAGCACTTGCGCCGATGCTCGTCACGCTGCTGGGGATGGTAACGGAGGTAAGGCCAGAGCAATCAGAGAAAGCACTACCTGCAATTCCTAATGTTCCTTCCTTAATCGTAATACTTGTATTTGCCGGCATCGTTCCTTTATATTTATATGCCACTTTACCTGCATATACTAATCCGTCTGGCTGATTATTGTACCATGCTGTACCAGAGAAAGCATACCTGCCAATGCTCGTCACGCTGTTGGGGATTTCGACGGAGGTAAGGGCAGAGCAATTATAGAAAGCCCAAGTGCCGATGCTCGTCACGCTGTTGGGGATGGTGACGGAGGTAAGGCCAGAGCAACCATAGAAAGCATAATTGCCTATGCTCGTCACACTGTTGCCGATGGTGACGGAGGTAAGGCCAGAGCAATTCAGGAAAGCATAACTGCTGATGCTCGTCACGCTGTTAGGGATGGTGACGGAGGTGAGGTCGGTGCAACCAGAGAAAGCACTCTCGCCGATGCGCGTCACACTGTAAGTTTTTCCTTCATTTTCGATATTAGGGGTTATCACAATATCACCGGTGTATTTCTTCCCATAGAACGCAGGCGTAAATGTCACCTGAGCCTGATTATTGGTGTCATCCAGGTAATAGTACAAGCCATCAATGCCAACCAAAGTATCCCAATCGGCGAAAGCCTCCAGTCCCACCATACTCATGATCACGGTCAGGACAAATGTAAGTTTAAATTGTTTCATAGTGTAATTGTTTTAAGTTGTTAATTATTTATTATTTGATTATATCGTAAAGACGGGATTGCCGAATTGGTATGTTACAATTCTGCTGATGGCTCCGCAAACCAAATGTTTCCCAATTTGTTTGGAGTCGAGAATAACATAATCGTTTTTACTGGCCATAGTAATTCGCCCTTTGCCTCCTTACTCCCGAATTCAGCGTTAATAATAGGTTTAGGTAATGGCAACAAAAAAGGCATGGGAGTTTCTACTTCTCGCCCATCCCTGATCTCAGGCTCTCGCATTGCCCCTTCCCAAGGATAAGCAACGCAGTTAGCCCACGCCAAGTGATATTATATATTCAACATGGTACTATACCTAATTCTATATAGTACCTGCTGGGATATAAAATCACCCACGCAGACGTTTCGTTGCATTACCTTTGTGGGAAGTTCAAATTTGCGAGATTTGAGATCACAGAACAGTAACGTCCGTAAACGCCTTTCGAGACCAGCCCTACAAACGGCTTGGTGGTCTCCGTCTATCAATGTAACGACCCACCAGCCCTGACGAGACTAACTGGGTCGGTTGCAAAGATAAAGATTCTTTCTTAAACTGACAAGAAAAGGGAAGGAATTTTTATACGACAAATTATGCAACGACTGTGTTTGCGAACACACGAAGAAACTACGAATTCCACACTAACGAAGAATAAACTACGAATTCCATACTAACGAAAAACAGGAACTACGGATTTCACAAATGGAACAAATTCTTCTTTAACCACAGATGACACAGATGAACACGGATTTTTTTAGCGAACACTAATCTCTCGAATAGACACGAATCCTTTGACCTTTGACTTTATACTACGAATTACACAAATTGAACGAAAGTCCTTTGACCTTAAGCCTTTGACTATAAAATCAAGTCCTGCGAGAGTCCTTACATTATTATATAGAGGTGAAAAAGTTCGTTTTACGAAGGAAAAAGTGGACTTTACGCTGCAAAAAAATCGAAGCGAAAGGCTTCTACGTTTCTACGCTTCATGTAGAGGAAATGAAAATTTAGCGGATGAATGTATTGCCAATTGAAAGGAAAAAACTACCTTTGCACTATGCACTTTGTTCTTCGGTCTTAGACCAGCTAAGACCCTACACTTTACACTTAGAAGAGAAGCAATATGATAACAGTAGAAGAGGCTTTGCGGATTGCACTGGAGGCGCATGAGGGGCAGAAGGATTTGGACGGGAAGCCGGTGATTCTGCATCCGATGGCGGTGGCATTGCTAGGACACAACCGCGAGGAGCAGGTGGCTGGTCTGTTGCACGATGTGGTGGAGGACAGCGACTGGACATTCGACGACCTGCTGCAACGGGGAGTCGATGCCTCTATTGTCGATGCGTTGCGGCTGTTGACGCGCGATGAGGGGATGAACTACGAGGATTATGTGAAACGCATAGCAGCATCGGACAACCAACTTGCCATACGCGTGAAATACAATGACCTGCGGCACAACCTGAAACGTGGACGTGCAGGGGGGCATTGGCATATCGTTGCCAAGCATGAGCGTGCGCTTGCTGTGATAGAACCGTTGGTGCAGGCAAGTTCGAACGAGAGTTGAGAGATGAGAAACAGGACGACATATCTTTTTATCATTGTGCTGGCTGTAGTTATGACGCTGGCATTCTTTAGTAAGGTGCAGTGCAAGTCGGTCGAGCACGGCGAGTCGATAACGGAAAGCGGCGATGCGAGGCTCGATGGCAGTGAGGCTGCCCGACGTGTCAAGGTTGGCAAAGGAGTGAAGGACGACTTGCTCATGGTCGTGGGCGGCGATGTGCAGGTGCTCAGGAAGACGGGCTTCGTGACTGGCTATGCCAAGGAGTGGCGTCTGCCGATGTGGACGGCATGGAACCTGACCGCCAGTCACACCACAGGACCGTACAAGCGGAAGGGCGTGAAGTTCCAGGAAGACGATGAGGTGCCGTACCCGAAGGCGATGAACAGCGACTACTACAGCTCCGGCTACGACCGCGGACACATGTGTCCGTCGGGCGACAACAAGTGGAGCCGGCAGGCACAGGAAGACTGTTTCCTCTTTACCAACATGTGTCCGCAGTCGCACAACCTGAACGGAGGCGACTGGAACGACTTGGAGATGAAGTGCCGCACGTGGGCTAAGCGCTACGGAAACATCTACATCGTCTGCGGCCCCGTGTTCCGCAACAGCCGTCCCAGCCGTACTATCGGCAGGAACCGCGTATGGGTGCCCGACGGGTTCTATAAGGTCGTGCTCAGGATGAATCAGAGGAGCGACCGCGGACGGCAGCGCGGAGACGCTATTGCCGCCATCGGCTTCTACTATGACAATGACGACGGTCACCGTCCGCTGTCCGACTATGTGATGACCGTCGACGAGGTGGAAGAGATGACGGGGCTTGACTTCTTCTCAGCCCTCGGCGACAAGACAGAGCAGCGCATAGAAGCCAATGCCGACCTGCGCGACTGGTAGAAGCTGTCAATTCACAATTCACAATTATCAATTGTCAATTGTCAATGGTCTCATCGGTAGCCCGTACCGCCACCGCCACGTGAGCCACCTCCGCCGCCATACGACGAACTGCCTCCGCTTCCGCTGCTACGCGAGGAGTTGCTGGAACTTGACGAACTGCTTGACGAATAGTATTTGTGCATATGTTCTTTCCATATTTGTCGCTCTTCCGGTGTCTCGTATGTGTCGAGGTAGTTGATGGACATGCCGGCGTAGCCTGATATGTGTTCTATGGCTGCCAGAGTACTCTCTATACTACCTAATTGTGCAACATCGGGGAAGACCTTGCCCAACTCGTTACCCACCTTGTCGGCTATACCGTAGAGGTATGCGTACACCATGAACTCCTTCCACAGTCCTGTCTCCTTGAGGTCGCGTTCAGCGGTAAGCGTAAATTCATCAAGATACTTGCGAAAGCCGAAAACCTGGGTTACATCCTCCTTTGTCAGGCTTTCTATCTTGCCAACTATCGGGCGCAGGCTGTTTACCATCTTGCGAGCCAGCGGTCGCAGTTCTATCGTCTTGTTCTTGGCGTATGTATCCAGTTCCTTGGGTTGCAGTTTATGGTCAGAACCCGCAGCACCGTAGAGGAAAGTTTGCAAGAACAACGGATAGTTATGGTTATAATCATCTTCAATTTCTCTTCCCAGTGGTATTTCAACCTGGAACACTTCTTCCATTTCGCCCTTTTCGTTGTGCTCAATGGTGATGTGCAACTGTTTGTTGTAAAGCATTCGCAGGATGTAGGCATTACGAACGATGTCTTTTGAACATAATTTAGAGTCAATGGTGCAGAGCACTTTAGCCGTCTTCTGTATGTCGCCGTCGAAAGGAATGTCACGATACCAGTCCATCATCTTCCCTCTGCTGTTACCAAACAAGCGTTTCATTTCGTTGGTGTAGCCAATGGTGCCATAGATAGCGATGAAGAAGATGATGACAGCTACTGGAAGAGCAATCAACAGGACAAAAAGCAGCAAGTCGTGGATGGTGTCAAAGGTACTGCTATCTTCGACGCCGTAACCAAAGAACGAGGACTGTTGCGCACCTTTCTCCTTCTCCAAGTCAGTGTAGTCGCTGCCCTTGAAGGCTTCGCGCTTCACCGACTTGTAGAATGTCGTCAGCACCTGTGTGGCAGGACGGAACAATCCCTTGTTGAACTCCACCATGACGTTGATCTTCTCGCCTTGCTTGGAGAAGGGACTCGTGGTCTCAATAACTATCTTCCCGTCTTTCACGAAGATGGTGCCGTAATAGTTGAACGCCCAAACGCGCGTGTCGTCGGGAGAGAAGTTGCCGTTCTCCTTGCTGATTACCATCTTCAGATGTCTGGCATACGGGTGGGAAGCCTCGTAGAAGGTGAAAAGAAAACCGTCGAAGTCTTCGTACGACTTCACCAGTCGGGTGATGGTATAGTGGATGTTGTGCAAGTGTCGGCCTGGTGTGCCTACGCCCCAGCATAGTTCCTTGCCTTTGCTGGTATTGTTGATGCCACACTTAAAGGCTTTCTCTTCGCGGCTGAGGTCGGTTCTCCATGGTTGTACGGTTGTGAACGGCTTGCCGCTCTCGTCGCTCACCGCCAATTCGCCAACATCGCTACCTTGCAGGTTGTTCATCGTGAGGAAGCCTTCAGTAGCGTGTTCAGGGATAATGACATCGTGTATTTCCTCTACACGGGCATTCCCAAGGTCATTGATGACTACGTTGATGATGACATCCGACAGTTGTGCCGACATAGGAAGTGCCAGGAACAACAACCATGCTGTTGTTGCAAGTAGTTTGGTTTGGTATAGGGTAGGTTTCATGAAATGAACATATAGGCGTATTTAATCAAAAGGAACAGCAGATACAAGGCTGCAAAAAAGATGAGGATAGCGGTGATGGGGTACTCCAAGCACAGGTTCCATAGGTTGTAGAAACCGAGTTCTGTCTTTGGTGTCTTTTCCAACATCATGGGGGACTGCATCTCAGCCGTCGTGAACCCATCTTGCCGCATCTTAGCCGTTGTAAAGTCACCTTGTGCAGGCAGGTTCGGGAAGAGTCCTTTCTTGAATCTCAGCTGATAGTTTAAACGTGTTCCTCCTTTCTCCGGACGGATGAATAGAGTTCCGTCTTCTATTGTCAGCTTGCCATCGGCAACACAATCATCCAAGTTCAGCATGCCTGATGTCATCTTCCTGCCGCCCAGATGTATGCGCAGTTCCATTTTCTCGGCAGGCATGTCGTTGGGCAGATTGATGAATGGGTAGTCCAGCACGTCAGCATCGGCTGTGGAATACATGGCATTCTTGATGCCGTAACTTAAAAAGTACATCTTGCGGCTTTGCGGTACCATGCCCCAATGTAGTTCAATCCTGCCGTCACGCGTCACCGTATAACCACAATGACGGGCTTTCTCGGCAGATGGTAGGGTAGTGTCCCACTTCTCCAAATGTGAATATTGCGTTTTATCGCTGTTTTCAGTAACCTGCATGACGACCTTGCTCAGCGCATATTGGGTATTGTAGCTGACATGCATCTCGTCTGTCTTGCCAGCAGAGATGTCGCGCACATCCACTATAGTGATGTAGTTATCATAGAGTGTGGCATCTACGATAAGTCTGTGTAATGTCGGTTGTGCTTGTGCAGCAAGGGCGGTAGCTGTCAGCAACAAGAAGAGCATGAATAGTTTCTTCATATCATAAAAATCTTTATGATTGTTTTTCTAGTTTGCAAATATACCTGTTTTATAATAAAAGGGCAAATTTTCCTCATATTTCCTTTGTATTGTCTTCACTTTTTTGTACCTTTGTCGCCGAAAAATGGGAATGTTCCCGTTTTCGTAATCACATTTTAGCGTGAAAATAAAAGCGGTTGTTGAAGCCCTTGAACGGTTCGCGCCTCTGCCCTTGCAGGAAGACTATGATAATGCCGGCTTGCAGGTTGGATTGACAGAAGCGTGGGAAGTATCAGGGGCATTATTGTGTCTAGACGTGACTGAAAAGGTGTTGGACGAGGCTGTGCGCCTTGGCTGCAACCTTATCGTGAGCCATCATCCACTCCTCTTCCACAAACTGGCGCGTGTGGCTGGAGAGGATATGGTACAGCGAATCGTGTTCAAAGCTATTGAAAAGAAAATCGCCATCGTCTCGATGCATACGAACATGGACAACGCCTATGGCGGTGTGAACTTCAAAATGGCAGAGAAGATGGGACTGACGGATGTGGGCTTCATCAGCGAAACAAAGACGGTGGATGGTGTTGAAGGAGCCTCCGGTGTCGTGGGCACATTACCATCTCCAATGACGGCAGCAGATTTCATTGCCATGCTGAAAGAAACGTTCCATGTGGCTTGTGTGCAAACCAACGAATTCTTACAGCGTCCTATTCGCAAGGTTGCCCTTTGTGGCGGTGCAGGCTCCTTTATGCTTGGCGATGCCGTGAAAGCTGGTGCCGATGCCTTTGTCACGGGCGAGATGCACTATCACGAGTTCTTCGACCACGAACAACAAATTCAGATAGCTGTCATCGGGCACTATCAGAGTGAACAATATACCAACGAGCTATTCAAGCGTATTATCGAAGCTGAATATCCTGAGGTGAGGTGCTACCTGTCGGAAATAAATACAAATCCAATAAAATATATGTAATTATGGCAAAGAAAGATCCGAAAGATTTACCTGTAGAGGAGAAACTGAAAAACTTGTTCCAGTTGCAGCAGACATTGTCTGCTATCGACGACAAACGTGCATTGCGCGGTGAACTGCCACTCGAAGTGCAGGACTTGGAAGACGAGATAGCTGGTCTGAACACACGTATTGAGAAGATTGAAAACGAGATTAAGGAGTTTCAGACGGCTGTCACCATGAAGAAGGGTGACATCGAGACTGCCAAAGCAAGCGTTGAACGCTATCAGTCGCAGCTGAACGAGGTGAAAAACAACCGTGAGTATGACACGCTGAGCAAGGAAATTGAGTTCCAGTCTTTGGAAATCGAACTCTGCGAAAAGAAAATCCGTGAAGCCTCTGTCAGGATTGAGGAACGTTCGAAAGACCTTGAGCAGGCTAAGGCTCAGATGGAAGAGCGCCAGAAAGACCTTGAAGAGAAGAAGAGCGAGTTGAGCGAAATCATGCAGGAGACACGCGAGGAAGAAGAAAAGCTGAAAGAGAAGGCTGCCGAACTGGAGACGAAGATTGAATCGCGTCTGCTTGGCAGTTTCAAGCGTATCCGTAAAAATGCCCGCAACGGCCTGGGTATCGTCTATGTACAGCGTGATGCCTGCGGTGGATGCTTCAACAAGATACCGCCACAGCGCCAGCTGGACATCAAGATGCACAAGAAGATTATCGTTTGCGAATACTGCGGACGTATCATGATTGATCCGGAATTGGCAGGCGTGAAGTTTGCAGCTACCGGAGAAGAGAAGCCGAAGCGTAAGCGTGCTATCCGCAAAACGGTAAAGAAGGAAGAACCAACGGGAGAAGAATAGTTTTTTTTCTAGTTTTTCTAGAGCGGCTAGTTTCTCTAGGATATCTAGATTTTCTAGACATTCCTAGGATGATTTAAATAAAAGCGGCAGCGAGAAATCCTCGCTGCCGCTTCATTTTCATCAATCATTTATGTCAGAGTCTTTGCTCCATCATTTTCATCAATGCTTATTCTTTTGATAGTAGTCGAGCCCTAACTGAACGTTCTTGATAACAGCCTTCGATGAGAAGGTGGCACCCGTGATGGCATCAACCTTCATCTTAGATGCAGCCTTCACCTTCTTTCCGTTCCAACTGTCCAACAGTTTTTTCTTCACCTTGGCAAAGTACTTTGGCGTTTCCTGGTTTTTCAGTGCTACCACTTTCACCACTTTGTTTCCTTTGATGTATATTTTCAGCGGCGTAGCCCCTATGTAGCCTGCCACCTTCTGTCCCAATGTCGTGGTGTTGACAACGTCCATGCCGTCTTCCTTTGTGATGACTTGGTCGGCAGGCATAGCACTCATCATCGTGATTGCTGCAAAAAGCAGTGCGGCTGTTGTTTTTTTTGTTTTCATCTTGTGATTTTGGTTATTTTTTTTAATGTCGTTATTCCGTCATGACGTTATTTCGTCATACTGCTGCCGTCATTCCGACAGCATGGTCACCTCTATTCTACACTTGCTATCCAGCAATTTCCGTGCCATATTCTGCACGTCTGCTTCTGTCACTTCAGCGACGAGTTCCTTATAGCCTTTGTCGAAGTCGGCTTCATCGTCCAGTTCATGCCAGATGATGTAACTCCAATAGTCGTTGGTGATGGCAAACTGGTCGTATTGCTTAGTGAGATAGGTGCGAATCTTCTGCATGGCAGTAGCCGATGGTCCCTGCTTGGCGATATATTCCAACTGCTGATAGACAATGGGGTTCAGTTCCTCGTAGCGTGTCGGGTCGGCATTGTAGGCAATGCGCAGTGTAGCCGTCGGGTTGTCGTCACGTTCCAGGCTGAAGTCAACCCTCACGCCGTAGGTGCCACCTTTCTCCTCGCGCACGGAGTCGGTGTAGGCTATCTGCAGCACGCGCTTGAGAAAGTCCAGTGTGAGGTCGTTCTTTGGTGAAAATTCCACGTCGGCAGCATGGAGTATGGTGACATTGGCAAGGGGTGTGGCCATCTTCTTGCGGAAGAGGTGTGCCTGGTCCTGCTTCACCAGTTGTGGCAGCACTTTCTCGTTGGTCTTCTCCTCCTTGTGTGTGGCTGGCAGCGTGGCAAGGTACTTGCAGAGCATGGGGCGCAATTCGTCCATGTCAATGTTACCGATGAAGACAGCCTTGAAGTTGCTGGCGTCAGCGAAGCGCTCACGGTAGATTTGCAAGATGCGGTCATAGTTGGCTTTGTCCAATGTGGCTTGAGTTACAGGCTCCAGTCTCGGGTGGTGTCCGTAGCAGATGGCATTGATAGAATCATTGTAATCCACCTTCGGCGAAGCGTTCCTGTTGGTGAGAAACGAGCGTGTGCGGTTGATGAGGCTGGCAAAGGCAACGGTGTCGCGGCGTGGTTGGGTAAAATAGAGGTGCGTCAGCTGCATCATCGTTTCCATATCTTTCTTGGCACAACCGCCGCTGACAGACTGTCGTCTCATACCCACAGAGGGATGAACCTTGACCACCTTTCCCGTGAGAATCTTGCGCAGGGTAGCAGCGTCATAATTGCCTACACCAGCTTCTGTGACGGCACTGCTGATGAGTGAGAAGTTGGGGATGTCAGCCTCGCCATAGAGCGATGTGCCACCGTCGGCACGTATCGACATCGTCACCTCGTCGGCTTGGAAGGTTGTCGGTTTTACATATACCTTCATGCCGTTGCTCAACGTCAGTTCGGTGAAGCCATGCTTTAACGGTTTCTCACTGACAATCGAACCATCTTTCAACTGACTCTTGTCGATGAGTTGGTCGTTGACGGCAGTATCCTCGTAAGCACTGTACGACAGTTGTTGCGTGGCGGTAACAAGCTGTTCTATCTGGCTGTTGTCAGGAAGAACCACCTCCTCTTTGTCAGGTGCATAGATGATGAAGACTTGGTTTTTGTCTGTTATCAGGTCTTGGGCAGCCTTGTTCACCTCATCGAGAGTCACTTCATTATGGAAAGCCTTTGTCAGTTCATATCTTTTCTCGCTCGAAATCAGCGGTTCGTTGGTGAGAAAGTGGTTGACACAGCGGTTAACGAACCATGAATTGCGGCGTTCGTTGCGCTCTTTGTATTGTCTTTCGGCAGCAGCCATTTGCAGTTTCTTGGCACGTTCCAGTTCGCTGGCAGTGAAACCATGTTGTCTGGCTTGTTCAGCAGCAGCAACGGCAGCGATAATGCCGCCGGAGATGTTGTCCTGCTTACAGCTGATGCTCAGTGAGAAAGCATCCTTGGTACGGCTGACGAAGAACGAACCAAAGCGTGCCGTAGCACTCATGAAGGGCGGATTGGCTACCAGTTTCATGTCAGCCAGTCGACTATTCAGCATCGAGGTCACCAAGTCGTTAGCATATTTCCTGCGCAGATAGGCAGCATTGTTCTTTTCTGCATCAGGCGTCACGTCGTGTTTCATATACAGATGAGCCAGCACTACAGGCTGTTCCTTGTCCCTCTTGGCAGCGACAATCATCTTCTCGTTGTCAGGAACAGGATAGTAGATACGTTCAGCGGCATTCTTCTTCGTTGGTATGTCACCGAAGATTTTCCGAATCTTCTTCTCTGTCTGTACAGGGTCAATGTCGCCGACAACGACAATAGCCTGCAGGTCGGGCCGATACCACTTGTCGTAGTAGTCGCGCAGGTCCTTATAAGGGAAGTTATTGACGATGTCCATCGAACCGATAGGCAGACAATCCTCATACTTGCTACCCTTATAAATAATAGGTGTCACGTCCTCCATCATGCGTTGCAGTGCCATACCGGCACGTCGTGTGCGCCATTCCTCGCGTATCACACCACGTTCCTTGTCAATCTCCTTGTCTTCCAACAGCAGGAAGTGGCTCCAGTCGTGCAATACCAGCAGACATGAATCGACTACTGATTCACGAGTAACGGGAGCCGAACCTATATGATAGACCGTCTGGTCAACACTGGTATAGGCATTCAGGTTCGCACCGAATTTGACGCCGATGGTTTCGCACCAAGGAACGATGCCCAACTTCCCGTTCTTGCCGGGAAAGTTCTTTGTTCCGTTGAATGCCATATGCTCTAGGAAGTGAGCCAGTCCTCGCTGGCGCGGTTCTTCGAGAATCGAACCGACACGCTGTGCGATATAGAAGTCAGCCAGATGGGCTTCCTTAGCGTTGTGGCGAATGTAGTAGGTTATGCCGTTTTTCAGCGTTCCTTTCCTTACGGCTGGGTCTTGCGGCAGTTGTGCGAAGCCCATCACTGCCACCATCATCAGTAGTGCACTGACAAATAGTTTCTTGTTGTTGTTCATCATAAATGGTGTACAATAGTTTCGTGAATATTAACGGTGTCGTTTTTTGTCGGCGCAAAGATACGATGCTGAAATAAAACAACCAAATTCCTATCGAAAAATCACTATTTGTAGGTATTGCCCTCGCTATGTGTTTGCCGTACCTTTGCACCCACCTAATTAAAAATAATCATTTACATGCGGTTACGATTAGCTTGGATATGGATATGTTTGTGGGTGTATGTGCTGACAACAGTCGCGCAGCATGTTACCCTTGCCGGTAAGGTGGTTGACGACGCGAGTCGCCAACCCATAGAGTTTGCTGCTGTTCTAGTGAAGGAGAGTGGACTGTGGGCTTATACCGATAGCGACGGGCGTTTCACAGTGAAGAATGTTCCTGTGGGGAAGACGATTGTCACCGTCCAGTGTCTGGGCTACAGCACACGAACTTTCCCGCTCGACATCAAGGGCGACATGACCAGTCTGAAGATCCGGATGAAAGCAGAAAACCTGCGACTGGACGAGGTGACGGTCACAGCTAAGCGTAAGCGTGAGGAAGCAACAACCAGCTACACCATAGACAAGGCTGCCCTTGACCAGCAACAACTGTTGAATATCGGTGACATTGCTACGCTGTTGCCTGGAGGCAAGACGGTAAACGCCACACTGATGGACGATTCTCGTTTGGCATTGCGCAGCGGCAGTCAGGAAAAAGGTCTTGCTTCGTTCGGAACAGCTGTGGAGGTTGATGGTGTCCGCCTCGACAACAATGCCGAGGCAGGTGAGACGATGGCAGCCTCGACACGAAGTCTCAGCACGTCGAATGTGGAGAGTGTCGAGATTGTGACGGGTATTCCGTCTGTAGAATATGGTGATCTTTCAAACGGTATCGTCAAAGTCAACACCCGACGGGGAAAGTCACCGTTCATCATCGAAGGAAAAATCAACCAGCACACCCGTCAGATAGCTTTGAACAAGGGCTTCGACTTGGGACATCGGTGGGGCGTGCTCAATGCCTCTATCGAGCATGCACGTTCTTTCAGTGATGCAGCCTCGCCCCATACCGCCTATCAACGCAATGTGCTCTCGCTACACTATATGAAGGTGTTCATGCAGAACAGTATGCCGCTGACGCTGAATGCCGGACTGACGGGTAACATCGGTGGTTACAATTCAGAGGCAGACCCCGACGAAGAACTCGATGATTACAGTAAAGCCCGTGACAATCTATTGCGTGGTAATATCGAACTGAGTTGGTTGGTGAACAAGCCTTGGTTGACCAACCTGTCGCTAAAGGGCGCTTTCTCGTTTGCCGATCGCCGGTCAGAAAACTACTACCATGCCAATAGTGCATCGACACAACCCTATATCCACGCAACGGAAGAAGGATACCACATGGCGCAAGACTACGATCAGCAACCACAGGCAGACATCATCCTTGGTCCCACAGGCTATTGGTATGTGCATAGCTACCAAGACAGCAAACCGGCTAACTGGTCGTTGAAGTTGAAAGGAGAGAACAATATACCATTTACAATTCGTAATGCTCAGTTCAGAAACCACCTGATGGTGGGTGCTGAATATACAGGTACGAGGAACAACGGAAAAGGTACGTACTATGGTGATAGGCGTTATGCACCGACATGGCGCGAATACCGATACTGCGACCTCCCTACGATGCACAACTTGGCATTGTATGTTGAAGATAAGTTGAGTGTAGCTACTGGCAAACGTTCTACTTTTGAACTCACAGCCGGTCTGCGTGACGACATCACCATGATCAGCGGTTCCGACTACGGTTCGGTGAGCAGTCTTTCTCCGCGTGTCAACAGCCGTTACATCTTCTGGCGCAACCAGCGCCGACAATGGGTGAGTGACCTGAGCATCCATGCCGGATGGGGTAAGTCGGTCAAGTTGCCGTCGTTCCAGGTGCTCTATCCATCGCCTTCCTATGCCGATCGTCTGGCTTTCGCCTCTACCTCTACTGCCGATAACAAGTCGTATTATGCCTATCACACCTATCCCACACAGGCTGTCTATAACCCCAACCTGTGTTGGCAATACACCAATCAGGTAGATGTCGGTGTGGAAGCAACCATTAAGGGAACACGTATCAACGTATCGGGCTTCTATCATCGCACATTCCGCACGTATATGTCTTCTTCCATATATACACCGATGTCCTATCTCTATACACCGCCTTCGTCGCTCGATGGTGTTGAAATCGACGTTGCCAACCGTCAGTTTGCGATTGACCGTCAGACGGGTGTCGTTACGGTAAACGATGTTACAGGAACACTGCCCAGTCAGCAGCTGGCATACAACCAGCGCAACACCTATGCCGTTAACCACCAATACGTCAATGCTTCTCCCGTGAGCCGCTACGGTGTGGAATGGATGATAGACTTTGCACAAATCAAGGCATTGCGCACCTCTTTACGGTTAGACGGAAACTTCTATTATTATAAAGGTGTGGACGAGACGTTCTTTGCCGATGTGCCGCAAGGGGTCAACACGACGATGACGGGCAGCCAGCAACCCTACCAGTATGTGGGATGGTATCGCGGAACGAGTGTTACGGGTACAGGCAGTACTGCCGCAGCTGCCGTCAGCAATGGCTCTCTGTCGCGGCAAGTCAATCTGAATGCGACCATTACCACACACATTCCGCAAATCAGACTCATTGTAGCTCTTCGCTTAGAAACATCGCTTTATAATTACCGCCGCTCGTTGTCGGAATTGGCTAACGGCACACGAGGCTATGTTATGGAGACCGCTGCCGACTACTTCGGAGAACCATACGATGGTACCAGCCGCGACAAACTGGTGGCTGTCTATCCCGAATACTATTCCACTTGGGAGAATCCTACGGAGATGATTCCTTTCGCCGAGAAATTTGCATGGGCACGAGACAACGACCCGTCGCTCTATAGCGACCTGACGAAGCTGGTGGTGCGCAGCAACTATCCCTATGTTATGAATCCCAACCGCATCAGCAGCTATTATGCTGCCAACCTGAGCGTGACAAAGGAAATCGGCGACCATGTCAGCATCTCGTTCTATGCCAACAACTTCTTCAACAACATGAAGACCGTCCATTCGTCGCAGACAGACTTGGACACTTCGCTCTTCGGAAGCAGCTATATTCCCAGTTTCTATTACGGGCTTTCATTAAGATTAAAGTTATAAGAATATGAAAAGATATTTCCCCATTATTGCCATTGTACTGTTACTGACCTCTTGCAACGACAACATCTTCGACCACCCGCAGGGTAACGTCTCGCTGGGCGAGGTCTTCGTAACCTTGACGGGCGACGACAACCTGGCAGGCATAGAAGTGCAGTTGCGCAATACGTCAACCAATAGTGTCTATGTACAACAGTCTGATGCTCAGGGCGTAGCTACCTTTACCGTCTCTCCTGGCATTTACGAGGCTACGGCTACAGGAAAACGTGCGAAGGAGGGTGTTGCCTACAGCTACAATGGTGCTTCTGGACAGTTGGTGGTGACAGGTAACGCATCGCTTCCCGTGGCTATCACCATGAAGACAGCCCGTGTCAGTCAAATCATCATCAAAGAACTGTATAACGGAGGCTGTCGTGCTGACGACGGCGTCACGCAATTCCAGTACGACAAATGCATCATCCTCTATAACAACAGCGACCAAAAGGCAAGTCTGAGCAACCTCTGCATCGGTGAGGCTACGCCCTCTAATGCCCAATCGCAAAACTACAACTATGGTGAAGACGGCAAACTGACCTACGAAAAGGAAGGTTTCATTCCGCTTTGGAACGGCATCTGGTATTTCCCTTCCACCTTGGAGCTGGAACCTTATACGCAGGTGGTCATCAATGTTCATGGTGCCATCGACAATACGAAGACCGTCAGCAACTCGGTGAACTATGCCAATGCGGATTATTACTGTATGTACGACCCAGAGAGCGGGTACACCCATACCAGTTATTATCCCACACCAGCCAGAGCCATCCCCACCAGCCATTACTTGAAAGCCGTACGCTATGGTTTGGGCAACGGCTGGGCACTGAGTGTCACATCACCAGCATTGGTCTTGTTCCAAACGAAGGACGTTGCACCGGCTGACTATATCTCAAATACAGATAACTACTGGTATGATGGTGGACGATACCTACAGACGTGGTTGTGCGTCAAGGCACCTGTCGATTGGATTGTCGATGCCGTAGAGGTGTTCTCTGCAGGTTATAAGGACAGCAGCGTGAAACGGCTCACGGCAGATGTCGATGCCGGCTACGTCTGGTTGACCAACTATCAGGGACATACGCTCTATCGCAATGTCGATAAGGCGGCAACAGAAGCGCTGCCAGAGAACGAGGGTAAGCTGGTCTATAACTACACCTTGGGCGTGGATGGTTCTACCGATCCCAGCGGCATTGATGCTGAAGCATCTATGAAACAGGGGGCGCACATCATCTTTCAAGATACCAACAACTCTTCCAATGATTTCCATGAACGTGCAAAATGCTCGCTCCGTTAATAGAACATAGAACAATGAAGAAGCATATCCTTTTTTTCGTTTTCACGCTTTTGCCATTCTACGTTTCCTCGGCGCAAGTAACCGCGAAGCGCTTGCAGAGCGAAGCGGCGCAAGACTCGCTGATGGTGCGCAACTATGAGTTCGTCAAAAGCAGCGACCCGTGGCTGACACAAGGCAATGCGGCAGCACTAACACGCTTCTCGGCACCGAATATTGCTGAGGCTGAGCTGTCGCTGAGCAGACAGGGTGGGGGACTCGTCAACTACGACGGTTCACCAAGTGTATTTCAGTTTGATGCCACTGCCGAAGCCTTCTACCGACTGAGTCGTCGCACAGTGGTCTTTGGTAGCATAGCTTACGACAACTTCTCAGGCAACGATATGTCGGGTTCTGTCTTTATGCCTTCAACTCTCCACTCTCCACTCTCCACTCTCATCTCTCCACTCTCATCTCTCAACTCTAGACTCTCCACTCTCCGCCCTTTCGACATCGTAGAGGAGAATACGGAAAATGAGGGAAGAAAGCACAGCAACACTTACTGTTTGTCGGGTGGGGTAGGTGTTGACGTGTGGCATGGCTATGCTCTTGGTGCCCGTCTCGACTATACGGCTGCCAACTATGCAAAATACAAGGACTTGCGTCATAAGAACAAACTGATGGACTTGGCGTTCTCAGTCGGTGGCTATGCACCGGTGTTGTCGTGGTTGAATCTCGGTGCCAACTATATCTACCACCGCAATACGGAGAGTGTCAGCTTCAGCACTTATGGTAAGAGTGAAAAGGTTTATAAGTCGCTCATCAACTACGGTGCCTTCTTCGGTACCTGGGAGCAGTTCGGCAACGAAGGCTATACCGACAAGAGTCGTGAGATGCCACTTTTTGAGGATGGACATCATGGCAACGTCCAACTTGAACTGCGCGCTTCGCGCCAGTTGTCGGTGCTTGCTACCTTTGGCTTCGGCAAGGAGAAAGGCTATTATGGCCGTCAGTCTCCTTATACCATCACCTACACGCAACACGAACGTCGCACGAAAGAGGTGACTCTCTCTCTTGTCTATACACCCTCTCACCGCCTCGACTTCGCCTATCGCAACGAGAAACTCGCCAACCGTGCCGAGACCTTCCGTGAGATGAAAAATACATCGGGCGCTTCTTATTATGTGTACTACGACCCTGTGGAGACTGCCGACAAGCAGTTGCAGAACATTTCGGTGGTCTATACTGCCAGCCTCGGCGTCAGGGGAGAAACACCGACTTGGAATCTGCAAATAGCATGGCAATGGTTCCAGCGCGAACAGTTGAACTACCTGTTCCCGTTCTATCGTCATCAGAAACTCTCTGCCTATGAATGTGTTTTGGGTGTTACACGAAATATCTTTTTTCGTTGCGGCATCCTCTCGTGTTCGCTCAAGGGTGCCCTCGGTAAAGGTACGGGCGCTCCATATGACGATGGCACCTTCGTTGCACCCAGCAAGAAGCAGGAGCAACCAGCTACTGCTGACGTTTTCCTCTATCGCGAATGCCAATACCTGACAGCTCCGCAGTATGCTGTCGGAGGTAGTGTGAAATACGCCTTCGTATTTCCTGGCACACGACTGAAGACACATGTGCGCTTCGATCTCTCCCATCGCAAGGCAAACGGCACTCTCCTCTATTCTCGCGGTTGCGACCGAACGCAAGGAACTATCGCCGTAGGCTGCACTTTTTAATAATTCAAAAACAACTCTCATCTATAGTCTCTCAACTTTAGTCTTTCAACTCTAGTCTCTCAACCCTTAACATTTATCCCAACCATGAAAGTAAAAATCATTACCATCTTGTTCTGTATGTTGGCATATCATGCCAACCTTGCCCCCCTTTATGCCCAGTCCTCTCTCGCCGCCTCTCTGGCAGGCACTTGGCAGTTTGTTGCTGCCAACAACGGCGTGGAAGTAGCTCCCGGCGTCTATTCTGCCGGCACTGATGTCGTAAACTTCACTGCCACCGCATCTGCCGACGGCACATCTCTGCAATGTCATGCCGACAATATGTACGACAAGACGGGAACGGCATACGCAGCCGACTGGCGCATCCTTGTGGAAGAAGATGGGGCAGGGAAACACAGACTTGGTTGGGTGCTCGACAACCAACAGCCTGCCTTTGCCACTGAGTTCAACGAACCGCAAGAGAACTACTTGGAAAAGGGTTTCTTCTACTGGGGAGGCACGGAAGGCGCCCACCGTTACGTCTATCTGTTGGCAGAGAATGCCGATGCTTCAGCCATCGTCGGCATGACCTTCTGGAGTCCGTGGAGCGATGGGAGTACTACGGAATACTCCCTCTCCAACGAAGAAAACAACTCGCGCAAGATCTATGCTGTCGTTGCCGAGAACATCCCCTATGGCAACAGCGTGGGATGGATAGAGATATGGAGCAGTCCGAAAGTGAAGAAAGTCGCCGACCACACAGCCATCAGCACCATCGCAGCCGATGAGATGTCCACCGACGATGCATGGTATGACCTTCGTGGACGGAAAATCACAAATGGCAGGTTACCCAAGGGGGTGTATATCCGTAACGGGAAAAAAGTCGTTATTTCGCATCCTTGACGAGTCCTAACGAGCGCAGGAGACGTCTTAGCAGGGTGTTGGTGTGCTTGCGACCTTTAAAGTTGCGCAGCCATTCTCTTCCCAGTACGCTTTCTTTCTTGCGCAGGATGATTTTGGCATGGAAGGGGCGTCGCCAGTTTTCGGGTTTTCCCATTTGTCTGGTCATGACTTTCACGTTCTTATCCCATAAGAATTTGTTGAGGATAGACTCGTCATGCCATATCGGTATGATGTTGTTTTGGTAGTCCTTGTCGGTGAGGGCGTCGCACTCCTCAATCAGTTGGATGTAGGAGGCAGTCTTTCCGCCGTTGAGCGCTCCGGAGAAATAATAGCGCTCTTGTCCTTCCGGAATACAGGCTACCGATTCAGGACGCCGTTCGTAGGTCATCTTCTGCGGATCGGTTTCAATGCATAGCGCAGAATAGTCTTCGGCTTGCGGCAGGAGGTCGTCGGCTGTGACCAAACGCGTGAACAAAGCGTTGGCATTGAAGAAGAACAAGTAGTCGTTGGCAGCGAGTTTGTCGGTGATGCGACGAAACATCTTAAAGCGATACAGGGTGTTGAAGGGCCATTCCATGTTGTCTTGATGGAATGCTTCAACACGTTCGCCACTAATCATTTCTTCCTGGTCGGTGAAGACGTAGTAGTGCTTCTCGGCTTCGGGTATGCAATACTTTTCGCAACTGCTGTAGAAGTCTTGCCAAAAACACGAATAACGTCCTATTCCTATATACAATATTCCTATTCTCATATATGCACTGAACGCATGATTATTTTGCAAATGTATGACTTTCTTAGGAATAGACAAAGGTTTTTCTCTAAAAACTCGTCCGGGCAGATGGTTGTCTGTCATGGTGCGGTTGTAGAAAGAACAAACATCGCCAAGGAAAAAGCACCCTTGGCGATGTTTGGCTTTGTTGGAAACCGTTCCCGTTATGCAGCGAGAACAGATGAATTTTGTTTTACTTTACAATCACTTTATGTCCATTGACGATATAGATACCCTTCTGCGTCGGCTTGCCGCTCAGCCTACGACCGTCGAGGGAGTACCATTTGCCGGCTGCATTGTCAATTGTCAATTGTGTAATCGCGTAGCGCTTGCCAGAGCAAGAATTGTCAATTGAATCGATGCCCGTCTCAATATCTTCGCTGATAGAAAGCGGCATAATCTGGAATCCGCTGCCGGTTTTGGTCAGGATGCCGATGACAGTAGCCTTGGCATAGTCAATGTCGGCGAGACTCTCTTGGATGACATACGGGAAGTAGTTGATCTTGCCGTTGTTGATGTTGATGGTCTTGCTGTCGGCATCGGTGATGGTGGCAGCTGTTTCGCTGGTTCCCTTGACGGCGACATCGGTCAGTTTGACGACCTTCATCAGGTTGCCGTCGATGGTGAGTTCTGCTATAGAACCCGTAGCTGGTGTGTAGGTGCCGCCTTCGCTGACGGTGAGGTCGTTGCTGTTGGTTTCTTCAGTCATGGCGATGCGGCTGCCCATCGTCTGCTTGTTCTTCTTCACATAGACGAAGCCGTTGAGCTTGTCGCCGACCTTGAAGTTGAGACCAGTGCAGTAGAAGTGAGCACCAGCGGTGGCATCCTGCACGTAGCAGCCCCAGTCGTTCACCATGCCGCTGGTGATGACAGCATCGGTGAGGTTCAGCTTGACGAGTGTGCCGTCGGAAAGGGCATTGAAGTCGGCAAGAGAAGAAACCTCGGTTGTATATTCATTAACGGCAGGAGTAACGGTCTCTGCGTTAGCAGGAGCCGTCTCTACTTCGATGGCATCAACGTAGGTTGAACCCGTTGCCGTGAAGCGTACACTCGATGCATTACCCGTCCATGTCAGTTTGTCGGTGCTGAAGGTTCCTTCGCCTTTGTCAACGCCCCAGGAGGTGTTATAGACATCGGCACCTGTACTGGGGTTCTTGCTCAGGTTATAGGTGAAGCGGATGGCGGTGATGGCTTTTCCTTCTGCTGCGGTGACGCGCATCTGTCCGTCCTTGATGAGCTGGAGCTGCAAGCCGCGCGTACCATTGTCATAGAAGCGGGTAGGCATCGTGGGTGAGCTGACGAAGGTCAGCGTGACATCACCCTTGGTGAGAGCCACCGTTTCCAGGTTGCCTGCGTTGACACTTTCAGTTGTTCCGTTCACTCCAGGAGTCATCTCCAGGTTGTTGTTGTGGAAGTCGAAGAGGGCAGAGGTGGATTCTTCTACGATGGCATCATCGCCAAGAGGCATCAGGAACCATCCTGTCATGTAGTAGATCACGATACCCGTAATCTTGGCTGCTTTCTCAGGCCAAGTGAAACCAGTGGAGAGCTTGCCCATGTAGTCGCGGGCCTTCATGGTCTTACCATCGCCGTCGGTCAGGGTCTTGTTCTGTCCACCACCGCTGATGGTGACATTCTCAAGCGTGACGAGTTTGCCGTAAGTGGCTTGTGCGCAGGCTTCCGTGATAGACATGGTGGTGCCCACCAGTGCCGTCTCCGTTGCCTCGAAGGTAGAAGCGTCGGTAGCTGTCAGCTGCGGCTCATAAGAAGTTGGTTCGTACGACATGTAGTCGATGTTGTTGTCTGTACTCTTTTTGCCGATGATGTAGCCGTTCAGGGCTGTTCCTACTTCTAAGGTGATGCCTTTGATGACGGTAGCACCAGAAGCATCTTCAACATAGTAGCCGTTAAAGGTGCCGTTTACGCGGGCGTTGCTGAGTGTCAGTTTCACCACCTTCCCGTCTTCTGCGGCATTGAAGGCAGCGATGTTTTCAGCCTCGACATCGAAGGTTTCGGCAGCAGGCTCGACGGTCTGCTCGTTTTTGGCATCGGTGGTGACGACAATCTTCAGCATGGTACGATTGCCTGTTCCCGTACGGTTAAAGGTGACTTCAGTGGCATTACCCGTCCAGCTGGTGCCGGAGAGTGTTCCTGTGGAAGCTTCGAAGTCGAAATTACCCGTTTTCATGGTCACCTCGATCTTAGTGATAGCTCGCCCTTCGGCGGCATTAAACTTCAAACCGCCGGCAGCACTGGCGTTGGCATAGACATAGAGCGATGTGATGCCGTTGTTGTCCTTCATCAGACGGCAGGGCTGGTTGCCGTCGATGCCTGTCATCGTTACTTCGCCGACAGTCAGCGGAGCAGTGAGGTTGCCGTCGGCAAAGTTGATACCTTCACCCACAGGCCAGTTCTGAGGATTGTTCTCGAAGTCGAACGTGTTGCTGACTTCAGCGGCACCTGCCGCCTTGGGCAGCGCCAAGAGTACCATGAGCACCCATAATAAAGTAGAGATTTTCTTCATGTTAAGTGTTAATTATGAATTGTTAATTATGTAATCGCGTAGCGCTTGCCAGAGCAAGAATTATTCATTGTCAATTATCAATTATCAATTATCAATTGTCAATTGTCAATTGTGAATTATGAATTGTCAATTCTCCTTGCATTGGTGCGTGGGAGGCAGTGTTGCTTCCACACCTGTTTCGCGCAACTGCTTGAGCAAGACATCAGGTGTGGCGAAATATTTGTCGGCATAGGTGATGGCAAGCGTCTTTTTCTTGGCGTTTACGCAGACGTCGGCAATACCGTCGATAGCCATCAACTCCTCTACGGTGTTGTCGTTGGCAGCACTTTCAGGAATGTTCAGATAGGCATAGCTGATGCCAGGAACAAGGTCTTCGTGGTGCATCAATACATTGACCGGCGTGAAGCCTAATGCCGTGAATGCCTGACGGATGGAGTCCTTGCGCGTTTTGTTGGCATCGTAGCGTATCAGCACGTTGTGTTGTTCGGTGTCGGTAGCTACGGAGTCGATGCCGTTCATGGCGGTGAAGTGGGCGACAATACGGTGCGCACACTTGTCGCAATGCATGTCGGCAACACGCTGGCGGATGGTGCGCGGCATCACCTCGTCGGCACTATACACCTTGGGGATGTAGCGCTTGGTGGCAGCCAACTGAGCCATGATAGAGTCTTTGCAGGTCTGCTGCGGATTGAAGGCAACTGATACCGTGCGGCGTTCCTCGTCGAATGTGTAGGTCTCTATGCCGGTGTTGGCACGCAGGATGTTACTGACTTTGTGAACACACTTGCCACAGTGCATAGCTTGGATGCTCAGTGTGATAGAGTCTGTCTGTTCTGCTGCGTTCATCGTGCTCGACAGCAAGACGGCAGCCGTGAGAATCATGAAATACTTCTTGAATGACATGGTTGTGAATGTGTAAATCATTAAATAAGGTGTACTGCCTTCCCTGCCGTAATCGGACAGGACACAGCCATCACTTTGCAGGTTGCAAAGTTATCGCCTTTATGCTGCTTGCACAATACTTAAAAATGGGTATTTTAGCTATAGCCCTGTCGTCGTTCTTTTGCTGCGACAGCAGAGAAGAAACCATTTTCTAACAAAGGATTTATAGGATTCTATGGCTATTCCTACAATCCTGTGTTTCTTTGTGTTCGTAAACGCAGTGTGGCGGTCAAATAGATGGCACAATTTTCCTTCCTTTTTCTTGGCAGAAGAAAGAATATTCCTTATCTTTGCAGTGTCTTCATCTGAAAGCGATGCTAAAGTAAGGGCGAAAGCTCCACTCTGGCAGAAGCAGGGAGGGTGGGACTACATATATGAGAAAGTGTCTATTCAGACGCTTTGTTCTTTGACTTCTCAAATGTCTCGCAAACATAGAAGTCTGTCAAAAAGCAAAGCAACGGTAGATGCTCATGGGTATGTTTATAACAGCCCGTATTGTATCTGTATATAAGATGCAAGCGGTATGTTCATATACATGCATGTGTGGGCTTCTGCGTTGTTCATCCTTGACAGACGGGCAATGCGAGACGCCTTGAGAAGTGGGACGAGCAACTGGTACAGCGACCCACACTTTTTTGTATTATGTACAGAACACAATCTATTTATAGTTGAACATCTGAGTCTGGGGTTGTTGCTTAGGAAAAAAAGAATACATTATGCAGACAAAAACAATTAAAGGAAAGATTGGCGAACTGTCAAAGGAAGAAACCATTTCATTCTACAATCCAAATGTACCCGAGCAAATTGAAACTGCAAAGAAGAACATTCGCAATTGGTTTGAAAAAGAAGGTTATGATGTAGGTGAAATAATGTTTAGTGAGTAACTGACGTTTCGGGGGTTATATTGACTCCCGAAACTCATTATGGACTTAAAGGAGAGATAATAATGAAACTTTATACATTTTTAATCGCATTACTTATTACTATGGTAACCACATCAGTGTTTTCTCAAAACACAGATGACGACGACATACTGTATGTTTATACCAAGAACAATAATGAAGCCGAGTTGTATCAATTGGATGGTCTGAACAAGATTACTTTCAGTAACAGTGGCGTGCGTATATGGAATACTAATTGGCCAACGGAGTATCCCTATTCCAAGGTCAGCTTCATCACTTTTAGGGACAGGAACTACATCAAGCCCACAAGTATTGAAACGACTTACGCCGACGAGGAGCAGATCCGCATCAACTACAGTCCTTCCAGTGGTGTCGTCACCGTGAAGAGCAGTACCCTGCTTGACGGCATTGCCGTCTATGACCTTCAGGGTCAGCTCATCGATGCAGACCACACATCCCGTCAGTTCTACCAACTCTCTCTGAAGCACGTCTACCAAGGCGTCTATGTAGTGAAGGCAAAGGGCAAGCGCTCTGAAACTGTCAAGAAG
>JAFRYZ010000046.1 GCA_017442825.1 Prevotella sp. | reverse complement strand
TACAGCGCAAAATGATATTATGATATTATTTTATTTGCAAAATCTATTTTGATACAATTTTCATTCGTTTCATTTGTAATATTGTTGTATAAGGAGTTTAGGAGTTTTCTGTGTTCTCTATTGAAATCCGTTCAATCGTTTTAATCGCCCGCAGGGCTTGTTTTGTTTAAAGTCAAAGGTCTTCCGTGTTTTCTTGCTCTGGCAAGCGCTTCGCGGTAACCGTTGTTAAATATTTCCGTTGAATCGTTTTAATCGCCCGAAGGGCTTGTTTGTTTTTTATGTAATGCCCCCTTTAGGGGGTTGGGGGCTGCAGCGCTCTGCTTGCAAAGAATGGTCTGTCTATATGACTTCGTGATATTTGTGTGTTCGCTTTTGTATTACTTAAATACCTGTTATTTATCTCGCTGGGTTTCATGGAGTTATTGGCGCACAATCAACCTTTAGGATTTCGTTGCTTCTTAAATAATTCTCAAAATCATTTGCCGTTCCATTCTTTTTCTGTATCTTTGCAGCTGTATTTATAACATGGTTATAAGCAGTACCAAGGAAAACAGCTGACAACTATTTGTTACGAAGTCACAGCTGCATTACTCATTGACAAAATCAAACCAAATAAATTATATTCATTATGTTTAAACAATTACATTATTTCAAATCATGGCTCCTACTTATGCTATGCATGGTCGTGGGGGTAGGATCTACTAGTGCGCAGGATGTCACGTATGACATTGCGAATGATTTTTCAGTAAGCAATGGGGTGCTAACTGATGGTACCGTCAGTTTCTCTGGCTCTGGTCCTGACAACTTTAAAATGAATACTGGCTACTTTATGCTTGGAAAGTCAGGTGCTTATATTAATTTCCCCATTTATTCCAGTCCTGTTGAAAAGATTGTAGTGACTGGTCGTAGTGGTGCTTCTAGTAGTACTAAAATGAATGTCTTTGTTGGTGAAAATGCCGTTAGTACACAAACGACTGGTTCGACAGGTACTAATACTTATGAGATAGCTTCTGATTATCAAGCTGCTGGAACCCAATATACACTGAAGGTGACATCCGCTCACAATGCTCAGATTACTAAGATAGAAGTTTACTATAAAACTTCCGACCCCAGCGACACTCGTACAGCTACGTCTATAACCATTGACGATAGCGGTATTACCAATACCGATCTTTATGAGGGTACTGCCGCAGGTACTCTGAGCGCTACTGTTTTGGCAGATGAGACCGCTATCGATGGTGCAAGCGTAACTTGGAGTTCTGAAACAGAGAGTGTTGCTACGATTGCTGCAGATGGAACTGTAACACTTGTTGGTGCTGGTTCTACGGTAATCACTGCTTCTTACGATGGCGATGAAACCAACTACAAGCCATCTACGGCTACCTATACTTTGACTGTTACGAACGAAGACCCGAACGCTCCGGGTACGGAGAACAATCCTTACACTGTAACTGACGCTCTTGCTGCTACAGCCGCTGAGGGTGTTTATGTTCAGGGTACAATTTCTTCCATTTCAGAAGTAAGTACACAATACAAAAATGCTACTTATACTATTTCTGATGGAACCAGCGAGATGACCATCTATCGTGGTAGGTATCTCGATAACGCAGATTTTACTTCTGAAGACCAAATTGCAGTTGGGGATATTGTTACGGTTTATGGTAACTTACAAACCAGCAGCAATGTCAATCGGATGGCTTCTGGCAACTACATTGTTTCCTTGACGACTAAGCCGACACCGACTATTACTTTCCAGAATGGTGAAGGCGAAGATATTACCGAACTGGAAGTTTCTTGGAACGAAACAGCTGTACTTACCGCTACCTGCTCGGCAGGTGAAGTAGAGCTGACCTACTCGTCGGAAGACGCAACCATCGCCGATTGGAATGGGGGCACAGTCTCTGGCTTGTCGGAAGGAACAACTAATGTCATCGTTTCGTTTGCAGGTAACGACGACTACAAGGCTGTTACGGCTACTCTGCCTGTTACGGTTACGGATACGCGTATAGATGTAACGCTTGCGTTCACGGGCGTTCCTAAGACCATCAACCTCAATGAAACGGCAACCTATACTGTAACTGCAACGCCAAATAGCACCGCTATAACAAACAACGTTACTTATTCTTCTTCCGATGACAACATAGTCTTGGTAGACGAAACGACAGGTGAGATTGCAGCTTTGGCTGCAGGTACGGCAACGATTACCGCTACCTTTGCTGGCAACAATAAATATAAGGAAGCTACAACAAGCTATCCCATTAAGGTGGTTGACCCGAATGCACCCAGTGTAGTATACGAGAAGGTAACCTCTACAGCTGATATTACGGATGGTGAATACCTGATTGTTTATGCTGGTGATGCAACCCATAGTTCTGTAGCGTTCAATAGTGCACTTGAAACCCTTGATGCGGCAAATAACGGTGTTGCTGTGACTATTACAGACGACAAAATTGAGTCTTCTGCCGATGTAGATGCTGCTACGTTTACGATTACAGCTGTAACTAATGGCTATACCATCGTAAGTTCGTCAGGTAAATATATTGACAAGACAAGCTATGCTAATGGTCTTGATGCCAAAGATACAGAAATGGTAAACAGTTCTATTACGATTGATGAAAGCGGCAATGTGGTAATAACGGCTTCTGGCGGTTGTACTATGCGTTATAACTATGCAAGTGACAACTTGCGCTTCCGTTACTATAAGAGTGGACAGCAAGCTATTCAGTTGTATAAGAAGGTTACAACCGCTCCTGTTTCGACCGTTACCGTTACTATCACCGCTGCCGGTGCTGCATCGTTCAGCTGTGACAAGGCACTTGACTTCAGTCAGGTAGAGGGAATTACCGCTTACAAGGCTACCTCGAAGTCAGACAGCTATGTTCACTTGGATGAAGTAGAACAGGTTCCTGCCGGTGCTGGTGTCATCGTGAAGGGTGCTGAGGGTACTTATCAGGTTCCCGTAGCTACAGGCGACGTTGCTGAGCTTGAAGGCAACCTGTTGGTAGGTACAGGCGAGAACACCTTTACCGTAACTTCTGCAGAATATGGAAAGGTATTCAAGTATGTGAAGACAAACGCTGGTGTTGTAGGCTTCCAGAAGGCTAAGGTAGATTGGACTTGCCAGGCAGGTCATGCTTATCTGATGCTCTCTGAGGCTCAGGCTCGCGAATTCATCGATATCTTTGATGAAGACATCTCAACGGGCATTGAGGCAATTGACAATGGACAATTGACAATGGACAATGATGCACCTGTTTACAACCTCGCTGGTCAGAAGGTCGGCAAGGGATACAAGGGTATCGTTGTTAAGAATGGAAAGAAGTACGTGAAATAAGACCCCTCCCGACCTCCCCTGTTAAGGGGAGGAGGGACTCTAAATACATTTGATTATGGAAAAGAAATTTTATATACAGCCTGCACTGAAGGCAACGGAAATGGATGAGGAACTGCTGGCAGCTGTGTCAGACCCCGTCATCGACGAAAACGAACCGAGTGTGGACCTTGCCCGCCAGCATGGCGTATGGGACACCCCAGAAGAGATCAATGGTAAAACAACCAAAGGTGTCTGGGACGAATAAGAGAAAGACCCCTCCTAACCTCCCCTGTTTAGGGGAGGAATAGAATTCAAGTAGGGCTGTCCGCATGGACAGCTCTACTTCTTTTAATAGTAACCGCAGTTTTTTTTGCTGAACACAGTTTTTTCCATCATGGCGTCAAAATACTTACAGAAATCGTCGCCAATACAAAATAATTCAGTAACTTTGTCCTCGATGAGTTTGCCAGAATTAAATAATCAAGAAATAACGCTTCTATGAAAAAGAAAACTGTCAATGAAAAGAAGGAAGTGGTCAAGGACCTTTTCGTTCTTTGGATTGCCCTGGCTGCCCTGGGCTGTGCTGCCGTGAACCTACACATCTCCCTGAATATGCTGGGAAGGAAGGAAGATCTGGAGTGAAACCTATGGTTTCTTTATTGAACTTTCAGACGTTTCTTTCTCCACGGATTACACTCTAAGTTACCTATGGCATTCTAATGATGCCTGATAGAAATAACTATGCTCGTATTGACGTGGGAATCCTATACCGTCTGCGTACGTTGATGGACCTTCTAAGGAGCCGAGGAGTCAAGGAGAAATCCGTGTTTTTTCGGTGTTGAATTAGAATTTTCGTTGTATTTGTTTGGTTGTTATGGAGAAAGTGGGTAATTTTGCGGACAATTAAAAAAATATAACAATGAAGTTCACATCACTACAATCCAAATCCTATTTTTTGCTGTTGCTTTTCCTCCTTACCGGCGCCGTGCATGCGTGGGGACAGAACGTTACATATAAATTGACAAAAGTAACATCTGTTGAGAATAATGGTCTGTATGTCTTCAAACAAGACGGGTATGTGATGACCAACACCATTACGTCGAGTGCCTTGCAATGTACCAACGACTATAAGACGACGGGGCTGACAGGAACTGAGGCGTATGTCTGGAAACTGGAATCGACAACCAATGGTTTTAAGATGCGCAACGTCAACAAGGGAACAAACGGACTTCTCACGAATAACAGTAACACTAATTTGTCATTGAGTAATTCCGGTTCTGTTTGGGCATTTAATTTCCAGACCGACGGAACCGTTCTTATTCAGAACACAAGCAATTCAGACCGTTTCCTGGGTTTCACGAGTTCTACTTCTCATGCATATAAGGCGTATGCTACATCCAACTTATCGACTTATCCACATGCCATCGTAGTCTATCAGTTGGTAGAGGATGACACACCAGCGCCCGAGCACACTGCTACCTTCAGCATCAACGGCACCACATCGACGGCTGATGTCAAAGAGGGTGGGGCAATCGCTTTCCCCGACGTGACCAATCCCGACGGCTACTATTTCATGGGTTGGACGGCTACGGAACTGCCAGCAGTGCAGGCATCAGCCCCCGCTGATCTTACTACCGAAGCCACGATGGGAACGGCAGACGTGACGTACTTTGCCGTGTTTGCACGGAAGATACCCGGAGGGGCGGCTACCCTGACGGATGTGCTGACGCCAGAAGGCATCGGACAAAAAACTTATGGCGACTGGACGGGTAAGGCGTTTACTTCTTCTGCTGTCTATGCCGGGAATAGCACGACATCGGATAATGGAGAGATTCAGATGCGGTCTAATTACAGTAATAGTGGCATTGTTACCACCATTTCTGGTGGAAAGGTGACGAAAGTGGCAATAACATGGCCGGAAAACGTCACCGTAGAAAGAACCGTTGACATTTACGGTAAGAATACCCCCTATACGGCAGCAACGGATTTGTATAGTTCGAGCAAGCAGGGTACGAAGATTGGCAGTCTTGTCAACACGAGCGATACGAGAGAACTGACAATCACAGGCGATTATGCCTATATCGGCATGCGGTCTAATAATGGTGCCGTCTATATGTTGAACATCTCTATAGATTGGTTTTCGGAATCTGCTGATACCTACTCCGGCTACTGTACCACCCTTGCAACGACGGTGCCTGTGACGATTACCGCTGCCGGATCAGCGTCGTTCAGTTGTACTGAGGCGTTAGACTTTACTGGCGTAACGGGGATTACGGCGTATGCAGCCACACTGAAGACGGACAAGTATGTGCATCTGGAGGCTGTTGAACAGGTTCCTGCAGGTGAAGGCATCATCGTGAAGGGTGCTGCAGGGACCTATGAAGTGCCTGTGGCTACGGGTGAAGTGACACAGGGTGTTGGGAATCTGTTGCAGGGTACGGCAACGGCAGCCTATACCGTGACGCAAGAAGACTATGACAACGACCTGGTTTACAAGTATGTGAAGACGAACAGCGGACAGGTGGGCTTCCAGAAGGCTGAGGCGGGAAAGGTGATTGCCGTCGGCAAGGCTTTCCTGAAGCTGTCTGCTCAGCAAGCTCGCGAGTTCAAGGGTTTTGCCGCAGAAGAGACGACGGGGATAAACAGCCTCACCCCCGACCCCGCTCCAAAGGGCGAGGGGAGTGGTTACTATAACCTCGCTGGTCAGAAGGTCGGAAAAGGCTATAAGGGGATTGTCATCGTGCAGGGCAAGAAGGTGGTCCGCTGAAACAATTTATAATTGTCAATGGAATTGACAATTCAATTGACAATTGATAATTGACAATTGACAATTCTTCGACAAGCGAAGCGACTTCGTCGATTACTTGCGCCGCTCCGCTCTGCAAGCGCTTCGCGATTACTTTACAAGCAAAGCGGCGCAAGAATTCCACGAATAGTATAGGAACAACGGAAAACACGGAAAAAACGGAAAGAGATTCGTTTCATTTGCAGTTCAAAATTTCCGTGCTTTCTTGCGCCACTTCGTTCTGCAAGCACTACGCGATTACCGTGTTTTCTTGCTCTGGCAAGCGCTTCGCGGTTACCGTTGTTAAATATTTCCTTTTTTATAAAGTCAAAGGTCTAAGGTCAAAGGCTTTTAGCATAAGTTGTTTCAAAAAAGGAAGTGAATGCGCTTCGCGGTGACTGTTGTTATAATCTTTTGGCGGTTTGGTAACAATGTATTACCTTTGCAGGCAGAAATCAAAACGGATGGTAAGAATATGAGAAAGTATCTGGTATTTATGGTGTTGTGGCTGACGGCAACAGGCTGTTTTGCCAAGGATTATTATTGTGCACCCAATGGAACGGGTGACGGTTCGTCGTATGAGAAAGCTGGTTCGTTCACGTCGCTGGTACAGGCGATAGGAGCTGGCGATGTGTTGTACTGCCTTGGTGGTCAGTATGACCTCACCAACACCGTCAACATCAGTAAGCAGGGAACGAAGGAGAAACCTGTGTGCATCTTCAATGCACCAGGCGAGAAACCCATCTTCGACTTCCGCAAGCAAGCCTATGGCAGCCGAGGTTTTGAGGTGAAGAGCGGTACGACATATCTCCACATCAAAGGTCTTACCATCCGCTATACGGGTAAGAACGCACTGCACAACAGCGGCAGCTACTGCACCTTCGAACAGATAGAGACCTACGGCAACGGTGATACGGGCATCCAGATGAAGGCTGGCGGCAACAACCTGATACAGAACTGCGATTCGCACGACAACTTCGACTACCAGCTGGCAAACGACTTCGGCGGCAATGCCGACGGCTTTGCCGACAAGCAATATACCGGTGGGGGCAACATCTACCGTGGCTGTCGTGCCTGGAACAACTCCGACGACGGCTGGGACTTCTTCGACCGCGTGAGTCAGGACGGTACGGTGACGGTGCTGGAGAATTGCGTCTGCTACAACAACGGCCCGAAGGAGTACGACATGCGCAACCATCCGCGCTACGAGACGGACAAAAGCTGGTTCCAGCAGTTTGAGGGGGCGGGCAAGCAGGTGACATTCCGTAAGGCAGACACGCCTGTGACGGTGACCATAGAACACTATCTCAACAATGGCAATGGCAACGGCTTCAAACTGGGCGGCAATTATTCGAACAACGTGGTGCGTGCGGTGAACTGTCTGGCTGTTGCCAACACGGAGCGCGGTTTCGACCAGAACAACAACAACGGTACGATGGAGATTTTTAACTGTACGGCATATAAGAACGGTAGCGACTATAACTTCAGTACCGAGAACAACGGTGTGCTGACCATCAAGAACTGTCTGACACCGGGTGGTGCACATGTCTTCCGCTGTCGTGAGATTACCGACGTGAACAACTCATGGAACATCAGTGGCATCAGCTGTACAGAAGCCGACTTCCAGTCGTTAGACTATGCGAACCTGATACTCTTTCCCCGTCAGGCCGACGGCAACTTGGCTGAGACACCGCTGCTGCGCCTGGTGGAAGGGAGCGACATGATAGACAAGGGCGTCATCCTGCCCTATCCTTATCCTTATTCCGGTTCGGCTCCCGATCTGGGATGTTTCGAATATGGCGACGTGCTGAACTATCCGGCTGTAGTGACTTGTGAGAGTGGCAACAGCACACAGAACATCAAGGAGGGACAGGCAGTGAAAGACATCATCATCGTTTGGAGCGGTGGTGCTACAGGTGCTATCGTAGAGGGTGTGCCCGAAGGAATGACGGCACAGACCGATGCCGATGCGAAGACCATCACCCTCAGCGGAACGCCGACGGCAGCAGGTACCTATACCATCACTGTGAAGACACAGCAGCCCGAAGACGTACAGAGCATGACGATGACCATCACCATCAACGTGCGTCCCGACATGGGAACGACGATAGCCTATGTCACCGTTCCCAACAGTGCTGCCGATGCACCCGTGCTGGAAGCCCTGCGCGGGGCTTTCAATGTGGAAGTGGCTGATGCTAATAACGGCAACGACGACTATAGTGCCTTCGACATGATTGTCATCAGTAGTGTCCCGGGTAGCAACCTCGCCGCCATGACGAAGTTGAAAGGGATAGGAAAACCCGTGCTCCTGCTGAAGCCGTGGGTGATGAAGAACGGCGTGTGGAGCTGGGGAACAGCACAGAACACGCAGGATGCTGCCATGAAGATTGTGAAAGCCGACCATCCCATCTTTGCCAATGTCACCGTCAGCGATGGACAGGTGACGTTTTTCTCGTCGGTGACAACCAATGCGGTGACGTATATCAGCCAGTGGACGAATGCCTCGACCTATACGGAGATAGCCACCCCTGTGTCTGCCAACGGACAGAGCATCTTCGAACTGCCTGCCGGCGGCACCTATAACGGTACGACGCTGTCAGAACCGCTGCTCTGCGTGGGACTCAGCGAATACTCGTTGGCAAGTATCACCGCCGACGGTGCACAGGTACTGGTAGATGCCTGCAAATACCTGATGGGAATGGAGACGACGGGGATTTCACAATTGACAATTCACAATTCACAATTGACAATTAAGGCTGGCGCTTGGTACACACTGGACGGCAGAAGACTCAGCGGGAAGCCGACGCAGAAAGGCATCTATATCCACAATGGCAAGAAGGTCGTTCGGTGAAACAATTCACAATTGACAATTGACAATTGACAATTAAACAAGCCCTGCGGGCGATTAAAACGATTCAACGGAAATATTTAACAACGGAAAACACGGAAAGCACGGAAACTTTTGAACACGTGTTCGACAAATAATTATCTTTTCCGTGTTTTCCGTGTTTTCCGTTGTTCCTTAAAAAAATTCGTTTCATTCTTTCAGTCACTTCGCGGTTACGTAGTTCTAAAAATACTTCGCTGTTCCCGTTGTTCCTTAAAATATTCGTTAAATTCTTTCAGTCGCTGCGCGGTTACGTAGTTCTAAAAAATACTTCGCTGTTCCGTGATTTTTGATAAGAAAGGTGTAATTTTTACTTATCCGCATGTTTTTGTGGGTAAGTTTTTTGTTCTGCATTCGGTTTTTGCTATCTTTGCAGGAGTTTTTAAACAAAGATAGTAACAACCTAAATGATATGAAAAAGACTTTATGGCTTCTGGCTTTCGGCGCTCTGCTGACAGCCGCTTGCTCTACCCAACAGGAGAGCAAGCTGACGGTATCGGGTTTGGACCCAGCCGCTTTCGATTCCACTATCAACGGTAAGACGACAAAACTCTATGTGCTGAAGAACAACAACGGCATGGAGGTGTGCATCACCAACTACGGCGGTCGCGTGGTGTCGCTGGTCGTTCCCGACAAGGACGGTAAACCGACAGACGTGGTGCTGGGCTTCGACAACATTGCCCAGTATGCCGACACCCTGAACTCACCCTCTGACTATGGTTCCAGCGTAGGCCGCTATGCCAACCGCATAGCCAAAGGACAGTTCAAGTTGGGCGACAAGACCTACCAGCTGAAGCAGAACGACGGTGAGAACTGTCTGCACGGTGGTGGAACATCGGGGTGGATGAACCGTGTGTATGATGCCGAGCAGGTGGGCGACAGCATCTTGAAGCTGACCATCAAGGCTGAAGACGGCGAGAACGGATTCCCTGGAACAGTGACGGCAACGACAACCTACAAGGTTACCGCTGACAACACCCTCGACATTACCTGGGAGGCAACGACAGACAAGGAGACCATCATCAACCAGACCAACCATAACTACTATAACCTCAGCGGCGACTTCACACAGGCTGCCTACGACCAGGTGCTGTATGTCAATGCCGACAACTTCACACCGTCGGACAATGCCTTTATCCCCACCGGTGAGATTCGCAGCGTCGAGGGCACACCGATGGACTTCCGTCAACCGCATGCCGTGGGCGACAGCATCAACTCAGCCTACGACCAGGTGAAGAATGCCGGCGGCTTCGACCATAACTACTGTCTGAACACCTTCAAGGACGGCAAGGGCGACGACACGCAGGTGTGCGCCTCACTCTACAGTCCGAAGACGGGCATCTTTATGGAGATGTTCACCAACGAACCAGGCGTTCAGGTCTATAGTGGTAACTTCCAAGGTGTAGGCCGCGATGCGGACATCGTGCGTAAGCACGGACTGAAATATCCGAAACATGTCAGCATCTGTCTGGAGAGTCAGAAGTATCCCGACTCCCCAAACAAGAAAGACTGGGTGCAGCCGACGCTGAAGCCAGGCGAGAAGTATTATAGCCATGCGGCATATAAATTCTCAATCAAAGATTGAGAGGAGTTATGCGGCTTTGCCGCGAAGTTAACGGAAGTTATGTCGCTCTCGCGACTAGAAAATCATGTTAACAATGCCAGTTTTTTGCTGAATGCTTATTGTAAGGCTATAGTCGAAAACAAAGGAGTTCACGATGAATAAAACTATTGTCCTTTTAACTTCCACACGGTTGAAAACCGTGATAACTTCGCCCCAAAGGGGCAGATACGAGCTTGCTCGCTTCGCTTGCGAAGAACTCCCAAGCAGCGTAGCTGCGATAACTTCAGAAATAATAATTCACAATCAAAAATAACTAACAACCAATGGATCAAATTATTCAAGCGCTAAGCAATAACGGTTTTGCATGGGCAGACTATGCCGTTTTTGCTATTTACATTGTGATTCTTGTCGGCTTGGGCATGTTCCTGTCGCGCGGCAAGAAAGGACAAGAGAAATCATCCACCGACTACTTCCTTGCCGGTAACACCCTGACTTGGTGGGCAGTGGGTGCCTCACTCATCGCTGCCAACATCTCGGCAGAACAGTTTATAGGTATGTCGGGCTCGGCTTTCAAGTCGGGTATCGCTATGGCTGCCTACGAGCTGATGGCGGCAGCAACGCTCATCGTCGTGGCGAAATTCCTGTTGCCGCTCATGATTGAACGGAAGATTTTCACCATCCCGCAGTTCCTCCGCGAGCGTTACAACTGGGGTGTAGGATTGGCATTCTCCATCTTCTGGCTGTTCCTCTATGTGTTCATCAACCTGACCTCCGTGTCATGGCTCGGTGCACTGGCCATCAAGCAGATTCTCGGTCTGCCTACCGTATCCGGTGTTTTCCTGGGTATGAACGTGGACATGACCCTGATGTGGATTATCTTCATCCTGTTCCTCATCGCGGGTATCTATTCCATCTACGGCGGTTTGGCTTCCGTGGCATGGACCGACGTCATGCAGGTGACCTTCCTGGTCGGCGGTGGCTTGATTACGGCATACGCAGCCCTCGACGTCATCGGTGACTCATTAGGTATAGAAGGAGGTGCCATAGGTGCTTTCCAGGAAATCTTCGGTCATCTGACGGGTATCAGCGGCGACCACCACTTCAACTTGGTGGTGGAACGTAATGCCGAATTGTATCCCGATATTGACGGTGTGATGAACGCTACCGGTCAGGCACTGACGACACAGCCTGGTTCCGACCCCTATTTTGACATCCCGGGTATCGTGGTCATCGTCGGAGCTTTGTGGCTGACGAACATCGGCTACTGGGGTTTCAACCAGTACATCATTCAGAAAGGTCTTGCTGCCAAGTCGCTCGACGAAGCCAAGAAAGGTATGATCTTCGCTGCCTTCCTGAAGATTTTGATTCCGTTCATCGTCTGCATCCCAGGTGTCTGTGCCTATTACATCATCAACGGCCAGCACAACGGAGTTCCCGTTCATGAGCTGTTGACCAACCTGACAGGTTCCATCGAACGTTCAGACGATGCCTATCCGTTCCTCATCCGCAACTTTACACCAATCATCGTGAAAGGTCTGTCGTTTGCTGCACTGACAGCTGCCGTCATCTCGTCGCTGGCTTCCATGTTCAACTCCACCTCAACCATCTTCACGATGGATATCTACAAGCAGTTTATTAACAGGAACGCCTCAGAGAAGCGACTGGTACATGTAGGTCGTATCACCTCTGTCAGTGCCCTTATCTTAGCTCTTGTGGCAGTCTATCCTATCATGGGCGGTGCCGACCAGGCCTTCCAGGTGATTCAGGAATATTCCGGATTTGTTTATCCGGGTATCGTGGTGATCTTCGGACTCGGTCTGTTGTGGAAGCGCGCCAGTGCCATCGCGGCTGTTGTTACTGCCGTCGGCACGTTCGTCTTCTCCATCCTGTTTAAGTTCATGATGCCTGAGGTACCTTTCCTCTTCCGCATGGGGTATGTGTTCATCTGTCTGGTGGTCATCTTCTTCGGACTGTCATACATGTCGAAAGATACCAAGCCAGCACCGGTGGTACCCGAGAAGACCAGACGCGTTCTCTTCAAATGGGCACACTACAGTCTTGGATTGTCAACAGCAGCTTTGGTGTTGGGCGTCATGGGCTTCTTCTATGATGACCTCCGCCATCTGGGCTTCGAGGCATTCCTCTTCATGGGTGCCTTCCTGTACTGTATCTATAAGTTCCTGGTGAGCAATGCCTTGGACGAAGTAGAGGACCGGAAGTCTATCGGTGTGGAGACGAAGATCTTCAAGACCGACCGCATCTTCAATATCGGTGCCTTTGCCGTCATCCTCATCTTGTGCATCCTTTATAAGGTGCTGTGGTAAAAAAGACCCTCCCCATCCCTCCCTGTCTAGGGAGGGGGGAGTTAGCCGCTACGCGGCTGAAGTTAAAAGGGAGTTATACGGCTACGCCGCGAAGTTAAAAGGACAATAGTATCTGCAAATGAGAAAACCTAACGTCCAAGCCCCATAGGGGCGATAACTCCCAAGCAGTCGGAGACTGCGATAACTTCCTCTAACTTCCAAGCGGCTTTGCCGCGATAACTTCTTTTTAAAAAAAGTAAAGCGTATGTTAGAAGAACTGAAAGAAAAAGTATTCCGTGCCAACCTTGACTTGGTGAAGCACAATCTCGTGATATTCACATGGGGAAACGTCAGTGCCATCGACCGTGAGAAGGGACTGGTGGTTATCAAACCGTCGGGTGTCAGCTACGACGACATGAAGGCGAGCGACATGGTGGTGGTAGACCTTGAAACGGGAAAGGTCGTCGAAGGCGACCTGAATCCGTCGTCAGATACACCCACACACCTTATTTTATATAAGGAGTTCCCAGAGTTGGGTGGTATCGTTCATACCCACAGCACCTATGCCACGGCTTGGGCACAGGCAGGTAAGGACATCCCCAACATCGGAACGACACATGCCGACTACTTCCACGACTGCATACCCTGTACCGACAGCATGACTGCCGACCAGATGCCGGAGTATGAGAAGGAGACGGGCGTGGTCATCGTCAACCGTTTCCGTCGCGACAACATCAACCCCGTGCATACCCCTGCCGTACTGGTGAAAAACCACGGACCCTTTGCCTGGGGCAAGGATGCCGACCAAGCGGTCTATCATGCCGTAGTCACGGAACAAGTTGCCAAGATGGCCTTCGTCTCGTTCATGGTGAACCCCGACACAACGATGAATCCCCTGCTCGTCGAAAAGCATTTTTCTCGCAAACACGGACCGAACGCTTACTATGGTCAGCGTTTCCGCTGACCATAGTAAGCGTTCTTATGAATAAAAAAAACAAGCCCTTCGGGCGATTGTACAGATTATACAGATTTCATCTTAGTGTTACACGAGAAAGAAACATATCATATCGTTGGTGCAGCAATGGAAGTTCATAGACTTTTAGGCCAGGGCTTTACAGAACCTGTATATCAAGAAGGGTTTGAACATATGCTGCAAAAGAAGGATATTCCGTATGAGCGTGAGAAACAACTTCCCGTATATATGGGTGATGTGAAACTGGATATTTATTTTAGACCAGATTTTGTATGTTATAATCAGGTTATCGTAGAGTTGAAAGCTGTAAAGGAAATCCTTCCTGAGCATGAAGCTCAATTGATAAATTATCTCAAGGCATCAGGATTGCAGGTTGGTATCCTTTTAAATTTTGGTGAAGAAAGTCTAAAAGTCGTAAGGCGCTATTTTAGTCATCATCATATGATTAAAGAATAATTTGTTGAATCGTTTTAATCGCCCGAAGGGCTTGTTTGTAATTTTAAAGTTTAAGATATGAAAGCATTTGAAAATTTTGAAGTTTGGTGGGTGACTGGTGCCCAGTTGCTCTATGGAGGTGAGACCGTGAAGATCGTTGACGGACACTCACAGGAGATGGTGGACGGTTTGAATGCCGCAGGTATCATTCCCGTCAAGATAGTATATAAAGGTACGGTGAACAGTTCGCACGAGGTCGAGGCTGTCATGAAGGCTGCCAACAACGATGCGAAGTGTATCGGTATCATTACCTGGATGCACACGTTCTCACCGGCGAAGATGTGGATTCACGGTCTGCAGCAGCTGAAGAAGCCGTTGTTGCATTTCCATACCCAGTATAATGCCGAGATACCTTGGGACACGATGGACATGGACTTCATGAACCTGAACCAGAGTGCTCACGGCGACCGCGAGTTCGGACATATCTGTGCCCGTCTGCGCCGTCCGCGCAAGGTCGTCAGCGGCTATTGGAAAGACGAGCGCCCGCAGCAGCAGATTGCCGTTTGGGCACGTGTGGCAGCCGCCTGGGCTGACGCTCACGACATGCGCATCCTGCGTTTCGGTGACCAGATGAACAATGTGGCTGTCACCGACGGCGACAAGGTAGAGGCAGAGATGCGACTGGGCTACCATGTCGATTACTATCCCGTCAGCTCGTTGATGGACTATTTCAAGAAGGTGACCGACGAAGAGGCTGATGCCCTGGTAGAGGAATACAAGCAACTCTATACCATCAAGATCGACGAGAGTGGGGAAGAGGTCTATTGGCAGAAGGTGAAGAATGCTGCCAAGGCAGAGATTGCCATCCGCCGCGTCCTGAAAGACGAGGGTGCGAAAGGTTTCACCACCAACTTCGACGACCTCGGTGAGGTAGACATCAACGACATGAACTTCGTAGGCTTCGACCAGATTCCTGGTCTTGCCAGTCAGCGACTGATGGCTGAAGGCTATGGCTTCGGTGCCGAAGGCGACTGGAAGAGTGCCGCCCTCTACCGCACGGTATGGTTCATGACACAAGGTCTGCCCAACGGCTGTTCGTTCCTGGAGGACTACACGCTGAACTTCGACGGCGAGAAGTCGAGCATCCTGCAGTCGCACATGCTGGAGGTCTGTCCGCTCATCGCTGCCGACAAACCCCGTCTGGAAGTTCACTTCCTCGGCATCGGCGTACGCAAAGGCTATACCGCCCGCCTCGTCTTCAACTCCAAGGTGGGCAAGGGAGTCACCGCTACCGTTGTAGATATGGGCAACCGCTTCCGTCTGCTGGTGAACGATGTGGAGTGCATCGAGCCGAAGCCACTGCCGAAGCTCCCCGTAGCCAATGCCCTGTGGATTCCTATGCCAAACTTCGAGATAGGAACGGCAGCATGGATCCTTGCCGGCGGCACCCACCACAGCTGCTTCTCCTACGACATCACACCCGAATACTGGATTGACTATGCAGAGATTGCCGAGATCGAGATGCTGCGCATCGACAAAGATACCACCTACGGCAACTTCCGTCATCAGCTGCAGTACAACGAGGTGTATTATATGTTGAATAAGGCATTGAAGTAACCATAACAACGATAACAACGATAATAATAAGAACAACGGAAATCACGGAAATCACGGAAATTTCAAAGTGCTAGCTAAAGCAAGAATAAAGGTAACCGCGCAGCGCTTGCCAGAGCAAGAAATCACGGAAATTGCAAATAGCTAGCAAAGCAAGAATAACGGAAAAGATAATTGCTATGTTATACGATCGTGAAACATACGAGATCAATGGTGCCATGTTTGAGGTTCATAAGAATCTTGGACCGGGATTAATGGAAAAGGTCTATCAAGAAGCCTTGGAAGTTGAATTTGCTCTTCGCGGAATACCTTATGAGCGTGAGAAGAGGATTCATGTGGAATATAAAGGGCATATCCTGGCACAAGAATATGTAGCCGATTTCGTCTGTTATGGTAAAATAATAGTCGAACTAAAATCTGTAAGTGAACTGACCGATGTTCACCGTGCTCAGGTAATCAACTATTTGAAAATTACAGGGTACAAGCTTGGTCTCCTGCAGAATTTTAATACAGACATAATGCCTGTAGCTGAACGACTATTGAATTAATTTTTCCGTGTTTTCCGTGTTTTCCGTTGTTAATAACAAGACATACAATGAATATAAAAGATCTTTTGTTACAAGGTAACGCCATTCTCGGTATAGAGTTTGGTTCTACCCGTATCAAGGCAGTACTCATCGACGAGGAGAACAGGCCGATAGCACAGGGAGCCTACGAGTGGGAGAACCAACTCGTTGACGGCCTCTGGACGTATAGCATCGAGGAGGTGTGGCACGGTCTGCAGGCATGCTATGCCGACTTGCAGAAGGATGTACGCACGAAGTACGACTGTGAGATCACGTCGCTGGCATCCATTGGCTTCTCTGCCATGATGCACGGCTATATGGCTTTCAACGAGCAGGAAGAGATTATGGTGCCGTTCCGTACATGGCGCAACACCAATACGGGTAAGGCTGCCGCTGCGCTCTCCGAACTCTTCAACTACAATATCCCCCTGCGTTGGAGCATCAGCCACCTGTACCAGTGCATCCTCGACAACGAGCCGCACGTGAAGGACATCAGCTATCTCACCACGTTGGCAGGCTATGTTCACTGGCAGCTGACAGGTCAGAAGGTCCTGGGCATCGGCGATGCATCGGGTATGCTGCCCATCGATCCCGCTACAAAGGACTATGACGCCACAATGGTACGCAAGTTCAATGAACTCATAGCCCCGAAAGGCTTCCCGTGGACATTGACAGACATCCTGCCGAAGGTACTCGTTGCTGGTGCCGATGCCGGTGTGCTGACCGAAGAAGGAGCACGCAGGCTCGACCCGTCGGGAACGTTGCAGGCAGGCTGTCCGCTCTGTCCGCCTGAAGGTGATGCCGGAACGGGCATGGTAGCTACCAATGCCGTCAAGCAGCGCACGGGTAACGTCTCTGCCGGCACTTCCTCGTTCTCGATGATTGTCCTGGAGAAGCCACTCTCCAAACCCTATGAGATGATCGACATGGTGACGACACCCGATGGTAGTCTGGTGGCAATGGTACACTGCAACAACTGCACCTCCGACCTGAATGCGTGGGTGACCATCTTCAAGGAGTTCCAGCAGCTGATGGGTATGCCTGTCGATATGAACGAGCTCTACGGCAAGTTGTACAACCATGCCTTAGAGGGCGATGCCGACTGTGGCGGACTCCTCTCCTATAACTACATCTCCGGCGAACCTGTCACCGGACTGGCTGAAGGTCGTCCGCTCTTCGTGCGCTCAGCCAACGACAAGTTCAACCTGGCCAACTTCATGCGTACCCATCTCTATGCCTCTGTAGGAGTACTGAAAGCAGGCAACGACATCCTCTTTAAGGACGAGCAGGTGAAGGTGGACCGTATCACCGGACACGGCGGACTCTTCAAGACCAAGGGCGTGGGACAACGCATCCTCGCTGCCGCCCTCAACTCACCCATCTCCGTCATGGAGACGGCAGGAGAGGGAGGAGCATGGGGCATCGCCCTGTTAGCCGCCTATCAGGTCAACAACCCCCACAAGCTGTCCCTGTCCGACTACTTAGACCAAGTCGTCTTCGTCGGCAACGAAGGGGTGGAGATAGCTCCGAAAAAAGAAGATGTGATGGGATTCAATGCCTATATCAAAAACTATATGGCAGGCCTCGGCATTGAACAGGCTGCCGTACAGTGTAAAGAATAACAGAAAACCTTATACCTTCTAAAAACGGAAATATTTAACAACGGAAAACACTCTAAGTTTGCAGCGTCTAAGAAAAAGATAGATTTTTTTTTGCTTAGTAAGGTTCGATTCCCTACCTTTGTTGTAAGAAGGAGGAATCGACCTGCTGGAGAGGGAAACTCAGGATTACACAGGGAC
>JAFRYZ010000045.1 GCA_017442825.1 Prevotella sp. | reverse complement strand
TGTGGTTGTTCCCTTCTTCTGTCGGTATGCTTTCACAAATCTCACAAGGTCACGCTTTTGACAGTTAGCACATAAATGATAGATGACCGTTGCCATCTAATACGCCACCTAATACCTGAAAAGCACATCCAACCGTCGTAAAAGGGATTGTGGCCGTCGGACAAGTTTCATAGCATTGTCGGTATGCAAGATACGCTTTTGCTATGAAACACGTCCGACTGATGGCGGACGAGCGAAAACGGCTGTCCTCACTTGCAAACTGGAAACCACAAGGGTATTCAGTATTGCAGGTGAGGACAGCCCATTTCTTGTTCTCGCCCGCTCTTCTTGTGTCCTTTTACGAACACATTCCCCCTTATCGGACCCTTTGTATGGTTCGCTGCCACGAATACAAAAAAGGGAGTAGCCAATGGCGCGTAATCCGTTTCCCGCACCACCGCATTTTGTCTTCTTGTCGCCTGATGTTTGATCGTTCCAGCGGCAAAGGTAAAACGCAAATTGGAATGGCAAAGTTTCGGGCCCCAAGGGGTTTCGGGGAAATCTCCACACCCGCTGAAGGGGGTAGTATTTCGCCGAAAAAACTTTGCGAATCCAATTCTGCTACCTTTGATGGAGCCGCAGGAACGAACAAACGGCGATAGGAAGACGCAGAAAAAAAACGGTGGATTCGAGGAAACGGAATTAGTTCATTAGGAACTTCACTTCACAGCTCCTGGATCCACATAAAAAATAAAGATTATGACATACAACAGTACAATGACAACAGCAGCGGTTATCGCAGTCATCGCATACCGCATCATCCTGTGGGCAGTCCGCATCCTGTGGTATTGCTTCAAGGCAGTAGTGAAACTCGTCCTTTGGCTTCTGAGAGCCTTATTCTGGACGATGCTATTCCTTACACGTATCATCCTCTAATCCCCTACCGCCATGCTCAAAGTAGCCCTCATGAACTATGTTCCGCAGCGTTATATGCGCCGTGCAGACTTCGACACGCAGGAAAATATGCGCCATATTCTCGACTTCAAGGCAGGTCGTAAATACGCCTCACGCTGGGCTTCGAGGATTGTAGGAAGGGCTCTTTCCTCAATGGACTTGTCGAATACGGTCATTGTGTGCATCCCTGCCAGTTGTGAGCAGACCAACAAGAGGAGATACAAGAGTTTTTCCGCTGACGTATGCGCCATGTGCGGAGCAATCAACGGATTTGAACATGTGCAGGTTATCGGCAAGCGTGAGAAAGTGCATATCAGCAAGAAACACGACCAGGAGAGCAACGTGCAGATAGACACCGACTACTTCAACGGCAAGCGTGTGTTGCTGATAGACGACATCTGTACGACCTGTGCCACCGCCAACGCATTCATTGAGCAGATGCAAAAGGCTGGTGCAGACGTAAGAATGACGCTCTTTCTCGCCAAGACAAAGAGTTATCGTAGAACATCAAATTATCAATACAACTGATTATGAACACAGCAACAAGTATTCGGCTCAGTATCAAGAACTGGGCACCGACAGACAGACCAAGTGACAAATTGCAGAATATGGGCGTAGAGAGCCTATCCGACTCCGAACTCATTAGCATTCTGATTGGCAGCGGCACGCAGCAGTATTCCGCCATTGACGTAGCGCAGCACATGCTGAAGAAGTTCGACCACAACCTCAACACATTGGGCAAGGCACGTTTCGACGAGTTGACCGACGTTGAGGGAGTTGGTACGTTCACCGCCTGCAAGATACAAGCCGCTATCGAGTTGGGTAAGCGCAGACAAAAAGCCGCAGTAGGGTTGAAGCCTACCCTCTCGACTGCAACGGCCATCTATGAGTATATGCACCCACGTATGGCAGACCTCGAAGTGGAGGAATTTTGGGTGATGTACCTCAACCAGTCCTACAAACTCATTAAGGCAATGCCAATTAGCCGAGGTGGACTGACTGAAACCGCTGTTGACATCCGTATCATCATGCGTGAAGCGGTACTATGCAATGCCACCATCATAGCGTTAGCCCACGACCATCCCAGCGGAAACACGCACCCCAGCAGACAAGATGACCAACTCACGAAAGCCATCAAGGATGCCTGCCAACTGATGCGCATTTTCCTCCTTGACCATGTTATCGTATGTGACGGAGCATACATGTCGTATAGGGAAGAGGGTAAACTATAATCATCGACAATATTCACATTCAAAAGACATCATCATTATGAAAGTAACATTAGAGAGCACTATTTGCGACTGGGACAGCGACACCGCAGCAGTAATCATCAAGTTCATGAACCTTGTTATACTTGCCAAGACCCGTAGGGAGTTAGAGGTATCACTCGACTTTACCCCGTTCAAAAGCCTTTATCAGAAACACCTTACATGGGGCTTTGGCAAGGGACACCTGTGGGTTAAGCAGGTATGCCCCTACAATGAGCAGGTGATGGAGAACAGACTGATGATAGTTGAGTTTTAACCCCTAATCAGAGAACATTATGCAGTACATTGACAGATTCACCATCCCCACATGGGCGATAGCAGCGATTGAGAACGGAGATTTCAGCGGGCTGAATGATATGGACACGGAACTTGTGCAGTCATTCATTGACACCAACTGCAAAGGCGGCTACTACGTTGAATGGGTAGGCATCAATGAGCCATATTTCAGCCATTATCCCGACATTGGCGGACTGGCCTCAGAGGTCGTGGACGCAGATTTCTATCACGCATAAGTATTAACAAGGTGGGAGTG
>JAFRYZ010000044.1 GCA_017442825.1 Prevotella sp. | reverse complement strand
GCGTGACAACAGATTTTGGCAGTAAATCAATCCTTGAAAAATATCAACTGGGTAGCAAGTCGAATGTTGCGCGTATCAAATTAGCTCTGCAAAATAAAGAAATGGTTGACATCGTGAAAGACGAAGTCTTTTTGGAAGATCCCGTATTCAAAATTTGGTTTAAGCGAAACTTCTGATCAAAGTAAGAGTAATGTTATAATGTTTTACATCAACGACCATATTGACGAAATAGACTTGGAGCAGGTGGCGGCGGAGTTGTCGGACCAGCGGCGTGAGCAGATGATGCGCTATAGGCAGGAGCTGGGCAGGCGCTTGTGTGCGGCAGCCTACCTGTTGTTGCGCGAAGGGTTGCGCCGAGAGTATGGTATAGAGGAACCGCCGGTGTTTGAATATGGTGAGCACGGAAAGCCGTCGATTGTGGGGCATCCGGAGATTCATTTCAACATGAGCCATTGCAGGGCGGCTGCCGTCTGTGTCCTTGCCGACCATCCTGTAGGAGTTGACGTGGAGGAAATCAAGCATCACGACGACACGCTGATGCGTTATGTGCTGAACGATGCAGAACTGGAGCGTGTGAAAAATGCAGAAGCTCCGGACGTCGTCTTCACCGAGTTGTGGACACAGAAGGAGAGTCTGGCAAAGATGAGGGGGACGGGCATTACCGACGACCTGAAGACGCTGCTGAACGAGCCTCATACGTTTGAAACGGTGGTAAACAGGGAACGAGGGTATGTTTATTCTGTTTTAATTGACAATTGACAATTGACAATTTTCATAAATATTGTACCTTTGTAGGCGATTAGGAATGATGAGTATGAAAGAGCGTATAGGACAACTGTTGCTGAAACTCAGGTCGAACACTACCTTGAGCCTGATTATCATTGCTGCAGGTCTTGTGGAACTGGTCTCTATCGTGCACTATAACTATATCCGTAACTTGTTGCAGGACGAACTGGAGAAGCGGGCAGAGCTGGAACTGATGACCAAGGCCGACATCATCATCAACACCCTGGCTGACGCTGAGAGTACGATGGAGGAACATTATTGGGACCTCCAGAATAATCTTGCTCATCCGGATTCCATGTTCGCTGCCACTCACCGCCTGATTATGGCTAATCCTCATGTTGAAGGTGGATGTATTGCCTTTGTTCCCAATTATTATCCGGAGAAAGGACGGCTATTTGAACCCTATGCGTACAAGCAAGACGGGAAAATCAAGGTGGAGCAGCTGGCATCGGAGAAGCACGACTATACGCAACATCCTGCTTTCCAGGAGATTATCCAGGGTGTGAAGGAACTGTGGAGCGATCCTTACGAATATGGCAAAGACCAATATCTGACCACCTACACCTGTCCGCTCTACGACAAGAAGAACCGGATGGCTGCAGCCTGTGGACTCGACGTCAACCTGTCGTGGCTGAGTGACACGCTGAATACCAATCCTTACTATCCTTCATCGTTTGGCTTACTGCTGACGCAAAAAGGAACTCTGATAGCCGGACCTAAAGCGAAGCACATCAAGAAGAATGATGTTGAAGCTGTAGTCAAACTGATTAACGACAGTACGGTGGAGCGTATGCTGACAGAAAACGGCAAAAGCTGGGTGAAAGATTTCGAGGATACGGAGGACCACGAGAAGGCGTCAGTCTATTTTACGACGATAAGCGACAGGCCCAATTGGCAGATTGCCATCGTCAACTACGACGACGAGGTTTATGCACCGCTCTATAAAGTCCGCACCCGCAATATGCTCATGATTCTGACGGGTTTGCTGGTGTTGTTCTTCATCATCCACCGCTTTGCCAAGAACGAGAAACGGTTGAAGGAAGCCGAGGTGGAGCAGGCACGCATCGGCAGCGAACTGCTGATTGCACGCAACATCCAGATGGAGATGTTGCCCACCGAATTCTCAGGCTATAGCCATTATGTGCAGGTGGCTGCCTCGCTGGAACCGGCAAAGGAGGTAGGCGGAGATCTTTACGACTATTTCGTGCGCGACGATAAACTGTTCTTCTGCATTGGCGACGTCAGCGGCAAGGGTGTTCCTGCCGCCATGCTGATGGCGGTCATCCATTCGCTCTACCGCATGGCATCATCGCACGAAAACAACCTGGCACATATCATGCAGACCATTAACGAGGCGATGTGTCAGAACAACAACACGGACATGTTTGTCACGCTCTTCCTAGGAATGATAGACCTGCCGACAGGACGGTTGCGCTACTGCAATGCCGGACACGACAAACCCATTCTACTGAGAGGGCAGAGTGCTGAGTCCTTGCCCGTGAAACCCAACCTGCCCATTGGCGCTTTCAGCGACTATACTTATGTGATGCAGGAAGGTCAGCTCATGACGGGCGACAAATTGTTCCTCTATACCGACGGTATTACCGAGGCGAAGAGCAATTATGCTGCGGAAAAGTGGTTTGGGCTGGAACAACTGAAAGATGTACTTTCGAGCCAGCTGGTCATTTCTGCCGATACTCCGTCGGCAGTACTGAAACAGGTGACGGAGGCTGTGCGGACGTTTGTTGGTGACACCGAGCAGAACGACGATCGCACCATGCTCTGCATCCACTATACGTTTAAAGAAGAACAGGCTCTGCTCAGCGATTCCATCACCCTGAGAAACGACATCGCAGAGGTGCCGAATCTCAACACTTTCGTCAAGTCGGTTTTGGCGAAGATGCCGTTGGACGTGACGATGGCACGCCACCTGCGGCTGGCTGTGGAAGAGGCTGTCGTCAACGTCATCAGCTATGCCTATCCCGACGAAGTGCAGGGAACGATAGTCGTTGAAGCTACAGCCAACAAGCACCGAATCAAGTTTGTCATCACCGATACGGGCATTCCTTTCGACCCGACGGAAGTACAGGAAGCCGACACGTCGTTGTCTGCCGAAGACCGTCCCATTGGCGGACTGGGGTTGCTGCTTGTGCGCGAACTGATGGACACGATGAACTATGAGCGTATCGACGGTAAGAACGTCCTGACGCTGAGCAAGAGGTTGAACCATCACGAAAAAGACAGTCAAAAATCTGTAGAATAACAAAATCAAAACAATTAATAATCATCAAGCAATGAAAACAACAATTGAAGAAGTGGGCGACAAAATCATTGTCACTCTTGACGGAGAACTGGACACTGCTGCGGCAGTGGGAGTAGATAATAAGATGACACCTTTGTATGAGGGAAAGCAGAAGGAAATCGTTATCGACTGCACCCGCCTGGAATACATCGCCTCCAGTGGCTTGCGCATTTTACTGCGCATTCAGAAGCAGGCACAAGTCAACCAAAACCATGTTGTACTGAAGAACCTCAGCGAAAACAACAAAAAAATTTTCGAACTGACGGGTTTCGACAGCATCTTTGATTTTGAATAATTATGAAAAAGCCTATTCGATGGGCTGCCGTTTTGCTGACGCTGGCGGCAGCAACAGGCGTTAACGCTCAAGAACAAAAGGACACGCTATCGTCACAACGAGCAGGACAGGAACAAGGTGTCAATCAGTTTACTCTTGATGCCAGTTTGCTGACGAGAGGTGAACTGCGCAGAGGAGGTCTGCCCTCAGACAAACAAGACAAGAACGAAAACGAGGCTGACTTCGTGGTTGATCGAGCACGTTTGACGTTGGGCTACCAGTCGGACCGCCTGACCAATCGAAAGGCTGAGCTTTCCGTTAACCTCACCATACAACACGAAGGAGTATGGGGTATGGAGAACGGAGGCGACTTCAATATCTACGAGGCCTGGGCGCAGGTGAAGGCGAAGAACGGACTCTTCGCACGCATAGGACGACAGGAATTGGTCTATGACGACGAGCGCATCCTCGGTAACGACGACTGGGCAATGGCTGCACTCTCGCACGACGGACTGAAACTGGGATATGAAGGACATGGGCATAAGGCACATGCTTTCGTCGCCTACAACCAAAACGGTAAGAATGTTAACGGTGGCACATACTATACTGATGGCTACCAGCCCTATAAGACGATGCAGACGCTGTGGTATCATTACGATGCCAAACGATTGCCGCTGGGGGTGTCGCTGCTCTTCATGAACGTGGGTATGCAGAGTGGAACGGAAGATGATTACCATACGGCTTATCAGCAACTGTGGGGCGGCTACCTGACGGTCAATCCAAAGCCTTTGCTGCTGGAGGCGTCGTACTACCGCCAGACAGGAAAGTCTTCACTCGAATACAAAAGTGGTCATGAGCTGCCCCTCAAGTCATGGATGGCTGCTGTGAAGGCTACTTATGAATTCAGCCCGAAATTCAGCGCTTATGCCGGCTACGACTATCTGAGTGGCGACAAGGAGTTTGTGGTGCCAGATCCTGGACATATCGGACTGACGCAACATACGGAGATTACAGCATTCACACCGGTCTTCGGAGAAAATCATAAGTTCTACGGTGCAATGGATTTCTTCTATGTCAGTGCCTATTATGGTACCAACTCTCCCGGATTGCAGAACCTTTACGGGGGCGCCAGCATCAAACCGGTGAAGAATCTCACCATTGATGCAACCTATCATTATATGGCGATCGCAACCGATTTGAAACTGAATAAGTCATTGGGACACGAGATGGAGGTGAGTGCAACTTGGAAGCCAATGAAAGATGTCAAGATAGCCGCCGGCTACTCCTTCATGGCAGGTACCGAGACCATGGAGTTGCTCAAACGAAGCACGAATAAAAGAAAAATGCACTGGGCATGGCTCATGTTCACCGTCTCACCAAGGATATTCTCTGCAAAATGGTAGTTGCCTAATTCGTATTTCTTATGCCCTTTCTGCTAGTCTGCCTGTCTTTGTTGTTTGTGCTGCCCTGTTGCGGTTATGCCCAAACGACGTTGACGGTAGTGGAATGGAACGTAGAGAACCTGTTTGATTGTCAGCACGATACGCTGAAGAACGATGAAGAGTTCCTGCCTGAAGGAACACACCACTGGACACGTACGCGCTATTGGCGTAAGCTGAACCGCGTGGGGCAGACGATTCTTGCGTGCGGAGAACGGGAGAACGAAGGAGCGAATGGCGGCAGGCAATGGGTGTTGCCCGACTTGGTGGGAATGTGCGAAATTGAAAACGACAGCGTTTTGCGGGATTTGTCGAAGAGGTCGTTGTTGCGAAAAGCCCGATACGAGTACATACTGACCGACTCTCCTGATGGGCGCGGCATTGACGTGGCGCTGCTGTATTCGCCTTTTTCTTTCCGGTTGTTGACGTCCTACGGCATCAGGGTGGTACCGTTGAAAGGCATGAAACCCACGCGTGACATTTTATATGCTTGTGGCGAGGTGCTGACAGGCGATACGCTGCATGTCTTTGTGCTCCATGCACCCAGTCGTTCGGGTGGCGAAATGGAAACGCGCCCGTTTCGTATGCATGTGGCAAAAAGATTGTCGGAGGCGATAGACTCGGTGAGGCAGGGTGCTCCAGAGGCGCGTGTGTTGGTGATGGGCGATTTCAATGACGGCAGTGGCGATGCGGCGATGCAGGAGCTGTATGCCCATGAAATGGAGAATGTGTCGAAGGAGGCGTGCGGACTGCATGGCGCCAAGGGAACCTACCGCTGGCAGGGCGATTGGGGAAGTCTCGACCATATTGTCGTCAGTAAGAGCTTACGGCCTCATGTCAAGTCTTGTCGTATCTTCGATGCTCCGTTTCTGTTGGAGGAAGATACGAAATACGGCGGAGTGAAACCCCGCCGCAATTATCAAGGACCGCGATACCTGAACGGATATTCAGACCACTTGCCGTTAGTGTTAGAGATTGCTTTCTGACTGCTCAGTTTGATCAGAGTAGTCGGAATGTTCTGAATTTTCTGATTTATCGGATGGAGCTGCAGGTTCCTCACCCATCATGCCGCCCAAGATGTCGCCCATCATACCACCAAACATCTCGTCTATCGGGTCGATAACCGACTCCCTCAGTTTGTCTTTTACCGGGTCAACGACATGTTCTTGTATTTGTTGCTTGACGGCATCCTCTGCTTCTTTGCGAATGTTTTGGTAGTATTGGTTCACGCTCTTCGTCAGACTTTCCTTGTTGATGGTGAAGATGTGACCGAAGGCACCAACGGAAACGACATGGTCTTTGCCGTTGTAGTGTACCTTGCCTATGGAACAAACCACGTAGTTGTCGACGGTCAGCATTTTGTCAATGGCAGTGTCGGCTATGCCACCGACGAGCAGGTTGCCGACAACGCGGATGCCGTGGGTCAGCAGGTCTTCGTCGTTTGATTCGCTAGCAGACATGTCGTTGAGCGTTTCTGTCATGACATTGGTGACCACTTCTTTGTGCCGCTGGCTGTCGGGACAGGTAAAGATGGCTGCTATCACAATGATGGTGAGCAACAGCAAGCCGAACAAACAACCCACATGACTCTTCTTTTTCTTAGCGACATATGGCTGTTGGGGTTGTTGGCCATGGGGCTGTTCCTGTTGTCCGGTGAAAGGTGGCTGAGGCTGTTCGGCTATAGGCATACCTACAGGAATCTCTGGTGCCACATTCTCGGGCTCCGTAGCTTTTGCTGATGCCGTTTCTGGCTCTTTGTTGTTGATGATGGGACGGATTTCTTCTATCTGCCAAGCTGCCTGCCAGTATTCTTCGCCGTTGTCTGCCATGAGCAAGGTTTCAGCAGTGATACCTCTTGCACGGAGTTCCTCTACGCTGTAGGGACCCCGTTTCTCGTTGTTGATGCTAACATAATACTCCATGTTCCACACGTTTTTAGGTTGCGAAAATAGTTATTTTGCAGCACATGTCGTTGACAGATGCGCATATTTTTGACCGGTGTGTTTTAAAATAGTTTAAATAGGTATGTGTGAAGTGTGGTTTTCGCTCGTTTAATCGTACCTTTGACTTTGCCGAAGGTACTTTCACTCGGAAAACCTCAAATATTATTTGGCTTTTCGCTCGTTTAATCGTACCTTTGCACGGCAAAAAGAATTTAAGGTAAAATGTTTGAGAATCTTAGTGACAGATTAGAACGCTCGTTTAAGATACTGAAGGGCGAAGGTAAGATTACCGAAATCAATGTAGCGGAAACGCTGAAGGATGTTCGTCGTGCCTTGTTGGATGCCGATGTCAACTATAAAGTTGCCAAGACGTTCACCGATACGGTGAAGCAGAAGGCATTGGGTATGAACGTACTCACAGCCATCAAGCCAGGACAGCTCATGGTGAAACTCGTTCACGACGAACTGGCTGAGTTGATGGGCGGTGAGGCTGCCGAACTGAAACTCGAAAATAAGCCCGCCATCATCTTGATGTCGGGTTTGCAGGGTTCTGGTAAGACGACTTTCAGTGGCAAACTTGCCAACATGCTGAAGAAAAAACAGAACAAAAAGCCGCTGTTGGTAGCCTGCGATGTCTATCGTCCTGCAGCCATCCAGCAGTTGCATGTTGTGGGTGAGCAGATTGATGTGCCTGTTTATTCCGAACCGGAAAACAAGAATGTCAACGAGATTGCCGATCACGCTTTGGCAGAGGCTAAGGCAAAAGGATATAATGTCGTCATTATCGATACCGCCGGCCGTTTGGCTGTTGATGAAGAGATGATGAACGAGATTGAGAGTCTGAAGAATCATGTTCAACCCGATGAAACCTTGTTTGTCGTTGACTCCATGACGGGTCAGGATGCGGTGAACACGGCGAAGGAGTTTAACGACCGTCTGGATTTCGACGGTGTGGTACTGACCAAGTTGGATGGCGATACCCGTGGTGGTGCTGCTCTCAGTATTCGCACGGTGGTTACAAAACCGATTAAGTTTATCGGAACGGGCGAGAAGATGGAAGCCATCGACGTATTCCACCCTTCGCGTATGGCAGACCGCATCCTCGGCATGGGCGATGTCGTTTCTTTGGTGGAACGGGCACAGGAACAGTATGACGAGGAGGAAGCTCGCCGTCTGTCGAAGAAAATCATGAAGAACCAGTTCGACTTCAACGACTTCATGAATCAGATTCAGCAAATCAAGAAGATGGGCAACCTCAAGGACTTGGCTTCGATGATACCAGGAGTGGGTAAGGCAGTCAAGGATATGGACATCGACGACAATGCCTTCAAGAATATTGAAGCCATCATCCAAAGTATGACCCCGAAAGAGCGTTCGCACCCCGAACTGCTGAACACCAGTCGTCGTCAGCGCATAGCCAAGGGCTCAGGCACGAACATCCAGGAAGTCAACCGACTGATTAAACAATTCGACCAGACGCGTAAGATGATGAAGATGGTTACTGGAGGAGGAATGAAAGGGATGATGGGCATGATGAAAGGCATGCCGAAGATGAATTGATAATAGCAAATGAATATGGAACTTATTGACGGAAAGGCTACGGCGACTGCGATCAAGGCTGAGATTGCCGAGGAAGTGAAGAAGATTGTTGATGCTGGCGGCAAGCGTCCTCATCTGGCAGCTGTTCTTGTCGGACACGATGGTGGTTCGGAGACATATGTCAAAAACAAGGTGATTGCTTGCGAACAGTGTGGTTTCAAATCGACACTGATTCGTTACGAGGACGACATTACTGAGGAAGAGTTGTTGGCTTGTGTTGATAAGTTGAATAAAGACGACGATGTGGATGGTTTCATCGTACAGTTGCCTTTGCCGAAACATATCGACGAACAGAAAATTATCGAGGCGATAGACTACCGCAAGGATGTTGACGGATTCCATCCTATCAACGTTGGACGCATGGCGATAGGTTTACCGTGCTTTATCTCGGCTACGCCCTTGGGTATCCTCACGCTGCTTCGTCACTATCATATTGAGACGAGTGGTAAGAATTGCGTTATCCTCGGTCGTTCCAATATCGTTGGCAAGCCTATGGCACAACTGATGATGCAGAAACAGTATGGCGACGCTACGGTGACGGTTTGTCATAGTCGTTCGAAAGACTTGAAGGAGAAATGCCGCGAGGCGGATATTATCATCGCTGCCATCGGTCGTCCGAACTTTGTGACGGCAGACATGGTCAAAGAAGGTGCTGTCGTCATCGATGTCGGTACGACACGCGTGCCTGATGCCACACGCAAGAGTGGCTTCCGCCTGAATGGTGATGTGAAGTTCGACGAGGTGGCACCTAAGTGCAGCTATATTACGCCTGTGCCCGGAGGAGTCGGTCCCATGACCATCTGCTCGCTGATGATGAACACATTAAAGGCAGGAAAGAGACAATTCACAATTCATAATTCATAATTGACAATTCATAATCACAACACCCCCTTTAGGGGGCTGGGGGGCTTTTCAATGACGGCAGAGGATTGGTATCAGAAAGGAAATGCATATCGCAAGCAGAGTGACTGGCAACACGCACTGGATTGCTATATGGAAGCCATTGCCCTAGATCCGGATTCACCTGCAGTGGTAGCTAAGAAGATGTTGGAAGACATTTTGAATTTCTATCATAAAGACGCATATAACCCTTAGGGGAAACAGAATGCCGAAATGCCGAATCGAAATACCGGAATGCCGGCATCCCCGAAAAAAGAAAATAATAACAACACATAATAATTAATATGAGCAAGATGAAAGGTGCCATTGTTATCAATACGGACCGCTGCAAAGGATGCCAGTTGTGCATTGTGGCTTGTCCGCAAAACGTGATTGCATTGGCACAAAAGAAAGTGAATGTTCATGGATATCCGTATGTAGAAGCTGCCGATGCAGAGAAATGTGTCGGTTGTGCATCGTGTGCAATTGTTTGTCCCGATGGCTGTATTACGGTGTATCGAAAGAAAGGGGAGGAGTAGGACATGGAAAAACAAGAGGCTATCTTATTGAAAGGCAACGAGGCTATTGCCTATGCTGCCATCCGTTGTGGAGCCGATGGCTATTTCGGCTATCCTATCACACCCCAGAGTGAAATTTTGGAGACCTTGGCATTGCTGAAGCCGTGGGAGACTACAGGCATGGTGGTGTTACAGGCTGAGAGTGAAGTGGCTGCCATCAACATGATTCATGGTGGAGCAGGTGCCGGCAAACGTGTGTTGACGTCCTCATCTAGTCCAGGTGTGGCACTGATGCAGGAAGGTATTGCTTACATGGCAGGTTCGGAGATTCCCGGACTGATTGTCAACGTTCAGCGTGGCGGTCCTGGCTTGGGAACCATACAGCCGTCGCAGAGTGACTATTTCCAGGCTACTCGTGGTGGTGGCAATGGTGACTACAATGTCATTGTGTTGGCACCGAACTCAGTGCAGGAGATGGCAGACTTCGTTGATTTAGCTTTTGAACTGGCATTCAAGTACCGTAACCCAGCCATGATTCTGAGTGATGGCGTCATCGGGCAGATGATGGAGAAAGTGGTGCTGCCACCGCAAAAGCCGCGCAGAACTGAAGAGGAAATCCGTCGCGACTGTCCGTGGGCAACGATAGGCAGACCAAAAGACCGCCAGCCGAACATCATGACCTCGTTGGAACTGAAACCGGAGGTGATGGAAGCCCGCAATATTCATTTGCAAGAAAAGTATGCGGAGATCAAGGAGAAGGAAGTGCGCTTTGAAACTCAGCAGATGGACGATGCAGAATACATGATTGTATCGTTCGGCAGTGCTGCCCGTATTGCCGAGAAGGCGATAGAACTGGCACGCGAAGAAGGTATCAAAGTTGGCATGTTCCGTCCCATCACACTTTGGCCTTTCCCGGAAAAGCAGATTGCAGAACTGGCAAAGGGCAAGAAGGGTGTGTTGGTTGCGGAAATCAATGCCGGACAAATGGTGGAAGACGTCCGTCTCTCCCTGAATGGCACCATCCCCGTTGCACACTTCGGCAGACTCGGTGGCATCGTGCCAGAGCCGGAGGAGATCGTCAGTGCTTTGAAAGCAAAGTTAATTGATAATAGATAATTGACAATTGATAATGGAAAACAATATAATAAGTCCGGAAAATCTTGTTTACAAGAAACCGGAGCTGATGAATGATACACCGATGCACTATTGTCCAGGCTGTTCGCATGGTGTCGTGCATAAGCTTGTTGCAGAGGTGATCGAGGAGATGGAGATGGAGGAGAAGACCGTGGGCGTATGTCCTGTGGGATGTGCCGTCTTTGCTTATCGTTATCTGGACATAGACTGGCAGGAGGCAGCACACGGACGTGCTCCTGCTGTGGCTACGGCAATAAAGCGGTTGTGGCCCGATCGTCTGGTGTTTACCTATCAAGGTGACGGCGACCTTGCTTGCATCGGTACGGCAGAAACCATTCATGCCCTCAACCGTGGTGAGAACATCACCATCATCTTCATCAACAATGCCATTTATGGTATGACGGGTGGACAGATGGCGCCCACGACACTGATAGGTCAGAAAACGGCTACATGTCCGTATGGCCGTACACCGGAACTGCACGGCTATCCGTTGCATATCACCGAGATTGCAGCCCAGCTGGAGGGTACGTGCTATGTAACCCGCCAGAGTGTGGAGACCGTTGGTGCTATTCGCAAGGCAAAGAAAGCTATCCGTAAGGCTTTCGAGGCGTCGATGGCAGGCAAAGGTGCATCGTTGGTCGAGATTGTCTCTACCTGTAACAGTGGTTGGAAACTTTCACCCGTGAAGGCCAACGAGTGGATGAAGGAGAATATGTTCGAGTATTACAAGAAGGGAGATCTGAAGGATACGCTATAGAAATCTATCGAACGTAATAGAAGCCTATATATAATAAATAAGGTGTAAGAAAAAATATGAAAAAAGAGATTATAATCAGTGGCTTCGGTGGTCAGGGTGTGCTCTCGATGGGCAAGATTTTGGCTTATTCGGGGCTGATGGAAGATAAAGAAGTGACGTGGATGCCGGCATACGGACCGGAGCAGCGTGGCGGAACAGCCAATGTCACGGTGATAGTCAGCGACGAACGCGTTTCTTCGCCCATTTTGAGTAAGTACGATGTGGCTATTGTACTGAACCAACCGTCGCTCGACAAGTTTGAACCGAAACTCAAGGCGGGAGGAATACTCATCTACGACGGCTACGGCATCATGAATCCTCCGACGCGCAAGGATATCACCGTCTATCGCATTGACGCCATGGACAAGGCGGCAGAAATGAAGAACCCCAAGGTTTTCAACATGATTGTACTCGGCGGTTTGCTCAAAGTATGCCCTGTCGTTAGTACGGAAGGACTGAACAAAGCTCTTTACAAATCGCTGCCAGAACGCCATCATGCCATGATTCCGCTGAATATGCAGGCAGTGGAAGAAGGGATGAAAATCATTCAAAAGCAGTGATTTTTACATTTTTGTAGGTAAAAGGTGCATTTTTTTGCTAAAATATTTGGACGTTAAATAATTTTTTCATTACTTTGCACCCAAAATAGAGCGATATACGCAATAGATAATAATTCTTTTTAATAATAATTAATTTAATTCAGAGAGAAATGAAAAAGTTAGTTTTATTCTTTGCAGCTGCTGCAATGGCAGTTTCTGCTTCTGCTCAGGTAACTGTAGAAGGAAGCAAATTGACTGACAACATTTATGTTGGCATCAATGGTGGCGTTGCTACCGTGACCACTCACAACAAGTGGATGAAGAACCTTATGCCGAACTTCGGTATTCGCGTAGGTAAGAACATCACTCCGATTTTCGGTATCGCTGTTGAAGGTAATGCTTACCTCGGTCTCCGCAAGCAGTTGCCTAATGTTGAATATGGACAGTCCTACTATGTGTACAGCGACAAAATTGGTGGTAACCACAACTGGAGCAGCACCGCTATAAAGGCTGTTAACGCTTCTGTTCTCGGTACTGTTAACTTCAACAACCTGATTTGCGGTTACAAGGGTGAGCCTCGTGCATTCGAAGTTTCTGGTGTATTCGGTATTGGTTGGATGCACACCTTCGGCTCTCACAATGGTTCAAGACTGCTCGAACCGTACAGTATCCGTGGCACTTATGAGATCAACGCTAGGGCTACCAATAGTGCGGTCTTCTATGATGACGTCGATGATGATGACGTAAAAGTTGCTCATAACAACATTTCTGCTAAGGCAGGTCTTGACCTCGCTTACAACTTCGGTTCTAAGAAGCAGTGGCAGGTTTATGTTGAGCCGTCTATGACTTGGGTATTCGGTGACCACTATCACTATACCGCAGTTGGTAATCAGACTTCTGACCCCGCTTTCAACATCAACCACTCTATCTTCCAGGTTAATGCAGGCTTGGTTTACAAGTTCAAGAACTCTAACGGTACTCACAACTTCAAGATTGCTCAGCTCCGCGACCAGGCTGAAATCGATGAGCTGAACCGCATCATCAACGAGCTCCGCAACCGCAAGCCTGAGGTTGTTACCAAGGAAGTTGTTAAGGAAGTTGTTAAGGAAGTTAGCATTGACGATCTCGTATTCGTTACCTTCGCTCAGGGCAAGTACAACTTGACCAACGAGGCTAAGGCTGCTCTTGACAAGGTTGCTGAAGGCAAGCACGTTCAGATCGTAGGTACCTGCTCACCTGAGGGTAGCAAGGAACTCAACGACCGTCTGTCTCAGAACCGTGCAAACGTTGTTGCTGACTACCTGAAGGGTCGTGGCGTCATCGTTGACGAGGCTCTTGGTAAGGGTGTTCAGGGCGTTACTTCTAACCGTCTGGCTATCGTTTACGTAAAATAAGCCAAGCAAATGTAAAGAAGTAATCCACAGATTACAATAAAAAAGGGATTCCCGATGCTCAGGCATCGGGAATCTTTTTTTTCTTTTTGTAGATGTAAATCAATGAAAATGTGTACCTTTGCACTCATTATTGCGTTTACAAGATAATTTTGTTACAAAGCCGGTTATGAAACATCAGTTACGTAGTGCAGTCTGCACAGAAGGCAGAAAGATGGCAGGTGCCCGCGCCTTGTGGGTGGCTGCAGGTATGAAACAGGAGCAGTTTGGCAAACCCATCATTGCTGTCGTCAATTCGTTTACCCAGTTTGTGCCGGGGCATACGCACCTGCACGAAATCGGTCAAATCGTGAAACAGGAGATAGAGGCTATGGGCTGCTATGCTGCTGAGTTCAATACGATTGCCATTGACGACGGTATTGCGATGGGCCATGACGGTATGCTCTATTCGTTGCCGAGCCGTGACATCATTGCCGACTCTGTAGAGTATATGGTCAATGCACATAAGGCAGATGCCATGATTTGCATCTCCAACTGTGACAAGGTTACTCCGGGTATGCTGATGGCATCAATGCGACTGAACATCCCGACGGTGTTCTGCTCGGGTGGTCCGATGGAGGCTGGTCGTTGGCGCGGTGAGAATGCCGATTTGATTACAGCAATGGTCAAAGGTGCCGACCCATCGGTTACCGATGATGAGATTCGAGAATTGGAAGGTTGTGCTTGCCCTGGTTGCGGAAGTTGTTCAGGTATGTTTACGGCAAATTCCATGAATTCGCTGACTGAGGCTATCGGCCTGTCGCTGCCTGGTAACGGAACCATATTGGCTACCCATACCAACCGTGTGGAACTGTTCAAGGCTGCTGCCCGTCAAGTGGTGAAGAATGCTTTGGCTTACTATGAAGATGGCGACGAGAGCGTTTTGCCTCGCAGCATTGCTACCCGTGACGCTTTCCTCAATGCCATGACACTCGACATTGCTATGGGGGGCAGTACCAATACCGTACTGCACTTGTTGGCTGTAGCTCAGGAAGCCGGTGCCGACTTTAAGATGCAGGATATTGACCAACTGAGCCGTAAGGTTCCTTGCTTGTGCAAGTTGGCTCCCAATACGCAGAAGTACAGTGTACAGGAATGTAACCGCGCTGGTGGCATTCTCGGCATCATGAACGAACTGAAAAAAGGCAATCTCCTGCATTTGGATACCATCAGAGTAGATGGCAAGACTCTAGGCGAGCAATTGGTTGCCTACGACATTACGACAGACCACATTTCAGACGAAGCCAATCGAATCTACCAGAGTGCTCCCGGAAATAAATTTTCGACAAAAATCGGTTCCCAGTCAGCACAATGGGGTACACTCGATACCGACCGTACTAACGGTTGCATCCGTGATTTGGAACATGCCTATACGAAAGATGGTGGCTTAGCCGTACTCTTTGGCAATATTGCCCAGGACGGTTGCGTGGTGAAGACCGCCGGTGTTGATGAGGAGTTGTGGCACTTTGAAGGTCCTGCTGTTGTCTTCGACTCTCAAGAAGACGCTTGTGAAGGCATCCTTGGCGGTAAGGTGAAGAGCGGCGACTGTGTTGTCATTACTCATGAAGGTCCGAAGGGTGGTCCAGGTATGCAGGAAATGCTCTATCCTACATCTTATATCAAGAGTATGCACCTCGGAAAGGAGTGTGCACTGATTACTGATGGTCGTTTCTCCGGTGGAACGAGCGGACTCAGTATCGGTCATATTTCTCCTGAAGCAGCTGCAGGAGGTAACATCGGTAAGATTAAGGACGGTGACATCATCGTGATAGATATCCCCAACCGTAGCATCAACGTGAAGTTGAGCGATGAAGAACTGGCTGCACGTCCGCAACAGCCACTTAAGCGTAACCGTTTGATAAGCAAGGCTTTGCGTGCATACGCCCAAAGTGTTTCTTCTGCAGACAAAGGGGGCGTAAGGGTAATAGATTAGTCGCAGAGAGCAATAGGATAATCCTAGGAACCCTTAGGAATGCCTAGGAAATCCTAGGAGGACCTAGAAAAACTTGGGACAGCTTAGATATAGTAGAAAAGAAATAAGGAAAGAAAGATGAAAGACCGAATAACTGGTGCGAAAGCATTGATGCGTGCCTTGCAGGCTGAAGGAGTTAAAACCATCTTCGGCTATCCGGGGGGAAGCATCATGCCCGTCTATGATGCACTTTTCGATTATACGCGCGGTGAAAAGAAGTGTTTCGATCACATCTTGGTGCGTCACGAGCAAGGAGCTACTCACGCTGCCGAGGGTTATGCCCGTGTCAGCGGTGAGGTGGGAGTAGCCTTGGTGACCAGTGGTCCAGGTGTGACCAACACGCTGACGGGTATTGCCGATGCCATGCTCGACTCGACACCAATCGTTGTCATAGCTGGTCAGGTGGCAATTTCTGCTTTGGGAACCGATGCTTTCCAAGAAGTTGACCTCGTGGGTGTGTCGCAACCGATTTCGAAGTGGAGTTACCAGATACGCTGTGCTGAGGATGTGGCATGGGCGGTAAGTCGTGCTTTCTATATTGCCCGCAGTGGCCGTCCTGGTCCTGTGGTGCTCGACTTTGCCCGCAACGCACAGGTAGAAGAAATAGACTGGGAACCGAAGAAGGTTGATTTCGTGCGTTCCTATGTTCCCAATCCGAAGGTGGACGATGCTGCCGTGCGTGAGGCTGCTACTCTTATCAACAACGCCCAGCACCCGTTGGCTTTGGTAGGGCAGGGCGTAGAACTCGGCAATGCGCAGGAAGAATTGAAGACTTTCTTGGAGAAAGCCGATATTCCAGCCGGTCGTACTATGCTGGGCCTCAGTGCCTTACCTTCCAATCATCCGTTGAATGTCGGCATGTTGGGCATGCACGGCAACTATGCTGTCAACCTGAAAGAGCAGGAATGTGATGTGCTGATAGCCATCGGCATGCGTTTCAGCGACCGTGTTACCGGTAATGTATCGACCTATGCCAAACAAGCCAAGATTATTCATCTGGATATTGACCAAAGTGAGATAGATAAGAACGTGAAGACGACGGTGGCTGTTGTTGCCGATTGCAAAGAGTCGTTGCCTGCTATTACCGCATTGTTGAATAAAAACGAACACAAAGCTTGGCGCGAGTCGTTTAAGGAGCTGGATGAGAAGGAGCTCGTGAAGGTGATAGAACCAGCCATCCATCCCCAAAGCGGTCCGTTGCTGATGGGCGAAGTCGTCCATGCTGTAGCCGAACAGGCTGCCGACGATGCTATCCTGGTGACGGATGTCGGTCAGAACCAGCTTTTTGCCACCCGTTATTTCAAATATCATCATAAGCGCAGCATCTGTACCAGCGGTGGCTTGGGTACGATGGGCTACGGGATGCCTGCTGCCATAGGTGCCACCTTTGCCGCCCCCGACCGTCAGGTTGTCTGCTTTATGGGCGACGGCGGTTTCCAGATGTGTATTGAAGAATTGGGTACCATTATGGAACAGAAGTCTCCAGTGAAGATGATTCTGCTGAACAACCACTATCTGGGCAATGTGCGCCAATGGCAAGATATGTTCTGGATGCGACGTAAGTCGTTTACCAAGATGATGAATCCCTGCTACGAACTGATTGCTCAGGGTTATGGTATTCCTTATCAGGCTGTTACCGATCGCAAGGAACTGGCGGCAGCCGTAGAGAAGATGCTGACAACCGACGGTCCTTTCATCTTGGAGTGTGCCATCAAGGAAGATGATGACGTGCTGCCGATGACACCGCCGGGCATGAATGTTAATGATATGATGTTGGAAGTATAATATGGAAGAAAAGAAACTTTACACCCTCTTGGTTTATTCAGAAAACGTGGCTGGTATCCTGAATCAGATTACCGCTGTGTTTACGCGCCGTCAGGTGAATATTGAGAGCCTGAATGTATCGGCATCCAGCATTAAAGGTATTCATAAATACACGATAACAGCCTGGAGCGACCTTGACCAGATTGTGAAGATTACCAAGCAGATAGAGAAGAAAATCGATGTGGTCAAGGCAGACTACTATACCGATGAGGAAATCTTCATCCATGAGGTAGGCTTGTATAAGATTTCTACCGAGAAGCTGATGGAGAATCCGGAAATCTCTCGTACCATCCGTTGGCACGATGCCCGTATGATGGAAGTGAATCCAACCTACACAACGGTGTTGCTGGCTGGTCTGACGGAAGAAATCACCAATCTCTTTGACAAACTGAACGAATATGATTGTGTCCTTCAGTATAGCCGTAGCGGGCGCATTGCCGTTACGCGCAGCAAAGAGGAGGCAACATCCGACTATCTGCACGAACGCGAACAAGAGGGCAATGGAAACATTAAGTAAGATAGGACATTATCCTTTTATGGCAGAGCCGTTCCATTGTGATTTCAATGGGCGCCTGTTTATGGGACATCTCGGCAACCACATGCTTAATGCTGCCGACTTTCATTCCACCGATCGCGGATTCGGCATGCAGTACCTGATGGGTATCAACCGTGCTTGGGTGCTCTCGCGTCTGGCGATAGAGATAGAGGAGATGCCTAAACAATACACGAAGTTTTTTGTTGACACCTGGGTTGAGAGCGCCATGCGCTATTTCACCAACCGCAACTTCAAGGTGACAGATGCTGACAACGGGAAAGTCTATGGCTACGGACGCAGTATCTGGGCAATGATAGACACCGAGACGCGCCAGCCCACCGACATCCTTTCTATCCATGACGGTTCCATCAACCAGTGGATAGACAAAGACAATCCCTGTCCGATAGATAAGGGCGGTCGTGTGAAGATGAGCGATGCCGCTGAGTATGTGCGTACCATCGATACCTATTATAATGATGTCGATATCAATGGTCACATCAATAGTGTGAAATACATAGAGCATATCCTCGACCTTTGGTCCTTGGAGTGGTATCGGGAACACCAAATCAAGCGTTTCGAGATAGCCTACGTGGCAGAGGCGCATGCTGGTGACAAGTTGAATTTTTATCGTGAAACCTCCGACGGTTCCTCTGTTGACGGCACAACGGAGTACATGGTTCGCATCACCAAACTGATGCCTGATAGCAACGAAGAGGTGGAAATTGTCAGAAGCAAGGTTAATTTCGTATAAAAGCGAAAGATAATTTTGTTGTTTTGATATTAAATTGATAATTTTGCACATCCAATCAAGTAGTTAACCCCTCGTCGCCTCCTCGTGTAGCAGGTGAATGGGTCAACAAGACGACAACTCTCGGGTAGGGTAGGCATGACTCATAGGGATATTATTAACATTTAAATTATTCCATTTATGGCAGAAATGAATTTCGGTGGCGTAATTGAAACAGTAGTCACCAGTAAAGAGTTCTCTCTCGACAAGGCACGCGAAGTGCTCAAAGACGAAACTATCGCAGTAATCGGTTATGGAATTCAGGGACCGGGTCAGGCTTGCAACCTGCGCGACAACGGATTCAACGTTATCGTTGGTCAGCGTGAAGGCAAGACTTACGAAAAGGCTGTTGCCGACGGTTGGGTTCCCGGCAAGACGCTGTTCTCTATTGAAGAGGCAGCCGAGAAGGGTACCATTATCTGTATGCTGCTTTCTGATGCTGGTCAGATTCAGGTTTGGCCGCGCATCAAGCAATATCTTACTCCGGGTAAGACCCTTTATTATTCACATGGTTTTGCTATCAACTGGAGCGACCGTACGGGTGTTGTTCCACCCAAGGACATCGACGTTATCCTTGTTGCTCCGAAGGGCTCTGGTACCTCTCTTCGCACCATGTTCTGCGAAGGTCGCGGTCTGAACTGCTCTTATGCTGTTTATCAGGATGCTTCAGGCAAGGCAGAGGAGAAGACCATCGCCTTCGGTATCGGTATCGGTGCCGGTTACCTGTTCAAGACCACCTTCGAGCGTGAGGCTACTTCTGACCTGACGGGTGAGCGTGGTTCGCTGATGGGTGCTATTCAGGGTTTGTTGCTCGCACAGTATGAGGTTCTCCGTGAGAACGGTCACTCTCCTTCAGAGGCTTTCAATGAGACCGTTGAGGAGCTGACTCAGAGTCTTGGTCCGTTGTTTGGCGAGAAAGGTATGGACTGGATGTATGCCAACTGTTCAACCACCGCTCAGCGTGGTGCTTTGGACTGGGCTCCGCGTTTCCACGATGCCATCAAGCCTGTTATGCAGCAGCTCTATGAGTCTGTGAAGAGTGGTAATGAGGCACAGATCTCCATTGATGCCAACTCTAAGCCCGACTACCGTGAAGGTTTGGAGAAGGAACTGGAGGCTATGCGCAATCAGGAGATGTGGCGTGCTGGTGCTGTTGTTCGCCAGCTTCGTCCGGAAAACAACTAAGCCGATAAAAAGTTTTATCCATATGCAAAGAGGATGTCAGCATAACTGGCATCCTCTTTTGTTTATCTTGAATTCCGATATTTTGATTCTTAACCTATCTGGTTTTGTTTGTCATCCTATCCGGTTTACGGTGCTTTGTAGATGTTGCAGTCGTCCATATAGACTTGCTCTTCGTCGAGTAGCAAGCGCAGGGCTGCATCAATCAGATGGCTGTCGAAGGGAAGGCCTATCAGTTCGGCAACAAGGTGTTCCTTGCCGTCAGCTAGATGGTCGAGTATGGCGTTTCTGACGGGTTCCTGTTGTTGGCTGTTCCTGTGGTTGCGGTTATGGTTGAGGCAGGTGTCGCAATGTCCACACTCCTCAGCCGACTTTTCTCCGAAGTATCTCAGCAGCTGGCAACTTCGGCATGTGTAGTCGTCTTGCAGGTATGTGATGATGGACTGGATGCGTTGTTCGAACTGCTGTTTCCGTTTTTCGTACGCTTCAGCCGTGATGATGAGTTCGCTGCCGTCGATACGGTCTTTGGTATAAGTAATAAACGGAATGTTCTTTCGCGGAATGAAGTCGATAATGCGTTTTTGGTGGAGCCTTTTCAGGGTTTGGTAGGTTTGGTTGCGGTCTATGTCTGCTTCTTGTGCAATGTAGGCTTCGTCAATGTAGCCGTAGTCGGTGAACAGTCCGCTGTAGTTGCGTAGCAGGGCTGTGATGACGGCATTTTCCTGCGTTTCCATTTGTCCGAGTCGGTATAGCTCGTCGCGCGCGAGAAGAAATTTGATGCGTGCCGACGTGTCTGGGGTCTGTTCGAAGTCGATGTATCCTGCACGTTGCAGAATCTGCAAGGCGGCGTTGACGCGAACGGGGTAGTGGTGGAAAGCCACACAGAACTTGTCGATGTTGAACTCGAACGTGTGGTCCCGTCCGCTGCCTACACCTATCTGGTAGAAATAGGCGAGATGGTCGTAGATGTCGCAGATGTTATCCTTCGGATAGTTCTCGTCGGTTGGTTTCATTCCTTTCGGAGCCGTTTTCGGCGGGAACGTGTCGGTAATGCGCCTTTGCAGTTGCGAGAAGTCGCTGTCGTTGTGCAGCATGACGGCATAGGCGCGTTTGCCGTCGCGTCCGGCTCGTCCCGCCTCCTGGAAATAGGCTTCCAGCGAACTGGGCACATCCATATGTATGACGAGGCGCACGTCAGCCTTGTCGATGCCCATGCCGAAGGCGTTTGTCGCCACCATCACGCGCACGCGGTCTTCCTGCCAGTCTTCCTGTCGTTGGTCTTTCACGGTGGGTTCCAAACCGGCGTGGTAGAAGGTGGCTGAACGCGAGTTGAGATGAGTGTTGATATATTCAGCAATCTCTTTTGTGCGTTTGCGAGAGCGTACATAGACGATGGCAGAGCCTTCAACCCGTTGCAGGATATGGATGAGTTCAGCATATTTGTCGTGTGCTTTTCTTACGACATACGTCAGGTTTTCGCGTGCGAAACTCATGCGGATGACGTTCTTCTCTTTGAAGTGCAGTTGCTCTTGTATGTCGTCTTCCACATCGGGTGTTGCCGTTGCCGTGAGTGCCAGCAGGGGAGGGGTGACGCCAGGCAAAGGTTCTGCCACTAAATCACTCTGCAAACCATCTTTGGCTGAGCGTGGGTTGAGGGATGAGGGCTGAGGGTATGTTGTGAGCAGTTCCCTGATTTTTGCTATTTCGAGATAGGATGGTCGGAAGTCGTAACCCCATTGGCTGATACAGTGGGCTTCGTCAACGGTGATGAAGCTCACATGCATCTTCTTGAGTTTGGTCTGGAAGAGTTCGGAGGAGAGGCGCTCGGGCGAGACATACAACAGTTTGACATCGCTGAAGATACAGTTTTCGAGTATGGTGATGATTTCGTCGCGCGTCATACCCGAATAGATGGCATACGCCTTGATGCCTTTCTTCCGCAGGTGGTCAACCTGGTCTTTCATCAGGGAGATGAGGGGAGTAATGACGATGCAGGTGCCTCTCATGGCGAGTGCCGGCACCTGAAAGGTCAGCGACTTGCCGCCACCCGTCGGCATGAGTCCCAGCGTGTCCTTTCCGGCACAGATACTTTCGATAATCTCTTGTTGAATGCCCCGGAAACTGTCGTAACCCCAATATCTTTTTAAAAGAAATTGATAATTGCCAATTGACGATTGACAATTGTCGTGTTTGCTTTTTGATATGCCATTGTCAGCCATATATTATCAATTATCAATTCCTCAATTGTCAATTCTCAATTATCCCTCTTCTTCCGTCGGTCTGATTTTCTCTATCTGCAGTTGTATGGCGCCGCGCTTGAAGACATTGTCTTCGATGGTGTAGGCAATGTCGAACGAGCGTTTCGACTTGATGTATCGTGCGGCTGCACTCTGTCCGAAGGCGATGCCGTTCATGACGTTGCTCGACTTCGAGTCGATGAGTTCCAGTTTGATGTGTTCCTGTTCGCGTCCTACGACCTTGCTCGTTCCGAAGTCATAGACTTTTTCCGTGCAGAAGAGCGGCTTGGGGTTGCCCGGTCCGAAGGGTGCAAAGCGTTTCAGGTCGTTATGGAGCCGTTTGGTGATGTCTTTGAAGTCTATCTTTGCATCGATGTCAAGGATGGCTTCGGTCTGTTCGGGCTGAATGTGCTCCTCAACGTATTGCTGGAATCGGTTGCGGAACTTCACCACGTCGTCCCATTGCAGGGTGAGTCCGGCAGCGTAGGTATGTCCGCCGAAGTTGAGCAGCAAGTCGCGGCAACTCTTGATGGCGGCATAGACATCGAATCCTGCCACCGAGCGTGCCGAGCCTGTGGCAAGGTTCTCGTCGCGTGTCAGCACTACCGTCGGCCGGAAGTAGATTTCCGTCAGTCGCGAGGCAACGATGCCCACCACGCCTTTCTTCCAGTTTTCGTCGTAGAGAACAATGCTCGACTGGTGTTTCTGACTCTCCAGGCGTTCTACAATCTGGTTGGCTTCCTCCGTCATCTGGCGGTCCACATCTTTTCGCTGTTCGTTATACAGGTCGATGTGCTTGGCTGCCGTCAGCGCCTGAGCAAAGTCGCGTTCTACGAGCAAATCGACGGTTTCCTTTCCGTTCTCCATGCGTCCCGACGCATTGATGCGCGGCCCTATCTTGAAGGTGATGTCGCTCATCGAGAGTTCGCGCCCGTTCAGTCCGCAGATGTCGATGATGGCTTTGAGCCCGATGCTGGGGTTGATGTTCAACTGCTTCAGTCCGTGGAAGGCAAGGATGCGGTTCTCGTCGGTCACGGAGACGAGGTCGGCAGCGATGCTGACGGCACAGAAGTCGAGTAGGGGGATGAGACGCGAGAAGGGGATTCCGTTGTTCTTGGCAAATGCCTGCATGAACTTGAAGCCCACGCCGCAACCACAGAGGTCCTTGAAGGGATAGGTGTCGTCGGTGCGTTTCGGGTTGAGAATCGCCACTGCCGGCGGCATCACCTCGTCGGGCACGTGGTGGTCGCAGATGATAAAGTCGATGCCTACGCTCTTGGCGTATTCAATCTCTTTGACTGCCTTGATGCCGCAGTCGAGGATGATGATGAGTTTTACACCCGTTTGCTGCGCATATTCTATTCCCTTTTTGCTCACTCCGTACCCTTCATCGTAGCGGTCGGGAATGTAGTAGTCGATGTTGGAATAGTACTGTCGCAGAAACTTGTAAACCAATGCTACCGCCGTACATCCATCTACGTCGTAGTCGCCATAGACGAGAATGCGTTCCTTGCGCCCCATTGCGTCGTTCAGCCTGTCAACCGCCAAGTCCATGTCCTTCATCAGGAACGGATTGATGAGGTCTGCCAGCTGTGGACGGAAGAACCGCTTTGCCGCCGACTCCGTCGTAATGCCCCGACGGATGAGCAGCAAAGCCAGTATCGGGCTGATATTCAGCTTCTCGCCCAGCTCATTGGCTGCCTGCTGTTGTTCGGATGTAGGTGGTTCGTAATTCCATTTAAGTTGCATTATTGTGTTATTTATATTCTTCCGTCTCAGTCTTGGGCGACATGCTACATTGTCAATTATCTATTGTCCATTGTCAATTGACTACAATCCCCCAATATAAAAAAGTCTTCAAAATTACGAATATCTACGCAAACGACAAAACATCATCTATATTTTTTATGTTTTCTTTACGTTAACCAGTTGCTATCGTGCTTCCTTGTGTTGCAAAAGCATAGGTTTTGAACCGCAAAAGAGCCCCTTTTGCGGTTCAAAAGAGGCTCTTTTGGGTGGCAACTGTGGCTCTTTTACAGGATAGGGCCACAAGCGGCTAAGGATACGGTTTCTTTCTATATGCCCAGTTTCTTGCGGATATCCTTTGGAATGGCGTTTTTATTGATGAGGAAGTCCATGGTTTTGCCAGCAACGAAGGCTTTGGTCATGTACCAGGTGCCTTTGTAGTCGCCATATTCGCCCCATGAGTTCTTCACCATATAATACTCCTTGCCGTTCTGGTCTTTAGCCAATCCGTAGATGTGCATACCGTGGTCGTCGGTCAGTTCCCAGTTGTCGAAGCCGTCCTGACGATACTGCTGCGTTGGAACAATCTCCGGAGCATTCACGCCGAGGCTGTCCAGTTTCTCCTTCTTCTCCGAAGCCTTCAGCTTCAGCCAGCGTGCAGCATCGCTGCCTGTGAGCGACTGAGCCTTCTTCGTGTCGTAGAGAATGCCGAGACCTTTGCGGGTGAAGCCCTCTTCGCTGACGTCACCGCCCCAGGCTATGGTGTAGCCGTTGTCCAGCGCGTTGTCGATGATGCGCATCATCTCGTCCATCGGCACGTTGTAGCTCTGATCCCATCGCCAGTTGTCCTGTACCTCTACGGCAAACTTCGTGTAGAACGGGTGGTGGGTATAGCTGGTGATGCTCACGTAGTCGTCGAGGTCGATGCCCAGACTTGCCATGAACGATTTCGGTGTGTAGGTCTTGCCCTCATAGGTGAAGGTTTCCGGCGTCTTGCCCAGATAGGCATCGAGGATGCCCTGCAAGCCCACCTTCCACTGCTTGCTGATTTTCTTGGCATCGCTCTTGGCAATAGCTTTCACGTAGGGTTCCATCACGGAGAAGAACTCGTTGAAGTTAGCCAGCGAGTCGCCCTGCATGGTACCAGGCAGCGGCATTGCCGTTTCGGGAATGATGCCGTGGTTCTTCATCACGATGAGCACGTCGCCTGCCGAGCCTCCTTGTGCAAACTGGCTGTCGCCGTGCATGCGGACGGTCAGTTCGGCACGCTCCATGTAGTCCTTGTTGGCAATGAACATCTCGCTGAGGTCGTAGCTCTTGCCCGTCTTCTTCAGGATTTCGCTCTCGAAGAAGGAGAGGGTAGAGTATGCCCAACACGTACCCGAGCGGTTTTGGTCCTTGATGCTGGTGATGGGCAGCGTCTTGATGGTCGTAAATACGGGTTTGTTGCTTTTCACGGAGTCTTTCTCTTCCGCGTTTGCACCGGTTGCCATGACGGCAAGCAGTGCCAGGGTCAGTAGTTTTTTCATGTGATTATCGTGTATAATTTGTGCAAAGGTAATGAAAAACGGGCGCAGAACAAACAAAAACCGTGTTTTTCTTGCATATTGTAGGGGATTCCTGCAAAGAAATAGGGATATTCCCTTTGTTATAGGGGAAACATCTATTATCTTTGCAACACAAACCATAAACTATCCACCATTACCCCTAAGCTATAAACCCTCAACCTTAAAACCTCATAACCTCAAAACCTTATCAATATGAAACGAGTAGCATTATTATTGACAGTCATTCTGACAGGCACCCTATCCATGATGGCTCAGAACATCAAGGAACCCGATTCAGACTGCATAATCTCAATGAAGGAGTTTAGCATCTTCTCCAATTGTTTCAAGGACATCGACACCAATGGCGACGGCATCGTTGATGCTGCTGAGGCAAAGGCTGCAACGATACTCGTGTTGGACAGGGGTGGACGCAGCAATATCATCAACAACTATGACTTCCTGAAACACTTCCCCAACCTCAAGGCTTTCTCGGTGGGTACCACCACTGCTGAGGTTATAGACCTGCATCGTCTGACGAAGTTGGAGAAGCTGAACCTCACGAATGCGACATTCCTGCAGAAGATTATCCTTGCACAGGGCTGCCAGCCGGAGATTATCAATCCGGAGGGTAAGGCACGCATAGACATAGAATATTATGTGGAGGACGAAACCGTCCGCAAGCTGTTGGAAGAGTACAGCTACTGCGAGAAGGTGGAGCAGGACGGCGATGTCTGCTATATCGTCAGTAAGGAGTATGGCAAGTATGGCATCTGGCATAACGGCAAGCTGGAAGTTCCCTGCCAGTATGAGCTGGAGGAATTGAGAAACAAGTACTTCACGGTGAGCCAGCCGGTGCTGATCGCTGTTCCGTTTGCTGATGAAGGTATCAAGGAGTTCTGCCTGCGCAACAGGAAAATAGATGCAGACCAAAACGGAGAGATTTCCATTGACGAAGCGAAGGCAGTAACGAAGCTGAGCCTGATGAACTTCAAAAGTTTCATCCGCAACATCAAGTCGTATGAAGACCTGAAGTATTTCCCCAACCTGGAATACTTCCATGCCGGCTATACATACGCAGAGACGCTGGATTTGAGTTGCCTGAAGAAGCTGAAGGAACTCGACGTCAGCGACTGCCGCATGCTGAAGACCATCATCCTGGCTAAGGGCTGCAAACCTACCATCAAGTATCCGGTTGCTTATAAAGGTGAGCAGGCGAAGGTGGTGTATAAATAACAACAGACATTAAATATTAACCATAAAAACTATATTGTTATGAAGCGAATCATTTTAACATTAGTAATAGCTTTGACATGTACATTAGCTATTCAGGCTCAAAGTTGTAGTCGTTGTGGTAATACTGGCATTATTCGTGAAACCTGCCTTTCTTGTCATGGGAATAGTGGTGGACGTTGTGATAACTGTCAGGGCAGTGGTATGGTAAGCTGTTACCATTGCAGCGGCTCTGGCGAGCTGACTTGTCATACTTGCGATGGTACTGGTATGAATGGCGATGAGACATGTGGAAACTGTGGCGGACAGAAAACCTTCCGCTGCGAGGCATGCAAGGAAAATTCCGGATATCTAAGATGTAGCCGATGTAATGGCAGTGGAGCTGGATCATGCTACAACTGTGGCGGCTCTGGAATTAAAGAATGGCGTTGTCCGGAGTGTATAGCTGCTGGCAGGATATAATTTATAACTACAAAAAAGATATGATTATGAAAAAGTCATTATTTAAATCATTTGCTGTTGTAGCAATAGCAATGATAGCGATGAGTTTCACCGTAATGGGTGACCGTACCTGTGACAGTTGTGGCGGAAGGGGTAGTCTGACATGCCCGACTTGTGGCGGTCGCCCTTACTTCAAGTGTATCAAGTGTGGCGGTTCAGGTCAGGTGGAGTATAAAGGTAGTACCTATACTTGCGGCGTCTGCGAAGGTACAGGTTACAACGAGTGTCGTACATGTAACGGAAAAGGTGCCGTGCTCTGTACACGCTGCTTCGGACGGGGCTCTATCTAATACATCAATCCTCGCCTCAGGCGATACTTTAAACATCAAACTAAAACTCAACGTATATGAAACGACTGATTATATCATTAGCTATAGCCTTCGTGGCTATGGGTGCTGCACAGGCACAAGAACAGAAAGAATGTTGCAAGGTTCAGAAGGAATGCTGCAAGGCAGAGAAGGAATGCTGCAAGGCAGAGAAGGAATGTTGCAAGGCAGAGAAGGAATGTTGCAAAGCACAGAAGGAGTGCTGCAAGGCTGAAAAGGAGTGTTGCAAGGCACAGAAGGAGTGTTGCAAGGCAAAGAAAGAGTGTTGCAAAGCTGAAAAGAAAGAGAAAGTGACGGTTGTCAAGATCGAGGAAAACAACATCTTCTCACAGTGCTTCAAGGATATCGACACCAACGGCGACGGCATCGTGGATTGCTGTGAAGCCAGGAAGGCTACTTTCCTCTCGCTAGAAAGAGGTGGTCGCAGCAATGTTATTACTAACTATGACTTCCTGAAGTTTTTCCCCAACCTTACCGCATTGGGTGTGGGTACCACTCCGTTGGAGGTTATCGACCTGCACAAACAGAAGAAACTGGAGAAACTCAACGTCAGCAATGCCTCTGAGTTGAAGAAAATCATCCTTGCTGAGGGCTGCAAGCCAGAGATTAGCGGTCAGAACAATGCTCAGGTTGAGTATGTGAAGTGCGAAAAGTCATGCGAAAAGGCAAAGGCATGTGAAAAGGCAAAGGCATGTGAAAAGGCAAAGTCATGCGAAAAAGCAAAGGCATGCGAAAAGGCAAAGGCATGTGAAAAAGCAAAAGCATGCGACAAAGCAAAGAAGTGTGACAAGAAATGACATGAAGAAGCAAGTATTATTGGCAATTGCCTTGGTGTGTTCTCTCTGTGCGAGTGCGCAGAAGTACGGCTCGTGGCACTCGTCGGTAACCGATAGGGATTATGGTGTGTTGGTAGAGAATGTTAAGGGAAAGTCTTTCGACTGTCTCATCTATGGCCAGTCGCTTAACAAGCATATCCCAATCGTTGGAATACGTTTATCGAGTAAGCATATCCCCTCATTTGTCAAGGAATTGCGTTCTCTTGCTGACAAAGCAGGACTGTGGTGGGATACGAAAGCTCCCGTAACAGGCATCGAGGATGCAGCAGTCCTGTTCGATACAAACTTCAAGAACGTGACGGCATGGTTTGATATAGGTACACCACCAGAACCGGAGTATCACAATATGAAGGATGCCCATGTGGAGGCTTATACGCAGATGATGTTCGTGGGTGATGATGCTGTCTATCTTAGTGTGTCACCTATCGTCGACAAGGATAAAAACCGTCATCCCGGCTTCATCCTGCCTTTCGGTTCCAAAAAGGAAATAGAGGCGCTGATCACGGCTATTGAAAGCCTGAATCCGAGTGTCGAAGAAGCATATTGCATCTATTGCGATGTAAACCTGAAGACAGGCGAAGCCCACAAGCAAAACTGCCCGTATTATCAAGATGCGGAAGCGAATGACAGTTTGCCGGCATCGCAAAGGCCACAGCAGGAATCAGTATCTGCACCTCAGCCCATGCACGACATTCGCATCACGTGTCCACACTGTGGTGCTACTTTCGTGGGCAAGTCGGCAAGTCTGTTTTTCAATGAACACTGTAAAAAAGACTGTCCGCGTTTCAATCAAATCATTCAGGTTCCGCAAGTGCCTGCCACGCCTGAATTAAATAAAGCTACAAAAGAGTAACCTATAAAAAATACGATGATGAAACGATTTATTTTAATATTAGCAGTAGTCCTGATGGCTGTCGTAGCAGCACAGGCACAGTCGAATTGCAGAAGATGCGACGGCTCAGGTGTGATAGTCTGTCCGGAGTGCAACGGTAAGGCAGATCTCTGTCCTACTTGTAAGGGACTGGGTAATATCGTTTGCCGCAGATGTAATGGCGAGTTTAAGACCTGTCCCGTCTGCCATGGCTCCAAGTATTATAATAACGCAAGTTGTTGGACCTGCAAGGGAACAGGTCGTGTCATCGACTGTCATCAATGCGACGGCAAGGGCTATGAGAAATGCCCTGAGGCTCCGAAGTATTGTTTCTATGGCGACAAGGTGTGTCCTCGTTGTGGCGGACTGAAGAAAATCCCTTGTCCTGACTGCCAGTAATCACCAAAAGAGTTCAAACGATGAAACAGAACAACAAGCAATGGATTGTCCGGACAGTCCTCATGTGTCTTTTCGGTATCATGATGGTGATGCCGCAGAAAGTATATGCAGGCGCAGACATCAAGTTTACAACAACCGAGGTTACAGTTTCCGACGGTGAATGTAGGGTCCGTGGGTATTTTACCAACAACGGCGATATGGCTGCTGATCTTACGCAGTCAGAAATTACCGTGCAAATCAAATATAACGGAAATGTTCTTTATACGGTAACCAAACGCTTTGATATGAACGGTTTCCATGTATGGGGCGGAGCACCATATCATACCTTTATCATCTATGACAGCAGATTCAAGAAGGAACATCAGTACACGGGAAAAAATCCCTACGGGTGGTACGTTGGCTATCATAATTGGTGGAATAATGTCAAGCCATAAAATCCTCTATGTCTTTCTCATCTGTGCGCTGCTGACTGGTGGTGCCTTTGTGACTTTTGGGTATGCACAGCAGCCGTCATCGATGGAAAGCTACCAGCAGGAACTCGTCAGGCAGTTGCACACCGACTCGCTGGGGAATCACTCGGAGAGCTATAAGGCATACGAGCGTATGAACCAGGAGATGGACAGTTTGGTTAAGCAGCGGGAGGAGCAACGGAAAATCTGGATGTACATACTCTGTTTCTGTGCTATAACACCATTGTTGTTCATCGTATATATGGTCGCCACATATCTGAAGAACAGAGACTACCGTCCTACATGGCGCGAAGTATTGATAGTCGCTGGTTACACGATAGTGACATCCGCCATTCTCTATGTCGTTGATGTTTCCTTCTTCTACCTACGCTTCTATGCCGATCATAAGACGCGCATGGCCACATTAAGTCTGATAACCTTAATAGGATTAGGATGGGTGGTATATCAGCTGATGAAAGGCAAGAAAAAGTAATTCTAAATTATTGGTTGTCCGCTTTTCAATGGACTCATTCAAGTTCCGCAAATTCCCAACTCGCCGAACGAGAATAAAGTTACAAAAGAATAACCTATAAAACGATACGATTATGAAAAGAATTGCATTATTTGTAGCGATAGCATTTACAACTGCCGCATCGGTTCGGGCACAGATTCCTAATTTCAATTCGATAGAATACAAATATGGAAATGGCGTGATGTGTGAGCAATGTGGACGTACCAACGGACATAATACCGATTGTCTCATAGGTAAGACACAGAGGTTAATACGTGATTATTGGGCGAAGTCAAAAACTCCGGAGTCAAATAAGTTTCTTATTAAGACTTACGAGGAAAATATCCGACTGCTCGCTAAACAAGGGCGTGAGGCCCGTCAGGCGGAAAAGGCACAAAATAAAGCAGAAAAGAAACCTAAACAAACAACTTCCAGTATATCGACTTCGTCCTCGTCTGTTGAGCGAACCGAGATTCCGTTTGAATGCACTATCTGCAAGGCGACCTTTAAGGCATCAGGCGTTGATGAAGCATCCCATATTTCTGCTAACAACCCGTGGTTTCACAAGCCAACCTGTCCGAAATATAAGCCCAAACCTGGACAGAACCCAAGTACGAGCCTAAAGGACTACACCCCGGCGGTAAAGACGAGGATACCTCGCTGAATTTGATTATAGACGAAGATGGAGAAGTGATAGCTGATGGTCATGACATCGAGCAATATGACGACGCAATCATCGTGAGGAATGGTAACAATTACTATCTCTCCAATTGGAAAGGCAATCTGTTGGAAATTGGCAACATCAACTCGTTTGAGGACATCAAAGCCTACAACAATCAGGGTTCTTACTATATCCTGAAAGATAGGGATAAGGGGTATGCCATCATAGGACGGGGCTTTATTCGTTATGGAGACTGGTACGATACAGAGGAAGAGGCTCACCGCATTTGGAAAAACTATCATCAATAATTATAATCCTTTAAAACTATACTATTATGAAAAGAATACTGTTTATCTGTATGGCGATGGCGATAGGGTCGCTGTACACGAAGGCACAGACAGAGTGTAAAAACTGTAACGGTTCAGGATTGGAAGAGCGTACTTGTGCGTTTTGTAAAGGAGAAGGTTGGCGTGAGTGCGATTTCTGCTTGGGCAAGAAAGAGGTGCGCTGTAACATGTGTCAAGGGTCAGGGCAAGTGTTTTGTGCCCATTGTCGCGGCAAGGGTGGCGTGCAAGTCAAGGATAATTGGCGCGAGTGTCAATGGTGTGGCGGTAAAGGAACACCGCAGTGTGAGACCTGCAAAGGTACAGGCACAAGGGTGTGTCAGAAGTGCGAGGGCGCAGGAAGATACGTATGCAACCAGTGCAATGGCAACAAGGTGACCAAATGGCAGTGTCATGTCTGCAGCGGAACAGGTAAAGTTAAGGCGCAATCACAGGCAGTTACTTCTATCTACACCGACAACAACGGCTACTCTGGAACTGTACAGGTACAAATCGACCCTAATGACAGTGAACAGGAGAAAATGCGTAAGATAGCGAGAGCTAGAGTGCAACACCGCTTGGAACAAATGAAGAAGAACGGGGTGAAGGTGCCTTCACAGCAATAATCAATCAATTCGATTAATGCCTACGACTTACAACAAAAAACGGCGGGGAGACCCGCCATTTTTTATTGTGCCATAAACTCCTCTATATCCTTGGGATGATAGGGGATTCTCTTTTCTCCGAGGAAGCGGCAGCCGTCTTGGGTGATGAGCACATCGTCTTCGATGCGGATACCACCGAAGTCTTTGTAGGTTTCCAACAGGTCGAAGTTCAGGAACTCCTCACAGTGGCCGCTCTTGCGCCAGTCATCGATGAGGGCAGGGATGAAATAGATGCCTGGCTCATCGGTTACCACGAAGCCTTCTTGCAGGCGGCGCCCCATCCGCAGGCAGTTGGTACCGAACTGTTCAAGATTGGGGCGTGTCTCTTCGTCGAAACCGACGTAGATCTGTCCCAGTCCCTCCATATCGTGTACGTCCATACCCATCATGTGACCTAGTCCGTGAGGCAGGAACATGGCATGAGCACCTGCGGCAACAGCCTCATCCACGTCGCCCTTCATCAGTCCCAATTCCTTCAGTCGTTCTGTCATCAATCGACAGACGGCAAAGTGAACGTCCATGTACTTCACCCCAGGCTTCGCCACATCAAGCACATAGTCGTGACATTCCTCCACGATGCGGTAGATGTCGAGCTGTCGTTGGGTGAACTTGCCGTTGACGGGGAAGGTACGGGTGTGGTCAGAGCAATAGTGGTTGATGGTTTCGGCACCAGCGTCGCACAGCGCCAGTCTTCCGCTTTCAAGCACAGCCATCGATGGATTGCCGTGCATAATCTCACCATGTTGTGAGAAAATCGTGGCGAAACTCTCGTGAGCACCATAGCTGTGGGCGATGCCGTCAACCTGACCGCCCACATATTTCTCGGTTACACCAGGACGGGTGATTTGCATCGCGGTGGTGTGCATCTGATAACCAATCTCAGCAGCCCGTTCCAGTTCCTCGATCTCCTCGGCAGTCTTCGTAGAACGCATCTTCACGATGGCTTTGATGAGAGAAAGGGAAGCCGCCTCTTTCTGTTGGGAAGGATGGATGCCCAGCAGGTCCATGATTTGAATCATGGTGTCGTGGCGGTAGGGAGGAAGGAAGTGGATAGCTCCCCTCTGGTTTCCCCCTCTTGGGGGAGTGATTAGAGAACTGAGGAAGGACATCGGGGCTGTATGGGCTACACCTACCTGTGCCGCCATATCGGCAACGCTGTCCACGGAGCCGTACCAGACGATGTCTTCAATGTCGATGTCATCACCGATGAGCCATTCCTCGTCGTTGTCGATATCGATGACACCCACCAGTCCGTCGCGCTTCTGTCCGAAATAGTACAGGAACGAGGAGTCCTGACGGAACGGATAGTAGGCATTAGCAGGATAGTTGCACGGCGACTCATTGTTGCCGAACAGGATAATCACTCCTTTGCCGACGAGCTCCTTCAAGGTCTTGCGCCGGCTGATATAGGTTTCTTTACTGAACATGTTCTATTGCATTTGTTCTACATACTTCGGTGATTCACCGTATTTGTTGGCATGCGGGTCGCTGTCTAAGCAGAAGAAGACCAACATGACAATCTCGTAGATGAGTCCTAGTCCCAGCATAATCCATGTAACAGGCGACTTGAACATGTTGATGAACAGCTCTATGACGAACTCATCGTCATCCATCAAGGATGGGTCGTCTGCCAGTTCCATGAAGAGGGGAACCATTTGGCAAATAATGATAATCACGGCGATAACGCTGGCGATGCAGCCTGCACCCCACCACCATCCACTGCGTCCGGTGTCGTGAAGGCGGCGGAAGGTAAGCGGAATCATTGCCAGAGCTGCCAATGTGGTGATTAACGAACCGATAAAGGGAATCCAGCCCAAGAACATACTTACCAAAAGGTAAGCTAGATAGCACCACCAGAATTCTGAACGACGTGAACGACCAGTAAACTGTGTCAACTTTTCTTTTGCTTCTGTCAAGGCTTCAGAGAAAGAAAGCCTTGGCTTTTCATAAACTTGATTTCTCATTTTTCAATCACTTTTTAATTGATGTTATGTTGTTTCTAGTTTTTATAGGCGCATACAACCGAAGGATTTGTAGCCTAAACTGTATTCGCGGTGTCCTAACGCTTCCGACTTTGTAGGCACTCCCGATGCGGTCTGTTCGATGCATTGGAGTATCAGCGTACGGATGTCGTCGAAGGAGGCTCCTCCTGTGACAATGGCACCGGCGTTGATGTCCATGTCGGCACTCATCTGGCGGTAAGTGTCAGGATTGGAACAAACCTTGATAACAGGCGAGATGGCAGAGCCCGCAACAGAGCCGCGCCCTGTGGTGTAGAGCACCATGTGGCAGCCGCAGGCTATCATCTCCATAATCTCGGCATTGTCGTTGATATTGGGAAATCCCCATCGTGCCTCTCCATCAGGAACAACGTCCATCATCCACAGGCCAGCCGCGGTAGGTTGAAGGGCAGGGTAGGTGAGTCCTTGTATCGGTCGCGACCCGCTCTTGCAGTAGGAACCCAACGACTTTTCTTCGATAGTGGTCAGTCCGCCGGTGGCATTGCCTGCCGAGAAACTGTCGTGTCCCATCTGTTTGTAGTATTTGTCGGCTTTCACAATGCAGTTGTATAACCTGTCTCCCAATTCAGGGCTTATGGCACGATTCTGCAACAAACGTTCGCAACCGATGAGCTCGCCTGGTTCTTCAAAGATGCAGGTGGCGCCTTGATCAACTAAGAAATCGAAGGTGTGCCCCACAGAAGGGTTGGCGGTGATGCCGCTGTAGCCATCAGAACCTCCACAGACGGTTCCTATCATGAGGTCAGACCATTGCAGGGTGGTCATCGGCACGTCGGATATCTCTTGACGCATGTTGTTGATACAGGCTATACCTTTTTCAATAGAAGGAAGGGTTCCACCTTCTTCCTGTATCACGACCAAGGAAGCGGGGCGTCCGCTGTTTCGTATATCCTGTAACAGACGGTTGCGTTGGAAATTCTCGCAGCCTAACGAAACCAGCAATACTCCACCCACATTGGGGTGGGTACACAACTGACGCATCATCAGTTCGGCATAATCGTTGGGCGCACATCCGCTGAAACCTATTAGGTGGACATCGTCCTTAAAGTGCTGGGCGATGCGTGCTGCCACATGATGGGCGCACTCCACAAGATAGGCAACAAGCACGATGTTACGAATACCCTTGCGTCCGTCGTTGCGAAGAAATCCTTGCATTTTTGAATATATTTTCTGGGAATTACTAGGGGGACCTAGGATGTTCTAGAGATGCCTAAATACTTAATTCCTTATGTGACACACAATTGTTATGAATCAAATCCCAATCGAGTTCAACTCCGACACCAGGTGCTTTCGGGACGGTTATCATACCATCTTCATCAATCGGCAGCAGACCTTTCATCGGGAACTGGAAGTCCTCTTCTGGAACGAAATACTCAAACCATTTGCAGTTACGGATGGCACACGAGACGTGCAGGTTGACGATGTCCATGTAGTTCATCGTCGTGGTATGTATTTCGCAGTTTATGCCGAAACTCTCAGCCAGATGTGCTATCTTCAACGTACCCGTGATGCCACATTTCCATGAAACATCAGCGCGTACGATGTCGGCAGCCTTTTGGTTGATCACCTGTGCCACTCCCCAATGGCATCCGCGTGTTGTTTCAGTTGCTGCTATTGGCAGGTCGAGGGCTTCACACAGCTGTGTATATTTATAGAGTTCAAAGTCTCTGAACGGTTCTTCCAGCCAAATATAGTTCAGCTGTTCCAACTGACGACCTACGCGGATGGCTTCGTCGAGGGTGTATTCTGCCACAGGGTCGCTCATCAGTCCGAAATCATCGCCAACGGCATGGCGCAAATTCTCGTGAATGCGCATATCGGTCTCTATGGGTCCGCAAGGATGCACCTTGTAGCACTTGATGCCTTTTTCTTTGTAGAAGAGCGCTTCATCGATATATTCCTTTTCGTCGGAATGAAACAGTCCGCTGGCATAGACCGGCAACTGTTCACGATAGGCTCCGATATATTGATAGAGCGGAAGTCCTGCCGCTTTGGCGCAGATGTCCCATAAAGCAACATCGACAGGACCTGGCAGATAGACGGGGAAGAAGGTCAGGTGGCGGTCGATGTTCCATAACTCATGCCATATCTTTTCGCGGTCATAGGGTGATTGTCCCAATACAACCGGAGCGATGTTGTCCATGATATATGCCTCTGTGACGTTGCCAGACCGTGCAGCGAGAGCCGTGGCAATCCCTTCGATACCAGTATCGGTGGTGAGTTTTAGCACGAGAACGTCCCAGTCCATAGCACTCTTTCCCTTCCGCTTGTCATCGAATAGGCACTTGTTGCGGCGTACCCACCAGGTTTCTATTTTGTTGATAATCATTTTTATTAATTTTGATAACTCTGATAACTCTGATTATTCTGATTACTCCGACTTTAAAAACTCAATCTGTCGGATAGGAACGAAGGTCTTCAGTATCAGCCATGCCAATATATACATGGTGCTGGCTATCATGAAGATTGTGGCATAACTGCCTGTCCACTCCAAGATAAGACCGACAAACGATGAGGCTAAAGCTCCGCCAACCGCCCCTCCTACGCTGCTGATGCCTGTCATGGAACCAACAACCTGTTTGGGATAGACATCCGATACGATGGTGAAAATGTTGGATGCCCAGGCTTGATGCGTACTGGTTGCCAGTCCGATGATGAAGACCACAATCCAGATGTTGTGGATATATGGCACGGCATTGAGTGGCAATACCAAGAGGGCAAACAACAATATGGTGGTCTTGCGGGCAAAGTCAATGGAACGCCCCATCTTGATAAACTGGGAAGAGACATGTCCGCCGTAGATGCCACCTATGCTCGACATGGTATAGATGATGATGAGTGGCAATACCGTTGCTTTCAAGTCAACACCATGTGTTTTGTTGAGGAAGTCAGGTGTCCAAAACAGGAAGAACCACCACACCCAGTCTGTAACGAAGCGTGAGAAGAGGATGGCGTAAGTCTGGCGATGACGGAACAACTCTCGCCAAGGAACAGAGGATTCTTGGTATTCCGGATTATCTGGATTATCCGGATTTACTGGATTCTCCGGACTTTCTGGATTCTCCGGTTGTTCCCTAATATATGCCAGTTCAGCTGCATTCACTTTGGGATTTTTCTCAGGCGATTTGTAAATCAGCCACCAAGCTACCACCCAGATAAAGCCTAGCAAACCGGTGATGATGAAAGCCCATCGCCATCCCCATTCCAAAGTGATAGCCGTAACAATAATCGGTGCGATGATGGCTCCGATAGTCGTTCCCGAATTAAATAGTCCTGTAGCATAAGCACGATCGCGCTTGGGAAACCATTCTGCAATAACTTTCACGGCAGCAGGGAAGTTTCCGGCTTCGCCCAGGCCCAGTACGGCACGGGCTGCACCGAAGCCTGTCACCGAACGTACGGCAGCATGCAGCATGGCACCTAAGCTCCATACGATGATGGCAATGGAGTAGCCTAACTTGCTGCCTAAACGGTCAAGCATTCTGCCGCAAACGAGCATTCCTATGCCGTAAGCCACTTGGAAGGCGGTGACGATATAGCCATAGTCTGCCTCTGTCCATCCTAAGTCGTCTTGGATGTACGGTTTCAGCAGTCCAATGACTTGCCTGTCGATGTAGTTGACGGTGGTGGCAAAGAAGATCAGAGTGACTACCGTCCAACGGACATTGGTTTTCTTCATGCTAGTGTTTTGTTTCGGTAATTCGGTATTTCGGCATGCTGAAATACCGTTATTCCGTTATTCCGTTTTTTAGTTCTTAGAAGGCTTCCGAAGCTCCAGCATCGACGGGGAGGAACACACCGTCAACATAGCTGCCGGCTGGCGATGACAGATAAAGGGCTGCATAGCCGATATCTTCTGGTTGTCCGAAAGTCTTCATGGGGATACGTCGCAGGATGTTTGCCTTGCGTTGCGGGTCATTGTCAGTAGCTTTATGGAACATCGGCGTGTCTATCCAGCCTGGAGCAATGGTGTTGATGCGTACACCTTTGGGCGACAACTCAGCAACCAAACTGCGTTGCAAACCTAAGATGGCGGATTTGGCTGTGGTATATGCCACAACCTGTTCCATTCCCATGACTGCAGTCATCGAACTGATCAAGATGATGGAACCCTTGCCCCGTTCAATCATGAATTTGGCAAACTCGCGACTCAGTGCAAATACGCTCATCACATGGACATTGAGAACACTGAGAAATTCGTTGTCAGTCACATCCAATGCCCATTTCTTAAGGTGTATGCCTGCACAGTTAACGAGGATGTTGACAGCTCCAATCTCTTCAGCCAATGCAGGAATGTCTTCAATCTTTGTCACGTCAAAGACACGATAGCTGCACTTTTTGCCTAACTGTTGTTGTGCTTTCTGCAGATTGGCTTCGTTGCGTCCGATGATGATAACTTCAGCACCAGCTTCAACAAAGACTTTGGCAATGCCTAATCCCAGTCCGCTGCCACCGCCAGTCACTACGGCACGCTGGCCGTCTATTCTGAATGCGTTCATATCTGTTTTTTTATACTAGGTTATTCTAGGATTTCCTAGGTTTTCCTAGGATTTCCTAGATGGATTACATAATTCCAAATTTTTCAAAAGCATCAACGGTGCTCATACCCTGTTCCAATGCCTGCTTGACCAGTTTCTCGCCTCGTGCCTTCTCAATGGCCCCTGCGAAAGCTTCTTCCTCAGCCTCACGAGGAACGATGATGACACCGTCAAGATCGCCGAAGACGATGTCTCCCGGGCGAACGTTGATGCCTCCGAACTCAATAGGTACCCGATAGTCAATCACTTTGCCGCGAGGTCCTTGATCTTGTGCGTATGTTCCCTGTGAAAAAGTAGGGAAATTCAGGCGCAGAATCTCATTGGTGTCACGCGAAAAACCATCAAGCACGGCACCGGCAGCACCTATGGCTATGGCACGAGTACTCATCAGTCCGCCCCACAACGCATAACGGGGTGACGAACCACTGCAGATATACACTTCGCCAGCCTGCAGTTGGTCAAGAGCTTCGAACATGATGCCGAAAGGTTTGCGCATCACGTCCAGGTGCGTGTTCTCCTGTCGTTCGGCAAAGACATCGGCTTCCAGAACGGGCATGGCACGTCCTATGACAATCATGTCGCGGCGCAAAGGCTTGATGTGTGGGGGGAGAAATTGGTGAAGAAACCCCATCTTGTCGAGTACGTCACCTACTAATGCCGTAAACAGTTCTTTACGAGCAATGTCAAACAGTTCCTCGTCGTTTTTCCAAAGATTGGTCATCGTTGTTGATATTTGTTATTTAAGTTTTTCTTTCAGCAAGTCGGGTCTAAGTCGGCGGGTACGTTCCATCGCTTGGTCGAACTCCCACTGCTTGATTTTCGCCTCGTTGCCACTCAGCAGAATTTCTGGCACCTTCCATCCTTTGTAGTCAGCAGGGCGCGTATAGATAGGGGCAGAGAGCATGTCGTCTTGGAAGCAATCGGAGAGGGCACTCTGTTCGTCGCCAATGACTCCCGGCACCACGCGCACAATGGCATCAGCCATGATGGCAGCTGCCAGTTCTCCGCCCGTCAGCACATAGTCGCCAATGGAAATCTCACGCGTAATTAAATGTTCCCGGATGCGGTGGTCGATGCCTTTGTAATGACCGCAGAGGATAATGATGTTGCCCAGCATCGACAACTCGTTGGCTACATGCTGGTTGAATTGTTCTCCATCGGGTGAGGTGAAAAACACCTCATCGTAGTCGCGTTCTGCCTTCAGTGCCGAGATACAACGGTCGATAGGCTCACACTGCATCACCATGCCCGCAAAGCCGCCGTAAGGATAGTCGTCAACGCGGCGCCACTTGTCTAATGTGTAGTCACGCAGATTGTGCAGGTGAATCTCAGCAAGACCTTTCTTCTGTGCCCGTGCCAGAATAGATTCGTGCACAAATCCTTCCAGCATCTCTGGTAATACGGTGATAATGTCAATTCTCATATTGTTGGCAAAGTTACGAAATAATTCATAATAATTTTGTACCTTTGCAGCCGAAAAGAATAATTTAACTGAAAAAACGATTAAATTTTTCCCTACCCACCGGCTTGGTGGAAGCTTTTTGAACGTATGGTATATTGTATTTCAAAGAAAATGGAAGTGTCGGGCTGTCATCAGTTGACATTACCCTATGACAGTAAGTGTACGCGGTTGCACGGACACAATTGGATGATTACCGTATTCTTAGCATCGAAAGAGAAGAATGCCGAGGGAATGGTGTTGGACTACAAACGTGTGAAGGAGAAGATACACGGTTATCTCGACCACGGTAACTTCAACGAATTGCTGCCGTTCAATCCTACGGCAGAGAATGTTGCCGAGTGGATTGTCAACCAGTTTCCTGAGTGCTACAAGGCTATCGTTGAAGAGTCGCATATGAATGTTGCGATGGCTTACGACGACAAATTCCCTATTGATGCCAAGTTTCTGCTTTAATCATCGTGATGTATCGGATTAATGATATTTTCTATACCCTGCAAGGGGAGGGCAGGCATACTGGGCGTGCAGCGATTTTTATCCGCATGAGTGGTTGCAATATGCGATGTCCGTTCTGCGATACCGATTTCCAAAGTTATCGGGAGATGTCGGCAGAAGATATTGTTGCCGCCGTTCAACCCTGGAAGTTGTGTGGTTTTGTTGTACTGACAGGAGGTGAACCGACATTGCAGGTTGACGCACCGTTGGTGCAAGCCTTGAAAGCCGAAGGTTATTATTTGGCGATGGAGACCAACGGGACGGGATTTGTTGCCGATGGAGTTGATTGGGTGACGTATTCGCCAAAAGACAGTTTCGTTGAGTATGCTCCGAAACGGCTTGTACAGCATGTTAATGAGGTGAAAGTCATCTTTGACGGTGTCCACGACCCCAGCCCTTATGCCTCTATTGATGCCTTGCACTATCTGCAGCCATGCGATACTGGTGATGAAGTACGCAATCAGGAGATTGTTGCCCAGTGTGTGGCATATATCAAACAGCATCCGCAATGGCAGTTGTCATTGCAGACGCAAAAACTGATAAAGATTCCTTAGAAATAGGAAAGCATTTGGTGTTACGCCGAACGTTTGTTTCTTATGATATAATCCTTTAGAAAAGCGACAGCTGTTCTGGTTCGGGTGTACGTTCAGCAGTACCGAAGCGTGATATGAAGTCGTCTTCTGAAAGAATAGTGATGCCCAGTTCCTGCGCCTTCTTGTTCTTGCCAGATGTTGAAGTAACATCGTTGTTGATGAGGAACGACGTGCTGTTGCTGACACTCCCTGTTACTTTGCCACCCTGACTCTCAATATAGGCTTTCAGTTCGTTGCGGTTCTTGTAGTGGTGCACATCGCCGGTGATGACGAAAGTCAGTCCGTCACATTGTTTGCCAGTAGGCTTAACCTGTTTATGTATTACACGAACTTCATTTAGTAAATTCCTGAGAATGAGTTTGTTGTCTTCGTTTTTAAACCATCCGATAATCAGTGCGGAACGTTCAGGACCAATACCATCAATGTGGGATAGTACATCCGTTGCCGGCATATTCACTTCCGTTTCGTCAGTCTTCTCGTTGCCATCGCCAACCTTTGTATTATCAGCCAAGTCCATCAGCTGTTCCAACGTGTAGTTTACTAACAGTCGTTTGGCAACATCAGGTCCACATTTCGGAATGCTCAAGGCGATGAGCAGTTTCTGTGCATCCACCTCGCGAGCCTTCTCTATGGCACGCATGATGTTGGCAGCCGATTTCTCGCCGAAACCCTCCAAAGAAGCAATGTCGCGGATGTGGTTGCGCAACTTGTAGATGTCGGCATATTCTTGAATCCATCCCAAGTTCACAAACTTAGCCAATGTTTGTTCGCTCATGCCGTCGATGTCCATACCGTCTTTCGACACGAAGCGTGCATATTTTTTCAGTTGCTTTGCCGGACAAGTCGGGTTTGTACAGTGTAGTGTGCGTGTGCCGCTGCCTTCGCTTGTCGTTATTGTTGTCGCCGCCTGACAGACAGGACAATGTTCGGGAATGTGCAAGGTGCCCACCGATTCGTTGACGCTGATAACCTTCGGAATAATCTTGTTCGCTTTGATGACCGAAATCTTTGTCCCTTGCCCGCCGATGCCTAGTCGTTCACATTCGCTGATGTTGCATAGTGAGGCACGTTTCACTGTCGTCCCTTCCAGTTCTACGGGTCGGAAGATGGCAACGGGCGAGATGGTGCTTGCCGCACACGACCATTCAATCTCTATCAGTTCCGTTTCTGCTGCCTCGTCCTGCCATTTGAAGGCGAGTCCGGCACGAGTGGCGTGATGCCCCGTTACACTGCCTGTTTGTGCATACGCCGTATCATCGTACGACACCACCAGACCGTCAACGGGGTAGGGGTTGCTGTTGCTTGTCACCAGTTTCGTGAAGTCGTCGATGACGGCAGTTATCTGCTGCAGGTCAGGATTTTCCACCAACTGGCAGTCAACGGGAGAGAACCCTTGACCTCTCAGCCACTCCATGCGCTGCCCCCATGACGGGATGTCCTGTTCGGAATAAACCAGTGTGAAAGGAATCCATCGTATGTTTCTTCGTCTCACCTCCTCCACGTCTTTCAGTGTCAGCGACCCCGAAGCCAGGTTTCGCGGATTGGCATAGTCTTCACCGCTCTCCAACAGAAATCTGTCGAAGTCTTCGTAGGAAATCACAGCCTCGCCGCGTATTACCGTATGTCCTTTCTCCTCGATATTTTGCGGAATGCCGTTGATGGCTTTGGCAAGGTGCGTGATATTGGTACCGAGGTGGCCGTTGCCGCGCGTCACCACCTTGGTCAGCTTACCATTGTCGTAAGTGGCTACGAGCGTCAAACCGTCCAACTTCCATGAAATCCAGATTGGTCGCCCTTCAGCCCATTTCACCAGTTCTGCCGTCTGTTTCGTCTTTGCCAGCGACAAGGCAGGAAACTCATGTTCCTCCTTCTGTCCTTCGACGTTGTCTTCCGACACCTTCTGTGTGGGCGACTCCGGCAGAACAATCCCCGTTTTCTCTTCCAACCGTTTCAGTTCGTCGAAGCGAGCGTCCCACTCATAGTCGGTCATCTGCTCCGCCTTGCCGTTATAATAAGCTTCCGATGCCTGATTGAGTTCCTCAACCAGTTGATGTATCCGTTGTAGTGTTTGCTCTGCCATTGTGAGTAGTCTTAGCTTTTCAGAAAAAGAAAAAGGAGTATGGGATTTCTCAGGAAATGATTATCTGACGACCTTGACAGTCTTTACAGAATTGTCTGCATACCGGCGTTTCTCGATACAAATACCATGAAAAGCATTGTCTGTCGAATCAATTTGTTTTCCATCAAGGGTATAGTAGCTGATAGTAGGTTCTGTATGAACCTCTGTCAGGGTAATACCAGAAGAAATGGCATCTTTCTTAATGTATGGGCGTAGCACATCGGCATCATACATCGCCTGCACAGCCAGTTTTCCAACAAGGATGGCACCCTTCTCGTTGACGTGTGTCTCGTCGCCCGAACGGAAATACGTCTCCACTGTCGATTTGCCACCTTCGGCATAGATTCTTTCCCATTCCTTTTGGGTTGCCGACATCAAGTCAACATACTGAACGTTCATTTCTTCCGCTACGAGTCGCATGTTCTCTGTATAGTCCATTTTGTGGTTGTTGGCATCCAGTTTGGTACCATTGACCACTTTTTTGTTTGCCACGTCCACAACCTTGTAGTTGTCGCCCAAGTCGTGCTGTCCCGAACGGGTCACCGTACCGTCTGCATTGAATTTGCTGCGGCAGATAGATGAAACAAGAATGGGTGTCACGCCTGCTTCACGAGCCTCGTTGATGTACTTCTTAAGATAGTCGTGATAAGTGGTGTAAGGACATGTTCCACGTTCGTTCACACTGCCGTAGTTGCCGATAAGTTCTATGACCTCGTCACGATCCAGCCCGTTGCCTTTTTCATCGTTGTGGGCAAACTGTATGATGAGGTAGTCACCCGTTTGGAAATCCTTCTTGACGTCCGCCCATTCCTCGTTGTAGAATTGTTTTGAACTGCGTCCGCTCAACGCACGATTATTGACAGTGATGCCCTCCAGATACATTTGTAGCAGTTGGCACCATCCGCGCCGTTCTTCATCGTCCTTGTAGTTGCACATGGTAGAGTCACCGATGGTATGAACGGTGACGCTGGCAACGGGAGCCACCATACATGTTGTCAGTAGAAAGAGTAGCAGTTTTCTCATAGTTGTAGTTCTTTTATCAATTTGTTGTCCGCTTCTGTCCATTTCAGTACGTCCATCTTGTCTCGTGTCAGCCATTTGGCATCCAGGTGGGAGAGGAGTTTGAAAGGAGCTTCTGTCCCTCGGCAGAGGTAAGCCGTCAGGGTGATGGTATAGTCGGGATAATCTTGTTCAACACTTCCAAGCCTGCGACCTACGAAGATGTCCCAATCCATCTCCTCTTTGATTTCGCGAATCAGTGCCTCGTAGTCGTTTTCTCCGTCCTTAACCTTTCCTCCGGGAAACTCCCACAGTTCGCTTTCATACTTCTTATGCGAGCGCAGGCGTTGCATGCACAAGTATTTGTCGTTCTCTTTAACGATGGCACAAACCACGTTCAGGTGTCTTTTTTTCATAGTCTTCTTTCTTGCGGGTTTTATTTCTCACGATGTGGGGTCTTCCTCACACTGTTGGTGGCTACAGGTAACCCCCTTCTCTTCGATTTCCAGCGTCGAATGTCCTATGCCGATGTCGTACAGACGTTGCTTGATGTCCGCCTTCACCTTTTCCATCTCTGCCAGTGAGTCGATGACGATATGTGCCGTCAGCGCATTGTCGGTAGTACTGATAGCCCAGACGTGAATGTGGTGTGCACTCAGCACATGAGGTGTGTGTGCCAACACCCTGCCCACCTCTTCCATGGTCAGTCCTTCCGGCATACCGTCGAGCGACAGTCTGAGGCTTCCAGAAAGCAAGTCCCATGTCGATATGAGGATGATGAAGGCGATGATGAGGCTGACGATGGGGTCAATGATACTCCAACCCGTGTAGGCGATGATCAGTCCGGAGATGACAACTCCGACAGATACCAGCGTGTCGGCAGCCATGTGCAGGAACGCCCCTCTTACGTTCAGGTCGTCCTTCTGACCTTTCATCAGCAAGAATGCCGTCAGTCCGTTGATGACGATGCCCACGCCCGCCGTCCATGAAACAGCGATGCCGTTAACCTCTATGGGTTCATAGAACTTATGGATACTCTCTATGACGATGGCTCCTACGGCAATCAGCAAGATGATGGCGTTGAGCAGCGAGATGAGCACCGTTGATTTCTTGTATCCGTAAGTATAGCGCTGGTTGCTGTGCAGCTTAGCCAACTTGAATGCTATCAGCACCAACACCAGCGAGAATACGTCGCTCAGGTTGTGGCCGGCATCAGACAGCAGCGACAGCGAGTTCTCCAGCAGGCCCACCAACGCCTCAATACCCACGAAGAGCAGGTTAATGACGATAGAGAAGATGAAGATGCCGTTTAGCGACTTCAACTTACCTCCATGATGATGATGATGGTGATGGTGGTTGTGATGCCCATGATGTTCATGATGTTCATAATGTTCATGGTGCCCATGATGATGCTCGTGATGGTCGTACATGATAGCGTAAAAGTTTTTATTTCGGTAGATTGAATGCAACAGTCATTTCCTTCAATTGCTCGTTGCTCATTCCTTCCGGCTCGAAGCCCATGCACTTCGCGTCGATATAGATTTTCGCACTCTTCGAGAGCACGTCAATCTGGTCGAAGGCATCCATGACGTCCAGTCCTTTGGCAAAGACGCCGTGCTTCTCCCACATCACCACGTCGTAGTCTTCCAGTTCTTTCAGCGTGGCATCGGCAAGAGCTTTCGACCCCGGCAATTCGTAGGGTACGATACCCAGTCCTAACGGACAGAAAGCCTTTGTCTCTGGAATCATCGACCACAGGATATTTGTCAGCACATCCTTGCCCAGGAAAGCTCTGTTATGGCTCATGGCAACCAATTCTATCGGGTGTGTATGCACCGTAGCCTTGTAGTTGCTGCCACTCTCAATCAAGTGGGCGTGCACCGTCAGGTGCGATGGCAGTTCACTGGTCGGCATCACCGCCTTGTCGGCAATGATGACGTATGAAGCGCAGTCGTCCATGATTCGTATGATGCTACCATTGTCCATCGGTTCACGTGCCAGGTCTCGCATGCGCTTCCCGGTTCCCTTACAGTAGAAATAGCAACCCTTCAGTGCCGGCAGCGTCACCCCGATGGGTATCACCTCGCTGATGGCAGGCAACGCTTTGATGTCGTCGTCCACCAGTTCTGTCACGTTGACGGTGATATTGCCACCGTTACGCTCAGCCCATCCGTTCTGCCATAGATATCCGGCAACCTCAGCTATTTTATACACCTCCTGCTTCAGGGCAGGGCGGCCTTCCAGAATACTCTTCATCATTCTTTTATCCTTTCTTTCTTGTTATTGCAAAAACATTATCGGCAGACGATGTCCACGTCGATATTGAAAATCTTTGCCACCTTCAGAATTGTGTCGATGTGGTGACCTATGGCAGCCGCCATGTGGTGCGTCGGTCCAGCTTCGCTCCATCGGTTACAGAACTCACGCGCTCCGATAGAGAAGCGAGTACGCATGTTCGTGTCACCGAAGGTGAAGATGGGACCATCTTCGTTGACACCCTCAGCCACCACAAACTTGAACACACCGTTCTTGTCCTGCGTGATGCCGAGGTAGGTGATGTCGCCCGTTGGTGGATAGAACTGTGTCAGATATCCGCCACCGCTCTTGCCGTGGAACACCGGCACAATCTTCATGGTCGGCTTCTTAGCTTGTGAGATGTCGTAGTCGCCAGAACCAGAGTGGCCGATGATGCAAATATCCTTGTCGAAGTCGATGGAATACATCTCCGCCAGCGTTCCCGTTCCGGAGATGGTCTTCAGGATACTCATTGCCATCGCCACCTTCATGTCGCCCTCCACTGCACAAGCCGTATGCTGTTTGATGAGCATGGAGAACGCAGGAATCAGCATCGAGTCCAGTTTGCCGGCAACGCCTTGTGCGAAGCCGTCGTAGTGCGAGGCAATCAGTCCGAGTTGCTCGTCCTTCACCCATTGTTCGAATGCCACTACATATCGTGCCATGTCCCAAACCTTCTCTATCGTTCCTCCGCCCTCAATGTCGAACGTGTCCAGAATGTCCTGCGCCTTGGCGCGTATGGCATCTTCGTCGGTGATGTTGTCGGCGATAGCCCACATCTTCTCCCAGTCAAACTGCTTGGTGTAAAGCCACATGCGGTGATACAGGTTCGTTTCATCAATGTAAAGGTCCATCATGCCAGGGTAGGGACGACCAATCTGCGCGATGTTTGTATCGCGGAAGCGGCGGCGCACCTGGGCGGCACGACACCATTGCTCAATCTCCTTCTCAACGGCAGGGTCTCCCCCCTCAACCACACCCGTGATTACTGCATGGCGCTTTCCTGCACGTTCCAAGTCGGCAACCATCTCGCCCACAGCACCGCAGGCATACAGTTCGCCCAGCCACGTCGGAATGTCCGTATTTGCATAGTCAGGCGCCTTCTTTTTCTGTACGTTCACCAGCACCACAGGCACGTCAAGGTCGCGCACTGCCGGCAGCATATTATAAGAGGTGGCATACGTCAGCAGTTGCATGATGACCAGATCCACGTCGGCAGCACGGAACTTGTCGCCCGCAGCCTGCGACTGCTCTTTTGTCGTCACCAAGCCCCCGTCAATGATGTCCACCGTCTTGGGCAGTGTCTTCTTAAATGCCTCATACTGCGCCTCGAATTCAGGTACGAGTTGTGGGAACTGTGGCAGGTATGCCCCCAGAGCTATTGAGAACACACCCACTCTTGCCTTTGTTTCTACTAATGGCTTCATAATGTTTGTTATTATTGTTTTTTTCTTTTTTCTTCTTTTTCTGTCGGTATGCCGTTATTCCGTTTTCCTTTGTCGTCATTCCGGCATCCCTTTGTCGTCATTCCGTCATCCAGTTATTTCGAGATATTTCTCAAAAGCCTTATCCCAGGCAGCCTTGTCCGTCGGTTCGTATTTGACGGGTTCCACGCTGTCAGCAATGATGCATCGCATCTCCCAGATGTCCTGCACCTCGTTGGCAGCCTTTGCCTGCATCATGATGTTGCCCAGTGCCGTGCATTCCTGCGGTCCTGCCAGTACCTCAATGCCCAGTGCGTTGGCAGTAAACTGGTTCAGGTATTTGTTCAGCGAACCACCACCGATGATGTGCAGCACGTTGATGTCGAACGATGCAAATTCTTGCAGCCAGTTGTACACCTGCCTGTAGCGCAGTGCCAGAGAGTCGAAGATACATCGGCAGAATTCCGCCGGCGTCTGTGGCACGTGCTGTCCGGTCTTACGGCAATAGGTTTGTATAGCTTCTGTCATAGAAGACGGATTCGCAAACATTTCGTCATCGGGATTAATGATACTTTTAAACGGTTCCACCTTCATGGCGCCGCCCTGCAGCTCTGGATGCGACAGTTTCCGTACCTCTTCCGGCCATTCCTTGCGGCATCGTTCGTAGAGCCACATGCCGCAGATGTTTTTCAGAAACCGCGTTGTACCTTCTACGCCGCCCTCGTTGGTGAAGTTGTAGTCGTAGCTTTTATCGTTGATGATGGCATCCTTCGTTTCAATGCCCATCAGCGACCAAGTGCCGCTCGACAGGTAGGCAAACCGTTCGTCCTTTGCAGGTACTGCCGCTACGGCAGAACCCGTGTCGTGACCGGCGACGGCAATCACCGGCACAGCCCCCAGTCCCGTCATCCTCTGCAGTTCCTCCGTCAGTGTTCCAATCATCGTTCCCGGCATCACCATTTTGCCGAACTTGTCACGGCTCAGTCCGATGCTCTCCAATAGTATTTCGTCCAGCTCTCCCGTCATCGGGTTCAGCATCTGCGACGTTGAGGCAATCGTGTATTCACACACCGCCTCACCCGTCAGCATCCAACTCAGCGCATCCGGCAGGAACAGCAGCTTTGCGGCATGCTTCAGCGCCGTATTGTCCGCCTTCCTCATGGCATAGAGTTGGAACAGCGTGTTGAAGTTCATGAACTGGATGCCCGTGATGTCGTACACCTCTTTCCTTGATTTCACATTCTCCAGATACTCCTTCATAGCCCCGAACGTGTGCGGGTCGCGGTAGGCGAGGGGATTGCGCAGGATGGCGTTGTCTTCGCCAATGCATACAAAGTCCACGCCCCAGGTGTCAATACCGATGCTCGTTATTTCCACACCACGGCTGGCAGCCACCTTCAGCCCCTTCACAATCTCGTCGTACAAGGCATAGATGTCCCAATAGAAGTGGCCACCCGTTTCTATCAAGTTGTTAGGAAAACGAGTCAGTTCTTCCAGTTGGCACTTGCCCTTATCCAGGCTTCCGAGTATCGTCCTGCCACTTGTCGCGCCCAGGTCGGCAGCAAAAAAGTATTTCATGGTTTCCTTTGTAAAAAATGAAACATTCAGGTTTTCTGCAGGCAAAGGTATGGATAAAAAACCAAAAGAATAAGGATTTTTTGATAATCCATCCACAACTTTTGGCTGATTCTATTACTTAACAAAAAAAATAAAAACAAGTTTTCCTTTTGCTTTGTCCTCGCTTAATCGTACCTTTGACGATGTCGAAGATACTCTCGCTCGACAAAAAAAGAACAAGTTCTTTGTTTTTGTCCTCGCTTAATCGTACCTTTGCACCCAAAATAAGGTTTTAATCTTAATAATTATTTATGTCAACTTTAACAATTGCTATTGTCGTCGTGTTTGTCATCGGCTATGCCTGCATCGCCCTTGAAGCACTGACGAAAGTCAACAAGGCTGCTATAGCCTTGCTGATGTGTGTGTTCTGTTGGACATTGTTGATGTTGGCTCCAGGCAGCTACTATCCTACCATAGCCGCCGATGGTGTCATTCATCACATTGCCGAAGTCATTGAACATCATCTAGGCGATGCCGCCGGCACCCTCTTCTTCCTGATGGGAGCCATGACCATTGTCGAGATTGTCGATTCCAACGGAGGTTTCAACTTCGTACGTGACGCCCTGAAGACGCGCTCCAAGCGCAAGCTGTTGTGGCGCATGGCATTCATGACCTTCTTCCTCTCTGCCATCCTCGACAACCTCACCACCTCCATCGTCATGATCATGGTGCTTCGCAAGCTCGTCCAGAGCCGCAACGAGCGCCTCATCTATGCCGGCGCAATCATCCTTTCAGCCAACTCTGGTGGAGCCTTCTCACCTATCGGTGACGTCACCACCATCATGTTGTGGATTAAGGGAGTCATCACCACACAGGGCGTGCTCACAGAGATTTTCATCCCTTCACTCATTTCGATGTTGATCCCTGTAGCCATCCTCAGCCTGTCTCTCAAAGGCAAGTTCGACAAGTCTCAGAATTTGGCAAAATCCTCTGTCAGCCAGTTCACCAAGACCCAGCGCAACATCATCTTCTGGCTCGGTGTCGGCGGTCTGATTTTCGTTCCCATCTTCAAAACCCTGACCCATTTGCCTCCGTTCATGGGCATTCTCTTGGTACTGGGTATTCTGTGGACTACCACAGAAATCTTCCATTACAACACATCGGAAGATGATACGATGGCAAAGCGTGTCAGCGACATCATGACCAAGATAGACCTCTCCACCATCATGTTCTTCCTTGGCATCCTCATGGCTGTAGCCGTATTGCAGGAAGTTGGTGTGCTGACGATGCTGGGTAAGACCCTTGACGAAACCTTCCAAGGCAACCACTATCTTGTCACTGGCATCATCGGTGTATTGTCGAGTATCGTTGACAACGTACCTCTCGTGGCTGGTTGTATGGGAATGTATCCAGTACAGGCTGCCGGCGATTTGGCTGTCGATGGCGTCTTCTGGCAGCTTCTTGCCTACTGTGCCGGTGTCGGCGGTTCCATCCTTATCATCGGCTCCGCCGCAGGCGTTGTCGTCATGGGCTTGGAGAAGATCACCTTCGGTTGGTATCTCAAGAAAATTTCCTGGGTAGTCTTCATTGGCTATATCGCAGGTATCTTCAGCTATTGGGTTATCCGCACCTTCATCTTCGTAGCTTAACCACCTATTTTATATATACGCATGCAGGCGGGAGCAATCTCCCGCCTGCATTTTTTTTTATAATACTTTTTGCTAGTTTCATTTTATAGATATTACCTTTATACTCAAATAGCAAAGTGGAAAAAGGACTGACGCCATCATTGTATTGTAGTTTGCTCAGTTCGAAAGTTTCGAACTGGCAGTTTTAAAGCTTCGTACTGCCAGTTTTTACGCTTCGTACTGCCAGTACGAAGCCTTCGTACTATTGCTAATAAGTGTAGTTTAACGATTTTAGTTGACTACTTTGGCTCTGCAGCCATATCCAGTTCAGTGGGTTGCATGCTGATTTCCTTTGCTTCTCGCTGTGCCGTTTCTCTCACCTTCATCCTCAGCGACAAGTCCTTGTAGTAGTTTTGGAACTTCTCGCTGTCCGTCGAGTATTTGGTGCCAAACATCAGGTTGTAGTCCGCGATAGCCCCCTCCAGGAACTCTCTGCTCGTAGCATCCAGTCCGCTTGTAGCAGCCGTAACCCTCCCTCGTCCCTCCTCGCTCTTTATTATAGGTGTTATCCTGCCCCCTGCAAGCCACTTGGCTTGTGGGGGGATTTTATGCTATTCACGAAACGGGAGGGTCTATTCAAGAAACAAGAGAAACGAAAGTTTTCCACTTATTTGCAAAAAAAATAGTTGTCGCTCGCCTATTCCGCAAAATATGTGTATCTTTGTGGCAAAGATTCTTAATACTAATGGGCAAAAAGCATGTAAATCATGAAATACGAGAACACGTTCAAAGCAATTGACCAAATACTTTGGAAGGAGCAGGGTTGCGGTAGTGAGTTAGACTATCTGGAACAGAAATCATGGATGCTCTTCCTGAAATATCTTGATGACCTCGAAACGGAAAGAGAGGATGAAGCGGAGTTGGAAGGCAAGACTTACAAACGACTGGTGTCGGGTTTCTATCGTTGGAGCCAGTGGGCTACGCCCAAGAAGCGCGACCCGCAGACGGGCAAGATGGTATTGGACACCGTGAACGTCATGAGTGGCGACGACCTGGTGGAGTTTGTCGACCAAAAACTCTTTCCTTACCTCAAAGACTTCCAGAACACCGCTACCCAGACGGATAGCCTTGAATATAAAATAGGTGAAATCTTCGGTGAGCTGCACAACAAGATTCGCTCCGGCTTCAACATGCGCGAGATCATCAACATGATTGATGAACTCCACTTCCAGAGCGCCGAGGATAAGCACGAGATGACCGTGCTCTATGAGAGCAACATCCAGCGAATGGGTAATGCAGGCCGAAATGGTGGTGAGTATTACACACCACGTCCATTGATTCGTAGCATCATCAAGGTGGTTGACCCGAAGATTGGCGAAACGGTTTATGACCCTGCCTGCGGTTCGGCTGGCTTCCTCTGCGAGGCTTTCCTCTACATGAAGGACAAAATCAAGAGTGTGAAGGACCACGAAATCTTGCAGAAAGACACCTTCTATGGCAAAGAGAAGAAAGGTCTGCCCTATATCATCGCCACGATGAACATGATATTCCACGGCGTTTCTGCCCCCAACATCACACACGGCAACACGCTGGCGATGAACCTCAGCCAGATACAGGAGAGCGACCGCAAGAATGTCATCCTTGCCAATCCCCCGTTTGGTGGCAATGAGCGTGGCGAGGTGCTGCAGAACTTTGAGATTCGCACAGCGGAAACCGCCTATATGTTCATGCAGCACTTCATCAAGATGCTGAAGGCTGGCGGTCGTGCCGGCATCGTCATCAAGAATACTTTCCTGAGCAATGGCGATGCCAGTGCCATCCGCAAGATGTTGTTGGAGAACTGCAACCTTCATACTGTTCTCGACCTTCCTTCAGGCGTGTTCACGGGTGCAGGTGTGAAAACGGTTGTCTTGTTCTTCACCAAGGGCGAACCGACGGAGAAGATTTGGTATTATCAGGTAGATAAGCACTTCACCAAGACGCAGCCGTTGACCGAGGCTGATATGGAGGAGTTCCTCACTTTGCAGAAGACACAGGCAGAGAGCGAGCATTCGTGGACGCTCGATGTGAGCACCCTCGACGACAGTTGCGACCTCAGTGTGAAGAACCCCAACAAGGTGGAGGAAGTGGATGAGCGAACACCCAGCGAGATAGCACAGACAATCCTTGCCCTTGGGCAGGAGAATCAGACGCTTATCAACGAAATCATGGAGATGGTGAAATGAAAGAAGAGAAGCAAATTGTGTCGCAGGTTGCGACAGAATCCTTGATTACGGACTTACGCCAGATCATTGAGCAGGCGCGAGGCCATGTGGCTGCAACAGCCAACTATGCTTTAAGTATTATGTACTGGCAAATAGGAAAACGAATAAACACAGAAGTGCTTGATAATAAGCGTGCTGAGTACGGAAAACAAATTGTCGCATCAGTGGCGCGACAATTGAGAGAAGAATATGGCTCGAAGGGATTCGACGAGAAGAATATCCGTAGAATGATGCAATTTGCCCAAATGTTTCCTGATATTCAAATTGTGTCACCACTGGTGTCAAAATTGTCATGGTCTCATTTCCTAATAGATATGCCACTTATAGACAGATACAGAAATCCCTCGAAGCCGCTCAAGCTCGCTTCGACAACTTTCCCAGTGATGATAACGAAGTAAAGGAGGACGAGAAATGAAAGAAGGGTGGGAATATAAAAAAATTAAAGATATTGGATCAGTAATTGGCGGAACTACGCCCAATACAAACATTGCGGAGTATTGGGATGGAAATTTATGCTGGATTTCTCCTGCCGAATTAGACGGCAGTCATTATCTTTATGATTCAAGGAAGAAGATAACTGAAGCTGCTGTAAAAGCAAAAAGCCTAAAGTTATTACCAGAAGGAACTGTCATCTTATCTTCAAGAGCACCAATAGGCAAGGTCGTAATCAATAAAGTTCCAACATATTGCAATCAAGGCTTCAAATGCGTTGTATGTGGCAAAGAAATTAATAACGAATTCTTATATTGGTGGTTTTGGGGAAAGACAGAGTACTTGAATTCGTTAGGTACTGGAGCCACATTTAAGGAAATATCTAAAAAGGTGGTTGAAGAAATAACAATCCCTGTTCCTCCTCTCTCCGAGCAGCAATCCATCGTTGATTATCTTGACTCTGCTTTTGCAAAGATAGATGCGATGAAGGCTAATGCAGAAAAAGCCCTCAATGAAGCCAAAGCCCTCTTCCAAGCATCACTCAAAGAAATGCTTGAACCAAAAGAAGGATGGGAAGAGAAAACGTTTTCTGATTTATATGATGTTCGTGACGGAACTCATGATAGTCCTAAATATCATGAAACAGGCTATCCCTTAGTCACATCTAAGAATCTAAGAGGTGGTATATTGGATATGTCTAATGTAAGCTTTATTTCAGAGGAGGATTATAACGCTATAAATAATAGAAGTAAAGTTGATATTGGAGATGTTCTTTTCGCTATGATAGGAACAATAGGGAACCCTGTTTATGTTCAGGAAAAGCCCAATTATGCAATTAAGAATATGGCATTATTTAAGGTTCCTTCTAATCAATCTGGCGAATTCTTAAGATATTATTTGTTAAATGATAATGTCTTGTTAAAAATGCAGAATGATTCAAAAGGTACAACCCAAAAATTTGTATCATTGGGCTATTTGAGGAATTTTCTTATTAAAATTCCTTCTCTCTCCGAGCAGCAATCCATCGTCGCCACTCTCGACTCCCTTAAATCCAAGGTTGACCGCCTCCAAGAGAACTACGACAAGATTTCTCAGGAGTGCGATGCCTTAAAACAAGCCATATTACGACAAGTATTTGAATAGGAATTAGCGTATTTTAGAGAGGGAAATAATACATTTTATCGTATTCTAGACATCTTTTTTCTGCATTTTATCGTAATAAAAAAAGTTTTTGTATCTTTGTGGCCTAAACATAAGAGAATGATAGACGAGAAAATAATACTTCAAGTACTGGCTGAGCAACAGGAGGAAATAAAAGGCTACAAGCCTCAAAAGTGGGTTGCTCGTAAGGAAGAGGCACTCTTTGAGTTTGAAACCAAGATGGCTCAGGTGGTGATAGGAGTGCGTAGAAGTGGGAAATCTACACTCTGTCACAAGGTATTGATGGAGCGTGGTATCCGTTATGGTTATGTCAATCTTGATGACGACCGTCTGGCAGATATGAAGACAGAAGACCTGAATACGGTACTCTCTTGTGTTTATCAGTTATATGGTACAGATATCCCTTATCTGGTTCTTGACGAAATACAGGACGTAGATGGTTGGTATCTTTTTGTGAACCGTCTGCTTCGTACAGACTTGCATATCTTTGTTACAGGCAGTAATGCCAAACTGCTTAGCGGCGAATTGGCAACACACCTGACAGGACGTTACAACGAAATACATCTCTTCCCGTTCTCTTTCTCAGAATATTGCCAATATCACCATATTGACACACAAGGAATAACCACCAAGGCTGAAGCCGAACGCAAGCGTGCCTTCATGGACTATATCCACGACGGCGGATTTCCTGAGATGCAGGGTCTTCGGAATAAGCGGGCGTATGTTCAGAGTTTGATAGAGGCCATTCTTCGTAAAGACATACAGAAACGTTTCAAGATACGTAACATTGAAGCGCTGCGTAAACTGGCTCATCACCTCATCAACAATGCCTGCCAGGAAGTTAATTACGACGAGATGTCTGAATTGTTGGGAATTGCCGACAAAACAGCGAAGAAGTACATTGACTATCTTGGTCAGGCGTTCCTGATTCAGTTGCTCACTCGCCATTCCTTTAAAAGTAAGGAGCGTGTACGCAACCAGAAAGTATATATTGTCGATGCGGGCTTGCAAGGAAACAGAGACAATGTCTTGGCTCAGGAGAACTTAGGCTGGCGACTTGAAAATGTTGTGTATATTGAGCTGTTGAGACGTAGTGCCCAAAATTTTCTGGATATTTATTATCACAAACCCACTCCAAGAGCAAAAGAGATAGACTTTGTGGTTTGCGACCAGAGCAAGGCTGTTGAGCTGATACAAGTGGCATACGAGATAGATAGTGTAAAAGCATACGATCGTGAAACATCATCACTCATCAAGGCATCTGCTGCACTGTCTTGCAATCGGCTGACACTTATTGCGTTTACCCAGACTTGTGATGTGGAGATAGAAGGAAAGACTATTCATATTATTTCAGTATTGGAATGGTTGTTGAATAGTAATGTTAAATAGCATTTGAATAGCCTATGAACGAAGCGCAGACAAGGTTTAACAAGATTGACCCGAAGCTAAGGGATGCTGGTTGGGGCATTGTTCCAGGGAGTAAGATTCTGGTGGAGCAGAGTGCGTATATTGCGCCTGGACGCATCACGACTACTGGCCATAAGAACCCGAAGAAGGCTGATTATATCCTTGAATACAAGGGTATGAAACTCGCAGTGATAGAGAGCTAAGAGTGACGAGAAAGACGTGTCAGAAGGCGTAGGACAAGCGAAGCTCTATGCTGACGCGCTGAAGATTCGCTATACCTACAGCACCAATGGCGATGAGATTTGGTTCATCGACATGGGTGTGAAGAACAGTAAGGGAGAATATATCATCCCCAGCAAGGAACATGATATCGACCGTTTCCCTTCTCCACAGGACTTGTGGCAGATGACTTTCCCCGACGAGAATCCTTGGCGCGATAAGTTCAATCTGTGTGCGCTGAACCGTAGCGGCGGCAGACAGCCTCGCTACTATCAGGAGATAGCCATCAAACGAGTGCTGGAGGCGGTGGCAAAGCAGCGGAATCGCATTTTGCTGACCATGGCAACGGGAACGGGAAAGACCTATACGGCCTTCCAGATTTGCTGGAAGCTGACGCAGACAAAGTGGACGACGAAGGGCGTGGAACGTGCACCGAGAATACTGTTTATTGCTGACAGAAACATTCTTGCTAATCAGGCCATCAACGATTTTGACCAGTTCCCAGAAGATGCCATGTGTCGCATCACGCCAAAGGAACTGAAGAAAAACAACTACAAGGTGCCAACAGCCCGCAATCTCTATTTTACTATCTTCCAAACGATGATGACTTCGCCCAATGCACAGAAGGCTGAGGAGCAGGGCATCACGCTGCCTGAAGGTGCAGACGACCAGCCATACTACATGCAGTATGAGCGTGACTTCTTCGACTTCATCATCATTGATGAGTGTCATCGTGGTGGTGCCAACGACGAAAGCGAGTGGCGAAAACTGATGGAATATTTTGATTCCGCCTATCAGCTGGGAATGACTGCCACACCGAGAAGAAAGGACAACGCCAATACCTATGCCTACTTCGGAGAGCCTGTATATACCTACTCGCTGAAACAAGGCATAGAGGACGGTTTCTTGGTTCCCTTCCGTGTTGACATCTCTACGAGCAACATAGACGACTATCAGTGGAAAGAAGGCGACATCGTGAAGAGCGGAGAAATAGACCCCGAAAAGGTTTACTCGGAGTCGGATTTCTATAATGGAAGAATCCAGATCAAGGAGCGCGACGAGCATCGTGTGCAAGAGTTGCTGAACAAGATTGATCCAGACGAGAAGACCATCATCTTCTGTGCTACGCAGAAACATGCCATGATAGTGCGCGACATGGTGAACAAGCACAAACGTCGTCCTGCCAACAACTATTGTGAGCGCGTGACGGCGGATGATGGCGAAGTGGGAGAAGCAACATTAAGAGCCTTCCAGGACAACGAAAAGCTGTTGCCGACCATCCTTACCACATCTTATAAGTTGAGTACTGGTGTTGATGCTCGCAATGTGCGCAACATCGTGCTGATGCGACCTGTTCAGAACATTGTAGAGTTTAAGCAGATTATAGGACGCGGAACACGCTTGTTCGACAAGAAGTATTACTTCACTATCTACGACTTTGTTGGTGCCTGTGATATGTTCAAAGACCCTGACTGGGATGGTGATACCTATTGTCCTGTATGTGGCAACTGGCCTTGCACGTGCGGAAAGAAACATTATCCGTTACCCCCTGAAGACGTTGGCGGTATGGTAAGGGACGATCCTACGCCGTGCCCTGTATGCGGAAACCTGCCTTGTACCTGTGAAGAGCCGAAAACGAATCTGATAGACATTAAGCTTTCTACGGGAAGAAGGCTGTCGCTCGAAACGACATGGGAACAGAAGATATTCTTTGGTGACGAGTTCATCACGCTTGATGAATACGTGAAGAAACTCTTTGGCAAAATACCGGACTTCTTCTCTGGTGCCGATGACCTGAGAGAGAAATGGTCGAACCCGGAAACACGTGAAGAACTGCTGAGAACGCTGGACGAGGCAGGGTTTGCCGAGGACAAGCTGAATCTCCTGAAGGACATGTTGAAGATGCAGCGATGCGACTTGCTCGATGTGCTGGAATACATTGCTTATGAACCGACACCTATCGAGAGGGAGAAGAGAGTGGAGCAGGTGAAGAAAAAGTATGTAGATTCCTTGAATAAGGAGCAGCGAGATTTCGACAACCTTATCCTGCAATACTATGTCAACAATGGCTTCAAGGAACTTGGCTCAGACAACCTGAAGACCTTTATCACCATTAAGTTTAACTCCATGAGTGATGCAAAGGAAAGATTAAATATGTCGGCTGCCGATATACGTGCACATTACTTTGACCTGCAACGGAGATTGTATTGCGCTTAAGACATTTACATTTATTAACTTCGTGAATTTGTGAATTAGACATAGTTTGATATTGTTGTTAATTTTAAGTTTATTAGGAACTTTATTAGGAACCTTAGTTCCTTGCTGATGGATGAGGAATACAAATGAACAATCCCCCGCACATGGGGTTGTGCGGGGGATTGGTTTTATAGGCGGTGACATTCTCGATGGTGACACCTTTGCTTTTGCCGATGCGGATGGATACCGCAAGGGGCGTCTCACCTGTTCTGGTTGCGGAACTCTGAGGGTTTCATGCCGGTCTTGCTTCGGAACTTGGACGAGAAGTAGTCGGGAGAGTCGAAGTTCAGGCGGTAGGCAATCTCCTTGATGCTGCTGTTGCTGGTGGAGAGCAGCTCCTTGGCGCGTTGCAGCTTGAGGTCTTGCTGGTAGAGGGCGGGTGAGGAGCCGGTGTGCTCCTTGAACAGCTTGCGGAAGTTGCTGTAGCTGATGCCCATCTCTACGGCAATATCCTGTATGGTGATGCCTTGCTCCAGGGTTTCGCGTATGCGCAGGCGCGCTTTGTTAATCATAGCAACATGGCCGTGGTTCTTGCTGAGGATGATGTTGCGCTCCATCGCATACATGGAGCCGAGCAGGTGGTTGACGATGCCTGCCAACTGCTGCTGGGCGCTGGCTGCCTCTTCGTTGGCTGTGTCCCAGGCTTCTTTCATCAGTTCTTCTATTTCGGCAGAGTAGCCTACGTGGTAGATGGGCTTGCGAGGCGACAGGAAGCCCGCGGCAATGCGGTCGTCCATGTTCTTGCCTTTGAACCCTATCCAGTAGCATTTCCATCCGTCTTTCTTGGTGGGGCGATAGGTGTGCCACTCGTTGGGGAAGAGGAGGAAGATGTCACCGCTGCGAAGGTGGATTTCTTCTTGATTGGTAGATTTGAAGATGCCTTCGCCTTCGACCACATATTGCAGTTGGAACTCACGCAGGATGCGCCCTTTATGGTACTGGAAATAGTAGCCTTCGGCATGACCTTTAGTAGGATAGTCGCTGTCGGGGGGGATTTCTTCGTATCCTACAGTGCTGACAGTGAGTCCCCATTGGGTATCTCTGTCGCTGGCGACAAGATATCGGCTGTGTTGCATATCGTTTGTTTTTTGAAAGTCGCTGCAAATGTAAGATATTTATAAGTAACTTCCAAATAAAACGTATCATTTTTTAAAGTTTTACTGCAAGAAAACCATGTTGTTGGCATTGATGCCGCCGGCAGAGAAGGTGCCGAGATAGCTGCCCGTGGACGAGAAATGATAGACGGGACTGTTGCTGTAGTAGTCGGCTGTGGCGATATAGAAGCTGCCGTCGTAGGGGTTGCGTTCTATCATATAGACGGTGCTCTTGCTGAGCGATTCTGGGATGCCACTGAGGTTCCATGTTTCTCGGCTGTCGGTGGCGGCGTTGTAGATATAAAAGGTGGTCTCGTAGTCGGGATTAGACCAGTCGCCCTTGTTGACGGTGCTGCCGACATAGAGGGTGTTGCCTTCAGCCCACATGCGCGAACCGTTGCCTATCTCCTTGAAGGTGTTGGTCTGCAGGTCGAAGACGGAGACCATCGTGGTGTAGTCGGGACGGTAGGAGAGGATGTAGAGTTTGCCGAAGCCTGCCTGCAGTCCGTAGGGGTTGGAAGGACACTCTATGGAGGTGGCGGTGGTGAAGTCGTTGATGTCGATGACGGACATGGTGTGACCAGCGCCGTAGCCGGAGTTGACGCAATAGATTTTACCGTTGTAAACGACCAGCTGTTCGGGGTTGGCGTCGGTCTTCACTTTGGCTTCGATGGCGAGGGTGTTGGCATCGAAGCGAACCACATAGCCGCCGTAGCAGGTGACATAGAGTTTGCCGTTGTAGGCAACGATGTTGCGCGGTTCACCCAGTTCGTCGTTGAAGGAGTAGGAGGCTTGCATGACCCCGGCTCCGCTGAGTTTCCAGAGCATCTTGGACACGTTGACGATGATGTAGAGGTCGCCGTTGTAGGTGATGATGTCGTTGGCGGTGTCGCCGAGCTTGATGCCGTTCTGTGCCTCGAAGATGTCTTCGGCATAAGTTTCGCCTGTGGCGGGGTTGACGAAGAACAGGTGGGAGTTGTTCTTGTTCATGGTGCCTTCGGAGAGGATGAAGCCGCGATAGTCGGGCAGATCTACTTTGGAACCATCACGCCATGAGTGTGTGTCGCTGTCGTTACAGGATGTGAATCCTACGGTCAATGTGAGTGCGCAGAGCGCTGTCAAAAATAAATTTCTTAGTTTCATGATGAATTATTAATTATGAATTAAAAATCTATAGTTGCAGAGATGTTGAAGTTCCGTCCCGGCATCGGGTAGTATTGTATGATTTCATATTGTGTATTTGTCAGATTTTGGAGGGTGCCCGACAGGTGAAGGCGGAAGGAGTGGAAGTCGAACCTTCGCGAGACCGACAGGTTGTGGTCCCAGTAGGCTTTCATCCGGTATTCTTCCGACTGCTGTGCCATGCTCCAGCGTTCGCCGCAGGCATTGACGCGGTAGCCGATGTTGAGCCAAGGGGTGAGCAGCGTGAGGGCAGCGTTGCTACTGTGGCGCGGGGTGTAGGGCAGCTGGCGGTTGTAGCTTTCGCGCCGAGGGTCGGTTTTGTCGATGGCGCGTTGCAGGGAATAGGCGGCAGAGAGTTGCATGCTCACCTTCTTATATATAGGCATCTGCAGGGCGAGGGTGGCGTCGGCACCGGCGATGTGCACCCTGCCGAAGTTGGTCATGCGCCAGACGTAGGTAGTGGGGAAACAGACTATTTTGTCGTTGACGCGGTTGATGTAGCCGTCGAGGGTGAGCTGCAGGGCGAGGCGTTTCCATAGCCGGCTGCTCCAGGTGAGCCCGACGTTGTATTCGGTGGCGCGTTCGGGGCGCAGACCCGTGTTGCCGATGTGCAGGTAGTACATGTCTGTGAACGTAGGCACACGGAAGGTACTCTTGATCATAGCGCGCAGGAAGAGGCTTTCGTGGCGCAGCAGCCTGTAGGAGAGGGAGAGCGAGGGTGAGAGCCGCTTGCGGTCGTCGGGTGCGCTGCCGTTGGCAACATGTTCGTTGATAAAGGTGGCAACGAGGTTGGCCCCTATGGTGAGGCGGCTGTCGTGATAGCGAGCGGTGAGCGCAGAGAGCGACGTGAAGCGTCGCGGGTTGGGCTGCGGTTCAACGTTGGTACGCAGGCAGTTGACTGCAAGGTCTTGTGCAAGTGCGAAGTCGAGGTTGGCGGTGGGCGTGTAGGCGAGCGTGGCAGAGACGTAGTATTCGTCTTGCCGGTTGATGTCGGTGAGCTTGCCGCCGGCATATTTCGTGTTCGTGTCTTCGTAGCGGTTCCAGGCATGTTCGTACTTCAGACGCGCTTGGAGTTTCCAGTGGCTGTTGAACGACTTGTGCCAGAGCGCTTGCGTGAAGAAATTCTCGTCCCACAACCGTTCGTGGTTGCTGTTGTTGTAGAGGATGACCACCCCCGGCAGTCCGCGTTGCGAGTAGTAGTAATACGCCTTGAGGTCGAGCTGACTGCTGTCGCGGAAAGAGTGGTAGAGGTTGATTTCGCCCTTCCATGCGCCGATGTCGGTGTTGTTGCGGTGCTGGCGCGTCTGCTGTCTGCCGTTGACCAGTGTGAAAGGGTAGTTGCCGTCGGCGCGCAGATAGTCGGCATGAGCAGCAACGAGCGTGCGCGAGCCGAGCGGCTGCCAGAGACGCAGCGACGGGTTGAGCAGACCGAAGGAACCCGTGCGCAGTGATAGCTGGAAGGAAGGACGCGACGACAACCTGCGGGGCCGCTCGGTGGTGATGTTGAGAAGTGCCGCAGCAGCATAGTGACGAGCCGACTGCAGCAGGTCGCCCGTCTGTCCGACAGCCAGCGACACCTCTTCGATGTTGTCCAGCGTATAGCGTCCGATGTCGATTTGTCCTGCCTGCGTGTTGCTGATGCAGATGCCGTCGTAGCTCACTGCCGTATGGTGAGCCCCGATGTTGCGCACGCTCACCGTCTTCAGTCCGCCTATGCCCCCATAGTCTTTCACGTCGGCACCCGCCAGCATCTTCACCGCATCGGCAAGAGCCGTCAGTCCGAGTGTCTGGAATTGCTCCCTGCCGATGGTGCGGTAGGGAGTAGCCGACAGCACGTCGCCCTGCACACGCTGACCCTGCACCGTGACCTCAGCGATAGAGTCGGTGCGCATCTGTGCCCGTGCTGTCATCGACATCAGGCATAGCACATACGTCAAGATGGTCTTCAACATCTTCGTCTTCAAGATAATTGTCAATTAAAAGCCCCCAAGCCCCCTAAAGGGGGTGTTGTAATTGTGAATTGTCAATTATCAATTGTCAATTGTCAATTGTCCATTGTCCATTATCCATTGTCCATTATCCCGCTTGTCGTCGTCACTCGCAACGCAAGGGGCATCGGGAAGAGGCAGGTCTTCAGACTTTGCCGTCCGGTCGATGAACGCCTTCCCAAGTTCCTTTCCCCCTCGCTAACGGGTAGTGACGGGGAGCTTTTCACCCAGTGGCTGTGTGTTCATCTCCATCAAGGGACGGCTCACTGCTGCGGGACAGTCCGGGATTTTCACCCGATTCCCTTTTTAATCACGCTGGAAAAGTGAACCATCTTCCTGTCGGTGTAAAAATTCTTTGCAAAGGTAATGTAAAAAAAGGAAAATAGCGCAAAGAAATAGCAGGAAAATCGTACCTTTGCCTGCAAATCTGAAAAGCATGAGGATGAGAAGATGGTTGCCGGGCCTTGCCGTAACGGTGTTGCTGACCGCCTGCCACAGTTCGTGGAACAATGGGGAAGGGCAGACGTTCGGCGTTGCGCAAGTGAACGTGCAGCGCGAATTCCAGTATAAGGACTACAACACGATGACGCTGAAGAAGGCGCGCCAGATAGGTATTGAACCGTTGGCAAACCGCGACGAGGCTCGGCACAAGATGCGGCGGCTGAACCGCATCGAGGATTCACCCTACTACAAGCTCGACCCGATGCCGCATTCTATGCCCTATCTTGCCAAAGGAGCGAAGAAACTGCTGACAACCATCGGCAAACGGTTTCAGAAGGAACTGAAACGGGAGGGGTACCGCAAGCACCGCATCATCGTCACGTCGATGCTGCGCACCCGTGAGGATGTGGCACGCCTGCAGCGCGTCAACGGCAATGCCGTGAAAAACTCCGCCCACATGTATGCTACCACGTTCGACATCACCTATACACGCTTCAACCGCCTTGACACAGAGGGGCGCCCCGTCAGCAACGAACTGATGGCAAACATCCTCGGCTATGTGCTGGGCGAACTGCGTGACGATGGACTGTGCCGCGTCATCTTCGAACGCAACCAGCATTGCTTCCACATCATGAGCAACAAGTGACAAGCGGCGGGAGCGGCGCTAATTGACAATTCTCCAGACTCGCTGACGCTCGAAGGAGCGGCAAAGCCGAAAGACAATTGATAATTCTTGCGCCGCTTCGCTCTGCAAGCGAGCAAGCTCGAAACATAATTAATAACAACACCCCCCTTTAGGGGGCTGGGGGGCTTTTCAACACCCCCTTTAGGGGGCTTGGGGGCTTTCAATATGAAGAAGAATCCCATAGAGGTGCCGGAGGGGCTGACGGAGGTGCTGCTGCATGCTTGTTGCGCGCCCTGCTCGTCGGCTATTGTGGAGTGGATGCTGGCGAACGGCATACGGCCCACCATCTTCTATTTCAATCCGAACATCTACCCGCGCGAGGAATACGAGATTCGCAAGGAGGAGAGCAAGCGGCACGCGGAGAGTCTGGGGCTGACGTGGATTGACGGCGACTACGACCACGAGGAGTGGCGATGCCTGACGGAGGGGATGGAGGCTGAACCGGAACGGGGCAGGCGGTGCCTGTGCTGTTTCAAGATGCGGCTGGCGGCAACGGCACGCAAGGCGCGGGAGCTGGGACTGGTGTGGTTTACGACGACGCTGGCATCGTCGCGATGGAAGAGCATCGAGCAGATTGCGGAGGCTGGACTGGCGGCAGAGCAGGCGGTGCCGGAGACGCACTTCTGGGCGCAGAACTGGCGCAAGGGCGGCTTGTCGGACCGCAGAAACCAGCTGCTGAAGGAGTACGGATTCTACAACCAGCAGTATTGCGGCTGCGAGTACTCGATGCGCTGATGCAATAAAAAAAACAATTCTGCGTTATTATCATGATGAAACAGATGTGTCCAAGCATGAAATCTCATATCGTCTATATCTTCTTGTCGGTGCTGACCGTGCTGGTGATTGCCTGTACGGAGGAGGATTCGTTTACGACGTCGGCAACGAACGAGCTGACGTTCTCTGCCGATACCATAAAAATGGATACCACGTTCTCGACGGTGCCTACGGTGACGAAGACCGTATGGGTGTATAACCAGTCGGGCGACGGCATACGATGTGCCAACGTGAGACTGAAGAACGGCAACCAGACGGGCTTCCGCGTGAACGTGGACGGCATCTATCTGGGCAAGGAGGCGGGCTATCAGGTGAACGACATCGAGGTGAGAAACAAGGACTCGATACGGGTGTTCGTGGAACTGACGTCGGCGATGAACCAGAAGGAGGTGCCCACGCTGGTGGAAGACGACCTGGTGTTTACGCTGGAGAGCGGCAGGCAGCAGAGCATCAACCTGAGGGCGTTCTCATGGGATGCGGACATCTGGCACGACGTGGAGATAGCCGAAGACCGCACCATAGCCAGCACCAAACCCATAGTCATCTATGGCGGCATGACGGTGAAGGAGGGGGCTACGCTGACGATAGCTGCCGGCACGACGCTCTACTTCCATCAGGATGCGGCTCTGAACGTGGCGGGCAGGCTGGTGACGCAGGGAACGGCAGAGAAGAATGTCGTGCTCAGAGGCGACCGCATAGACCACATGTTCGACTACCTGCCCTACGACCGCGTGCCGGGACAATGGCAGGGCGTGCACTTCACCAAGACATCGTTCAACAACGAACTGAACTATACCGACATACACAGTGCCTACGACGGCATCGTATGCGACTCGAGCGGGGTGGAACACCCCAAGCTGAAACTCTACAACTCGGTGGTGCACAACTGTCAGGGCTACGGACTGCTGACCTACCACAACGTGGTGGACATCTACAACACGCAGCTGTCGAACGTGCTGGAAAACTGCCTCTGCGTGATTGGCGGAAAGGTCAGTCTGCGCTACTGCACGCTGGCTCAGTTCTATCCCTTCGATGCCAGACGCGGCGTGACCCTGTTCTTCACCAACACCTACGGCGACCAGCCGTACCCGCTGGAGTCGCTGGAGGTGCGCAACTGCATCATCACCGGTTATGACGACGACGAGCTGGTGAGGGCAAGCATCGACGGTGTGGAGGAGCACTTCCTCTTCGACCATTGTCTGATTCGTACACCGGAAGTAAAAGACGACGAACGGATGACGAACAACATCTATGAAGATCCGGAAGACCACGAGAGTGGCAGCGAGAAGAACTTCCTGCTGATGGACATCGACAACTTGATATACGACTTCAGACTGGCCACCGGCTCGAAAGCCATCGGGGCGGCATTGGTATTGCCCGATACTCCTACAGACCGGCTGGGCGTAGCCCGACCGGCACAACCCTCGATGGGTGCCTATGAGTATGTGGCTCCGCCGCCAGAACCTGAGAAAGAAGAAAAACCTGAAACCTAGAAACCTGGAACCTGAAACCTGGAACCTGGAACTTGGAACCCCTAGAACCCTAGCCCCCATGAAAACCATAGACATTCACATTCAGATGCAGTTCTGCTCTCTGGCAGAACTCAGCGAGGAAGACCGTCGTCTGGTGCAGACGGCTATCGAAGCAACCAACAACTCGTATGCACCCTACAGCCGTTTCAACGTAGGGGCTGCCCTGCGACTGGCTGACGGCACGGAAGTGATGGGTGCCAACCAAGAGAATGCCGCCTTCCCCTCGGGCTTGTGTGCCGAGCGCAGTGCCATTTTCGCTGCGCAGTCGCAACGCCCCGACCAAGCCATCGTGGCGCTGGCGATAGCTGCCAAGAACGTGAACGGATTGCTGAAAGACCCCGTGACTCCTTGCGGTGCCTGCCGACAGGTTATCCTGGAGATGGAAGACCGCTACAAGCAGCCCGTACGCATCTTGCTCTATGGAACGGAAGGGGTCTATGTCATCAACAGCGTGAAAGACTTGATGCCGCTGAGCTTTGTCGATGCCAATATGAGAGCGTAAGACTGTCGTTGGCGACACTGTCCCTTGCAAGGCTGTCCTTTCTGATGCTGTCAATGGCAAGGCTGTCCCTTGCAAGACTGTCTGAAACGATGGTGTCTTGCGGCTCTTTGTACAAGTCGCTTTCGGGCATCTGCTTCTCGCATCCCAGAATCATTTTTGCCAGTTGTGCCAGCCGCGATTCCACGTCGGGCGTGTTGCGGAAGCTGACGTAATAGCTTTCTGACGAGCGGAAGCTGTCACGCGCGTTTGCCCATTGTTCGGTGAACATATAGCAGAACCCCAACCGGTAGAACACGTCGCCTTTCTCGCGGTCGTAGCATACGCCCAGCACCTGCTCGTAGTAGGGGATAGCCGCCTCGTATTGCTGCAGGTTGAAATGGCTCTCGGCAGCAGCATAGTAATAGACGCTGCGCTCATGGGGCGCAAGGGCTGAGAGCTGAGGAATCAGTTCGTCGAGGTATTGGCACGCCTTGTCGTATTCCCATTCGTGATAATAGCACAGGCCGATATACGCCCGGAAACGGGCATTCAGCTTGTAGGTCTTGTCGAGTCGCTGGAAGAGCAGCAGCGCTTCGTGATACTTGCCGGAAGCAAAATATTCGAGCGCCATACCCAACTTCTCTGTGTCGGCATGCTTCTGCTGGGCAGAAACGGGCAACGCAAGGAAGAGTGTCAGTAGCAGGGTGTAGAGGGCTCGTGGCATGGGCGGTGTTTTTTTTGTTTAGGGCCTAGGAAGTCCTAGGCGGTCCTAGGCAATTCTAGGCAATCCTAGGAAGTCCTAGGTATTCCTATCTATTCTCCGGTATAGAATTTTATCAATCGGGTGAGGGCTTCGCGGCAGACGTCGCAAAATTCGGGGCGCACGTTGCTGCGCATGCGGCAGTCCTGGGCTCCGCGATAGACGCCCTTCATGCTGTAGCCGGCACCTTCATAGACACCAATCTGTTGCAGGTTGTCCGACGGTGGGGTGGGAATGGGTGTCGTCGGTGCTATCATGTGTTCCCACTTTCCGTGAAAATCGGCAAGCGTAGTGATGTTGGGTTCCCACGGTTCTACGTCGTGCGGATACATGGGTATGGCTTCGTGTTCGTAAGCATACTCGTCGCCGAGCCCTCCGAAGGAGTGACCGAACTCATGCACGACGACGGGTTTGAACAGTTTGTGGTGTGTCATCGACAGGTTGTAGGAGTTGAGGATGCCGCCACCGCCATACTGGTCGGTGTTCACCAAGACGATGATGTGTTCGTAGGGGATGCCTGCCAGCCAGTCGTGCAGCGCCTTCAGGTGCAGGGTGGTGAGGTAGCGGTCCATATAGAAGGTGTCGAAGTGGGAGTGCAGGGCGGTGTTCTTCCAGATGCCCTTGGAGGGTTCGGAGGTGCCGCTCTCCTTCGACGGTGCCTTGACGGCGACCACCTGGAAGCGGTTCTTCATCGATTTGAACGGTTCGTGGGCAAACATGGCTTTGTTGGCTGTCTTCACATCGTTGAGAAAGGTCTTCATCTCCTTCTCGGTATAGCCTTCAGCGATGTAGGCGATATGGATGCAGCGCGACGTGTCGGCAGCTTGTTGAACGACGTCGAAGGGTGTGATGTCATGTTCGCCGATGTGTCGGATGAGGATGTCTTTCGGTGCAACGGTGTGTGTCAGCGTGGTAGTAATCTCCCTGCGGTTGTTTCGCAAGTCTATCGTCACATCGACGGTATCTTTCGGGAAGGGTACGAGAAAGACGTTCTCGAAGGCTTTGGTGCACGACTTCGACTCGTCGTCGCTCAGCCATTCCTGGAAGAGTGAGGAGAAGGAGTTGCGGTAGATGACGTTGCCGTTGCGATGGCTGCGGACGGTGATCTGTCCGTTGCCTTCGACGGGCAAATCTGCCAGCCGCTGCCGCTTGCCGTACCAGCGCGGCGATACGTTCAGCTGGTCAACGGCGATATGTTGTTCCCGACTGTTGCCGGAGAAAATGTAGTCGATGCGCAGTGTGCGGTCTTCGAAATAATCGTCGAACGTCTGTGCGCCAACTACTTGAATAACAGCAAGTAACGCAAAAATCAATATCGGTTTTTTCATGAATATTGTGAATTGAAAGCCCCCCAGCCCCCTAAAGGGGGTGTTGTAATTGTGAATTATGAATTGTGAATTATTAATTATGAATTGTGAATTATCTAATCGTGCAGCGCTTGCTGAGCGAAGCGGCGCAAGAATTGTCAATTGTGAATTATCAATTCCTCCAACTCCCGTATGTAGGGCCTTTCCCAATCTTCCTCTTTTAGTTTGGTGGTGCCGTATTGCAGCAGGTCAATGTCGATCAAGACTATCCCCTTGCGGCGTTGTTCCCTGCTGTCGCCCAGCAGCTGTTCCAGTTGTTTCAGTTGTTTCATCAACGCCTCTTGTGTCAGCGTGGTAGTGCCAGTGGCGAGAGTGTTGAGGAAGCGGTCGGAGTCGATGCCGATGGGTTGTGTCCACAGGCAGGGTGTCGTCTGGCAGTCGTCCAGCAGGTGGGCCATCAGCTCTGTTGCCTTGCCGATGTGCTCTTCCTGCCGGGTGTTGGAGCCGAGTGCCACAATGACTTTTGTATGCTTCATGGATGCAAAGGTAATTAAAAGTTGGGAGTTAAGAGTCAGGAGTCAGGAGTTTTTTATTACCTTTGCAGCATCAAAGACGAAAAGAACATGCGAAGGAAAACCATATTACTCATGATAGGCGTGCTGCTCTGCCAGTTGTCGGCAACGGCGCAGATGAAATGGAACCAAGCCTATCAGGACTATATAGACCAATACAAGGACATTGCCATACGCGAGATGCTGTCGTATCATATCCCTGCCAGCATCACCCTGGCTCAGGGACTGCTGGAGAGCGGGGCAGGACGCAGCGAACTGGCTCGAAAGGGCAACAACCACTTCGGGATAAAATGTCACGGATGGACGGGACGGAAAACCTATCACGACGACGACGAGAGCGGCGAGTGTTTCCGAGCTTATACGCATGTGCTGGAGAGCTATGAGGACCACAGCAAGTTTCTTAAGGAAGGCAAGCGCTACCAACACCTGTTCAACCTCGGACAGACGGACTACAAGGGGTGGGCTTACGGACTGAAAAGGGCGGGCTATGCCACCAGTCCCACGTATGCACAGAAGCTCATCGGTATCATCGAACTTTACCGGCTCTACGAGTTCGACTATGCTACGTCGTACAACAAGTTCATCACCCAACATAGCGACCCCAAGAAACCGCGCAAGGCTACTACCACTAAGACGAACGAAGGACTGTTGCACCCCATCCACATCAACAACAAGAACTACTATCTGGTGGCTCGTCAGGGCGACTCCTTCCGCTCTATCGGCAAGGAGGTGGGCATCAGCTGGCGCAAGCTGGCACGCTATAACGAGCGTGACAAGCACGACGTGCTGAGCGAAGGCGACATCATCTACCTGAAGAAGAAACGCAAGAAGGCGGACAAGATGTACAAACGGCGTCCGCATACCGTGCAACCGGGTGAGAGTATGTACACTATCGCACAGAAATATGGCATGCGCGTGAAATACTTGTATAAGAAGAATGACCTGACGCCCGACTACCAAATCAAGGTGGGCGACCAGCTGAGGGTATATTGAACCCTCCCCCCAACTCTCTCCAACTGGAGGAGGAGTGAAAAGGGGGCTAAATATGGTCTTGCGACAGGAAATAGCCCAGTTTGTAGCACCGGAAGAAGAGGAGAGAGGGGCGGTTTCCACAGAGATTCCGACGCAAAGCAGAACCGGACAAACGGAACAACCATTGCAGCGGACGCACGAGGTGAAGCCGTTGCAACTTGTTAACGACCTGAAGCAGGTGTGAATAACCTGTGAGTTCATCGCGGAACTGATAGAGCGTGCGCAGTCCTTCCTCGGTCTTGGCTACGAAGTGCGCATTGTCTTCAAATGTATAGAATCCTGTCGGGTTGTCGATGTGGTGAATCCGTATGCCTTTTTCCTGAAACTGCTTTCCGAACAGAACATCCTCGTAGCCGTAATGCCGGAACCTCTCGTCGAGGGGTGTGGATAACATCAGCGTGCGCTGAATCATGAAGTTGCTGGTATGGAAGTCTTGATAGGGCTTCATCGCGCGCCGTTCGGCAGTTTGGGCAGGCTCACTTGCCCGTTCGTAGAGATAGCGCAGGTTGTCTCTTGTGCCCTTGCCGACGGTATAGCCGCCATAGATGACAGTCCCGTCGCAGTCGAGATAGCGTTGCACGAAGTCGGCTTTCACCACCTTCATGTCGGCATCGACAAACAGCAAACGCTCGTATTGGGCTTTCTGGGCAAGGAAATTGCGGATGGCTGCCCGTCCGCTGTTCTCACACCTTATTATATATGTACAATGTTCCAGTTGTTCTATTCTCTTGTTCGCTGCAACAACATGCGGGTCGGTGCTGCCGTCGTCGGCAACAAGAATCTCCCATTGCAACCCCTCAACAGCCTGTGCCTGTAGGGCAAGCGCCGAAACCAATGCGTGGCATTCGTCGTTGAAGGTGGGGATAAGAATAGAAAGACTCATATCTTACGAACGTAGAAAACGGGAAGAATATTGTATTTTGAAAAAAGCAATGAAAAATTTGTTTTTTCACTCACTTAATCGTACCTCTGGCTATGCCGAAGGTACTCACGTTCGGAAAAAACCAAATGAAAAATTTGTTTTTTCACTCACTTAATCGTACCTCTGGCTATGCCGAAGGTACTCACGTTCGGAAAAAACCAAATGAAAAATTTGTTTTTTCACTCACTTAATCGTACCTTTGCAGCCGCTATTACGAGATAGTAGCATGAAATTCAATTATTAATTCAAAAAATTACAACAAAAAATGGCAACAAAAATCAGATTGCAACGCGGCGGCCGCAAAGGTTATGCAGTGTATCGCATCGTAGTCGCTGACGTTCGCGCACCACGTGATGGTAAATTTACTGAAAAGCTTGGTACTTACAACCCGAATACCAACCCAGCCACAGTAGATTTGAATTTCGATCGCGCTCTTTATTGGGTGGAGACAGGTGCTCAGCCTACTGACACCGCTCGTACCATTCTCAAGAACGAGGGCGTTTACTTGATGAAACACCTCCGCGGTGGTGTCAAGAAGGGTGCTTTCGACGAAGCTGCTGCACAGGCTAAGTTTGATGCTTGGAAGCAGGCTAAGGAGAAGGGCTTCGATGCTGTTCGCGAGGGTGAGGCAAAGGCCAAGAAAGAGGCTGCTGCCAAAGAACTCGAAGCAGAGAAGAAGCTGAACGAGGCTATTGCCAAGAAGGTAGCCGACAAGAAGGCTGCTGCCGCTGCTGAGGCAAAGGCTGAAGAAGCTGCTGCTGAGGCAACAGAGGCTGCTGCAGAAGAAACTGCTGAAGCTCCTGCAGAAGAGGCAACAGAGGCTCCCGCAGAGGCATAATCAGTCTCCGGCTTCTGAACAGAGAAAAATGAAAGACCGGCTTCTATCAGAGTCGGTCTTTTTTTATCTTTAAACTCTAAACTTTAAACTCTAAACTCTCGACTCTCAACAATGCACATCCTTGAAATTCCATCCTTCTTCCCTCCCTATGGCGGCTTGTTCTGTTTAGACCAAGCGAAGGCTTTGCAGGCTTTAGGGCATGAGGTGCGCATCTTGAGTAATGTACAGTTGGGCGTTACGGTTTGCTGGAAAGACTATCTCAGTCTGCCGCTGGGTCGCTACGAGCACGAGATGGACGGCGTTACAGTGTTACAGTCGTTTCAGCGCGGACTGCCGAGAGCTATCCGCACGAATGTGCGTCGGTGGATTTCCATTGTTCAGTCTATGTTTGAAGACTATGTGCGCCGTTACGGAAAGCCCGACATCATTCATGCTCATTGTGGCAAGTGGGCAGGCTATGCGGCAATGAAGATAGGGGAGGAGCACCAGATTCCTTACGTGGTGACGGAACACTTGTCGTTGATGTTGCTGGAAGGGGAGTTTGGCGCGCACACGCACCACACTTGGCAGGTGCCCCTGTTGAAGCAGGCATACGAACAAGCTGCTATGGTGTTGCCCGTATCCGAAGAGCTGGTGGAGAGCATGACGTGTTATTATGGGAAGGATTATCGGTGGCAGTATGTTTCTAATACCATCGATACCGATTTCTTTGCCTGCCAGCCGCGACCAGCTCGTAGCGGACGTCCTTTCAGGTTCTGTTGCTTGGCAGACTTCTATCATCTGAAGGGTTACGACGTGTTGTTTGACGCCTATCGGCAACTCTGCGACAAAGGCTGCAACGTTGAGCTGCATATTGCCGGACTGCACACCGACGGCAAGGAATGCAGGCTGATGGTGGAAGAGAAGCAACTGGAAAACGTGACGCCTTACGGCAGGATAGACAAAGAGGCTATCCGCAGGTTGCTCTATGACTGTGACGCACTGGTGTTGGCCAGTCGCAGCGAGGTGCAGCCTTTGGTGTTGTTGGAGGCGATGAGCACCGGAATCCCTGTGGTCTCCACCGAGTGCGTCCCTCGCAATCAGCGCATAGAAGGCGGTTGCTTCATCGTGCCGATTGATGATGCTCCGGCGTTGGCGAGACAGATGGAAACCGTCATGCAGATGGAAGACTTCGACGGCAAGCGTGTATCGGAGCAAATCCGCCAAATGGCTTCTCCGCAGGTGATAGGGAAGCAGTTGGAGGAAATCTTCACCCGTGTTGTGAAAGGATAACCGTAGTTGGAAATTCTCACCCGTGTTGTGGGTTGAGGATGTCCAGATAAAGTGCTTCGTATTGTTGAGCCACCTTCAGGTAGTCATGATGTTTTTCGACGTAGGCAATGCTTTGCTCTTTCAGTGGCAGAAGTCTTTCAGGGTGCAGAACCAATTGCTCTAACGCCTGATAGATGTCTTTCTTGTCGGGCAGGATGTTGATGATGGGGCGCAACTCCTCTTCGCCCAGAATCTCATAGTTCTCAGGCTCGCCGCCTCCCACACAAACGATTCCCCTGCTCATGGCTTCCAGGGCATTCATAGCTGGCGTATAGGAATAGGCTTGATCGAGAATAACGTCTTGCCCCTCCATCTTCTTCACATATTCAGCAAAGGGTAAGTCTTCTGCTATGGTGATTTCACATTGGTCGGGATAGTTCTTTTTCAGTTCGAGTAAAACATCATAGAACAAGTCCATTCCCTTCAGTTCCATAATCTTACGTTTGATACCCAAGAAGAACTTTACGGGTTCTCCGAGTGCTTTTCCAGCGACCTTGACATGTTCTTTCGGCACGATAGGAAGCGGAATGAAACGGGTTTTCTCCGGATACGAAGGACGGTAGCTTTCCACATATTCGTAGAGGCAGGCAACAATAGCATCACAGTCGTCGGCGACATAGCGGCTGAGTCTGCCTTTCTCGGAGTGATACCACTCGTCAATAACCTTCTTGACATGTGGCACCTGCGTGCGGTCTTCATGCTCCGTATAGAAATCGCCGTAGCGCATAAAACGGTCTTCCAGGTTTCTCTTCACCCATTGCCAATCGTTTCCGAACGCTCCCAGTACAAGATGCTTGTTGTGGCGGCGCAGGAAACGGTAGATGGAAAACTGGCGTTCAGCCTTCAGGGTGAGGAAGTCGGGATTGATCAGCTGTACGATGTCGAATCCTGTCAGGCGCGGCAATGTGCGGAGCAGCTTCATGACGTAGCCTGCGGTTGCCAGCCGCCCCGTACCCTTCCTGTTGAGGGCAATGTCGCGAGGATAGTCGTAGATGTAGGTGCCGTCGGAGACGACGAGGACCTGATGTCCCAGCTTGCGCAAACCCTCAGCCAGCGTCGCATGCAGATTGCTGTATTCTCCTAACAATAAAATTTTCATGTCGTCTTATGCGTCGTCTTCTTGTTGCAAAAGTACATAAAAATATCAAGATTTCACTTTTTAGGTGCAAAAATTGCATTTTATTTTTGGCATAAAAAAAGAAATGACTATTTTTGCAAAGATAAAACCTAAAATCGATATTCAATCATTCAAAAACAAATAAAAGCTTATGTCACAAATTATCGGGCATATCTCTCAGATCATCGGTCCGGTTATCGATGTTTATTTCGATACGAAAGGTGAGGATGCAGAGAAGGTGCTGCCTAAAATCTATGAGGCTTTGCGCGTAAAACGTCCAGATGGAAGCGACCTGATTATTGAGGTTCAGCAGCACATCGGAGAAGACACCGTGCGTTGTGTCGCTATGGACAACACAGACGGTTTGCAGCGCGGGCTTGAAGCCGTACCCGCAGGAAATCCTATTCAGATGCCTGCCGGTGAACAGATTAAGGGTCGTATGCTGAACGTTATCGGTCAGCCTATTGACGGTATGAAACAACTCGATATGGAAGGTGCTTATCCTATCCACCGCGAGGCTCCAAAGTTTGAAGAACTCTCTACGCGGAAAGAGGTGCTTTCGACGGGTATCAAGGTCATCGACCTGCTGGAACCTTACATGAAGGGTGGTAAGATTGGACTCTTCGGTGGTGCCGGCGTGGGTAAGACGGTGCTCATCATGGAGCTGATCAACAACATTGCCAAAGGGCACAACGGCTTCTCGGTATTTGCCGGAGTAGGAGAGCGCACCCGTGAGGGTAACGACCTGATTCGTGAAATGATTGAGTCGGGTGTTGTCCGCTACGGCGAGAAGTTCCAGAAGGCAATGGAGGAAGGCAAGTGGGACTTGTCGCTCGTTGACCCTGAAGAACTGAAGAAGAGTCAGGCTACGCTGGTTTACGGTCAGATGAACGAGCCGCCGGGTGCACGTGCATCGGTTGCCCTCTCTGGGCTTACCGTTGCTGAAGCTTTCCGTGATGGCGGCGGTAAGGATGGCGGTGCTGCCGACATCCTGTTCTTCATCGACAATATATTCCGATTCACCCAGGCTGGTTCCGAGGTGTCGGCCTTGTTGGGACGTATGCCTTCAGCCGTAGGCTACCAGCCGACGCTGGCTTCAGAGATGGGTTCCATGCAGGAGCGTATCACCTCGACGAAGAAGGGGTCTATCACCTCCGTTCAGGCGGTGTATGTGCCTGCCGACGACTTGACCGACCCTGCACCGGCAACCACCTTCACCCACCTGGATGCTACCACTGTGCTCGACCGTAAGATTGCCGAGCTGGGTATCTATCCGGCTGTGGACCCACTGGGGTCAACCTCTCGTATCCTCGACCCGCTGATTGTCGGCAAAGAGCACTATGAGTGTGCACAGCGTGTGAAGCAGATTCTGCAACACTACAAGGAACTGCAGGACATCATCGCTATCCTCGGTATGGACGAACTCTCCGACGAGGACAAGCAGACGGTGAACCGTGCGCGCCGTGTACAGCGTTTCCTCTCGCAGCCGTTCTCTGTTGCCGAGCAGTTCACCGGCGTTCCTGGTGTGATGGTCAGCATCGAAGACACCATCAAGGGCTTCAACATGATTCTCGACGGTGAGGTCGATGACCTGCCGGAACAGGCATTCCTGAATGTCGGTACCATTGATCAAGCTATTGAGAAGGGTAAGAAACTGATGGAAGCTGCCAAGGGATAAAGATGCCTTTGAACGCAACTGATAAGCATTAAAATAAAGGATTGAAAATGAGTTTGAATTTGAAGATAGTCTCACCAGAGAAAATCGTCTTTGACGGTGACGTAGAGAAGGTCATCGTTCCCGGAACCGTCGGACGTTTTGAAATTCTCAACGACCACGCACCAATCATCTCCTCCTTGGACCCAGGTGTGGTGGAATACGAACTTTCCGATGGTGAGAGGACTCAGTTCAACATTCTCGGCGGATTCGTAGAAGTGAAAAAGAACAAAGTCAGCCTGTGTGTTGAGCTATAGTAGAAACAAGGTGACACGAAAGGAATAAGCAGATGGGGGCGTTCCCCTGAAGCTGAATAGCATCCAGTCAAAAAAATCGTCATGGATATAGACAAGACCAGTAAACAATATGCCCGGCAGGTCCTCTTCCTCACGGTAGCCCTCTTCCTCATCTCACTGTTGGTGATGCAGGTGTGGTTCCTTGACGAAGTCTTCACCCCCGCACTCGTCGGCACTGCCTTCACCCTCGTGGTGGGCACCGTCATCGCATGGGTGTGGCGGCGCGTTGCCAAGCAGTCGCCCGACAGTCTGCCTACCTTCTTCACGGCAGTGTCCAGCTTCCGCCTGTTGCTGGCGTTGGCAGTCATGTTTGTCTATTATCTTGTTCACGAGGGCGACTCCATGCTCACTTTCTTTCTGGTCTTCATCGTGTTCTATGTAGTTTCTTTGGTTCATCACTCCGTGTTCTTCGCACGCGTGTCGAATCGCTCTTAACGGATTCCAGAGTTTGTATATACCTTATTATATAATGAAACAGATCAAGTCAATAATCCTCCTGATGATGATAGCCCTCCTTCCGATGCAGGCTTATGCGGAAGGAGAGAAAGCTGGTGGAGAAGAGCTCGACATTCCGTCGATTGTCTTGGAACACTTGGCAGATGCTTACGAGTGGCACATTGCCACTTATGAAGGCAAACACCTGAGTATCTCCCTGCCTGTCATCATCCGTAGTTCGAATACCGGAGAATGGCATTTCTGTACTGCTCACAGCCTGCCGGCTAACTTCTTCCTGAACGAAGAACAGCACGGCAAGATTTACGAGCGTATGCCTGACGGCAGCGTTGAGCGCCCCATCGACCTGAGTATCACCAAGACGGTACTGCAGATATGGATCGTGGTGGTCATCCTCATCGTTGTCTTCCTGTCGTGTGCTCGCTGGTACAAGAAACACGATGCCAAGAGTGATGCTCCGGGTGGCTTTGTCGGAATGATGGAGATGTTTGTGATGATGATTCACGACGACCTCATCAAGTCGTCTATCGGTGAAAAGCACTATAAGCCCTATGCTCCTTACCTGCTCACCGTCTTCTTCTTTATCTTTACGACCAACCTGATAGGCTTGCTTCCCATCTTCCCGGGTGGTGCCAACGTGACGGGTAACATCAACATCACGTTCTTCCTCGCCCTGTGCACGATGTTGGCTATCAACGTCTTTGCCAACAAAGAGTACTGGAAGGAAATTTTCTGGCCGGAAGTGCCTCTGTTCTTGAAGGCTTATCCCGCACCGATCATGCCGGTCATCGAGCTCTTCGGTGTCTTTACAAAGCCTTTTGCTCTCATGATTCGTCTCTTTGCCAACATGATGGCAGGTCACGCCGTGATACTCAGTTTCACCTGTGTGATTTTCCTCGGATGGTCAATGGGCGTTGGCTACGGTTTGGGATTGAACTTCTTCAGTATCATCATGCTGCTCTTCATGAACCTGCTCGAGGTACTGGTGGCATTCGTACAGGCATACGTCTTCACGATGCTGAGTGCCGTCTTCATTGGGTTGGCTCATAAAGAACATGGAGAGGAATAAAACCTAGAACTCCTAGGAAACCCTAGGAATTCCTAGAAAAAAAAAGAAAACAAAAAAAAGAATATCTTAATTAATAATTTAAAAACTTTAGAACTATGATTATTTCAACATTATTAGCCGCTGAAGGTCTGGCACAGCTGGGCTGCGGTATCGGTGCAGGTATTGCAACAATTGGTGCAGGTCTGGGTATTGGTAAGATTGGCGGCAGCGCTATGGACGCTATCGCTCGTCAGCCAGAAGCTACCGGCAAGATTCAGACGAACATGATTCTGACCTCTGCTTTCGTCGAGGGTTGTGCTCTCTTCGCCATTGCTGCTTGTGCATTCTTGATCAAATAAGCGAAGCTAGAAGACAATAGCTGATTTTAAGTAAGAAATTAAAAAAACAATAGCTAATGGATTTCAGTAAACTGCCAGCAATCCTTACACCCGATCTGGGACTTCTGTTCTGGATGCTCTTGGCGTTTGCCGTCATCTTCTTCGTTCTGGCGAAGTACGGTTTCCCTGCTATCACCAACATGGTGGAGGAGCGGAAACAATACATTGACGAGAGTCTGAAGAAGGCGCACGAGGCGTCAGAGCGCTTGGAAAACATCAAGCAAGAGGGTGAAGCGATTCTCCAGGAAGCACGCGAGAAGCAGGCTCTGATACTGAAAGAGGCTGCCGAGACGCGTGAAGCCATTGTGGAGAAAGCACAGGAGAAGGCTCGCGAGGAAAGTGCACGTCTGTTGGAAGATGCCAAGATGCAAATCTCGGCTGAGAAGCAGAACGTCATACGCGACATACGGTCGCAGGTGGCTGAGCTCTCCGTACAGATTGCCGAAAAGATTCTTCGCGACAAACTGTCTTCTGATGCCGCTCAAATGGACATGATTGACAGACTGCTGGATGAAATCTCTGTTGACAACAATAAAGCATAACCGCTTATGGACATCGGTGTAATATCCGTTCGCTATGCCCGTGCACTCCTGAAGAGTGCCGAAGAGGCTAAACTGGAGGCTCAGGTCTATGCCGAAATGCAGACCCTTGCCGACAGCTATCTGCGTGTGCCCGAACTGCGGTTTACGATAGACAACCCTATGCTTGCCAAGGACAAGAAGGAGTCGCTGCTCATAGCTGCCAGCGGCGAAGCCATTGCCGGGAAAAGTGCTCCTCGCAAGGTCACCGAATTGACGAAGCGCTTCATCCGGCTCGTCCTGCAAGAGGGTAGGGAGAACGCCCTGCAGTTCATGGCTAATTCGTATATCACGCTTTACCGCCAACAGAAGAATATCATCCGTGGTAGATTGATTACTGCCGCTGCCGTCTCCGCTGCCACCGAGCAGAAGCTGAGGCAGATGGTGGAAAGCAAGACTCAAGGAACTGTGGAGTTCCAGACCGAGGTCAACCCCGACATCATCGGCGGCTTCATCCTCGAATATGGAACCTATCGCATGGATGCGAGTGTGAAAAACAAGCTGAAGTCGATACGCACAGAATTAAAGAAGTAGTAGTTTTACTGCTCTCGAAATGAGGAACAGCGTAAAACCGTAATAACGAAAAACGAGAAAAACAAAATGTCAGATAAGATAAAACCAAGTGAAGTGTCAGAGGTTCTGCTTCAACAGTTGCAGGGCATCAACGATGCGGAGAAGTTCGACGAGGTAGGTACCGTGCTGACCGTCAGTGATGGTGTCGCCCGTGTCTATGGACTCCGTAATGCTGAGGCTAACGAGCTGCTTGAGTTTGAAAACGGCACGATGGCTATCGTGATGAACTTGGAGGAAGACAACGTAGGTTGTATCTTGCTCGGTCCTACGGCTGGCATCAAGGAAGGACAGGTTGTGAAGCGTACCCATCGTATTGCTTCCATCCGCGTGAACGACAACATGCTCGGACGCGTCATCAACCCTCTGGGGCAGGCTATCGACGGCAAGGGTGATATAGACCTCGCAGAGTCGTTCGAGATGCCCCTCGACCGCAAGGCTCCTGGTGTCATCTACCGTCAGCCAGTAAAGGAACCGTTGCAGACGGGTCTGAAGGCTGTCGATTCCATGATTCCTATCGGTCGCGGCCAGCGTGAGCTCATCATCGGCGACCGTCAGACGGGTAAGACTGCCATTGCCGTTGACACCATCATCAACCAGAAGAGTTTCTTTGATGCAGGCAAGCCTGTATATTGTATCTATGTTGCCATCGGGCAGAAGGCTTCCACCGTTGCTGCCCTCGTGCAGACTCTGAAGGAACACGGTGCACTGCCTTATACCATCATCGTAAGTGCTACCGCTGCCGATCCTGCAGCCATGCAGTATTACGCACCCTTTGCCGGTGCTGCCATTGGTGAGTACTTCCGCGATCGCGGCTTCCCCGCACTCGTCGTCTATGACGACCTGTCGAAGCAGGCTGTTGCCTACCGTGAGGTGTCGCTGATTCTGCGCCGTCCGTCCGGACGTGAGGCATACCCGGGCGACGTCTTCTACCTGCACTCCCGTCTGTTGGAACGTGCAGCCAAGATCAACGAGCAGCAGGAGGTTGCCGAGCAGATGAACGACCTGCCCGAATGTATGAAGGGTCATGTGCGTGGCGGCGGCTCGCTCACCGCACTTCCCATCATCGAGACGCAGGCAGGCGACGTGTCGGCTTACATTCCTACTAACGTCATCTCCATCACCGACGGTCAGATTTATCTCGAGTCCGACCTCTTCAACCAAGGCTTCCGTCCCGCCATCAATGTGGGTATCTCCGTATCCCGTGTGGGTGGTTCCGCACAGATCAAGTCTATGAAGAAGGTGGCAGGTACGTTGAAAATCGACCAGGCACAGTATCGTGAGTTGGAGTCCTTCTCTAAGTTCTCCAGCGATATGGATGCCGTCACCGCTATGACGCTCGACCGCGGACGCAAGAACAACCAGTTGCTCATTCAGCCGCAGTACAGCCCCATGCCGGTAGGCGAGCAGATTGCCATCCTCTATTGCGGTGTACATGGTCTGATGCACGACGTTCCAGTTGACAAGGTGCGCGAATGTCAGGATACCTTCCTCGACAAGATGCGTACAGCCCATGCCGATGTCATCGATATCCTGGGTAGTGGTCAGCTCACCAACGATGTCACCGACACCATCGAAAGTGTGATGGCAGACATCGCAGGCCAGTACAAGGCCATCTAATGGGTAAATTGTAAATGGCTAACCAGTAAGTACAAAACATGCCAAGTCTAAAAGAGATAAAAACCAGAATAGCCAGTGTTCAGAGTACCCGTAAGATTACGAGTGCGATGAAGATGGTTGCGTCCAGCAAGCTGCACCATGCGCAGGTGATGATTGAGAACATGCTTCCCTATGAAACCATGTTGGAGCATATCTTGAAAACCTTCCTCGCCAGCGAAGCCGATGCCTCTACCATCTTCAGCGTAGAGCGACCTGTGAAGCGCGTAGCACTCATCGTCTATAGCTCTAACAGTTCACTCTGTGGAGGTTTCAATGCCAACATCATCAAGATGATGCAGCATGCCCTCGACGAGTATCAGCATCTGGGTAAGGAGAACATCATCATCTATCCCATCGGGCGCAAGGTGGCAGAGAAGGTAGCCAAACTTGGCTACACTTCTGCCGGCGACTTCTGTGAACTCGCCGACAAGCCCAACGTTGCCCAGTGCATCGATATAGCCCACGAACTGGGAACGAAGTACATGGAAGGCGAAATCGACCGTGTGGAGATGTTCTACCATCACTTCAAGAGTGCAGGCAGTCAGGTGCTCACCCGTAAGACCTTCCTTCCCATCGACATCACTGAAGAACTCAATGCCGACAAGGAGCGCGACCTCTCGTCGAACATCGTTACCAAGCAGGCACAGGAGTATCTGAAGAAGAAGCATCAGGAGAAGGAACGCCAACAGGAAGAAGTCAAGCCGCTGGCAGACATCTTCATCGTTGAGCCCGATATGCATACCGTGCTCTCGAAGTTGATACCCAAACTGGCACATCTCATGCTCTATACCGCTCTGCTCGACAGCAATGCATCAGAGCATGCAGCGCGTATGGTAGCCATGCAGACGGCAACCGACAATGCCGACGAGTTACTGCGCGAACTCAACTTGCAGTACAACAAGTCGCGTCAGCAAGCCATCACCAGCGAACTGCTCGATATTGTCGGAGGTACCGTCAACAACTGATTCTTTTACATCATTTCATACCATCCCCCGTTGCGTGTGGCGTCATACGCGGCGGGGGATAGTTTGTTGCAGCCAATCAGTCTCAAATAAAAAAGCCTGTTTTCCTTGCATTTCGCTTCAAAATTGATTATCTTTGTAACGGAAAATCAAAAAACTGCAGTTAAACCTAAAAAATGATAGCAATGAAAAAAATCGTATGTTTGTTCGTATGCCTGTCTGCACTCCTCTCTGTCAATGCTCAGAAAACAAAAGCAGAAAAGGCTTGTGTGGCTGAGGTACGCGCTATGTATCAGAGTGCACAGAATAAAATGGCTGAGAACGCTATGTCTAAAGATACTCAAAACGACATGGTGGTCACCATCCAGAGTATGGAGCCTGCAGTGGGAGGACAGACCAGAAACTACCATTTCTTCTTCCATAACGAATATGTAGAACAATTTTCTACCTATATGTCGAAGCCCTATTTTGTTAACTGCAGCTTCAATGTTGCCCCGCGCAAGCATTATGAGGAATATCTCTTCGATCCGTCAACTACAGCCCTCCGTTTCGCTCACTTTAAGTGGGAGGACATCAGCGGTAAGACCATCGAAGAGCGCTATTACTTCGACAACGACGACCACATCGTCTGGCGCCAGTTGCAGAACACGAAAGAATCGCGCACTGCCGATGACATCAAGCACGATGCCGACAAACTCATCAACGCCTTCCACTTGCTCAAGAGGGACATCGAATAATTTGTTTTTTTTATTTGTTTATTTTATTTGTTCAGTAAGCCTTACCCATGACATGAGTAAGGCTTATTTCGTCCAATCCTGTAGCTTTTTTTGTTGATTATCTCCTGTTTTTTTTGTCAGGATTTTTACAAAGAAAGAGCGTTTCTTTTTGTCTATTTTAATCGAATAATATCCTTCCATCGTGTGGTCGGATTTTTACTCCGGAAATCATGTTTGATGGCATTGGCAAAGACCTCTGCTTTCCCCTTGCCGTCTTTTTGGGTATATTGCTGGCTTCCCAAGACAATCGTCTCCGAGCCGTTCACCTTGTTGATGCGGTCGATGACAGCATCCAGCCTTTTCATCTTTTGAAACTGTTCCGCATGAAAGTCGAACAAGTCCAGTTGCATCGGCGAACGGGGTCCGATACCCATGACGATGACACCCGCCTTCTTGTAGTGATACCCTTTGATATAGATGCTCTGCAGCACCTCCATAGCCGCTTTCACAATGTCTATGGTACTGTTTGTGCCCACCGTCAGCCGTTTCTCTTGGAAGTTCCAATACTGAGGCAAGTCCTCACGAAAAACGTTCGTGTTCAAGAATACGGCAACGATGGTGGCAACCGTATCTTGTTGCCTCAGTTTCTCGGCACAGCGTGCCGCATAGTTCGAAACGTGCGTCTTCAGCGTGTCCAAGTCTGTCACCATACCGTTGAAGCTACGGCTCGTGCAGATGCTTTTCTTCTTCGCCATCTCTTCATTGGGTATGGCATCCATACCGTTCAGCTCCTGCCATGTTCTGTAGATGACAATGTTGTTGAGCGAGGCACGCACCAGCGATGCCGGCATCTGGGCGAAGTCGAAAGCCGTAGTAACCCCCATGCTGTGCAGTCGGGCAGCATTCCGCCGTCCGATGCCCCACACCTCGTCTATTGGGAACAGCTTTAGTGCCTTTCTGCGCTTTTCATCGGTATCGATCACACAGCAATGTCTGTAGCCCGTATATTTCTTGGCAAAGAAGCTCGCCATCTTCGCCAGCGTCTTCGTCGGGGCAATTCCAATACTTACAGGCATACCCACACTCTTACGAATACGTTTGTGCAGGTTCTCGCCCCACACCTTCAGATTGGAGTTGAGCGTGTCGGGGTTAGCGGCAGAAGCCCCAAATTGTGAATTGAAAGCCCCCCAGCCCCCTAAAGGGGGTGTTGTGATTGTGAATTGTGAATTGAAATAAACAAAGCACTCGTCAATGCTATAACGGAAGTAGGCAGGTGCCTCCTGACGGATGATTTCAACCACCCTTCCCGTCAGTTCGCCATACAGCTCGTAGTTGCTGGAGAACACCGCAATCTTTTCGTTAGGAAACATTTGGGCAAGCTGGTAGTAAGGCGTTCCAGCCTTGATGCCCATCTTCTTCGCTTCGTTGCTGCGTGCCACCACACACCCGTCGTTGTTAGAAAGCACAACCACAGGCTTCCCGTTCAAGTCAGGGCGAAACACCCTCTCGCACGAAACATAACAGTTGTCGCAGTCAACGATGCCATACATATCAATTATCAATTATCAATTGTCAATTGTCAATTCTAAAAAGCCCCCCTTTTCCAATTCTTGATGGTCCATACCACCACGCCCCACACCTCGAAATTGTCGTTCTCGTTGATGCGTATGGGCAGGTAGTCACTGTTGGCAGGCCGCAGTTCGATGTAGCCCTCCTCCTTGTGCGTCAGGTCCAGAAACTTGATGGTAAACTCGCCGTTCACATAGCCCACCACCACGTCGCCATGCTGCGCCTCCACGCTACGGTCTATCACTGCAATATCGCCGTCGTTGATGCCCGCATCAATCATGCTGTCGCCATCCACCCGTCCGTAGAACGTAGCCTCAGGATGAGCAATCATGTCGCGGTTGAAGTCCAGACTGTCGTGCAGGTAATCCTCGGCAGGGGAGGGGAACCCCGCTTTTATGCCAGGCGCCAGCGGCAGGTCTGCCGCCTGCCTGAACTCCCCCTTTATCAGTTTGATACTCTTCATGTATATGCCCTATTACCACTTACTAATCATTTTCGTCACCTTTTCCATCTCTGCTTGTCGGCTCTTGGGATAGATGACGGCTAGGAAGTAGGCGTGGCGAACGGCAGCATTAGGATTGTAGCTGTCAACTTTCTTCTTCATATAGTAGATGCGCCCGTCTGTGGTGTAGCCTGAGAAGATACCGTTTCGGCTTCTGTAGGTGATGTTCCTGATGGTGGCAGTCCTCGATATGACACTGCCGCGACCCGGGAACTCGCTGTCGTCTATAGCCCAAGTACCCAAGAGTCCGCAATAGCTGATTTCAGCGTTCTGGTGCTTGTAAATCTGCATGGAGTAGGGACCGTCGCCATAGAAATATTCACTACCATTAGAGAAATAGGCAGGTACCCCAAAACCATACTTGGTATTTTTCCATTTGCCTTGTGCAAAAGTGCTGGTCTCAACAATGCCGGCACTGATAAACACGCATCCGAAGACGAATAGCACGACCGCCATCATCCATGATGGAACATGCTTGCTGTTGTTGCTTAAATCCTTCATCATCAATTCTCTTTTTGTTATGAAAGTACGTGAGTTCTGTTCAGAATTTCAAAGTCACTTCGAGCTTCGCCGTTACCGCTTGAAATAGATGTCCACGTAGTCGGTACATCCGTCGCAAGGGTTTTTCATCTGTTGCAGGCGCCAGTAGCGGCGACCTTCTGTGGACACGAAGTCGAATGTGCCCTCACGCAGACACTCCTCACCGTTGTTGATGTGGTAGATGCTGGAAACGATAGTACCCGTGAAGCGCAGGTGCTTGGCATCGACAATCTCTACGGTGCCGTCGAGGCGCAGGTAGTCGTTGTTCTCTCTCGACAACTGCTCACCCTTGCACTCCAATTCACCAGCGCTGTTGCGCTTGATGGTACACGTTCCGAAGTAGTCCCACGAAATCCATTGCAAGCTGAGCATGTGTTTGCCGATGACGCGCTGTTCTACGGTCTGCTTGCGCGGTGCTGCCTGGCGCACCTTCTTTGTTGTCTGGGCGTTGACGCTGATAGCAATCATTGCCACGAGGGAAAGGAGAAGTGTTCTCATAACTGAAACGTTTTTTTGTTTATGTAATGTTTGTCTGTTCTTATCTTGTCTTATCATTGCAAAGATAGAGATATTCCATCAAACTTATTGCAATTTCATTTTATTATTTTTGCGGATAAACGCACCTTTTCCGCAATCTTTACACTTTTCCGTTGAAGACGTAAAGTCCGCTTTTTGATGAAAAAGACATATTCTTTCATTTTCCGAGGCGAAGTGTATAAAATGTATAACGTATAACCGTATAACACATAGCGAAAAAAAGGTGCCTGGGAAAAAACTACCTTATAATTAATTCGCGCGTACATTATTATATAGGAATTTTCTCTCTGCCCAAAAAAATCAAAAGTTGTTATACGGTTATACGTTATACATTTTATACGTTTTTCCCCAAATTCTTCTCCTTTCCCTTGCTTTTTCCCCAAAAAATAGTAACTTCGCAGGGTAAAACCTTACCCGACCACGATGAAGTATTAGGAAAACCAGAAACCAGGAAATAAAGATATGGCAAAGAAGAAAGAGAATACTTACTCCAGGACGCTATGTAGGCATAGCTGTGCAAGAGGATGAGGTAGAGAATAAAAACAATAGGATTTGAACTCTAACGACCCTAACGACCTTAACAACCCTAAAGTCAAAAAAAGAAAAGGAGAATCAACCATGCCAGAAAAGTTAATCAGGCTCTCGGGCAACTATCGCAAGTTGCTGTCTTATCAGAAGACGGAAGTCATCTACGAGATGACCTTCTACTTCTGTCAGAAGTACCTGCAGAAGGGCGACCGCACCATTGACCAGATGGTGCTGGCGGCACGTTCTGGCAAGCAGAACATCATAGAGGGTTGTGCCGCTTCTGCCACCAGCGCCAAGACGGAAATCAAACTGGTGAACGTCGCTAAGGCGAGCCTGCAGGAGTTGCTTGAGGACTATATCGACTATCTGCGCACGCGCCAGCATCGGCAGTGGGAGGAAGGCTCGGCAGAATGGACGGCAATGCGTGAGCTGGGCAAGAAGCACAACGATGCAGCCTTCTTCATGCAGCTCTGTGAGACTCGCCCACCTGAGACAATAGCGAATATGGCAATCATCTTTATCAATCAGGCAGACTATCTGCTATTTAAGCAGCTGGAGCGTCTGGAAAAAGATTTCATCACCCAAGGAGGCTTCTCAGAGCGCATGATGAGGGTAAGAAAAGAACAACGAGGATTTTAAGTATGGAAGAGAACAAAAATACAACAATATTGGCAGAACGGCAGAATAATGTACTGTTTCAGGACGCCTGCATTATTATTGATCAGGCTCAAGCTACTGCCTATCGTCAGGTCAACGAGACGCTGATAAAGCGCAACTGGCTGTTAGGAATGCGCATCCAGCATGAAGTGTTGAAGGACAAACGTGCTGAGTATGGAGAACAGATTATCAAACAATTGTCAAAAGAACTGACAGCAAAATACAAAACGGGATTTACGAAAACGAATCTCTATAACTATGTTGGTTTCTATATTGCTTGGCCAAACTTTTTCCACCCAGTGAGTGGAAAATCAACAGAGAACCCTTACGATAACATTTTCCACGCAGCGCGTGGAAAATCTGTGGATGAGTTTGACATTTTGAACTCACTGCGTTCACAATCGCCTATTCGCCTGTCATGGACCCATTACCGTATTATTTTGCAGGAAAATACGGAGATAGGCAGAGTGTGGTATGAGCAAGAAGCAGCACGCGAAATGTGGAGTACACGCACTTTGCAGCGAAATGTATCTTCACAGTATTACCATCGGCTTTTGCAGTCACAGAATCAAGAGGTTGTGCATAATGAAATGCAAGTCCTGACTGCCCCGTTACAAGACAAACTGGAATATCTGAAGAACCCTGTTGTGGCAGAGTTTCTTGGCTTCAAAAATAATACCGCTTATACGGAGAGTGATTTGGAGCAAAGCATCATCGACCATCTTATCCAGTTTCTTATGGAATTAGGTAAAGGTTTTGCCTTCGTTGATCGCCAGAAGCATATTCATACGGAGAAGGAAGATTATTATATAGACCTTGTTTTTTACAATTATCATCTTCGCAGTTTTGTGCTTATCGACCTTAAAACCTCAAAACTTCGTCATCAGGACGTGGGGCAGATGGATATGTACGTGAGGATGTACGACGAGATGATGCGGCAGGAAGGGCACAACCCAACCATTGGACTCTTGCTTTGTGCTGAAACAGACGAAGACATTGCACGCTATTCTGTGCTGAACGATAATGACCAGTTATTTGCAGCCAAGTATCTTACATATATGCCTACAGAAGAAGAACTGCGTCGAGAGATTGAGCAACAGAAAGAATTTTTCCGTTTGCAACATAAGGAGGACTGACTATGGAAGAGTGGAAAGAATTATTGTACCCATTATCAAACAATGAAGAATGAAGGAATACTGCATAGCTTCACATGAAGATATGCTAATATCAGCTGAAGATGATGACATCGAGTATAATGTAGAATTACTTTGGTAAACGTACTAAATATTCTGATAATGGAAGCAATACCCTATAAAGATACCCCCTGGATTCAATATCTATGGGATAGATATATTATCATTAGTGTCCCAATTTTAATGGGACACTAATGATGTAAATATAAAAATTATCGTCCGTATATTTTTTTATGTCTCCATTGTTTGTATTCCTTATTAAATAGTACATATGTTTCATCTATCTTCTGCTCCAGTTCTTTTTTAGAGGATGCCTCAACAGGCTCTTCCTTGTCAAGAATATCACATCTTACACGTGCAAAATATACACCAGATTCCGGCATAGAGTATGCCCATAGCACTCTGCTCCGGAAATTTTCATCTGTCATGTTGCGTAAGCGTATGCGCAGCACGCCCTCAGGTAACGAAGAACTGTCAGAGAATGAATGACCGATTCCCTTCCCTGCTTGTATGAGTAACCATATGATAACAACGGGTACTACTAACATCCAGATATCTGTCGGTACGAAAAACATAGCTGTATCTTTTGATTAATTAAAAGTGCCCCTGCGCAGGTTAATGCGCTATGTGGCATGCGCTCGTAGGAGAACGAGCTGCTTTTGTCAAAAGGGGAGTAGCACTCTCGCCTTATATTTCTAACGTGTCAAAAATATCTTGTTGATTTAATCTATTCCTTGGGGCACGTCTTCTTGTTTCTGCAGACGCTCTTGCTCCTCCTTCTGCTTGCGTTCCTTTTCACGCTTGTTTTGCTCCCAGATTAAGCGGTCATTCTTGGCTGATCCTTCAGCGACCCAGAAGATGACGGCTCCTAAGATGATGGCAACGAGTATTCCCATAGGGCTTTAGGTTTTTCGTTCTTTTTTGTTCTTTGCAATGCTTGACCTCTTCGCCTCCTCCTTGTGGATTTGGTACGACATTAATCTCAGTTGCTCTTCGTTTGATGCTGCAAAAATACTAATTATATTTCTAAACACATCATTTTGTTTGATATTCTGTCTTTTCTCCCTCTCAGCCCTCTCCATATCTTTGCATAAACCTCATGCACAGATATGGATATAACAAATCTCACCTCGCTCATCAATGCCCTCTAGTATTTACCCAATGGCATGCCTCGAAAGTCACTGAACTTTACCTCCCGAAAGTTTTTTAATAAAAAGTTAACGGAAGGGGTTATCTTATATACCTTACGGCTCCTCCACTGCCGAATGGATAGTCTGAAACATCCTTGTTTAAATATGGAGAATCTTCTATGAGGTTGCCCTCAAAGGCACAACGGTCTGACTTAAACTCTGTACCATCGTCTGCAACAGATACCCATTTCCACGATGTGATTTCTATCACGCTGCGGACAATGCCTTTGTAGACACCAAGCACGTATTTAATCTCTTGAGGCGCATTCTTGCCGATTTTCCAGTACTTGCGAGTGGCCTCATAAATGTTAATTCGGTGATATACTCCATCGGCTTTTGCCTGGTCAAAGCTTTTGTTTAGACTGACTAAAAGCAAGGTGTCCTTTGGATTGATTTCTATTTTCATACAATTGTATATTGTATCAATTTCATCGACATCTTTAATACCCTCATCCCATTGATGATGACCAGCAACTATATTTGCCAATATATTTGCCTTGTTAAACTTGCTATATGTCAGCAAATCAATAAGCACTGATTCTACAATATACGCAGTCTCTTCAGTCAGGTTATGGCGTAATATATAGAGACCTACTTGTTTCCCTTCTTTTAAAATACTTCTTATAATATCCAATTTAAGACTTTGGTCATTTTTGTCTAAAGCATCTTTCGCATGTTGGAAAACTCTATTTCCTTTTCCCTTTCCTATATAGAATATCCTGTTATCTCTCGGGTCTATTAAGGCATAAACATAATATGCCAAAGACTCTATCGTTTGTTGATTGAATGCATTGATCATACTCGTAATTCCGATTTGTCTGAAAAATTTTTACTCTCTGTGAGTCCGATTTCAGTCCTTAAAATCCCAAAATCCCGTGCCTGTTTCAGGGTCAAACTTTCTGCCGATAGATCCGCCGATGGTTGGACGCAACTCAATCTCTGCCGTATAGAGAACTGTTGTGGATTTCAGATGACCTCCTGCTATTTGATGCTGGCCGTCCTTCTTGAACGTGTACAAAGCATGGGTGTGGTGGAATAGTTGGCTGTCATCACCCGTAACGACATTGCCATTGAGTGATACCAGTTCGAGCATCCCCTCTAACTGCTCTGTCTCAAACTCACCCGTTTCAGGGATGAACACCTGCAACTCTGCACGCTTACAGCCTCCGATGCCAGAGAAGATAGCAGACGGGATGGATTCTTCACGGCAGATTTCAAGGATATTGGCTATTACCTCATCGTCCCGATCCATCCTGATATAATATGTTTTGCCTATTTTCCTGTATTTCATATCATCCTAGTCTTGACATGAATTTCTCCCGTTCAACGATAAATCTAAGGTGGGTACCTTCTCCTAACAGCGTGTCGCCAGAGTAGGCTGCCACCTTAAACTCTATCTTCTTTCCGTCCACTTTCGTTACCTCTGCTTCTGCTCTAACCACATCGCCAATCTTCGATGGTTTAAGGTGGGAGGATGCAATGTGACCGCCAACGGTGGTGCAGCCTTCTGGAAGCCTGTCCTTGACTGCGAGCATAGCTGCATTTTCCATCAATGCCATCATCATGGGGGTAGCGAGAACTGGCATATCTCCAGAACCCACCTCAATCGCCGTTACTGTATCTGTAACGGTCAATTCACTGGTATGTTTCAGTCCAATCTCTATCATTTTTTTTGTCAAATTATATTCTCTTGTCATTCATTAAGTCCGATAAATTGGAATTAACTTGTTAGGCGTCGTTTCGCGAGTAATCGAGTTCTACTCGCTTCGCTCGTCGAAGAAATCTCACAAATCTGTTCAAAATCATACAAATCTTTCTTAAAGCAATTTCACTTTGTCAATGATACAGGTCTTTGGGTCGCGGTAATACCATTCGGAATAAAGACCTTCGGGACTGAAATTGATTATCATGCCATACGGCAAGTGTGTTAGATTCATGTAATTCCAAAGCTGCCGACGGTGGGGTGTGTCTATATGTGCAATGGCTTTCAGTTCGACAATGATGTTGCCGTCAATCACCAAATCCATCCTATAGGTCTGATCAAGTTGCACGTCATCCCAGAAAATCGGCAGGGAAACCTGACGTTCAACTTTGTGTCCCTGTTGTTCTAGAAGATATTTAAGTGCTGCCTCGTATGCCGATTCCAAAAGTCCATATCTGTATTTGCAATGAACCTTCATGGCTAATCCTGTTATTTCACGGAAGAACTCATGTTTCTGGTTGTATTCAGCAATCAAATCCATTTGCAAGCATATTTGTTAGATTTGTAAAGATTTGAAAGATTTCTGTCCGAAGGACACTCCTCAATGGTTTGCTAATTCCCAATTTTTCTGTTCTGTATTCTACAAATCCCTGTTTAGTACTTTGCTGACATCTGGGGCTTCTGACTGTGGTTGCCAGCGGCTCATCATTTCACAGACCACTATGCCCTCCGAATTCGTTAGGGTGTGGAGGTAACTGCCATCAACCATGTGTGACATGTGGCACGTCAAAGTGTCGTCAAGATAGGTCTCGTGCAACCAGTGAACAGTAACTGATGTCAATGTCTGTGAGGAAAGGATTTCATCGGGCATGGTCAGCAGGGCAATACTGACATAGCTGCGGTTGCTGACGTGGAAATTGAAGTCGAGGTCAAGGCGGGTGGCTCGATGCTCCATCTGCATGTCTATCGACTGTGTCTTTGGGAACCGCACTTTCTTGTGGCTGCCAGTCATCAGTTCGGGTACGACCACCAGCTTGTCGGCAAGGAAATCGGTTGTCTCCAGTCGTTTTGTGTCGAGGTTGAGAATGTTCCATTGACTGGTGCCGGAGGCTATCAGCTGCTCGTTCTGGCCTTGCAAGCTACCAGAGCTCGCGCGATTCTTGCGGAAAATGCGGAAATCGCAGTAGATGCGGAGTGATGTCAGTTCGCTCACCCATAGCTCCACCGTGAAGTCTTCCGACCAGTAGGTGACTGTCGGCTGGATGTCTATCTGAACCTCTGTGATGACCCACATGCGGTGTTGCTTTACGATGTCGAAGGCTGCAACATTGTGGATGGTCATCAGCCGTGCGAAACTATCTTGGAAGTACATCAGCATGGCATTAGGCGTCAGCCTGTATAAGGGCGTGATGTCGGATGCCGTTGATGTGTAGGTGTGTCTGTATTTTCCTTTTGTGTACATAGTTTTTATATGTTGAAAAAGGGGGCTTTATCGATAACTTGGAACTCCCTTTAAAAATCAATCACTATAATTTAAACGTTATAGGAAGGGTGTATTTAACTCTCGCCTTTTCTCCTTTATAAATGCCAGGAAACCACCGCGGCATGAGCTGAATCACTCGTATGCTTTCTTGAACTAATGAAGGATGTGCGTCTCTGACACTTTTTATGTTACTGATACTGCCATCCTTTTGGACAACAAATTCAAGAATAACTCGACCTGTTATGCCTGCTTTGGCACAGTCTTCGGGATAGCGAAGATGGTCTGCTATGAATTTATTAACCTCTCTTTTCCCTCCAGGAAAATTCGGCAATGAATTCTGAGTGTTTTTATCGTATGGATTGGTGTCGTCGATGATTGCTACAGCCCTATCTTTATTGAATGATTCAGAATTGAGTTTGTCGATGGTTGCTTTTTGCCGTTCTATAGCTTTTGAATGTTCTTCAGAATTCTCCCATACATATTTTCCCATGACCAAAATGATTTTTCGCCAAGAGGGTACGGCAGTACCATTCAGGATGCCTGCTGAAAAAGAGGGGAGTTGTACAGCAAAGGAATAGGCTGACGACGACGCCTCATGGGAGGTCGCATCGCCGACCTTGATGTCGCCGATTGTTCCGTCTTGTTGAATCAGGATATATACAATAGCTGCTCCGTTGATTGAAGCATATTCTTTCTCCCATTGCTTTATGAGTTTGTTCAACTTGGCTTCACCTCCGGTAGTAAGGGTAGCTTGCTTGTCAACAACGGTATAGGGTTGAGCCTGTATGGAGACACTTCCTGTTGTAAAACAGAAAAACAATAATAAAAGGAATGCAATTCTTTTCATGACAATAGAGCTTATATATGCACCTGCAAATATAATACTTTATCTTCATTCCTCATATTTTTTTTGAAGAAATTCTTTATGATTTTCCTTGTATTCCTTTGCAGGGAGGACGCATCCGTGCCGTGTGTGCGCTCTTTCGCTGTGGCTGCTTCCCAACTGCCTGCGATGGAACTACCGCCCAAAGGTTATCCGTAATACTCATGCTTACAACATGCCTTGTGGGTAGAACGATACACGGTGTTCTGAGCACCATAACAATTTTCTCTTGCATTTACATTCCTTCATCTTGCCTGCTCCGTATTGCGCGTAAAATGAAGTAGAAGCGGACACATTCGCTGAAGCCACAAAGATGGCAGAAGATTTAGCCAATGATTTGATGGCTGACATTACCTACATCGAGGTCTTAATGAAGCACATCTATAATTAAAATTATCGTATAACATCAAAAATTCAAAAATCATGGAAGCAAAAGTTATTATCGTATCAAGCGTGAAGTCAAACAAGAGTGATAACAAGGTTTGGGCAGTTGCCATCACAGGCGAGGAGCAGCCACAGGCTGAGCAGGCTGAGGAAAAGCCGAAGAAGCAGCGCAAGCCGCGTTCTAAGAAGTCAGCTGAAGTGGTAGCCCTCATTTAAGGGCTATCACTTCTCATATACATTGCTTTAATTTATCCGTCTTGATTTTTTTTCTTTTTCCTAGAGATTTTATACCTTTGTCCTCAGAATAATCTATAATATTTTTATACCATCACTGATTTTTGGTATAATGGATACTTTTGATAATTGTCATTTAATAAGATTAATAATATGATGAAAAGGTTTGTATTATCGCTTACGTTTCTGCTGATGTCCCTTGCTGCTTTTTGCACGAAGTATCAAATGGTGAATCTCAGTTCTTCTACTATATTTGAAGATTTTTCTTCTAAGAAGGCTGCAACGAGTGACTTGGTTTTCTCTAAGGTAGTCAGCCAAACATCGGAGGATGGCGAATCTCCAGAGGAGATGTGTAATGTTGGAATCAAATACTATGATGAAGGGAAATATCGTGAAGCTGCCTATTGGTTTGAAAAAGCTGCCAATCAAGGGTATGCACAAGCACAATTTAATCTAGGCTTATGCTATTATGAAGGCCAGGGAGTAGTGCAAAGCTACGAGAAAGCTGCCTATTGGTATGAAAAAGCAGCAAACCAAGGGCTTGCAGAAGCACAATTTAATCTAGGTGTATGCTATGATAAAGGCCGGGGAGTAGGACAAAGCTACGAGAAAGCTGCCTTCTGGTATGAAAAAGCTGCAAATCAAGGGATTGCACAAGCACAAAATAATCTTGGTGTATGCTATGAAAAAGGTAAAGGAGTAGTGCAAAACTACAAGAATGCCACCTATTGGTATGAAAAAGCTGCAAATCAAGGGATTGCACAAGCACAAAATAATCTTGGTGTATGCTATGAAAAAGGTAAAGGAGTAGTACAAAGCTACGAGAAAGCTGCCTATTGGTATGAAAAAGCTGCAAATCAAGGGATTGCACAAGCACAATATAATCTTGGTGTATGCTATGAAAAAGGTAAAGGAGTAGTGCAAAACTACAAGAATGCCACCTATTGGTATGAAAAAGCTGCAAATCAAGGGTATGCAGAAGCACAAAATAATCTTGGTGTATGCTATGAAAAAGGTAAAGGAGTAGTGCAAAACTACAAGAATGCCACCTATTGGTATGAAAAAGCTGCAGATCAAGGGACTGCAGAAGCACAAAATAATCTTGGTGTATGCTATTATAATGGGCTAGGAGTAGCGCAAAGCTATGAGAAAGCTGCCTATTGGATTGAAAAAGCTGCAAATCAAGGGTATGCAGAAGCACAATTTAATCTGGGTCTATGCTATGTTAACGGTCGGGGAGTAGTGCAAAACTACGAGAAAGCAGCCTATTGGTTTAAAAAAGCTGCAAATCAAGGGTATGCACAAGCACAACATAATCTGGGTCTATGCTATGAAAATGGGTTTGGAGTAAAAAAGGATTTACAAAAAGCTAAGTTCTGGAAAGACAAGTCAGGAATAAAATAATTCCTCTCTGCATTAATGTATTTGCCCGATGGTCTTCACCGCCCATCGGGCTTTTTTCTGTCTTTTCCCACCCACCAACCCGTTCGTATCTTTGCACTGAAAACAAGTAGCAGTGATATGTCAGTCGTTATCGATACTCCTTTCAATAACTTATACCTCTCCGCCATGTTGCCGGAGACGGTTTCGTTTTCGGTGCAAAATGAGAAGGCTGCAGCGGAAGCGGAGGTATATGTGGATAGTGAAAGGGTTTTCAACACAACGCTGTATGCCTATGAAAATACGATGTTCCTTCAGGACATACGCTCTATTATAGAGGATGCCATAAGGGAAAAAGGCAATGCGAATGGACAATGTTCATTGAGGATTAGCGATGAAAACAGCAGTGCCAGCACGCAGACTTTCCTGGTGCTGATATCGGATTTCGTCATTCCCAGTCCTTCGTTCTTCCTTTGTACGAACTTCCTGACAACACGCTCTTCATTCCGCATACACCGCAACGGCAAGCAGCTGCTCTCTTGGTTGGCGATGTCATCTGATGCTGAACATAAATACATCGATGCAGTCATCTTGCCGGAGGGCGAAAGTACGCCCACGGTATTGCGGTGGAAGGGGAACAGACAGTTTTAGATAAGCTTACGCCATTCATCGAAACGTCCGAGGAATGGGTGAAGCTGACGTTCACGTCGGAAACGACGTTCAACACGATTGCCGGATTGGATGATAGCAACGTGCTAAAGCCCTTGCTCGCTAAAGTCGTGGCAAACCACGCCTTGCTCGCTGCTATCCCAACGCTAGATCTTGTGCTGACTCCAAACGGGTTTGGTATTGTCAGCAACCAGAACGTAGCGCCGGCATCGAAAGACCGTGTCGATAGACTACTTGCCTCGTTGGAACGGGAACGAGACAACGCTATCGAACTCCTCCTGATACGGCTGCCACAAGTCACTCAATGGCTGTCGTCTGAACAACATGCTTTCTTCACGGCAACGCTCTTTCCTAATCTCTCGCTGTGCAGAAGATTGGCGATCCGTGAACACTTGTGGGCAGAGTACCAGGCTCTACGCGCACGGCTCATTAAAATCGAGACCGTGCTTGCGGATACTTACTTCTCACACGAACAAATGAATGTGTTCCGTGAGAAGGCACTCTTCCAGCTAACGAACTGCAATCCGCTCATGCTGCATGTAGTACGTTCACTGCAATCGTTGGAACTCATGCTCGTATCGGACATGCAGGTCCATACACAAGCATATTTCGACCTCGTAAACATCATACGCGAACACGCCGATGTCTTCCCGGAATGGCACAGCTCGAAAGTCGCTGAACTCTACATCCCGAAAATTTTTGAAAACAAAAAACATTCGGGTGGATACTGGTTCTAAAATATATTATTATCTTTGCGCCAACATTGTAAAAACAATATGTTGTCTAAGTCATAATAATATAGAGAGTCATGGAACACCCTTATCTTAACCTCACCCTAGACGGTAAAACTTTATTCAGTTTAAAAATAAAAATAAAAGAAAAAATACAAGAAGTTGTCATCCCTAAATCCGTGACAACAATAAGAGAAAGGGCATTCGAAGATTGTAAAAAACTGCAGTCAATTATAATTCCAGACTCCGTAACAACAATAGGATGGAGCGCATTCCGTGGCTGCATCGCACTGAAGTCAATTGACATACCTGATTTCGTGGCAGAAATAGAAGAGAGCGCATTCGAAAACTGCATCGCACTGCAGTCAATTAACATACCTGACTCCGTGACAGCAATAGGAGAAAGCGCATTTGAAGGCTGCAGCGCCCTGAAGTCAATAAACATCCCTGACTCCGTGACAGCAATAAGAAATGCCGCATTCCGTGGCTGCAGCGCATTGCAGAAAATATGCTTTCGTTATAAAGATCCAGATGATATATTATATTTACTTTTTGGGGGATTAGAATGCGACCTAAATGAAGCAAATCTATATCTTTTTGACGAATCCATTTTTGAAACCTGCACACTTTTCGTTCCCCCTGGCACGCGATGGAAATACCGCCATCACCCATTCTTCGCACAATTCAAGAAGATAGAAATCATACACTAATCCTGTCTTTTCCCACACAAAATTGCTTCCGTACCTTCGCGGCATGGAAGCAGTTTTTGATTTATCTCTGCCCACATCGTGGCAAGAACTTTCCGACAAGCAACTGCGAATGGTCTTCGTCCTGTTCGCACGCAACTTGTCGGCGCCTGAAGTTAAGACTCGGTTGCCGTCCGTGCCGATGGCAGATTCCTTTAAGTAACGCTCTCGCAGGGCTGAACGTAGAAAGCCAAACCAGTGTAAGCAGCGAAGATGGCGCTCAAAATGGAAAGTGGTAGCGCATGGTAGCGCAAATATGTCCAACTATGTCCAACTATATCCAACCATGTCCAATTATGATTGCCGAGTTCAACAATAAATGGTGACTCTCTAAGTGCTTGTAAACAAAGATTTTAAGAAGCAAACTCTCTAAAAACAAAGAAAGAGAGCTTCATTTTTGAAACTCTCTAATAACCCTTTCCGTGATTCCGTTGGGGTTCGAACCCAAGACCTACTGCTTAGAAGGCAGTTGCTCTAATCCAACTGAGCTACGGAACCAGCCTTTTTTGCTTTCGCGCTGCAAAGGTAGTGCAAATCGAAGACAAAACCAAATAAAGAGCTCTTTTTTTGGTTTTGTGCTTCTCTCGCTGCGAGAGTTGTAACGTTGTTTGTTAAGAAGTACATTATTTGTATTTCTTCAGGAAGTTGTCGGCTTGTGTGTTGCCCAGTTGCTTGGCTTTCTCGATGTTTTGTATTCCTTCTGCTTTCTTGCCTGTTTCAACCTGTGCGATGCCGAGGATGAGGTAGGCATCGGGATAGTTGGGATCAAGTTCAATACAGCGTTTGGCTGCCTTGATGGCATTTTCTTTCTCGCCGACACGGAGGGTGAGGGACGCCATTTCAGCCCAGTACATCAGATTCTTGGGATCGAGGGCTATGGCGCGTGCATAGTCGTTGAGGGCGGGCTGGAAGATGCGGCCGTTGGCTTCGCTTTGTGCCCGCAGATAATAGAACTCGGCACTGAGAGGTCCGTAGTAGAGTGCTTCGTAGGTGTAGAGGTCGCTCATGGCCTTGCGGTATTGCTTCATCTTGTCGTGTTGCATGCCTCGTGCCAGGAAGTAGGGGGCTGCAATGGCAGTATAGGGTGTGTCGCAAACGGCTACGGCAGAGTCGAGCAGGGCTAACAGCTCAGCATCGCTGCCACCCAGTTGTTGGCGTGCCTGCATCGCCTCGTAGTAGAGTTCGGCATTGCGCATGGATGTCTTGGTGAGACTGATGAACATGTCGTAGGCTTTCTGGTATTCGCCTTTGGCATAATAGACTTTAGCTTCCTGCTCCTGATAAATGGGCAAGGACGATATGGCATAGGCTTGTTGGGCTTCGCTAAGGGCTTTGTCGAAGTTGCCTGTCATCATCATGAGGCGTGAATAGTTGTAGTGTGCCTCTGCCTTGTTGTCAACTTCTTTCACGGCTTTTTGCATGGTGCTTTCGGCAACGGTGATATTGCTGTCTTTCACGGCGAGGAGTGCCTGTTCAAAGTAACCGTCGTTTTCTTTGGGAAAGAGGCGGATGAAGTCATCGACGGTCTTGCGGAAGTTGGTTCCGCCACGTTCTCGGGCGAAGACCAAGGCAAGCCGTGCCTGACTGATGTCGGAAGGCAGGGCTATGCGGATGTTAGTGCGACGGAGTGTGGCGTTGTTCAGAGAGAATCCCGTGGCTTTGAACTCTTCTGTGTATCGTGAGTCGGTAACACTCTGGTTGCTACTGCTGACGTGATAGAGTCCTAAAAGCTGACCATTGGCATCGACGACGGGACAACCTTCGTACAGGTCAAGGTTGAGGGAGAGTGCTACAGGTGATTCAACAACGTAGTAGGCATATTTCTCCATGAAAGTTTCAACACTTTTGACGGTTGTCTCCTTGGGACTGTCGTTCTTCTTGTTGGGCACCAGCCATACTTTGGCAGAGGTGGCAGCATGGGTGGCAGCAGCTTTTGCGGAGGCTGGTGCTTTGTCGGCGATGCGGAAGCGTACGAGGTCGTAGATTTCGTTGGCGCCATAGATGGCATCAACTTGATGGCGGTTGCCTTTGGCATCGATGACAACAGCATAATCAGCACCGTCGAAGGGCTTCCATGCGCTGATACAGGTTCCGTCGTTGTCGATGAACACACCGTTGGTGGTTCCAACAATGCTGCCGTCGTTCTTGAAGGTTGTAAGTGAGAAGACGGCATCGGCTGTTTTCTTTACCGCTGAGCTTTGTGCCAGCATGGACATGCTGCAAAGCATGCTGAAGAGGATGATGGATATTCTTTTGGTCATGATAATTATTCGAATCTTTATAACTTTCTTTTTACCTGTTTGCCAACAGTTCTTTGGCATTGCTGATGGCAGCCTCGGTGATGTTGTCGCCTGAAAGCATCTGGGCAATTTCGTTGACGCGTTGCTCGTCGTTGAGGAGTTGCATGTGGCTGATGGTAGCTGTTGCCGATTCTTCTTTATACACCTTATAATGTGTCTGTCCGAGGGCAGCAATCTGCGGCAGGTGGGTGATGGAGATGACTTGACGGTCGTGTTGCCCCATCTCGTGCATGATGAGTGCCATCTTCTGTGCTATCTTTCCGCTGACACCTGTGTCTATCTCGTCGAAGATAATGGTGGGGAGTTTTACGGCTCCGCTGATCATCGCTTTCAGGGAGAGCATGACGCGTGCTATCTCGCCACCAGAAGCCACCTGGGAGACAGGCTGCATGGGGGTGCTCTTGTTGGCACTGAAAAGGAATCGTACTTTGTCGGCGCCGTTGGCTGTCAGTGGGGTGGGGAGTGTGTTGATGGGAGTGATGCTGACGGCAAAGCGCACGTTGGGAATGCCTAACGGGATGAGCCGTTCCTGCATCTCTTTCTCTATCTTCTTGGCGGCTTGCTGGCGTTTCTTGGTCAGCAAAGCAGCTTTCTGATGGCAGGTCTCCAGCTGTTGACGAACGTCTTCTTGCAGTTCGGCAAGGGCTTCGTCGCTATTGGCAAGGTGTTCCAACTGGTTCTTGAAATCAGCCTGGATAGCCAGTAACTCGCTGACGGTATTGACATGGAACCGCTGTTGCAAGGAGTAGATAGTGTCGAGTTGTGCGTTGATATGGTCTAAGCGTGCCGGATCGAATTCGGCGTCTTCGGCACTGGTATTCACTTCCTGGGCAATGTCTTTCAACTCGATATGTGCGGAGTCGAGGCGTGAAGCCAAATCCTTGGCAGCGGGGAACACTTCGGCGATGGATTGTAGTTGCTGAGCAACGGAACGGATGTTCTGCACAATGCCGTTGTTCTCGCCATTGAGCAGGCGGTCGGCATCGTAGAGTGCCGACTTGATGTCTTCAGCATGGGAGAGGGTGCTGCTTTCCTGTTCCAGTTGTTCCTGCAAGCCTTCTTCCAGCGCGGCACTTGCCAGTTCCTTATATTGGAACCGGATATATTCCTCGTCGCGTTTGCTTTGTTCTATTGAAGCCTTCAGCTGTTCGAGAGCCGTCAGCTTCTCCTTGTAGGTCTGATAAACCTGACGATACGCACAGAGTTCAGGAGCATCATCGGCAATGATGTCAACAACATTCAGTTGGAAATCTTCTTTCTGCAACAAGAGGTTCTGGTGTTGCGAATGGATGTCGATGAGCCGTTCGCCAAGGGTTCGCATCAGGGAGAGTTGCACGGGGGTGTCGTTGATGAAAGCCCGCGACTTGCCTGTAGCGGTAAGCTCGCGTCGTAAGATGCAGTCTTCGGTATCGTAGTCGATGTCGTTCTCATCGAAGAAAGAACGCAGGTCACCATAGCGGCTGAGGTCGAAGCATGCTTCAATAGTGCATTTTGCAGCCCCGCTCTTGATGGTTTTTGCATCGGCACGCTGACCTAGGAGCAAACCTATGGCTCCCAGAATGATACTCTTTCCTGCACCTGTCTCACCCGTGATGACGGAGAATCCTGGTTGGAAAGGAATGTCCAGTTCCTCGATGAGTGTATAGTTGCGAATATGAAGGTGTTTCAGCATTATTCCTTGATTGTTGCTTTGGCTTGCGTTAGCATTATTCCTTGATTTTTTCCCAAGTGTTGCTTTGGCTTGCATTGATACCGAAGAGAATGTTGAAAACGCTCTCTTTCTCTTTCTGGGTTCCCTTACCCTTATAGATGTTTGCCAGTTCGTCTTTCTTGTAGTCGGTCCAAATCTGTGGCAGCGTGCTCAACGGGCGGTCTTCGTGTGCTTTCTTCAGATCGTTTTCCAATGCGGTTGTGATATTGGTGCGTCCACGTTCGACGTTGTTTGCCATCTCGTCGAGACCGGTACGATAGTAGTCGTATTGTAATTGGCGGAACGGTTTCATAGCTCCGTCAAGGTAGTCATTGATGATGGCAAAACGGTTGCGGTCGTTTTCGAAGGATTTCCAACCTGGGAAGTTTAGATTCTGTGCATTGTTGGTGAGGTTCATGCACCGTTGCAATATGTCTTCACCACCCATTGGTGAAAAGCTGTCGAGGTCGAGTCCGATGATGAGGTAGGCATAGTAGGCGATGAGTGCCGTCAGCGAGTTGTCTATGTTCTCTTCGTTGAACTCTAATTGGTCGAACTGAGCAAACTGGAATGTGAACTCTTTGTCGGTATTATTATATAAGGTGGTAGTGTAAGCCGAATTATATACGGGGCGGTTGGCTTGAATGATGGCAGAACAAGTGAAGATGTTTTCGGCTTGGTTGTATTGCGTCACGGTAATGTTGAAGTTGCAGACGATGCGCTCGTTTTTCTGGAATTGCAGGTTCGTCCACTGGCGGTCGTTGATGAACTGCTCCAGCGTTTGTTGCAGGTTCTCAAAGACGGAGCCGTCCGTACCCTGTATTTGGTTACGGTTGATGGTGACTCGTGCTTGCAGTTCTTGTGCTACTGTCTCATGGGTGAAGCAAGAGAGGAGCAGCATACCGCATAGGGATAATATGGTCTTTTTCATGTGCGCTACTTGTTTCGTTTACAACTTTACAGCATTATGCCATCAAGGTTCTGTTTACAACCGTTTTGCCAACTCGTCGATAATGTCTTTCGCCACTTCGCTTTTCGGCTTCTTGGCATATTCCTTTTTGCCTTCGGAAGAAATGATGGTAATCTGGTTGTCGTCACTCTGGAATGTTGTGCCCGGAATGCGTGTGGAGTTCAACACGATGAAGTCGGCATTCTTCTTCTGCAACTTCTGCTGTGCGTTGGTTTCTTCGTCGTTGGTCTCAAGGGCAAAGGCTACAAGGCGCTGATGGGGTTGTTTCATTTTCCCCAGTGAGGCTGCAATGTCGTGAGTAGGCTTCAGCCGGATGACAAGGTCGTCGCCTTGACGTTTTATCTTCTTTTCGGCAACCGTTTCGGGACGGAAGTCGGCAACGGCAGCGCAGAGGATGGCTGCATCATGGCGGGGGAAGGCTTCTGTGGCAGCCTCGTACATCTGTTGACAGCTCTCTATGTTGATGCGGTGGATAGTGTCAGAACACTTCACGCTTACGGGACCAGCTATGAGGGTGACATCAGCACCACGTTGTGCACATTCTTCGGCAAGGGCAAAGCCCATCTTGCCGCTGGAGTAGTTGCCGATGAAGCGTACGGGGTCTATCTTTTCGTAGGTAGGACCTGCGGTGATGAGAATCTTTTTTCCGTTGAGGCTATTGTCGCAGCTGTCGTCAAAGAAACGGGAGAGCGCTTCGACAATAACATCAGGTCCTTCCATCCTTCCTTTCCCTTCGAGTCCGCTGGCGAGGAAGCCGCTGGCAGGTTCTATAATGTGGTTGCCAAAAGACTTCAGACGCTCGATGTTGGCTTGCGTCGTAGGATGCTGATACATGTCGAGGTCCATTGCCGGAGCGAAGAATACCGGTGCTTTCATTGAAAGATAGGTGGTGATGAGCATGTTGTCGGCAATGCCGTTTGCCATCTTGCCCAATGTGCTTGCCGTACAAGGGGCTATCAGCATGGCGTCAGCCCAAAGACCGAGATCGACGTGGGAGTTCCATGTGCCGTCGCGTTGTGCAAAGAACTCGCTGATGACGGGTTTGTGGGTCAATGCCGACAGGGTGATGGGAGTGATGAACTCCTTTCCTGCAGGGGTGATGACCACCTGTACTTCAGCTCCCTGTTTCACCAATCCGCGGATGATGAGGCATGCCTTATAGGCGGCAATGCTTCCCGTAATGCCTAAAACAATTTTCTTTCCTTTCAACATGGTCGGTCTGTTCAAATTGATAGAGATGCCAATCTTCCGTTTGTGGTCTCAGCGTTTGTTAAATTCGCGAAGACGGATGCGGGTCAGCACCTGCTTGGTGTTGTAGGTGAAGTCGCCGGCAAGCATCCAGCTGAAATAGCCGGGGTCGCGGCGCAATACTTCGGCAACGGACATGCCTTTGTATTTGCCAAAGTTGAAAACTTCCTGCTGCTGCGGTTTTCCGTCAGGTCCTAGAAGTGCGTTGCCTTGAGCGTCGGTGACATCTTTCCACACAATGCGACCGGCAAAGTCAACGTTGTCGTTCATCTTGGACATTGCTGCCAGTTCGTCCATGTCGTTGTGGAGCACACGGTCTTCCTCTTCCTGCATGCCTGGGGCATATTTGTCGAGTTGTCCTTGCAAGACAAGGTAGGTGGCCTCGGTGTCCTGGTCGGCAAGGTGGGCTTGGAAGTCGTCTTCCATCTTGTGACCCGTATAGAATTTATAGGCTGCGGCAAGATTGCGCTTCTCCATCTTATGGAAGATGGTTTGTGCATCGATGAGACGGCACTTGGAAAAGTCGAAGTCTATGCCTGCACGAAGAAACTCTTCTGCCAACAGGGGAATGTCGAAGTGGTTGGAGTTGAAGCCGGCGAAGTCGCAACCATTGAAGGCTGCTTGCAAGTCTTTTGCAATGTCTTTGAACAAAGGGGCATCCTTTACTTGCTCGTTGGTGATGCCAGTGATAGTGACTACTTCTGGGGGAATGGGGCAACCAGGGTTGACAAACTGGTTGACTCGTTCCTCACTACCATCAAGATTCACCTTGATATAGGAAATCTGGATGATACGGTCTTTTACAAGATCAAGCCCCGTTGTCTCCAGGTCGAAGACAATCAGGGGCTTTGTAAGGTTTAGTTTCATTCTATTTCTTTTGGTTAAACTTGAATGAAGTCCAGCTCTTGGCTCACAGGACTTAGTCGTTGAGCAACATCGGCATGATGAGCATCAGCACTTCTTCGTCGTCGGGCTGAACTGAAGGGATGACGACACCTGCACGAGAGGGGTCTGCCAACTGAATGATGACATCGTCGCTCTCAAGGTTGTTCAGAATTTCGACCATGCTGGAGCCTTTGAAACCGATGCTCATGGGTTGACCGCCATATTCGCAAGTGACATTTTCCTTGGCACTGGTAGCAAAGTCGATGTCTTCAGCATTGAGAGACAGGGTGCCGGCTTCGGCATGGAAGCGGATGAGCTGGCTGCTGTCGCTTGCGAAGGGAAGCACGCGGCGCAGAGCACCGAGAAGGCTTCTGCGGTCGATGGTGATCTGGTTGGGGTTGTCCTGCGGAATCACGCTGTTGTAGTTGGGATAGCGTCCTTCAATGAGTCGGCAGGATAGTGAACCTTCAGAAAAACTGATTTCAGCCGAGCGGTCGTCGAATTTGATAGTGACATCACCACCATCCTTGCTCAGTATGTTTTTCAGCAGGCTGGCAGGTTTCTTCGGCAGGATAAAGGCCGACGGAGTATCGCTCTTCAAGGTGAAGTTCTTGTTGCGTACCAGCTTGTGACCGTCGCTGGCTACGATTGCCAAGGCATCGGCGGTAAGGTCGAAGTATATACCATTCATAACGGGGCGCAACTCGTCTTGCGCAGTTGCAAAGATAGAGCGCGTGATGTTGCCGGCAAGTATCGATGAATCGAGGGTCAGAACAGTAGCTCCTTCATTGATGGGTTGTGCCTTCGGGTATTCGTCGGCATTCTGGATAGGGAAGTTGTAGGAACCATTCTGATAAGTGATGTACATCTTCCACTCGTCATAATTGACATCGATGGTCAGCGGCTGTTCGGGCAGTTCCTTGACGGCATCGAGAATGGTGTGGTTGTTGACGGCAAAGTTGCCTTCGCCCTCGCAGTTGTCCAACGGGAGGATGGTCTGCATCACATTCTCGCTGTCCGAAGCTGTAATGGCAGCCTGTCCGTTGTGCACTTCGACAAGGAAACTGTCGAGAATCGGCAGTGAGTTCTTGCTGTTGATGACCTTAGAGAGGGTCAGTAGCTTGCTGCTCAGAGCAGTACTTGAAATGTTGAATCTCATAGGTATTTTGTTTTTATTGATAATGATATTACTTTTGAGGTACAAAAATACGAAAAAGAAGTATCTTCCGCAAAAAATAACTTCAAAAGTTTCGGAATTTAGAACTATTTTAGTAATTTCGCCGCACGTTATCGTCGAAGATGCTTTTTGCAAACCTTGACGACAGAAAGAATTCAACAACATTAAAAGATAAAGAAACAAATGGAATTACAAGGAAAGATTATTGCCGTATTGCCAGAACGTAGTGGTACTTCGGCACGTGGAGAATGGAAAGCAGGATCGTTTGTTATAGAAACGCACGATAATTACCCCAAGAAGATGGTCTTCGACGTTTTCGGCGCAGACCGTCTGGCTCAGTTTGCCATCAAGGCAGGAGAAGAGTTGCTCGTTTCTTTCGATATTGATGCTCATGAGTATCAGGGACGTTGGTACAACAGTATTCGTGCATGGAATGTGCAGCGTATGGATGCTGCCGCTGCCGCCGCTGCCGCTCCTGTAGCTGCTTCAACTCCAGCTGCTCCTGCAGCTCCTGCCGGTGGTGCTACGGCTCCTTTCCCTCCGGCACAAGAGGGCGATAGTGCAGATGACCTGCCGTTCTAAATCCGGCAATAGACAAGCTCAGATAGAAAAAGAGGCTTATTCGATTTGCGAATAAGCCTCTTCTCGTTTTCAAAAGTGCCTCTTTCGGCTTGCAAAAGCGCCCATTTTGGCTTGCAAAAGCGCCCATTTCGGCTTGCAAAAGCGCCTATTTCGGCTTGCAAAAGTGCCTCTTTTGGATTGCCATAAAGACGGGGCTTTATTTTTTCCGTTCGTTTTCTTTGATGATACCGTGTCTGTAGGCATACAACAGTTGCTCTAAATCAGCAATCTGCTGTTGTATTTCCCTGCCTTTGTCGGTGTCGGCAACCCGCATGCGACGTTGTGACATTTCAACAATTTGTGTGGTACTCTTAATGTCGGTACCTCTCTTGATGGCGTCTGCTGTACTGTTAAAGGGCTCATGCTGAACGAGTTCGAAGCCCCGGCTGTGATAGACGAGGGTGTAGCCTGCTATGCCCGTTTCCTTGTGGTAGGGCTCTGAAAAGCCTCCGTCAATCACCATGAGTTTGCCGTTCGCACGCAGGGGCGATTCGCCCTTAGCTACATGGACGGGAACATGTCCGTTGATGATATGGCAGTTGGGACCTTTTACGTCGAAAGCATCGAGAATCATGTCGGCAATATGCTCGTCGTTGCGAAGTTTGAAGAAGTTGCCTTTTTCTTCGACGTGCGTTTCCTTCTCACGAATGAAGTAGCGCTCGAAAGTGGCCATCTTCGACTTGTTGAAGAGAGGCGAATCGGGACCACACCAGAGATAAAGGAAATAGTCGATGGCATAAGCCTTCTCGCTGGGTTCGGAGTCGCTTTGGAAGGCTGTACGAATGATGATGCCGATGTTGTGCATCAGTTCTTTGCCGCTATATGCCTTGCCTGGCGCAATCTCTACCGACTTCATGGTGCCGTCGGCGTTGAGGGGGACGGAGGCGTGGAAGAGCAAGTTGTGGTTATATACGGCATACATGCAGCCGTGTTGCAGAATTTTCCGGATGTGTTTATGTAGTTTCTCGCAAATGATAAACGAATTGTGCAACCCTGACATGAGTTCTCGTTCGTCGGCTGTCAGCTCATTGGGTGCAGAGGGATTGATAGTGGGGAAGTGGCAGGAGGTCATCTGGTATTCCTTTCCGTTCAGATGGAACGTTCCTTTTTGGTAGTCAATCTGACTGAGAACGCAGCGGTCTGCCATGTGCCAAAGCTGATGGCGGGTGAACAGTTGGGCTTCCAGTTTGAACTGAATCACGGAAATGGCTTTGTGCATACGGGCATAGAGCTGCTTCACCTTGTCGGAGAGGGTGTCTTCGCCAAGTATCTTGGGCTGGAATTCCGTACAAGGGTCGTCACCATATACTTCCATTGCAAAAGAAGCCAGTGGAACAAGGTTGATGCCATAGCCGTCTTCTATAGTCTTCATGTTCGCATAGCGCAGGGCAATGCGCAAAACGTTGCAGATGCAGGCATCGTTACCTGCGGCAGCACCCATCCAAAGGATGTCGTGGTTGCCCCACTGGATGTCCCAACGATGGTAGGGAACCAGCGTGTCCATGATGAGATGGGCTCCAGGTCCTCTGTCGTAGATGTCGCCGAGGATATGGAGTTTGTCGATGATAAGTCGTTGGATGACAAAACTGATGGCGCAGATGAAGTCATCGGCACGACCTGTTGAGATGATGGTGTCGATGATGGTGCTCACATAGTCGGTCTTATCCACATCGTCGGTACGTTCGTGCAGGAGTTCCTGAATGATGTAGCTGAACTCCTGGGGCAGCGCCTTGCGTACTTTGGAACGAGTGTATTTGCTAGATACGTCACGACAGACACGCACCAGGCGGTGTATCGTGATGTGATACCAATCATCGATATCGGCTTCTTGTTGCTTGATGATTTCAAGTTTTTCCTCTGGATAATAGATGAGGGTGCACAAGTCGCGCTTTTCCGATTCGCGAAGCGTGCTGCCAAACAATTCGTTGACTTTGCGCTTGATGTTGCCTGAGGCATTCTTCAGGATGTGCAGGAAGGCTTCGTGCTCGCCATGTATGTCCGCTACGAAATGTTCTGTACCCTTCGGTAGGTTGAGGATGGCTTGCAGGTTGATGATTTCCGTGCTGGCATCTGCCACCGTTGGGAACGTTTGGGACAGCAATTCTAAATAACGCTGGTCTTGTAAGAAATCGGTATGTTTCATGGTCGTTATTCTGGTGTAATTCTAATAGGGTCGTTATTCAGGTATGATTCTAATGAAGAAGTTTGGAACGCAGTCGTTGTGTCCCGCGGTCGTTGAGGGGAGGCATAGGCAAGAAACCTTCACCCAGATAGAGGTCGTCGCTGACGATTTGCAACATGCGGGCAGTAAACTTGCGTATGCCCAGTCGTTTTACTATTCTTGCAAACTGTTCTTCGTCGAAGTCGTAGTATTTAATAGCTTCGTATAGTTCCGCCACGTGGCGCATGCTTAACGTCTTCTGCTTGTATTGTTGTTGTGCTGCCAGTAACATGGCGCAGATGGTGCAGATTTCTTTTTCTTCTCGAGTGGTTACCCGGACAGCTTTCTCGCGGCTAGCAGACGTGTCGAGCGTTCCTTTGGTCTTCGGGTGTATAGTTTGGTAACGGTCTATGGACAAGGTGTCGATGTCGGGAACATTCAACTTCATGCGCTGGATGGCTTTCTCCGTGATTTCACGGATGTCTTCATCATCGGCATACAGCAGGATGCGTTTCCATTGTTCGGGCAGAAGCGCTTGAAGGTCACCTTGTTGTTCTTTGCTGAGCAATAACTGAACACTTTCTTGAGACGTTCCTATACACAGCAAGGAGCGCACGGCGTTTTTTTCCATATCCGTCATTAGTTTGAAATAACGGGTGTCGATAACTTTCTGATAGAAGCAAATCGTCTCTGTAGCTTGCTGTTCTGGTGTCGTCAGCTGGTCGAGTATAGAACTTCTCACCACGTTGATACGTTTCTTCCATCCTAGTTTCATCAGGTGGGTGCGTTCGCTTTCGGTGGTGACCAGTAAGGCTGCAGCCCTTTGAATCATGCGGCGTTGATAAAGGTTGCTTTTCAGCAGTTTTTCGATATGCTGTTCGTGGCGCATGGAGTAGGGTTCGAGTCCCCAATGGGGGGAGACAACAACCGTATAACCTGTTTCTACTGCAACCTTTACAAATGTTGCAGCCTTATGGTTCCAACAGGCATGTACATGTATGATGTTGGGCTGGAAGGCATTCATCGTATTCATAACATCTTCCTTTGCTGTAACCATACGAACGTCAGCCATGTCTTTCATGGCTTCAACCAGTATCCTCAAATCGTCAGAAACGAGGTCGCCAGTCTTCAGGATTGGTATGTAATGCAATATGCGCATCAGATCTTGTGACAGATAAAATCATATTTGTCTGCTCGTCGGTATTTCAGTAAGTAACCGATGTTGTGCCAAACAATACCGATTTCAAATAGCAGAATTTGCCATCCGCTGAAAGTTTCGCCAAACAGGTTGGTGCCCTTTTTACCAATTGCGGCCCGGAAACATGTGGTAATGATGAGTGCTATGGCAGTAGCACCGGTCAGTATCCACCGTTGGGTGATGATGGAATAGGCGAGAACAGCCAGAAGCAGTATGTAATTCAAGTGCAAAGCCCATTGGTCAAGGTTGAAGAGCAAGCGGTGAGAAAGCGAACGCTGCAGGTGCTTACGGCTCTCCATATAGAAGAGGTGCTTGTTGCGCCATTGTTTCTCTGTCGGCATTTGTTCCGTCATCCAACTGTCGGGATGCAGTTCCGTGGCCGTGTTCGTCTTGGTAGCATATTTGTTTACCAGGAAATCATATTCGCCGCGGATGAATTTCAGATTTCCGCGGAAACCATCTTGGTCGATGAACATGCTTTTCCTAAAGAGCAGATTACAGCCATTATGGCGATAGGGAGTGCCTTTCTGGTCTTCCCGTATCAGATACATGGCTGTATGAAGGCGCTCAAAGCGACGGTAGGGTGGCGTCTCGTTTTCATAAGCAGTATAGCCGATAACCAGTTGCTTGTCGTCTTGACAGTTACGGGCCATGGTGGCCAACCATTGTGGCGAGTTGGGCTTACATTCTATGTCAGTCAGCATAATCCACTCGTGCTTGGCTGCTTTTACGCCAAGCGTAATACCCAGTTTCTTCCGACTCATGTAGCGTGAAGAATCTGGGATATAGGTAGTGTAGAGATGCTGATTGCCCTCGAAACGCTTCAGGGCATCTTCCGTCTCGGCATCCCCTTTCCACATGACTACTATGACCTCAAAGTCTTCAGGATAGTCTTGATTCAGATAAAGGGGAAGGTTCTGCTCTAGTTCGCGCCCATTCTCATGTGGGGTCAGCAGGATGCTTATTTTGGGTAGTTTGGGTGTGATAGGGTCGTTACGCTCTGCATCTTCAACCGTATCAGCCTCTGCAACTGTTTCAGGCTTGCGGAAGAAACAGTTGATCAAAGGCGTTACGAGTGCCGATAGCAAAACGGTAATGCCCAATATAATGGTGATGTTGTCTATAATGATTTCTCCCATGTTTAGAAGTCCTCCGTGATAATTACTCCCATGTTTAGAAGTCCTCCGTGATATATCCTTTTGGCAGTTCACGACAATTGTATTGGCTTGCCATGATTTCGCCGTATGCACCAGCTGATCGCAGGGCTATCAAGTCGCCGCGATGAGCCTTGTTCAAATCAGCAGCCTTGGCAAAGACATCGCTCGATTCACAGATGGGTCCCACAACATCGTAGGTTTCGACAGGCTCGTCGCTGGAGATGTTTTCAATCTTGTGGTAAGCCTGATAGAGTGCCGGACGGATGAGATCGGTCATACCAGCATCGACAATCAGGAACTGTTTTGCCGTACCTTGCTTAATATATAAGGTACGCGTGATGAGTGTACCCATCTGCCCTACAACGGCTCGTCCCAGTTCGAAATGTAATTTTTGACCGTCGCGTAACTTCAAAAGCCGTGCATAAGTGTCGAAGTAGGCTTTGAATTCAGGAATAGGAACACGATTCGGATGTTGATAGTCAATACCCAATCCACCACCTACGTTGATGTTCTCCACCTTGATATGCTTTTGTTCCAATTGAGTTTGCAGGTCGTTGATGCGGTTGCATAGTGCAGCAAAATCGTCCATGTTGAGAATCTGCGACCCGATATGGAAATGAAGACCGATAAATTTCACATTCTTCATCTTTTCAGCCGTTTCGATAACGGTTTCCATGTCGCTCATGGCAATACCGAACTTGTTTTCAGCCAAGCCAGTTGTAATCTTTGCATGCGTATGTGCTCCCACGTCAGGATTGATGCGTAGGCATATTGATGCTACCTTTCCTTTCTTTTCTGCCAGTTCGTTGATGACTTCCAGTTCAGCAACACTCTCTACGTTGAAGCAGAAAATGTTTTTGTCGAGACCTAAGTTGATTTCCCAGTCGCTTTTACCTACGCCAGCATAGACAATTTTCGAGGGTGCGAACCCTGCTTCCAGACACCGTTTGATTTCACCACCGCTTACGCAGTCGGCTCCCAAACCAGCCTGACAGATGATATTAAGCACCTTCGGATTGGCATTTGCTTTAATGGCATAATGGACGACGAACCCTTCATGTCGTCCTGCTTCTTTGTTAATGGTGCGCAGAGTCTCACGCAGCAACTCCGTGTCGTAGTAATAAAACGGCGTCTGCATCTGTTCGAATTGCGCTATCGGAAATGAACCTTTCATAATCTCTATCTGCTTTGTATTGTGTTGTTGTTTGTATTCTTAAGACTTTGCCTTTTCAGGGCAGCTAATGTTCGTGTAACCTTTAGTTGAACAGTTCGTCGCTAAGTGCTTGCAACGCACGCTTCTTGTCCATTTTCTTGATGAGGAAAGAGATGTTGTAGTTGCTGCCGCCATAGCTGATCATTCGTACGGGGATATTCTTCATCGCGTCTAAAGCGAGTGTTTCGAAGCCTAAGTTACTCCAATCCAAGTCTCCTACGACACAAATGATACACATGTCGGCATCGACAGTTACCGTTCCGTACTTTTTCAGTTCGTTAACAATCTCGTTCAGATGAGTGTCGTTGTCGATGCTGACCGACACACCCACTTCGCTGGTTGCAATCATGTCGATAGGTGTTTGATAGCTTTCGAAGATTTCAAAGACCTTACGAAGGAAACCTGTTGCCAGAAGCATTCTACTCGACTTAATCTTAATGGCAATGATATTGTCCTTTGCTGCAACAGCCTTTATCTTTCCGCGTACCAAAACATTGTCGATGATAGTGCCTTCAGCATCGGGTTCCATCGTGTTCTTCAATCGTACAGGAATACCTGCGTATTTTGCCGGCTGCACACATGTAGGATGCAGAATCTTAGCCCCAAAGTAAGCCAGCTCAGCAGCTTCCTCGAAGTTCAATTGGCGAACGGCCTCAGTCTTTTCCACTACACGCGGGTCGTTGTTGTGCATGCCGTCAATGTCAGTCCAAATCTGAATTTCCTCTGCATCGATGGCAGCACCGATAAGAGAAGCCGTATAGTCGCTACCACCACGTTGCAGATTGTCCACCTCACCATAGGCATTGCGGCAGATGAAACCTTGTGTCAAGTAGATTTGGTAGCCTTCGTTCTCCTCCATGAGTGCATTCAGTTTCTCCTTGATATACTGTGGATCGGGTTCTGCATTCTTGTCCGTTCGCATAAAATCGAGAGCAGACATCAGAACAGCCTTGATACCGTTTTCTTGCAGATAGTTGACTACCATGTTTGTACTCAGCATTTCGCCTTGAGCAACGATGCTTTTTTCCTCGAAGCTGGTAAACAGGTCTTTGGTAAAAGTACGCAAGTAGTCAAACTCTTCTTTGATGAAGAGTCTGGTCTTTTCCTTATATTCCTCAGTAGAGAAAAGTTCCTCAACGTGTCCGAGATATTTTTTCTCCAATGCGTTAATGACTTCGTTGGCTCCTTCCGGGTTCTTCTTGTACAGATAGTCAGAGATTTCCACCAATGTGTTGGTCGTTCCGCTCATGGCAGAAAGCACCACAAACGTTGGTTCGCCCGATTTTGTTATCAGTGAGGCCACATTCTTCATCCGTTCAGGCGAACCTACGGATGTGCCTCCGAATTTCATGACTTGCATAATTGTATCTTTTTTATGGTTTTCTACTATTCTTTTTCTGCGTTGTCTATTGGGTTGTCTTCCGTATCTGTTATTCCGCTTTCAGCGTCTTCATGGTCAGCAAACTCCAATTCTTGCGACAGGTCTATGTCGTGGAATTCACCCGTGACGTTGCCGATGCGACCATCGCGACAGCGATAAACGGTACCGGGGAATTGTTCCAACAGATGTACGTTGTGGGTTGACATGACAACGGCAGTACCTCTTTGGCAGATATCTTTCAGCAGGCTGACGATGTTGGCAGCTGTTTCAGGATCAAGATTTCCAGTTGGTTCATCGGCAATGATGATGCGGGGGTGGTTTAGCAGAGCACGTGCAATGGCAATGCGCTGTTGCTCACCGCCGGAGAGTTCGTGTGGCATCTTCTTTTTCTTGTCCAGCATACCTACTCGGTCCAGCACCTCGTCTATGCGTTCGTCCCTTTCCTTGCGTACTTTCCATCCCGTAGCCTTCAAGACAAAGCGCAGGTTTTTCTCAATGGTGCGGTCGTGGAGTAACTGGAAGTCTTGGAAGATGATACCCATCTGCTTACGCAGGGCTGGAATTTTCCGGCGCTTGATAGGCAACAGGCTTTGTCCAAGCACCTCAGCCTTTTCGGCATCCGCCTTATCAATGTCCAGTTCGCAGTACATTGTTTTTAACAAAGAACTTTTACCCGACCCGACCTTACCGATTAAGTAGATAAATTCTCCTTCATCGGCTGTGAAGTTGACATCTTTCAATACCAGTTTCTCGTCTTGGTATATGTTTGCGTTTTTATATTCTATCAGCATATATCTATGTGTTTTATTATCGTTATGTCGTTAGGATGGATATTCCGTTATTCCGTTATGTCGTTAGGATGATATTCCGTTATGATGTTATTTCGCCATGTCTTTTCATTTATTCTTTGCTTTTTGCCTCGCGCCGTTTCTTGTCCCATTCAGGATCATGACGTTTGCGCAGTTCGTTGGCAACATCCTCTATACGAAGCCCCTTGCTTGTTAGCATCACGATGAGGTGGTAGAACATATCTGAAGCCTCATAAACGAGTTGTTCGTTGGTTCCGTTAGTGGCTTCTATCACCGTTTCCAGTGCTTCTTCACCCACCTTTTGTGCTATTTTGTTGATTCCCTTGCGGAAGAGGCTGGTGGTGTATGAGCCTTCGGGCATTTCTTCTTTTCGCTTTTCAATGAAATCTTGCAGTTCCGAGAGGAATAGCAGCGGGTTGTTCTCGTTCACCTCCCCCCAGCAAGTGTCAGTACCCGTGTGGCAGGTAGGACCTATGGGGTTTACCTTTATCAACAACGTATCGTCGTCACAGTCGTTTTGTATGCTGACCACGTTCAGGTAGTTTCCCGACGTCTCACCCTTTGTCCACAAGGTATTGCGTGTGCGACTCCAAAACGTCACCTTTCCCGTTTCCACCGTCTTCTCGTATGCTTCTTGATTCATGAATCCGAGCATAAGAACATTCTTTGTCCGTGCATCCTGAATGATGGCGGGAACCAATCCTCCCAGTTTGTCAAAATCTATCTTCATATTTTATTATAGTCTTATGTTAATTCCTTCCTGTCGCAGATAGGTTTTCAAGTCTTGTATGCTGATTTCGCCAAAATGGAAAACGCTGGCAGCGAGAGCCGCATCCGCCTTTCCTTTGACAAAAACATCGCGGAAGTGTTCCCTTGTCCCTGCGCCTCCACTGGCAATGATAGGTATGGGTAGTTCATCCGACAGTTGTGCCAATGCTTCATTGGCAAAGCCGTTTTTTGTTCCGTCATGGTTCATGCTGGTAAAGAGAATCTCCCCTGCACCTCTGTCGGCAACCTCTTTCGCCCATTCGAAGAGTCCGCGTTCAGTTCGTTCGCGTCCTCCTTTCACATAACAATGCCACCCGTCATCATCCAGTCGTGCATCGATGGCACATACACACACTTGACTGCCGAACTTGTTTGTAATTTCATCAATGAGCTGTGGGTGGCGCAATGCAGCACTGTTTACGCTGACTTTGTCGGCACCCGCATGCAACAGTCTTTCGACATCTTTCAATTCGTTGATGCCGCCACCAACAGTAAACGGAATGTTGATTTCCCTTGCCACGCGCTCAACCATCTCAGTGAAAGTCTTCCGTCCTTCAAAAGAGGCGGTAATGTCGAGGAACACCAGTTCGTCAGCACCAGCGTCGCTGTATGCCTTTCCCAGTTCAACAGGGTCTCCCGCACTTCTCAAGTTGACAAAGTTCGTACCCTTTACGGTTTCGCCATCCTTGACGTCGAGACAGGGTATGATGCGCTTTGCCAGTCCTCGTGGCAACAATCGGTTGGTGTCGATACGTCCTTCGTAATAGGCTTTTCCGAATACCACGGCAGGAATGCCAGCTGCATCCAGTGCGGTAATGTCTTCTGTTGAAGCCACCCCGCCACTGGCAATCAGGTGTAGCTGCGGATATGCAGCCATGATGCGCCGATAAAGTTCCGTGGCAGGACCGCTGAGGGTTCCGTCTTTGCTGATTTCAGTACAGAGCACGTTGCAAACACCGTGGTCAATATATCGGCGAAGGAAAGGAAGCAAGTCTTCCTGTGAATCTTCTTTCCATCCGTTGATGCTGATTTTCCCGTTTCTTACGTCAGCTCCCAAAATAAACTTGTCGGCCCCATATTTGTCTATCCACGACAGAAAAAGGTCAGGATGGGTTACAGCGATGCTTCCCACCGTCACCATTGAGGCACCGGCACGAAACGCTTTCTCCAAGTCTTCCTCCGTTTTTATTCCGCCTCCGAAATCAACCACCAAGTCCGTCGCTTCAGTAATGGCACGCAAGACATGGTCGTTGACGACATGTTTCGATTTAGCACCGTCAAGGTCAACGACGTGAAGCCGGTGGAATCCCAACCGTTCAAACTCCCGTGCCTGTGCTACGGGGTCTTCGTTGTACACCGTTTTCTTGTCGTAGTCCCCCTTGGTCAGACGCACACATTTGCCGTCGATAAGGTCTATAGCGGGTATCAGTTCAATCATCTTTTTCATCTAAGAAGTTTTGCAAAATCTTCTCGCCAGCCTTTCCGCTCTTTTCGGGGTGGAACTGGCAAGCAAAGAAGTTGTCCTTGTGCAAGGCAGCAGAGTAGGGGACAATGTAGTTGGCAGTTGCTGCCGTCCATTCACATACCGGAACGAAGAAGCTGTGCACGAAATAAACATACGGTTCCTTGTCCTCTCCCTGCAGAAACTTCTGAGGCTGAACGAGTTTGTTCCACCCCATGCAAGGCACCTTGTCTTCGTGGCGCTGGGGGCGGAATCGTTTGACATCCACATCGAACACGCCTATACAGTCGGTATCGCCCTCTTCCGAGTGGCGGCACAGCAGTTGCTGACCTACACAGATGCCCAATACCGGTTGGCGCAGGTTGCGAATGACGTCGTCCAGATGGCGTTCCCGCAGGTATTGCATACAGTTGCTGGCTTCTCCCTGTCCTGGGAAAATGACACGGTCGGCTTTTAACAGCTCTTCGGGGTTGTCCGTCAGCAGCGGCTCCACACCCAGCCGGCGTAGTGCGTTGACGACGGAATAGATATTTCCTGCATTATATTTTACGATAGCTACTTGCATTCGTGTAATTAACTAAATATGATCGTCTTGTTCTTGTAGGTAAGAATCTTCCGCTCAATGTGTTTGGTCACAGCACGCGAGAGAACGATTTTCTCCAAGTCTTTTCCTTTCAGGACGAGGCTCTCCGGAGTGTCTTTATGGGTGATTCGCGTCACGTCTTGTTCGATGATAGGTCCGGCATCCAGTTCTGCCGTCACATAGTGGCTTGTCGCTCCGATAATCTTCACTCCGCGTTCCCATGCCTGGTGATATGGTTTTGCTCCGATAAAGGCAGGCAAGAACGAATGGTGGATGTTGATGATATGGTGCGGATATTTGGCTATCATGTCGTCGGAGATAATCTGCATGTATCGCGCCAGCACAATGAACGAGATGTTGTTGTCTTCAAGGAGTTTCATCTCCTCTGCTTCTACCTCTGCCTTGTTCGAGTGATCCTTCTTGATACGCCACACATGGTAGGGAATGCCAAATTGCAGGGCAACATAGCGCAAGTCTTCGTGATTGGAGACGATGCAGGGAATATCGCAGTTGAATTCTCCCGCTTTCCATCGTGCCAGCAAATCGTATAGGCAATGACTCATTTTCGATACGAAAATCGCCATACGTGGTCGTATATCGCTGAAATACAGTTTGAAAGTCAGTCCGTAGCGTGTTGAGTATAGCGTGTTGATATATTCTTCAATTTTATCACGAGGGATGAGAAACTTGTCCAGTTCCCATTCAATTCTCATGAAGAACATGCCGTCTTCCCGATCCACATACTGGTCGAGATATACGATATTACCATTGTTGTCGGTGATAAATTTAGTCACTTCCGATATGATGCCAGGTTGGTCTTGGCAGTGCAGAAGTAGTATTGCAGTTGGTTTCATATTGCATTCATTCTAAAAACAGCTGCAAAGGTACGATTAAGTGCAGACAAATCAAAAAGAAAACCCGTTTTTCTTTGCCATTATTGAAGGATTTCGCAACTCTTTTGTACCTTTGTCGGCGAAAAATGACAGTAGAACTATGAAGATAGGGGACAAGGTGAGATTTTTGAGCGAAACCGGCGGTGGTAAAGTTGCTGGTTTCCAAGGCAAGAATATCGTGTTGGTTGAAGATGCTGACGGTTTCGAAATACCGTTTCCCATCAACGAGGTCGTTGTCGTCAACAACGAAGACTACAGCACCCAGCGTGTGGTTGAGGCAAAGGACGAGCAGCGGCAGGCGCAGCACCGTTCTGTGAAGGGACGGTTGAGCGATGTTGATGCCAAAGACGAGTCAGACGACGACCCTTCTGATGGTTTCGTGGCACCCGTTGTAGAGCGTCAGGGCGGCAATCGGCTTTCAGTTTATTTGGCATTTGTTCCTGTTGACATCCGCGACATGACCAACACGAGGTTTGAGTCCTATCTCGTCAACGAATCCAACTACTACATTCATTACTGTTATATGACCGCCGAGGGAACCAGCTGGACCATACGCTCCGTGGGCGAGGTAGAGCCGAACACAAAAGAGTTCATCGAGGAGTTCGGACGAGAACAGCTGAACGACATGGCGCATACGGCCATGCAGCTGACGGCATACAAACGGCAGAAGCCTTTTCTGAAGAAGCCCGTTGTCGATGTAGAGTTCCGCGTCGATGCCGTGAAGTTCTACAAGCTGCACACCTTCCAGGAAAATGATTTCTTCGAGACGCCGGCTTTGCTCTATCCTGTCGTAGAGAACGACAAGCCCCTGCGCCCGTTGGTCATCTCAGCCGAACAGGTGAAAGAAGAGATGTTCAAGAAGAACGACGCACCAAAGGCAACCCCAAAGAAAGCCCCAGCGCGTCCTATGGGACAAAGACTGAAAGGCGACAAGATAGTGGTTGACCTGCATGCCCATGAACTTCTTGAGACGACGGCAGGAATGAGCGCCGCCGACATCCTCGACTATCAGTTGGATGTCTTCCGGAGAACACTTGAACAATATAAAGCCAAAAAAGGGCAGAAAATCATCTTTATCCACGGAAAAGGAGAGGGAGTGTTGCGCCAAAGCATCATCCACGAACTGAACTATAAATACAAACAATATCCCTACCAAGATGCGTCATTTCAGGAATACGGCTATGGTGCTACGCAGGTAACGATAAGGTAAGGTCCACACCCGAAAGCCCCCCAGCCCCCTGAAGGGGGTGTGTGAATTGTGAATTATGAATTGTGAATTATGAATTGTGAATTGCGAATGATGGAATACGGAATGGTAAGAGTGGCTGCTGCAGTTCCTTCAGTGAAGGTGGCAGACGTGAAATACAATATCGAGCAGATCAAGACACAGATTGCAGAAGCCGAAGCTCGGGGCGTGCAGGTGTTGGTGTTTCCCGAACTCTGCGTCACCGGCTATAGCTGTCAGGACCTGTTTGCCCAGCGGCTGTTAGTCGAAGAAGCCGAGCAGGGCGTTCAGGCACTCAAGACTTTCACGCAAGGCAAACGAGTGGCAGTCATTGTCGGCATCCCTGTCGATACCGGCAAATTGCTGTTGAATTGTGCCACCGTCATCAACAACGGCGAGGCGAAGGCGCTGGTTTCCAAGACCTACCTGCCCAACTACGGCGAGTTCTACGAAAAGCGGTGGTTTGCCTCCGCACAAGACATCAACGACGGAGAAACCATCAGTTATGCAGGCAGCAGCATCGAGCTGACCAAGCAACCCATCGTGTTCCAAATGGCAAACGGCGTGAAGTTCGGCATTGAAATCTGTGAAGACGTATGGGCACCCGTGCCTCCCAGCAACCATCTGGCATTGGCAGGAGCCGACATCATCTTCAACCTCTCAGCCAGCGACGAACTGATAGGCAAGCACGACTATCTGAAATCGTTGTTGGCACAGCAGAGTGCACGCACCATGAGTGCCTATGTGTATAGCAGTTGCGGTTTTGGCGAGAGCACCCAGGATGTGGTCTATGGCGGCAATGCCATCATCTACGAGAACGGCAGGCTGATGGCAGAAGGCGAACGTTTTTCCTTTGCCCCGCAGATGACCATTGCCGACATCGACGTGGAAATGCTCCGCTCCGAACGCCGCCGCAACACCACCTTCGTCAATGCCCAGCGCGGAGAAAAGAGCGACAAGGTGTTCCAAGCCCCCCAGCCCCCCAAAGGGGGTGTTGAGGATGGTGAATTGTCAATTGACGAATGTCTCTACCGCACCATAGACCCGCATCCCTTCATCCCGAAGTCGGAAGACATGCAGCGTTCGTGCGAAGAGATATTCAACATACAAGTAGCAGGACTTGCCAAACGACTGACGCATACCCATAGCACGACCGCCATTGTCGGCATCAGCGGCGGACTCGACTCCACACTGGCACTACTCGTGTGTGTGAAAACATTTGACAAGCTGGGCTACGACCGCAAAGGCATCGTGGGAGTCACCATGCCAGGCTTCGGCACCACCGACCGCACCTATCATAATGCCGTAGCCCTGATGCAGAGCCTGGGCATCACCATTCGTGAAATCAGTATAGCCAAAGCCGTTTTGCAACACTTCGAGGACATCGGTCACGACCCGCAAGTTCACGATGTAGCCTACGAAAACTCACAGGCGCGCGAACGTACACAAATACTCATGGACCTCACCAACGAGTTGGGCGGATTGGTCGTCGGCACAGGCGACCTCAGCGAACTGGCTTTGGGATGGGCCACCTACAACGGCGACCACATGTCGATGTACGGCGTCAATGCCGGCATTCCCAAGACGCTCATCCGCTATCTCGTGCGCTATGTGGCAGAGGGTGGGGTAGATGAGCAATCCCGCGCCACGCTGCTCGACATCATCGACACCCCCATTTCGCCCGAACTCATTCCTGCCGACAATGAAGGAAACATCCAACAGAAGACCGAAGACTTGGTAGGACCTTACGAGTTGCACGACTTCTTCCTCTATTACACGCTTCGCTACGGCTTCCGTCCGAAGAAAATCTTCATGCTGGCAAAGCAAGCCTTCGGTGGAAATCAGCATCAGCAGGACGGTTCGGTTTACAGCGATGATGTCATCAAGAAATGGCTGACCACCTTCTTCCGCCGATTCTTCAGTCAGCAGTTCAAGCGCAGCTGTCTTCCCGACGGTCCGAAAGTCGGCAGCGTAAGCCTTTCGCCCCGCGGCGACTGGCGCATGCCCAGCGACGCCTCCAGCGCCCTGTGGTTGGCGGAATGTGATCAAGTATAGGGAGTGAAAAAAAGCCTCACCCCCGACCCCTCTCCAAAGGGCGAGGGGAGTGAAAAGGGAGGTAAAAGGGAGTAAAAAAGGACAATGCTCAGAAAACCTTTATTGCATAAAACGATTGCTCTGCTGATGGTTTGGACTGTTGCGGGTGTTGCCTACGGGCAGACCTACAACGAGGTGCTTGTGCACATGCCCGAAATGCTGCAATACCAACGGCAGAAAGGTCGTGCTGCAGAGCAGGGCAGGCTGGGCGACCTTCAGGTGCAGCCCTTCAAGAAACTCGGTTTTAAGCGCATCCATGCCAAGTCCGTTCTCGATGCCGACGACCCACGCCACGTGTGGGGCTTTCATGTCCATGCCAACCGTGAGTTCAACAAAGAACAACAAGCCCTGTACCGCCTTTTCAAGAAGAGCGACTGGGGCAGCATGGTGGTGATAGACTATTTCGCAGCCAACGACAACAAGTGCGAACTGGTGTTCTGGGGAAAGAAATACTACCGTCGCTTCGCCACCGAGTTGCGCAGGATGGGTTTTCAGATTACAACCAGCAGCACGCAGCCTAACGTATTGGAATTTCGCAAGCCCGACACCAGCGTTGGCGTCGATGTCGTGATATGGCCCGAGATATATATTATGCAGTTTAAAAATCTGGAGTAACCATGAAAAAAGACGCATTGATAATTGTTTCCGGAGGCATGGACTCCGTGACGATGATGTATGAGTATCAGCAAGAGATAGCCCTTGCCGTAACCTTCGACTATGGCAGCAACCATGCCGCAAAGGAGATAGCCTGCGCCCGTCTGCACTGCCAGCGCCTGGGCATCCGGCACCTGGTCATCCCCCTCGACTTCATGCACCAATATTTCAAGTCGTCCCTGTTAGCAGGCGGCGATGCCATCCCTGAAGGCAACTACGACGATGAAAACATGCAGTCCACTGTCGTACCCTTCCGCAACGGCATCATGCTCAGCATCGCCTGCGGCATCGCCGAGAGCCACGACCTGCGGCGAGTCATGATAGCCAACCACGGCGGCGACCACGCCATCTATCCCGACTGCCGCCAGTCCTTCATCGACGCCATGTCAGAAGCCATGCGACAGGGCACCTACGCCCACCTGGAGATATTTGCCCCCTATACCAACATCACCAAGACCGACATCGCCCGCCGTGGCAAACAACTCGGCATCGACTACTCCGAGACATGGTCGTGCTACAAAGGTGGCACCCACCATTGCGGCAAGTGCGGCACCTGCATGGAGCGCAAAGAAGCACTCCGCGAGGCAGGCATCCCCGACACCACCGTTTACGAAGCGTAAAGGGTAGTTGTCAGTATGCGTTGAAAAGTGAGAGCGGGGAAAAGTGACAAAGTGACAAAATGACAAAGTGACAAAGTTAATAAATGTAAATGTCTTTTCTCTCCCCTTACTGTCGTTAATATTTACAATAAAGTTTTTTGCCGCATGGTACGGGAGTATCGTGCGGCTTTTCTATGCAAAAATCCCCCCACAAGCCAAGTGGCTTGCAGGGGGCAGGATAACACCTATAATAAAGAGCGAGGAGGGACGAGGGAGGGTTACGGCTGCTCCTTGTCCACGTTGTAGCCCCCATACTCTTCCACCCTGACGCCGCTGAGCAGCGACTTGGTGCGCTTGCCGTCGGCAGAGACCTCTACGGCGGGCTGGAAGATGACGTGCACCGACTTCACGTTGGTAGTGGCAGAGAAGTCCTTGGCGGTATCAGCAGGCGAGGTCTTCATGCCCACCTTGAAGGAGCCGAACTTGTCGAGCTTGACGCGCTGTCCGGCGCGCAGGCCGTCGCGGATGTACTGCAGGAAGGCAGCGATGCATGCCACGATGTCGGGCTTGGTGAGGGTGGTGGCAGACTCGAT
>JAFRYZ010000043.1 GCA_017442825.1 Prevotella sp. | reverse complement strand
CTATCGTGATCTGCCCAAGGACAGTGTGGCAGCCATTGCCAACCTGCTGAGACAGATGGAGCAGAGAAAGGAAGCACTGGTGATTGACACCGTATTCTGCTATTCTGAGAATGAGAATTACGATTGGTGGATGGGTGCAAAGGGTGATGTCAGTCGCACACCAGCCCACGTCGTACTCCTGCAAGGCGTCGGGCAGCATGATTTCCTTGCATGGTCGGATGCTCTTGCTCCTTTAAGTGGGAACCCCGATGTCACCATATATAAAAGTTCCAAACACAAGGATGGCAACATCTTGCAGCTCGGTGCCACCGCCTCATTCTGCACAGGAGGAGCCTTCAGCCTCTATCACGCAGTCTTTTATCATGACTGCCTCTGTGTGGTGCGCGTCGTTGTGCCAACGTGGAAGCATTGTAACACGGTGCCAGATACCAGAGAACTCATAGACCATCTGCGCGGAAAGGCAAAACCAGCTCAACAAACCAATGACATTTCGCCAGAACTGAATCAGGAACTAACGACTCTCATGGAAACCATGCGCTGTCGCAGTGACGCACAAGCCGTTGATACCCTCTTCGTCAGCAATGACCAAGAGGGACATGAATGGTGGATGGGATTAAATGAACGGTGTCCGACCAAAGCCCAAATTGTACGCACCCGCTGTTCGCGAGAGGAATATCAAGCGATGAGTGCTCGTTTTTCGGCCTTGAATAATGTGGAATCAAGCAGCGATGAACATTTCAGTCCCAACCGAACCATTCTCCGCTGGATGGACGGCAAGGGTTGCTACCACGCCTTCTACCTTTATTATTATATTCAACAGCAACTACTTCTTCTGGAGCGGGCTGATGGCCTTGAACCAAACTCCATCTGCGTACCAAATTCCAGTCTATCATTGCCCGAAATGAAGTAGTAAACCAATCACATAAACCTATGAAACATAGACTCATGTTGCTGGCCGCGCTGGTCAGCACAGCCCTCACAGTGTCCGCACAGAAAGCACCAGTGAACTTCAACGGCACCATTGTGGATGCTTTTACGCGCCAGGCCATCAAAGGCGAAGTGACTGTCTCGTTGCTCAGGCCCGACAGCACCGTGGTAATGACCACCAAGAGTTACGAGCACACGGATCGGGGAAACGGCACCATACGTACATTCTTCCAATTTGATGTGCCACAACAGCCGGACGGTCATTTCCTAGTGAAACTGGAGTCAAAGGGGTATGAAACCGTGTATAAGGCCACCAAATTAGCGTGGAAATCGAAAACGATTGAGGTCTCTCTTTGGAATGTTCCCATGCGCCGCACTTCACGAGCAACGGACGAGGTGCAGCTGAACGAGGTCACAGTGACTGCCACCAAGGTCAAGTTCTACACCAAGGGCGACACATTGGTGTACAACGCCGATGCTTTCCAATTGCAAGAAGGCTCGATGCTTGACGCGCTTGTAGCGCAACTGCCAGGTGCTGAACTGAAACCCGACGGGCGCATCATGGTGAACGGGAAGTTTGTGGAGAGCCTTCTGCTCAATGGGCGCGACTTCTTCAAGGGAGACAACACCGTGTTGCTCGACAACCTGCCCGCCTATATGGTGCAACAGGTGAAAGTATATATAGAAGAGAGTGAGACAAGTAAACTGCTGGGGCGCAAGGTGGACGACGGACGGTTTGTGATGGACGTGAGTCTGAAAAGACAATACGCTATCGGCTGGCTGGCCAACGCAGAGGCAGGATATGGCACAGAGGAGCGTTACCTGGCCCGTCTCTTTGCCATGCGCTATACGCCGCAGTCGCGCCTCTCTCTCTTTGGCAATCTCAACAATGTAAACGACCGCCGCAAGCCCGACGGCAACGGCGGATGGGGCGACTTTGACGTATCGGGCGGACTGACATCCACAAAGCGCGGCGGCTTAGACTACTCCGTTTTCGACAAGCGCGACCGCTTCCAACTGTCCGGCAACGCAGATGTTACCTATACCGACAATGAAAACGCATGGGGCGGCAGTTCAACCAACTTCCTTCCAGGCGGCGATGTCTTCAATGTTACGTCAAGCCGCACGAACACCAGCAATCTCTCCATAAGCACACAGCACGACCTGAAATTCAACTTTCTGCAGACGCACCATGCGTTCAGTCTCTCCCCCGCTTTCAACTACCAGAAGAGCGATTACAACAGTAACTTCCTGAACGGAACATTCGGTGTGAGTCCGATCGGCGATTATGCCTCAGTGCTCGACAGCCTCTTCTCGCCGGATTGGGCCACCACCGTGCGCCACCTCATCCGCCGCAACGGAGAGCAAGCCGTGGGCAACAGCCGCACGACGAACGGCAGCCTGTCCTTCTGGAGTTTCTTTAAGATTCCTTTTTCGCAGGACGGCGTGTCGGTGGACGGCAACCTTTCCTACAACGACAAGCGGCAGGACGGCTTCAACCATTTCCTCTACAACCACTACGAGGGCGAAGCGCTACAGACCGATTGGCGCAACCGCTACTACGAATCGCCTCAGCGTGACTTCGGGGCACAGGTGCGGACAAAGTACTTCTGGCATTGGAACCAAGAAATCATGCTTAACCCCAACTACACCTTTAATTATAAGTACGAATCGGGCGACCGTATGCACTATCGCCTCGACGTGCTTGACGAAAGTACAGACCAGTCTCTCGGTTGGCTTCCTTCCGAAGCAGCCATGCTGATGCGGGCCCTTGACTCGGACAACAGCTACGAGGGACTGCTGCACCGCTATCGCCACGACCTGACGCTCGACTGGCAATGGCAACGCTACAGCAAGACACCGCAAGGGCGACGCACGTCGGGCTGGAACGTGCAGTTCCGCCCGTCCCTTACGCTGGAGGACAACCGATTCCGATTCACGGACTACGTCGTGGGGAAAAACGAGCAGCAGATTCACAAGACCTATGTGCTGCCGCAAGCCCGTTTCAGTCTGAAACGCAACACGCAGGAGTTCCGCCATGAACTGAACTTCGTGGCATCGCTCAACAGCAGTTCGCCATCCATGACAAATCTGGTCAACAAGACCTTTGCTGCCGACCCGCTGAACGTGACGTTGGGAAACCCCGACCTGAAGCAGCGCACCGACATAGACCTCTCTTTCAACTACAAATCCGACCGCTGGCTGCAACACCAGGAGCGGCAACTCTACGGCAATGCCGGGTGGCACTGTGCCGCGAATGCCATCTCTGTCAGTTACGTTTACGACAAACAGACGGGCGTGACCACCAGCCGCCCCGTCAACGTGAGCGGCAACTGGAAAGCCTGGCTCAATGTGGGCTATGTCACTCCGCTGGACAAGGCGCGTCGCCTGACACTCACCACCAACACGGCGGCCAACTACTACCACCTCGTTGACTTCTCCGGGAGCAATCCCGCCGCCACACCCCTGCGCAACACCACACAAACCGCCGTGCTCAGTGAGACGCTTCGGTTAAACTACCGCTACCGGAAAGTAAACGTGGGTGTGAAAGGAAACGCGGCCTGGAACCATGCCACCGCCGAGCGCAACGATTTCGTGAATGCCAACACTTGGAACATCCACTACGGAGCCAACGCGGTAATCGACCTGCCGTGGGCGTTCCAACTATCCACCGAACTGACCATGTTCACCCGCCGGGGCTACGAATCTTCCACCATGAACCGCGACGACTTGGTGTGGAATGCGCGCCTCTCGAAGGGGGTCATGAAGAATCGCCTCAATCTGATGCTCGATGCCTGGGACATCCTGGGCAACCTCTCCAACGTCAACGCCGGCATCGACAGCCGAAGCCGTTGGGAATACTACACCAACGTCATCCCGCGCTACGTCATGCTGCGCCTTGTGTATCGGTTTGACAAGCAACCCAAAACCAAGAAAGACTAATGCCCATGAGACGTACAATTCTAATCACTCTATATACCACATTTATTTGTACCAACACCTTCGGTCAGTCCCAGAAGGATAGTGTTGCTGTTTATGGCAACGTGAAAGACAGTTTTACACACGAAATTCTGAAGGATGTACATGTTGAAATAATGAATTCCGATAGTACGTCGATTGATGAATTTCAAGTAGATCAGATATATCGATATGGAGGCTATTACCACAATATTGACAGAATAGGCTATCTGTACATACCACGAACGGATTGCATATTCAGATTTTCCAAAGAGGGTTATTTGCCCTCGACCGTCAACCTTCGGAAGAAAGACATCGGTAAACGCGAAACGCGCATCTCTCTTGGTGAAATACTTCTGAAGAAGAAGCCGAGAGCCTTGGAACGTGAACTTGATGAAGTAACTGTTACAGCATCAAAGGTTAGAATGGTTGTAAAAGGTGATACGATAGTTTACAATGCCGATGCCTTCCAGTTGGCTGAAGGTTCCATGTTAGACGGACTGATTAAACGTCTTCCAGGTTTTGAAATCAAGGACGGGCAGATACGTGTTAATGGCAACTTTGTCAGCAGTCTGTTGGTAAACGGAGAAGACTTCTTCCGTGGCGACCCACGTGTTGCCTTAGAGAATCTGCCGGCCTATATGGTGGACAAAGTTAAAGTCTATCATAAGGAGCATGAATATAGTTATATTACAAGAGAAAAAGACATACGGGAACTTCCGTTAGTGGTAGATGTGAATCTGAAACGCCAGTATTCCATTGGGTGGGTGGCGAACGCAAGTGCAGGATATGGATTGAGCAACAGGTATCTGGCAAGACTGTTCGGGCTTAGGTTTACGGACAATTCAAGGCTGGCATTATTCGGAAATGCCAATAACAGAAACGACACGCGCGAACCTGGTACTACAGGAGAATGGAATGCCCAGGGGGCCGCATCTGGGCGCACTGATTTGCAGACAGGTGGACTGGAAGCCTTGATAAAGGACAAGAAGGGCGTATGGAAATACACGGGTAATGTGAAAGCGGCTCATCGAAAAACGGATGATCAGAGTGTAACCTCTGTAGAAACATTCCAACCAGCGCTGAGCGGGAACACTTATGCACGCTCGAAAAACGAGAATATAAATAGAGTAATGGATGTAACTACTGCGCATCAGTTTAGTTATAAGAAGCCACATGGCTACATAACACTTGACGGTAAGGCGGGTTATCACAGAAGTAGAAATCAAGCAAACCGTTGGGAAGCGGAGTTTACTAATGACCCGAATGACCGTTATCGTGCTGCATCGCTTGACAGTCTTTTCTCTGGAACCAGCGAACGACTCGCTACCCTGTTTGTTCACAGGCGAATGGAACAGAGTCTGGCGAACGCCAATCATTGGGGCGGCTCTGTCAGTATGAACGGCTACATAGAGATTCCACATACGCCCGACTACATCAATCTTTCGGCAGACCTTCGGGTACAGAAACAAGAGACCACGACATTTTCCGATTATCATCTCTTGTATAACCCATCTATTGGGAAAGGTGAGGATTATCGTAATCAGTACCAGACATCCCCCGTTGTCTCTCTTGATGCGAGTTTGAAAGCCTCCTACAAGTACCGCCCGGAATGGGGAACGGTAACGCCCTTTTATGAAATGACGGAGCAATATCGTGATGCCGCTCTATCGCTATATAGATTGGATCAGTTGGGCAGAAATTCTTTGTCGCTCGGTGAACTTCCCTCTACTATTTCTACGTTGATGAGTTGTATGGACTCACAAAACTCCTATACGTCCAGATTGAACACTCTGGTACACCATGTGGACGTAAGCTTGTTATTTTGGCTTCCGGGTAAGTTGCCAAGCCATAGAATAGACATTCGTCCAGAGGTGGAATGGCGTATTGATAATCTCACTTATCATCGTGACCAGTTAAATGAGACTTCCCATAGAAGCAATGCTGTCTTCGTGCCTTCCATCTCATGGGGCTTTGAGGATTGTTACATCGACTACAGACTTTCTTCTTCCTATCCCGACATGGTAAGCCTTATTGCTTATGCCGATAATGCAGACCCTCTGAATATCTATCGAGGTAATCCTTCCCTGAAGCGCAGTACCAGCCATAGCGTTGACTTTACGCGCTATTTACGCAATCGGGATAAGGGCTGGCAATTATCTCTTCGTGCCGCCTGGGATATGACACAAAATGCCATTGCCCATGCCATGACATACGACGCCGCCACAGGTGAACGCACTTACTCGCCTCGCAACGTGGATGGCAACTGGGGAGCAAAGTTATCGGCCGATTACCAGAAGGCACTGGACAAGAAGCAGCGTTTCGTCCTCAATGCTGTTACGGGCTTCAATTATCGGAACAGCGTGGATTATGTCTCTGAACTGAGCCAGGTGCGCAATCTCAACACGAGTGAAAATTTGCGGTTGAACATGCGCCTCAACCAGTACATCTTTGATTTGGATGTAGCCGTGAAATACCTTCATGCAACTTCGAGCCGAACAGGCTTCCAGAATATCAACAGTTTTGACTTTAAGTATGGTGCGTCTGCTCAGATTCCATTGTCAGCAGGATTCGCGTTTACTACAGACTTGACACTCTATCATCGCATGGGCTATTCGGATGCCAGCCTCAATGATTGTCATTTTGTGGCCAATGCCCGTCTGTCTAAGACCCTCCTCAAAGGCCGTCTCGGATTGAGCCTTGATGCATACGACATTTTTCAAGGATTGAGCAACGTAACCAGAGTTCTCAACGCACAAGGCCTAACAGAAACATGGTATAACTCGCTTCCAAGATACGCTATGTTACAAGTAATATACAAATTCAGCAAGCAACCGAAGAAGAAATAACACGCCAGTTTCTATGATTGCGTGCCTCCCCGCTTGCATGTCGCGACGGGCGGCGGAGCCTATTAAATCCAATGGAAATACACATAAAATGCAATCTCCAACACAATAGTTATAAATGACAGGAGGGAAAGGGAACCGACAATGTAGAACACACGTTGTGACAGCCAGACACCTTCGTTATTCCTCACAATGTCCGTAAGTCTGTGACTCTGCTTCTGCCATAGCGTTTCCTGCTGTTTGTATTGGTCGGCAAGCATCTGTTTCTCCTCTCCTAGCCATTGGGTATGGTGTCCTTG
>JAFRYZ010000006.1 GCA_017442825.1 Prevotella sp. | reverse complement strand
CTTAATCAGTGAGCGAATGACCTCGCTCTGGGTTCTGCCACTCTGTCGGGCGAGTGCCTTCAGCCAATAGTTTTCCTGCTCCGTCAATCGGAGCGAGATTGTCTTTGCTTTCTTCATTGTTTTCTTTATTTTGGGTGAATATTGTTTGTGACCATCGGGAGCATCCAGCCTTTTGGGGTGGCAAGTGGGGAGGTGAATGTAATACACCGCCATAAACTTGCTATCCCCAAAATGTTCCCCAATCGTCTTTCCTGGCTTGTAGGCTATGCGTTAAAATGTTTTAGCATTCATACAGCCAGATGTTTTAGCAACTGCTCCTTTCACTGGTTGCAATTTCAACAGATTTGCTAATTTAGCAACTGACTGATTTGTCCGTTTCATCTGTTCGAACTTGCCTTCTTCGATTTCGATGTCAAGCAGAAAATCAGCGATGTCGAGTCCCTTCTTCCGTTGTTCATCCGTCGCTGCCCGTTCCAAATAATCATACAACTGCGCATGAATGCCGAGTTGTCTTATCGTTGGAATCTTGCTTCTCCAGTAGTCCGTTGCTCCGAGGTCAGGGAAGAGTGAAAGCGTTCGGCCTTGAAGTATGCTCAGGCATTCTTCATTGAGACAGCCATTCTTTCCACCAGATGCTATCCACGTGAAATGGGGTAGATGGATGCTGCATACAAGAGCGCTCTTTTCGCTCTCAACCAATGCAACGGGCTTGCCCTTCTCTGAGGTCAAAAGATGCTCCCCAAAGAAGCATTGTCTCAGATTGAAGTCTGCGAGGCACAAGGCAGAGTGTACCCATGTGACGTGACAAAACGGTTCTTTCACTCTCTTGCCTGTCTGCGGATTGTAAAGAATTATCTTACCCGTCCTTGCCTTGCCGCTATTGTCAATCTGCCAGAAAACAGTAGCACCTTGCCAGTGCCTTGATGTACCGACATAGTATCTCTTCATCAGTTCCATTGTCTGCTCCCTGCCAAATTTGAGGCATAGAAAGCGGAAGAGATTGTTTGCCTCGTAGTGCTGCATACTGGCTTCCACTATCTCTGATGGGATGTACGATATTGGCTTGGGGCGTTCAACGACACGGGGAATGAAGATAGACATCCTTTCTTCTGATAGCTGCTCTTGTGCAGATGGATTGTCCTTGAAGTAGTCGCTGGGCGTATAGTGATACCCACAACGCTGCTCATGGTCGCATCTGCCGACATAAGAAGGGAATTGGATTTTTCCCTCTGTATCGATGTAACGGGAAAAGCAACGCTTCTGCTTGCACTCAGGGCAAGCGTATCTGGTGCTGATACCTTTGTAGGGCTGTAGTCTAAATCTGTAATTGCTCATTTTTTCAATTTTAGTGTCGCACTATCTGCATTTTCTGCATTTTGACGGGGCAAAGTGTGGAAAGTGCGGAAAGTGCGAGGGGGTGAATCTTTAGATTTTTGAATACTCTCCGTGACGTTCGCGTTTGAACAGAATGCTGATGTTCCGACTCAGGAAGTCTTTGAAAGCCCGTTCCTTCATACCCTCCTTGTCTGCCAGTTCCAGCCCTTCGGCTGTAGTGAACAGGTTCGGCAACTGGTGAAGGATGGCAAGTTGCTGCGTAGTCAGCGATTCTTCATTCATGATTCCCTGCACATTAAGGGCTGTCATTCGAAAATACTCAGTAAGCAGGATCGCTTTCTCAACAGATTCTTTGTCAATGGCTTCTTTGCCTGCCTCTCCGCAAGCCCATCGTGCCAGTTGGAGAATCAGGCAGAAGCGGATGAGGTAGGTTTCCAACTTACAATAGATACCAACTATGACTTCAGAGGCTTCGGTGTCACACATTTCTGCCAGTCTGTGCTGGTACTCATAGAGGGCTGCACGTGCTTCAGGCTGAAAGCATAGTATCTTGTATGGATTCTCTTCGCAAGGCATAAATTCAAGCATTATCAGCCTTGAAAGGATGTTTGCCCATTGCTGGTCGATGTCCTCAGAGAGTTCCCGGTCATTCCAACGTATCTTCTGTTGGTCGGACGGAAGTACAAACAGGATGCGGTCAATGAAACCGTTACATGAGCGTTCGCCTTTAGCCAGTTCGCCCAACACCTTTTTCTGAATAGTGCCGATAACGGAGATATACGGTCGCTTGATGAATACTGAACTTCGTGCACTTTTGCGGTCGGAGATAGTTGTCTTGGCACTGAATACAGAAAGCCAGAACTGTTCCTCGGAACCATTGTTATAGCGGTTGAAATTCTTAAACCATGCTGACAGTTCATCAGCCCACAGGCAAAGCCCTCGCTGATTCTGTGCATGTATCAGGCTAAGTCCTTCCGGCGTGATGTCGGAAACAGGGAAACGCTTGCGTATAGGCTCTTGTGGATATTCATCCAGTCCTGCTTCGCTACGTTCCTTACGGGTCATCTGCACCAATTTCTCGAATTCCTTATACTCCTGTTCAAACAGAAGGTTTTGCTGATAGTCGTAGGTGAGGAACGGCTTCATGGCAAAGGATAGGGGATGGCTTTTGTTGGCCCCTGGTCTGCCGACAAGTGCCATATAGAGGATGGCACTTTCCAACCATCCGCTTTTCACTTGAACCAGATGTGTGTTGCCAATCCCAACGGCTATGGCAGTCAGCATAGATGCTGCCACATAGTCGATAGGGAAACTCTGGCACTCATGTAGTTCTGTGATGATGTGCTGCATGGGTTGGGGAAAGATGCTGACAGGGAAATCGGTGCCACATAGTCGTAGTCCGAAGTCCGTTGCATTGTCGAGGATGCCTTGTGGTGTGAGGATGTTCTTCTCTATAGGGCATCAGCGATTAAGAAGTGACTTGGGCTTGTGACGGACACCGCTTTGCATGGTAGCCAACATCTCATCATAAGTCTGTTGGCTGGTTTCCTTGCGTCCTGTCTCAATCCAATGCAATAGTTCATCCTCGTAAAAGTAGAGTTTTTTGCCTTTCTTGTAGGCAGGAATCACACCTTTACGGACAAGGTTATAGATGGTGGGCTTGGCTTTCTTCAAGATGTTACAAGCCACGTCCACCTCTATCGGTTTACGTTCTTTTAGTGTCTGAACTGGTTGGAGTTTGGACACCATCACAGATAACTCTTCGACCTTTTCGGTCAGATAAGCCACCGCCTGCGGTAACTCATCAAATGATACTTTTTCTTTTGACATGATACGAAATTTGAATTTCGTCTGCAAAGGAAAAAGGTTATGTATTAGTGACCAAATTCACTAAAAAATAACTATCTGATAACCTATAGGATGAAAAATCACCGTTTTGATTATCAGATAGTTATTGATGGTAATCGATGCTAATATTTGATGCTAATCAGTAGAATTTGCGGTCTGGTCCTTTGTAATCACATCTGCTTTCTTCTATTTTATTAGAAACTTTTGATGCTTTTCTTTCTTCCTTTTCTTCTTTCTTGATCCTACTTTCAGGAATATATTCAGGTATCAGCCCTTTATCCTTGCTGGATTGTTTTCGAATAAGTGTTTCCAAACTGACATTTCCCAATTGTTGGGCAAATACGACTTTTATGAAGCTGGCTCTGTGCTTACCAGTGGAGAGGCAGAAGAATTTGCTAAGATGTCCAGCAAGGTGAGCATAGTCGATGGATTTCAATTGCGACGATACTTTTAACGGCTTAACTTGTGGAAAAACGTATCTGTGACCTTCCTCTTTTGGTAAGAAAGAGTCAGGAGCATCCTGAAAATCTATGATATGTTGGCAAAGTTGCTCAATATCTTCATTGCTCGTTATGTATGGTGCCATCGTTTTTCTGAAAAAATTGATGGCCGCATCAAGGTTCTTCTGGTTTGCCTTTCTCCTTTCCTGTATATCCTTCTCACGAATCTTTTCTAATTCATCTGTAGTTTCTTGTGCTGTTTTAGCAGGGAGTGGATTTGCTACGGTGGCAGAATCTGAGCCGTCTTGTACAATATCGTCGCTCATTCCAAATTCTTCAGGATCATAAAACTGATATTCAACTTCACCTCTTGCTGCAAGTTCTGACATTGTGGGTATCTCATCTTCAGACAACTCATCAGTGGGGACATATTTATCTTGCTCAGGTTCATCAAACTCACAATCTTCATATCTAACAGGATAGGCTATGATAGTAAAGAAACGCTCCTTGATTTTCTTTCCAATAATGGGGGTGACTTCATCAACAAACTGCTGGAAGATAAAGTACATGGCTACTACAAAGAGAAAGATGACAACGAAAATTACGTTGGCACTAAAATCGTCGAATCCCTTAGTAAGAGCAATAAGCCGCCCTGACATAGCCAGAACTGCACTTAGTAGAGCAATGAGTCCCCAAATGGGGGCACTTTCGTATTTATGGGTCATATATTGTCCGTATTACACTTTTGGGGCGCAAAATTACAAAAAATCTCGCAAATAGCCAAACAGAGTAATGTATGAACAAACAAAAGGTGGAGGAAATTGATGTAAATCCCCTCCACCTTATTATATATATGTGGCTTTACTTGGTCTTTGGTGTAAAGTCCACGTCATCCACGATGATGCAGATATGCTCGTATGGATTGCGCTCGTATGCCTTATTCATCATATAGCGTCGGAATATCTGTGCGTTTCGGCTGGGCAGCTTGTATGTCAGATAGAAAATCATATCCAGATTATAAACCTGTATAGTCCAGCCCTGCGTTTCATGCTTAGGGTAGGGGATGCTGCCCATCGTCTCATGCTCATAAAGTTCTCTGTTCTTGTAGATGGACTTAATGGCATGATAGATGGTGGCTTCTGGTAATCCGAACATATCCGAGATTTCTTCCTTTGTCATCCATACATCTTTATGAGGCATGGTTACTTTACCTCCTTCGGTCATTCTGATTATTTGTCTTTTCATTGCAATTGCTATTTGAGGGTTATACGATTAACGGTTTCTCGCTTCTTGTCGCTAACGAGGTCAGCATATATCTGAGTCGTTGAAACGTTCTTATGAGTCATCATCTTCGATACCGTATAAATGTCCGTGCCTGCCGAAACTTGCAAAACGGCATACGAATGACGAAAGCAGTGAAACGACATCGATTTGGTGATTCCAGCCGATTTCAACCATTCCTTCAACGGGTGTTGTGCCATACTGCGCTTGAATCCCTTGAAGACTGTGCCAGTGCTAGGTTCTCCACAAAGTTCGTAGGCTTCCATGCTGATGGGCAAGGTGGCTTCAGTCTGTGTCTTCTGAGTACGGATTCGGATGCAGTATCCGCCTTCTGGGGCTTTCTGTATGTGTTCCCATTTCAAGTTAAGGATGTCGCTAATACGCAATCCGGTTAGACATGAAAAGAGTGATGCTGATTTAAGCACAGGGATTTTGCAGGTGGTAGTTGCTAAATGCTTCAACTCTTCTGGAGTTAGATACTCTTTCTTGACCTCGTTTTCTTCGATGCGATCAAGATAATCGTTGATGTTCTCACGGAGATATTTGTCACGGTGGGCTTGTTTCAAAAGTGAACGGAATACACCCCAATAGGCTGATGCACTGTTCCTGTTGAGAGGACGGTCTGTGTGTTTCAGACTATGGGCTGTCAGAAGATAATCGCGGAACTTGTTGCAGAATTCGACGGTGATGTCCTCGAAAGTACATTTACCGTGAACAAAGAAGTCGAAGTGCTGATATACGAAATCCCATTTATCTTCTTTCTTGTCGGCAATCTTGCGGAAGTAGGCTAAGAAATCCTGTCGCATACGGTTCTTATCGAGGAAACCAAATTCCTCATTGATGAGTGAGGTCACTCGGATGCAACGGATGGCCTCTGCCTTGTTCAGCATTTCGATGTTGAAGTTACGCTCAATCTCATTCTTAGGATGGGCGTAGATGTAGATGCCCAGATACTCCCTGCGGCTCATGGCCATCGTCTCAGGATTGCGGATGGCTGGGTAATAATCGAGGTAAAGAGAAATTTTCTCGTTACGAATGGCTCTCTGTCGGAGCGTGACCTTTGTGCAAACATGTCTTGTAGTCATAATCTTGTGATATTAAGTGATTGATAATGATATATTTGTAATTTCGGTGCAAAGTAAAATGGTTATCCCTTAGTTACCAAAATCACCGAAAAATAACTATTGCTCAGGTTTCAAGACCTTGCCGTTTCGATGCTTGAACATTACGTCATCGAATATCTTTCGAGGGATTTTGGATAGTTTGCCAACCTTGATACGCTCGACATGATAGGTCTTCAGAATATAGCTGAGTTGGTCTTTCGTCAGGTTGTATTTCTCCTTTATTTCGTCTTGGGTATATAGGTCGGGATCAGTGCCATCACCCAGCAAGCCCTTCTTACTGTCAATGTGCATCTTGGAATAGAGTGGGCTGTAACGCTGCTTCTCATGGTCTTTGATGCGTGGGATATGATGACGCATGACAAAGGAGATAACGGCTGTATAACTCATGTCGAATTTTTCCATGATTTCCTCTACCGAGTACCAATCTTCACGATTGTATTCTGCTTTGAGGTCTGCAAAATATTTGTGAATCAAGTCACGGCTATAGAATACATTTCGTCCTTCGTAGATTTTGGGAATGTTGTAACGTTCACATCGTCCGATTACAGCTTTCTTTCCTATGTTATATAAGCGCATAATCTCTGATGTTGAGTAGAGTTCACTCTTTGGCTTATTGGCTCTGCTGTTCTTTCGTTTGGAGTACTCTGGTGCCTCGTCGAACATCTTTTCAATATCTGTACGTCGGATGATGGTCTTGCCTCTGAACTGACGAGCCTTTAGTTCTTTTCTTGCCAGATAGCGATAGACAGTGCTGCGGTCTATACTTAGCAACTTGGCAGCTTCTGTTGGGGTGAGAAAGTTTTTCTTACTCACCATCGGTATGTAGTCGCTATTTTTTAGCAACTCCACCTCATACTCTTTCATTTTCTTCATTCGCTCCTTATGCTTGTAGGCTGTGTCAATACACTGCTTTGAGCAGAATCGAGCATTGAAACTGTGGGCTATAAATGTTTTGCCGCACCACTGGCATTTCTTTTCGATGTCCATAATCTTACTGTTTTTATACCATTGTTACTTTGATTGCGCATAAGCGTGATTTGTGGGGCATAGTAGCTTTAAATGCTATAGGTCTTCGGCTTTCGCCATATCAAATCTTTTTATTTTTAGTCGCCTAAAAGTGTCGCATAGCGTCGCATCGTGTCGCACCATGTCGCACTTGTGCCCTCAATAGCGATTTTGCGTCTTTAAAAAGTGTCGCATCGTGTCGTATTTTTGCGAGGGTATAGTTCCAAAATAGCGATTTGCCCCGATAGAGGAAGTCCGCTGACAACCTCCGAGGTACAAATGTGGTACAAAAACAGGCTAAAAAAAGAAATTCAACGATTGGCATCGATGAATTTGGAAATAAATAAAGCACTCATTTAGAGTGCCTTATGTGATGATTAGTGATAAATGGTAATCGTTGGTAATTACAAATTACTTGCCGACGCAGAAGTTTTTAAAGATATTTCGTAATACTTCTGGGGTGGTGATTTGTCCTTTCCCGGTGATTTCGGAAAGGTCAGCAAGAACCTGGCGAAGGTCTTCAGCAACAAGGTCTCCACTGAGTTGTTGGGCTAAACTCTCTATCACATGTGTAAGATTGTCATGGGCACACATGAGGGCTTGGTAGTGACGGGCAGAAGTTACTATTACATCGGAATCGGAGAGGGTAGGGATATTGACCGATTGACAGATAGCCGATTGAAGTTGGTCGATGTTGAGGTTTTGCTTAGCAGAGATGCGTATAAATGATGCATGAGGAATAGAGAATGAAGAATCACATGAAGCTAAAGAATCACTTTCTTTATCGATTTTGTTTCTTATGACTATCAGAGATTTACCACTACATCTTTCTTGTATTTCTTTAATCTCCTCATGGGTCGGTTGCTTGTCGATGAGCCAAAGGACTATGCGGGCTTTGGCTATGGCTTGATAGGTACGGTCGATACCGATCTGCTCTATAGCGTCTGTTGTCTGTCGAATGCCAGCCGTGTCGATGAAGCGGAAAGTTATGCCATTCAGGTCGATGGCGTCTTCGATGGTGTCTCGTGTAGTTCCATGAATATCTGAGACGATGGCTCGCTCATCATGGAGAAGCCGGTTGAGCAGAGTTGACTTACCAACGTTTGTCTTGCCGACAATGGCTACGGGAATGCCTTTCTTCAGGGCTTGTCCCATTTCGAAAGACTGAGCAAGTTTGGTGATATGTTTGTCAATTTTATTGGCAAGCCCTGACAACTCCTTTCTATCGGCAAATTGCAAGTCTTCATGGTCGGAAAAATCTAGTTCGAGTTCAAGAAGAGAAGTGAGTTTGAGAAGTTGTTCGCGCAGGTTTGCCAGTTCAGAAGAGAAGTGTCCTCTCAGTTGGCTCATAGCCATCTGATGTGTGGCTTTGTTGGTGGAGGCAATGAGGTCGGCAACGGCTTCTGCCTGTGTCAAATCGAGTTTTCCATTAAGGTAGGCTCTCATGGTATACTCTCCAGGTTTTGCCATACGGCAACCTGTGGCAATGAGAACCTCAAGTATCTTTTTAATAATGTATGAAGAACTATGACATGAAATTTCAACTGTGTCTTCACCCGTATAACTCATAGGTGCTCGGAAGACGGAAACCATGACCTCGTCAATGAATTCACCAGATGGTGTGATTATGCGAGCAAAATGCGTTGTGTTGGCTTCAACGAATTCGACATGAATGGAACAAATGGAGCTGGTAAAAGAAAGCGATTGAGGTCCGCTGATACGTATAACAGCCAATGCTCCACCCGTAGCCGTTGCCAATGCACATATCGTATCGTTGTTTGTCATGTTCTTTTTTCCTAGAAAAGATTGGGTTTTGTTTCTTGTTTTTGAATAATTTTTGTTTCATTATTCCATAAAAACGAAATAAACAGCGGCGATGATGCATAGGAAAGCAGCCGCATGGTTCCAATGCAGGCTTTGGTTTTGGAACATCATATTGGCGATGATGGCAAAGACCATGAGCGAAACACACTCCTGTATAACCTTTAGCTGTACGAGAGAGAATGGTCCTCCGTTCTCAACGAAACCTATGCGATTAGCAGGCACTTGACAACAATACTCAAAGAATGCGATGCCCCAGGAAAAGGCAATTACGCCAATGAGAGGCCATGTTGAACTTGTACCCGTTTGTTGAAGTTTCAGGTGCCCATACCATGCCAGTGTCATAAAGACGTTGCTGAGAACGAGGAGTAAAACCGTATATATTCCGTTCATGCTTTTTTGTTAATTCTTTTCTTTAGAAAACTATTTTGTATGATGTTAATGAGTCCACATCCGAAAATGTGGACCCATTGAGAAGAAACGAAGAGGTTAGATTCTGTCGAGCACCTTTTGAATTAAAGTGTCGATGGAATTCTTGTATTCCGTGTTCATTTCCTTTGCATATCGGTTGGCAATCACCATGCAGCAAGTCATAGCCCGATGGCCGAGGAGGCTAGCAAGACCGGCAAGAGCACTCGATTCCATTTCAAAGTTGCAAATCTTCATTCCGTCGTATTCGAACGACTCAATTTTCTGGTTCTGTTCGGGATCGGCAATGTCGGCTCGGAGTTGGCGCCCTTGCGGCCCATAGAAACCTCCACACGCTACGGTATAGCCTCGAACCATATCGTCGCCAGCCACCTGTTCGATGAGGCTAGCATCAGCAACGGCAACATAAGGTGCACCCTTTACGGCGTCCCATTTCATGTGGTCGGTAAACGCCTTCTCCAGTTTCAAATCGCATACGTCATTGCGCCTCGCATAATAGTTGAGCAAGCCGTCGAAACCAATACTTTTAACTGATGCGATGAAAGTACCGACGGGAGTGTAAGGTTGCAAACCGCCACAAGTACCAATGCGTACGCACGTCAACGTGCGGTGCTCGTCTTTTTCCGTACGCGAAGCATAGTCGATGTTGGCAAGCGTGTCCAGTTCGTTCATAACGATGTCGATATTGTCGCACCCGATGCCGTGACTCTGGCAAGTGATGCGTTTGCCTTTGTAAGTACCTGTGATGGTGTGGAACTCACGGCTGGAAACCTCGTTTTCGATGGTGTCGAAGTGAGCCGCAACGGTGTTGACACGAGCAGGGTCGCCAACGAGAATAATCTTGTCAGCAAGAAATTCCGGTTTCAGATGAAGGTGGAAGCAACTTCCGTCTTCGTTGATAATCAGCTCCGAAGGAGCAAAATACTTTTTTTCCATGGTGATAAGATTTAAATGTTTATGGTTATGCTTAGATATTTACCAGTTATGATGTTATCGTTTTGGGCACCAAGGCTTTAGTTGTTGGAAAAAGTCGTTGCCTTTGTCATCGACGAGAATGAAAGCAGGGAAGTCCTCTACTTCAATCTTCCAAATAGCCTCCATCCCTAGTTCCGGATATTCCACACATTCAATGCTCTTGATGCTCGATTGTGAAAGAACGGCAGCCACGCCCCCAATCGTTCCGAGATAGAAACCGCCATGTTTCTTGCATGCATCTGTTACCACTTGCGAGCGGTTGCCCTTGGCAATCATCACTAGCGAAGCTCCGTGGCTTTGGAATTCGTCCACATACGGGTCCATGCGGTTTGCAGTAGTCGGTCCCATGGAACCGCAAGGGTAGCCCTCCGGAGTCTTCGCCGGTCCAGCATAGAGAATGGGGTGGTCCTTGAAGTATTGCGGCATTTCCTCACCCTCATCCAGTCGAGCCTTCAGTTTGGCATGAGCAATATCGCGCGCCACGATGATGGTCCCCTTCAGGTTGACGCGCGTGCTGACGGGATATTTGCTCAGTTCCTTTCTCACCTCGTCGATACCCTGATTGAGATCTATCTCGATACCCTTAGCCCCTTCACCAGGTCGGCGCAATGCCTCTGGAATCAGTTCCGAAGGATTGTTGTCCATCTGTTCCAGCCAAATGCCGTCGATATTGATTTTAGCCTTGATGTTGCGGTCAGCCGAACACGAAACGCCCATGCCTATCGGACACGAAGCACCATGACGCGGCAGGCGAATGACGCGAATATCGTGTGCCAAATATTTGCCGCCAAACTGAGCACCAAGTCCAATCTTTTGTGCCTCCTTCAAGAGTTTCTCCTCTAAGTCGATGTCTCGGAACGCCCGTCCCGTTTCGTCACCCGTAGTAGGTAGCGAGTCGTAGTATTTGATGCTGGCAAGTTTCACGGTTAGCAGATTTTTCTCAGCTGATGTTCCTCCGATGACGAACGCAATGTGATAGGGAGGACAAGCCGCCGTACCCAGACTCTTCATCTTCTCGACGAGGAAGGGCAGCAGGGTGCCTTCGTTTTGGATAGTAGCCTTGGTCATCGGATAGAAGTAGGTCTTGTTAGCCGAACCACCTCCTTTGGCAACGAAGACAAATCTATATTCCGCCCCTTCCGTAGCCTCTATGTCGATTTGAGCCGGCAGGTTGCACCGTGTGTTCACCTCGTCGTACATGTTCAACGGAGCATTTTGCGAATAGCGCAAGTTGTCTTGTGTAAAGGTGTTGAAGACACCGAGCGAGAGCGCCTCCTCATCCTCGAACCCCGTCCACACTTGTTGACCTTTCTCGCCGTGTATGATAGCTGTACCCGTGTCTTGGCAGAAGGGTAGAATACCTTTAGCCGCTGTGTCGGCATTACGAAGAAATTGCAAGGCAACATACTTGTCGTTCTCCGAAGCCTCGTCGTCGTTGAGAATAGCTGCAACCTGTTCGTTGTGCTCGCGTCGCAACATGAACTCCACATCGTGGAACGCCTGTTGAGCCAGCAAGGTGAGCGCTTCGGGTGTCACCTTGACGATTTTCTTGCCTTCGAACTCGCTGGTTGATACACCTTCTTTTGTCAGCAAGCGGTATTTTGTTTTGTCTTGTCCCAATTGAAACATGGGAGCATATTTGAATTGCGTGTTATTTGCCATGATTGTTGTTTTTTCTAGGATTTTCTAGAATTTTCTAGGATTTAGTATCCGAATATTTCTTCTGTTGTGAGTCGTTTGATGGGTGCAATTTTCTCGAGCCCCTTGATGTCTAATTCCTTTTCGTCGCCCAAGATAATGTATCGATAGTTTTTATTGGCGATGTTCTGCTTTTCAAAGTTCACGATGTCTTGCAAGGTGAGTTTGCCCAGTTGCTGATAGGTCAGCTCGCTGACAGGCTTGTCCAGTCCCAGTCGTTTCGCCAAGATGTAGGCGTTGATGATACCCATTTTTGTAGTGCGTTCGCTAGCCAGTTGCTTGGCGAGTCCGTCTTTAGCAATACCAAAAGCCGTTTCGCTGGCAGGCATGTTGTTGAGAATCTCGTTGAAGTGGTTGATGCAATCCATCATTTTGTCGTTTTGTGTGATGATGTGCGCCATGAACGACTCCTTACGGTCTTTGAACGTGGGCTGATAGTAGTGAGCGTATGCGTTGTAAGCCAGACCGCGCGATTCGCGCATCTCCTGGAATACGATACCGTTCATGCCTCCGCCGAAGTATTCGTTGAACAAGTCTTGAATGGCACACTCTTCCGGGTGCCATCCTCGTTCCTCGTTGTGATACATGCGCAAATAGATGTTCTTGGCATCGTAGGGAGCCAGGCAAATCTCGTTTTCTGTAGCTTTCTGCTTCAGGTAGGGAATGTTTTGGGGAACGGCAGCCAGTTTCTTTGGCGTCGGATGGTTGGCAGCGACGGCCTCAGTTACCTCCTTGAGGCTCATCGGTCCAAAGTACAAGACAGCATGTTCGTAGTTGCCGATCCCTTTGAGCAAATCGACGAGTGTCTGCGGATTGGTCTCTTTCAGTTGTTGAGCTGACATGACATCGGTAAAGGCGTTGCGTGCCCCTTCCGTAGTGTAGGAATATAAGCGTGAGAAGTTCTGATTTTGGTTTTTCTTGTTATCGTTGCGTTGTTTCTGAATGAGGTTCACCAGTTCGTCGTAAGCCCCTTTGTCCACTTTCGCGTTCTTCATCAAGTTTTCCAACAGCACCATTGCCTTTGTCATATTCTCGCTCAGTCCGTTAAGGCTGATGGTGATAGCCTCTGCCCCAACGTGTATATTCCAGTCGCACCCCAGTTCATAGAATTTTTGCTTGAAGTCCGTAGCCGTGTACTTGTCGGTTCCGATGTACTCCAGATAGTCGGCAGCCACGTTATAGCGATTGTCTGCACTTTGTCCGAATTCATACCTGTAGGTCAGCGTGAAGAGTCCGTTGATGTTGTTCTTGACATAGTAGATTGGCAGTCCCTTCTTTTTAGTTTCGCCTATGGTAAGGTCTTTCTTGAAATCGACAAACCTGGGTTGAATCGGTTCCACCTCAGCATTCTGAATGTCCTTGACAAATTGGCTCATCTGGTCGCGGTTGGTAGGAATCGGCGTTATGGCAGGTTTTTCTATTTTTTTCTGAAGCGTGTCCACGCCCTGTTTCTTATAGACGGTGACATAGCCGTCGGTGAAGAAGTTGTTGGCGAAGTCAACGATTTCTTGTTTTGTAATCTTCGAGATGCGGTCGATGAATCCCACTTGTTGTTTCCATTCCGTGTCGTTGATGAAAGCATCGACAAACATGTCTGCCCTACCTTCGTTGCTTTCCATGAGCGAGTAGTATAAACGTTTCTTGTTGTTGATGATGCTAGGCAGGAGGTTGTCGGGGAAGTCGCCCTTCTTCAGTTTGCCAATCTCGTCCAGCATGAGGTTTTTCACCTCGTCCAAGGTCTGTCCCTCCTTTGGTCGTCCGATGAGGAAGAACGCCCCGTGGTCGTGCAAGAGTTGCGACCCGCCGGCTGCACTCTGCACCTTCATGGTTTGGTTAAGGTCCAGGTCGAAGAGTCCTGCACGTCCGTTGCTCAGCACGTCTTCCAGCAGTTGCAAGGTGTCGGCTTGCAATTCGTTTGCTTTCTTGGCTCTCCATCCCATCCATATCATTTCAGCCTCTTGTCCCACGATGGTTGAGTCTTTCGGTTGAGTAAGAGGAGTGAGCGGAGCAAACTTGGGTTGTTCGACGTCGGCCCCTGGTTTCCACGTCCCGAAATACTTGTCGATGGTTTCCACCACCTTCTCTGGTTCGAAGTCGCCCGCCATGCAGATAGCCACATTGTTGGGCACGTACCAGTGGTTGAAATAATTTTTGATGTTGACGATAGAAGGATTCTTCAGGTGCTCCTGTGTTCCGATAGTTGTCTGCTGCCCATACGGGTGGTTTGGCCACAACAATTTACAGATGACAGCAGAGGTTTTGCGAATATCTGATGCAAGTCCGATGTTGTATTCTTCGTACACCGCCTCCAGTTCTGTATGGAATCCGCGAATCACCATGTTCTGGAATCGCTCGCCCTGAATCTTAGCCCAGTTTTCCACCTCGTTGCTCGGAATGTCCTCCGTGTAGCAAGTTACGTCGTAGGAAGTATATGCGTTCGTTCCCTTCGCTCCGATGGCAGCCATCAGCTTGTCGTATTCGTTGGGAATGAAGTATCGAGCCGCCACCTGCGAGATGCTGTCAATCTCGTGATATTTTTGTTTGCGCAGGTTGGGGTCGGTGATGAGCCGGTATTGTTCGTATCGAGCCTGAATCTCGTCCAGCAGGGGACGCTCAGCTTCAGGGTTATTGGTGCCGAACTTGTCTGTACCTTTGAACATGAGGTGTTCCAGGTAGTGGGCTAGACCGGTAGTTTCGGCGGGGTCGTTCTTGCTCCCCGTTCTCACGGCGATGTAGGTCTGAATGCGTGGTTTTTCCTTGTTTACCGACAAGAATACCTTCAGTCCGTTGTCGAGAGTGTAGATGCGCGTGTTCATGGCATCGCCCTCAACCGACTCATATTTGTACTCCTTGGCATGTGCCGTTGTTCCAATAGTAATCAGAAGAGCGGCAAAAAACATTTTTATTATCATGGATATCTATTATGATTTTTCTTTGTTCATTTGGCTTATCGAAACTGTTCAACTGTTCGTTCGTTCGCTTTCAGTCCTCGTAGTTCACCTCATGGTCTAGTTGGTCGAGGAAGTTACTATAGACATCCTCCTCAACGTCGCCCATAGCGTATTCCTTTTCGGCATCTTTGCGAATCTCGGCAATCCAGGCACGACGCGCTTTCACGTAGTCTTGGTGTATGCGGTCGATGGCCTCGTCGGTCAGTTCGTCCAGTCCGTAGTAGTCAAGAATCATGCGGTAAGACCATGTCCATTGGTATTCGCGGAAGTGTTCATTGATTTCGCGGAATCGGTCGTTGACTTCTTGAATGGTTTCCAGCGTTCCGTTCTTGATGTCGTTGATGATGCGTTGTTCCTCGCTTTCGGGCAGGAGCAGTCCGGAGAGGTCGTTCCAGTTGCCCAGTCCGATGTCGGAATCTGGTTTTCCCAGCCATCCGCCCTTGACGGCACGTTTCAGCACGGCGCCCATGTAGATGCGAAGGGCTATGTCATAATACTTGATGCCTTTGCGCAGTGACGAAGCGTTGATGACGTATTCGTGATAGTTGTATGCCGACACGTTCTCGCCGCTTGCCGAGCGCAGTTGTTCGAGGATGCGTTTGCCCTGAACGATTTCTCCTACGGTGAAGGGTGAGAGCCAGTCGAAGTTGATGATGCTCTTGCGGCTGCCCATAGCACGCTTGTCGCGCTTAGGCCATTTCTTGATGTCGCGATAGAGTCCAACGGTGGTGATGTTGCGTCCGGGCACCAGGTACATGGTGTCGTTGTAGGCGATGAGATAGGCGAAAGGCAGGCACCGCGTGTCAGGGTGGTGCATCAGTTTGCCGAAGCAAACGCTGAAGGCTCCTATCTTAGCAGGCATGAGCACGTAGGAACCGCTGGCGGTCTTTGTTCCGCGCTCCAGAGTGCCGTAGTGCATTGGTCCCATTTTGTAGGCATGGTTGGAGAAGTTGGTGTTCGAGCCCGCATTGTAGAATGAGAACTCGCCTCCGATGAGCAGGCTCGACTTGTGGTGGCTAGCCGAAAAGGGGCCGCAGAAGGCGGCGCACGCCTCGCCGTTAGCCATGTAGCTGTTGGCGAAGAAGAGGCTTGCCTCAGCCGTGAATCCGTTGGTTATCTGGCAGGCTTCTCCCACGAAGCAGTCTTGCATTTTCACCGAGTTGGTGATGGAGCATCCGTTGCAGATGATGGAGTTTTCGCAGATGACGCCCGTACCAATATATACGCTGTCGTCCTTGTTGCTCATAATGGTGCAATCGCTCAGTCGCGAGGCACCGCTGATTTCGCAATCGTCTTTGATGACGGTGTTGGTGATTTCCTTGGTGTTGACAATCTTCACGTTGTTGCCGATGGTGCCTCGGTCGGGGTTGGTGAGTTTGATGTCTTCGCTTACCATGCGGTGGAGAGCATCTTTCAGTTGTTTGTCGTTGAAGTGCTTCACCATGAAAGCCGCCATCTGGCTGTTCAGCTCGTTAAAGAGAATGACGTTTCCGTCGCCCATCTCGTTGAGCACCGACACCATGTGTCCTTCGCCGTAGGTGGCACCTTCCACCGTCTCCATGGTGCATATGTTGCTGATGTAGCAGTCGTCGCCGATGGTGTAGTTGTTGATGAAGTTGCCCACTTTCTCTATCAAGCAGTTGTTGCCCACGGTGACGTTGCGCAGGGTGGCGTCGTTGATGCCTGCATGCTTGAGGAATCCGTTGCTCACCTCGATTTTCTTTTCTACGGCTCCCAGCCGTATGTCGCCATAGAACATGACGCGATGGAAGAAATTGGGGCGGAAGCCTTCCGCCACCATTACGTCAGCCCAGTTTTCCGACCAACAGTTGTTACTCTCCAAGACTTCTATTTCAGCCGAAGTCAGTGCTCTGTAGTTATTGTTCATAGTCTTCTTCGTTTATTGTGTAAAGGAAATCGTTGTACGGGTATTTTTGCACGTGCATTTCGCGCACTTTTTTATATAATAACGTACGAAACTCGTCAATATTTTGTTGTTCGCGTGCAGAAATGAACAAGCAGTTCTCGTTGAACTTTGCCATCCACGTTCGCTTCAGGTCGGCGAGCGAGATGTTCTCCTTGGTGGGTGGCGTCAGGTCGTCGGCCTCTTTCTCCTTCCAGGTGTAGTTGTCTATTTTGTTGAAGACAATCATAGAGGGCTTGTCGGCGCACCCCAGGTCGGCAAGCGTCTTCTCGACCACTTGTATCTGTTCTTCGAAGTCGGGATGCGAAATATCGACCACATGCAAGAGCAGGTCGGCTTCGCGCACCTCGTCGAGCGTCGATTTGAAGGAATCTACCAGATCGGTGGGCAGTTTCCGTATGAATCCCACCGTGTCTGCCAGGAGGAAAGGCAAGTTATCCACCACCACTTTCCTGACGGTAGTGTCGAGTGTGGCAAAAAGTTTGTTTTCTGCAAACACCTCACTTTTTGCAAGCAGGTTCATGATGGTGGATTTCCCCACGTTGGTATATCCCACCAGCGCCACGCGTATCAGTCGGCCGCGGTTTTTGCGCTGGGTGGTTTTCTGCTTGTCAATTTCCACCAGCCTTTGCTTCAGCAGGGTGATGCGCTGTAGTATGATGCGGCGGTCCATCTCCAGCTGCGTCTCGCCTGGTCCGCGCAAACCCACAGAACCCTTTCCGCCTCCGTTACCTGAGCCACCGCCTTGTCTTTCCAGGTGTGTCCAGAGGCGTTGTAATCGTGGCAGCATATATCGGTATTGCGCCAGTTCCACCTGAGTCTTGGCGTTAGCGGTCTTTGCCCGCATGGCAAAGATGTCGAGGATGAGCGATGTGCGGTCCAGAATTTTAACCTTCAGTTCCTGTTCTATGTTGCGCAGTTGCTTGGCGGTGAGCTCGTCGTCGAAAATCACCATGCCCACGGGTTGCGGAAGTTCCCCGGCCTCGTCGTCGGGGTAGGGCGATCGTGCGCGTTCTTTCAGGGCCTCTTCGTAGGCTTCTTCGCGTTGCTTGATGAAGTGGCGTATCTCCTCCAGCTTGCCCTTGCCCACATAGGTCACACTGCTTGGTCCTCCGGCACGTTGAGTAAACCTCTTGATGGTGACGGCTCCGGCGGTGTCGGCAAGAAACTCCAGTTCGTCCAGGTATTCCTTGGTTTTCGCCTCGTCTTGGTTTTTGGTAATCAGTCCGACAAGTACAGCGGTTTCGTTTTGGGCTTCCGATATGACAAACTCCTTCATATTCCTTTATATTTAATAATGTGCAAAGGTATGAATAATCCGTTGTGTACGCAAACGTTTGCGTAATTATTTTGTGATTTATGAGAAAAAACTTTGATTCTTGGCAATAAACCCTATATCTTTGCATCATCAAAACCGAAATTTTCAAGAAACTACTACTACAAGAACTCTACAAAAAACTGAATCAAACTTCAGAAAAAGGGCTTCAACCACCAGTTGAAGCTTTTTTTGTGAATTCATAATTGTGAATTGTCACTCCCTATACACCCACGCCAGCAGCCGGTTGAGCCAGTGGAAGGTAAAGTGGAACCATCGGAAGGTGCTGACGGGTTTTCCTCCGAAGTGTAGGATGAATTCGCGGTAAAGGTTTTTGCGGAAGGGCAGCCCCACGTTCATGAAGAAGATATGTTCCCGTTGGCGGTCGTAGCTGTCTTTCATGGCGTGCCAAACGGTCAGCATGTGAGGGCGCAGCAAGGGGTAGCGTTTCTTTTTAGAAGCCTCGAACCACAGGTATGCATTCTTCTCGGAGTAGGCGACGATGCTTCCTCCGATCACCTTTCCGCGATAGATGGTCACGTTCACGCTTCCGTGTCTGCTCTTGTGCAGTTGCATGAACATGCTGACGTCGGGTATGAAGCGTTGGAAACGGAACCGGTAGTAGCGCTTCAGTAGCCTGAATACCGCCATTACCTCCTCTTCGTTGCGGGCTTCGCGCGTCACGGCACCGTTGTCGTAGGCGTGGTGTATGTGTTCCAGTACATCCTCGTCGATGCGCAGTTCGGGCGATTTCGAGTGCAGCGAGTTGTGAATCTGCATCCATCCTATGGAGAAGTAATCATTCTGGCGGAAGCTCTTGTATCCGAACATCTTCTTGCTGATGTCGCTGAACTCGATGTAGAGGCACAGCTGGCGGTGTAGCTTCGTGGTGATGGCGCTGAGCATCAGTGCGAACAGTTCCTCCTTGTGTTCTTCATCGGCATAGACTCCTTCGCCATAGACACGCCCCTGGGTGAAGAGGTAGGGCGGAATCCACGAGCCCCGCCGCCGCAACATCGCCATCAGGTGGGCTAGGGGAGTGCCGTTTTTCTGGCAAGCTACCACCATGTAGGGCGTCAGTCCTGGCGTTTGCTCTGCCATGCGGAAGAGTAGCGGACTGTGGAAGAAGTTGCTGCCGTCCAGCTCGGGCAACTCTTCGCTTCGCGTGATGATATGGATGTCGATGTCTTTCACTCCGTTTGCTTTAGGTCTCATCTGTTTTCGCCATGTCTCTTTGGTGTAGAGATGATCGTTTCTTGCCGATTTCGCCATGCAAATATACAACATTTTCTGAAAACCTACACTTTTCACGCTTTTTTCTTTGTTTTCCAACAAAACCGCCTGCCGTTTGCACCACACTTGCCCCGTAGTTGTGCCGTTCTTTCCTGCCGTTTACACTGCATTTGCCCAGCAGTTGCGCCCCTCTCGCCATCACACTTATCTATCACTCGCACCACCATGCGTGTGCAAAGATACAACCGCCAGCAGCCCATCACCAAAAAACGAAGCTCGCTAACCTGTAAAAATATATTAACAAAACGGGCTTTTCTGCAATAATATTATAACAATACTGATTCTTAGTGAGTTATAGACCATCTCTCCTGCATCTTTAACCAGAAAATATACTGTCAGAGTCTGTCACGGAAAAATGGACAGAAGGTTCTTCACCGAACGAACAGTTGAACAGTTTTGTGTGAGAAACTGAAAAGTAGTTTTATTATTATATATATAATAATAAATGTTGATAGAGAAATCACAAACAGAAACTGTTCAACTGTTCGTTCGCTTTAACATGTAACAGAATTGAAATATATTGCAAATTTCTGAAGTTTAACTGCATAATTTGGAGATAACGATTTATTTTATTACTTTTGCATCATGAACATCACACTAATTGGTGCAGGCAACTTGGCAACAAATCTGGGGAAGGCGCTAAAGGCTGCACAATATCACATAGGGCAGGTATATAGCCGTACGGAGACTTCGGCGCGGCAGTTGGGAGAACTGTTGGACTGCCCTTGGACAACCACTCTGTCAGGCTTAGCTGACGATGCCGATTGCTTCATCATCTCCGTGAAAGACAATGCCCTGGAACAGGTGGCAGAACAGGTTTGCAGAAAGTTCGGAAATGTCACTCCCCAGCAAGCTGGCGGCCAGCCTGCCAACGACCGCAAGCAAGGGAACAACCACCTGCAAGACACCGCCCCCATTTTCCTCCACACGGCTGGTTCCATGCCCATTCAGCTGTTTGAGGGACGTGCAAGGCGCTACGGCGTGCTCTATCCCATGCAGACGTTCTCGAAAGAGCGCGAAGTGGATTTCAGCTACATTCCGTGTTTTGTGGAAGCCAGCGACGAGGCAACGATGGCGCAGATCTGCCAGCTGGCACGAAGTATCTCCGAGGAGGTGCACCCCATGAGTTCTGCCGACCGGCGCTACCTGCATCTTGCTGCCGTCTGGGCTTGCAACTTCACCAACCATTGCTACGACGTGGCTTCGGAGATTCTCGGCAGGCACGACATACCGTTCAGCGTGATGAATGCCCTCGTGGACGAAACGGCTGCCAAAGTGCATGCCCTGCCTCCACGACAGGCACAGACAGGACCTGCAGTGAGGTTCGATGAGAACGTGTTGGAGGCGCAGATGAAACTCATGGAAGGCGAACTCCTGCAACAGGAACTCTACCGGAAACTCTCGGAAAGTATTCACGAATATCAGAAGAAAGTGAAATGATTGACTACGACTTGAAGAAAATACGCGCCATAGTATTCGACATCGACGGAGTGCTGTCGTGCTCCACTATACCCATGTCGCCGCAGGGCGAACCCCTGCGCACGGTCAACATTAAAGACGGATACGCCATCCAGTTGGCGCAGAAGATGGGGCTGCGCATCGCCATCATCACGGGAGGATACGACGAAGCCATTCGCCACCGCTACGAGAAGCTGGGTGTGGCGGACATCTTCATGAGGTGCGCCGTGAAGTTGACGACGTGGGACGCCTTCCTCCAGCAATACGGATACAGCGACGAGGAGGTGATCTACGTGGGCGACGACATTCCCGACTACGAAATCATGAGGCGCACGGAGTGCTCCTGCTGTCCTGCCGATGCCTGTGCCGACATCAAGGCCATTGCCCGCTACATCAGCCAATACGAAGGCGGTAAGGGGTGTGGCCGGGACATCATTGAACAGGTGCTCAGGGCGCAAGGCAAATGGTTGAAGGATGACAATGCCTTCGGGTGGTAGAACCCTCTATACCCTCTAGTATTTCGCTTTTCTAGTATTTCTAGCTCATCATCATGAACAACTATAAAATCATTCTCGCTAGCAACTCCCCGCGACGTCGCCAGCTATTGGCAGGCTTGGACGTCGATTTCGAAGTGAAGGTCATTCCAGGCATCGAAGAGACCGTTCCCGAAGGAACGCCCGTTGAGCAGATTGCCGAAACGCTGGCACGACAGAAGGCAGAACCCTACAAGCCCAATATCGAGGACGGCGAACTCGTCCTTACCGCCGACACCATCGTCGTGGTCAATGGCGAGGTGCTTGGAAAACCCGTCGACGAGGAAGAGGCGAAGGCTATGCTGCACAAAATCAGCGGCAAGACACACAAGGTCATCACGGGCGTATGCTTCACTACACGCGCGCAACAACATTCTTTTTCCGTCTCTACCGACGTGTCATTCAAGACTTTGCCCGAAAACGAGATAGAGTATTATGTCAGCCATTATCATCCCACCGACAAAGCTGGCGCCTACGGCATTCAGGAGTGGATTGGCTACGTGGGAGTGAAACGTCTCGAAGGCAGCTATTTCAACGTGATGGGGCTGCCCGTACAACGAATCTGGGAAGAAATTAAAAAAATGTCAGATTAAATTTTTCTCATTTCTGCATTTTTTTTTGTGAAAAATTTTGCCCGGATTTGAAGATTTACTATATTTGCAAAAAATCCTACACACTCCATTTAATTCACTTCACGATGGCAAAGTACAATATCAAAGAGAAAAAAGACAAAAGGGCAAACTATCGCACACTGGTTAATCCTAATCTGATGGACGAACTCAAGGAGAAAATCCTGAATGTAATCCTCATTCAACAAAAGTTCAAAGATAAAGATTATTCAGCTAAGAAACTTGCCGAAGACCTAGGAACTAACACACGCTATATATCTGCTGTAGTTAATGTGAAATTCCACATGAACTACACCTCCTTCGTCAACAAGTTCCGCATCGAAGAGGCCATGACCTTGCTTGTCGACAAACGCTATCTGCACCTGAACATGGAAGAAATCAGCGACATGGTTGGATTCGCCAATCGCCAGTCGTTCTACGCCTCGTTCTATAAGTTTAACCGCATCACTCCACGCGAGTACAGATTGACGCATATGGCACAAATTCCTACGGAAACGGCGCGTAAGAAAAACAACAAGAAAGCCTAACAAGCCCGATTGATGATGGACAAAGGAGGATTTTCTTTTACGGGTGAACGCTTTGCCGACCTCCAGATTTTACGCTACGAGGTCAAGGCGTTCAGCCAACTCAATTTTCGCCAGAAAATGCTTGTCTATTGCCTGGCACAAGCCACACTCTACGGCAGAGACATCACTTTCGACCAACAGGGAAAATACAATTTGCGCATCAGGCAGTTACTCGAAGCTGTCTATGCGCTTTTTGTTGATGGAAACAACCCAGTGGAAGACGAGGAACGGCAGGCATTTGTCACCTACCTGAAGCGTGTTTGGTTCTCCAACGGAATCTACCACCACTACGGATGCGAGAAAATCATGCCCGAGTTCAGCCAGGAGTGGTTCGAGGAGAAGTGCCGACAACTGCCACGTCCGCCGCACGACTGGCAACAGCTGATGCCCGTAATGTTCAATCCCGATTTCATGCCCAAACGAGTGAACAAAACCGACGGCGACGACTTGATTCTCACCTCTGCCTGCCATTTCTACGAGGGCGTGAACCAGAACGAGGTGGAAGCGTTCTACAACAAGATGAAACGCGAATATGAGCAGACTGAAGGTAACAACAAACAACAACCGCCGTTATTCGGACTGAACTCCACGCTGGTGAAAACCGAAAACGGCACACTGGAAGAGCGAGTGTGGAAAACTGACGGACGCTATGGGGCTGCTATCAAGAAGATTGTCTATTGGCTGGAACAGGCAACGCAATATGCGGAGAGCAACCGGCAGAAACACGTTATAGAACTGCTGATAAAATATTATCAATCAGGAGATTTGCGCCATTTCGATGATTATTCCATTGAATGGGTAGGTGTTCACGACGGCGACATCGACTTTATCAACGGATTCATCGAGGTCTATGGCGACCCGCTAGCCATAAAAGCTACCTGGGAAGGCATAGTCGAAATCAAGGACAAGGAGGCTACCCGACGTACCCAGACCATCAGCAGCCACGCACAATGGTTCGAAGACCATAGTCCAGTGGACGAGCGGTTCAAGAAACCGCTCGTGAAAGGAGTGACGGCAAACGTCGTCGAGGCGGCTATGCTAGGAGGAGAAGAATATCCCTCAACGGCCATCGGCATTAACCTACCCAATGCCGACTGGATTCGTGCTGAATATGGCAGCAAAAGCGTCACCATCAGCAACCTCACACATGCCTACAGCCAGGCGGCGAAAGGAAACGGAATGCTTAACGAGTTTGTGGTGGACGAACAGACCATCGCTCTCATCGACAAATATGGCGACACATGCGATGACTTGCATACCGACCTGCACGAATGTCTGGGACACGGTAGCGGCCGAATGCTCGAAGGGGTTGACCCCGATGCACTGAAGGCTTATGGCAGCACCATAGAAGAGGCACGCGCCGACCTTTTCGGACTTTACTATATTGCCGATGCGAAATTGGTGCAACTGGGACTCGTGCCCGACCGCGAGTCGTATCGCGCGAGTTATTACACCTATCTGATGAATGGCCTCATGACGCAACTGGTGCGCATCAAACCAGGACACGCCATAGAGGAGGCTCACATGCGCAACCGCGCACTCATAGCCCATTGGGTGCTCGACCATGCCGAAGGAGCGGTGACTATGGTGAAGCGCAACGGAAAAACATTTGTCGAAATCAACGACTACACCCGCCTGCGTACTCTCTTTGCCCAACTGCTAGCAGAGGTGCAACGCATCAAGAGCGAAGGCGACTATGAGGCGGCACGAAGATTGGTGGAAACCTACGGCGTACAAGTAGATGCTGAACTGCATCAAGAGGTGCTGAAACGCTACGAAGCATTAAACATTGCACCATACAAGGGCTTCCTGAATCCCCGCATGATCTTGGTGACCGACAACGAAGGCACACCCGTCGATGTGCGTCTGGACTATTCGGAAACCTATACCCAACAGATGTTGCGTTATAGCCGTGACTACGCAACCCTTAAACCCTAAAAGTCCCCCCCCCCCCCCAACCCACTGACGGGGGGGGGCTATAGTTTCAGATTTTAGTCTCTCAACCCTCTAATCGCGAAGCGCTTTCTTCGACTAGCGAAGCAGCAGAGCTGGTTACACCAAACGAAGCGACAGAAAGAACTCTCAAATCTCATCCTCTATGCTCAAGCAAATCAAACAATCCTTCCGACTCCTCATGAACGGTGAAGCTTCGCGCTCCATGCGCGAAAAAGGCTTGGAGTACCACCTGAACTGGGGTGTTGCCTTGCCGCAATTGCAGGAAATGGCTAAGGATTATGATAAAGACTTGCAACTCGCCATAGACTTGTGGAAGGAAGACATTCGCGAGTGTAAAATCATGGCAACCCTTATCATGCCGGCAGAGAAAATGTCGCGCGAACTGGTTGACGTGTGGATGGAACAGACACGGTCTAAGGAGATAGCCGAGATTGCCGTGCAAAATCTATATGCCAAACTCGACTTCGCACCACCGCTGGCTTTTGAATGGATTGCTGATGAACGACCTCTTTACCAGTTATGCGGCTATCATATCCTGTCTGCTTTGTTTAAACAAGGAATTGAGCCTAACGAGCGTGGAATCAACGAGTTGATAGACCAAGTTCAAGTAACGCTAAAAGAGTCTGACTTGCCCGTGAAGCATGCTGCCATAAATTGTATGAACCATTTCGCCACGTTGAATGTCGAGTATGAGCACATTGTCAGACAAGCCCTTCCCGATATGTTTTGAAGATAGATTTAACGTTTTTTCAATTACTACTTATACCTTGTATGCTTGGAAATTTGTACTTTTGTGCGAATTTAATCAGTTAGTCTAAGTGACAAGAATATCAGTAAAGAAAAAAGTTCGGGAAATACTGACCAGTTTTCTCGAAGTGAATCAACTGCGTAAGACGCCAGAGCGATATGCTATCCTCGAAGCTATATACGACATGGAGGGGCATTTTACGCTCGAAGAGTTAGGAGGGATATTGGAAAAGAGCAACTTCCGCGTGTCAAGGGCAACTCTCTACAACACAATGAAGTTGTTCATCGAAATGCGACTGGTCATCAGGCATCGATTCATCGGACGAACCATGTACGAAGCCTGCTACCGCAATGAGAACCATATCCATCAGGTGTGTACTGTTTGTGGTAAGGTGAAGGAAGAGGCGTTCCCCGATATTTCTGATGCCATCAACAATGCCCGCCTAAAACGTTTCCGCCGAGACGGCTTCACTCTCTATATCTACGGCATCTGCTCAACTTGCCAGGCGAGAATAACAAGGAAAAAGAATCGTATGAAAAAATCAGAAACAAAATAGACTATGAACAAAGGAAAAGTTGACGTTCTGCTGGGACTCCAGTGGGGCGATGAAGGTAAAGGAAAGGTTGTCGATGTACTGACACCGCGCTACGATGTCGTGGCACGTTTTCAGGGTGGTCCAAATGCTGGACATACGCTTGAGTTCGAAGGACAAAAATACGTTCTTCGAAGCATTCCCTCGGGCATCTTCCAGGGGGGGGAGGTCAATATCATCGGCAATGGAGTGGTGCTTGCACCAGATTTGTTTATGGACGAGGCTAAAGATTTGGAAAAGAGTGGGCACAATCTGCACCAGCGATTATGCATATCGAAAAAAGCACACCTTATCATGCCTACTCACCGCTTGCTAGACCGTGCATATGAGATCCAGAAAGGAAAAAACAAGGTGGGAACTACTGGAAAGGGCATCGGACCTACCTATACGGATAAAATCAGCCGCAACGGACTGAGGGTAGGGGATATTCTTGACGGATTTAAAGAAAAATACGAAGCACGGAAACAACGACATTTGGAGATACTCAAGGCGTTGAACTTCAAAGACTTTGATGGATTCGACGAGGTGGAAGCTAAGTGGATGGAGGGCATCGCCTACATGAAACAATTCCAGTTCATCGATAGCGAACACGAAATCAACCAACTCTTGCGCAACGGAAAGAGCATTCTTTGCGAAGGGGCGCAGGGAACGATGCTCGACGTGGACTTCGGCAGCTATCCCTTCGTGACATCGTCTAATACCATCTGTGCCGGAGCGTGCACGGGGCTGGGCATTGGACCGAATAAGATTGGTGAGGTCTATGGCATCATGAAGGCTTATTGCACTCGTGTGGGGGCCGGACCTTTCCCAACGGAACTCTTCGACGAAACGGGTAAGACAATTCGCGACCTCGGACATGAGTATGGCGCCGTGACCGGACGTGAACGTCGGTGCGGATGGATTGACCTCGTGGCGCTTCGCTACGCCATTCAGGTGAATGGGGTTACTCAGCTCATCATGATGAAGAGCGACGTGCTCGATGGTTTCGACACCATCAAGGCTTGTGTTGCATACAAGCAGAATGGGGTTCAGATAGACCATTTCCCCTATGATATTGTAAACGGAATAGAACCGGTATATGTGGAAATGGAGGGATGGAAAACGGATATGACGGCTATGACCAGCGAAGAACAGTTCCCAAAAGCGTTCAACGACTATGTGGCTTTCCTAGAGAAAGAATTGGAAACACCGATCTGTATCATTTCTATAGGTCCTGACCGTGATCAGACCATCATCAGAAATCACAAATAAAACGTCATCCCGTCATTCCGAAATTACAAAAAGCAAAACAATAATGGCAAATAAACCGAATATACCCAAAGGAACGCGCGACTTCTCTCCCGTAGAGATGGCAAAGCGCAACTATATCTTCGACACTATTCGCGAAGTATATTCCTTGTATGGCTTCCAACAGATAGAGACACCGGCAATGGAAAACTTGCAGACGCTCATGGGAAAGTATGGAGAGGAGGGCGACAAACTGCTCTTTAAGATTCTCAATTCTGGAGACTACTTGTCGAAGGTGTCCGACGAAGAACTGACAGAACGCAACATCTTGCGTCTGGCAGCGCGACTTTGCGAAAAAGGATTGCGCTACGACCTTACCGTGCCTTTTGCGCGGTATGTGGTCATGCATCGTGATGAACTCCAGATGCCTTTCAAACGCTATCAGGTGCAACCGGTGTGGCGTGCTGACCGCCCGCAGAAAGGGCGCTACCGTGAGTTCTATCAGTTCGATGGCGATGTCGTTGGCTCTGACTCGCTCTTGAATGAAGTAGAACTGATGCAAATCATAGACACGGTCTTCAGCCGGTTCGGCGTACGCGTACAAATTAAAATCAATAATCGCAAGATTCTTTCGGGAATTGCGGAGGTCATCGGGGCGGCGGAGAAGATAACGGATATTACCGTAGCCATTGACAAACTGGACAAAATCGGACTCGACAATGTCAATGCTGAACTAAAATCCGACGGACTGACGGATGAGCAGATTGAGAAGATTCAACCCATCATCACGCTGGAGGGAACGAACGAGGAGAAACTGAAGGTGATTGCCGATGTGCTGAAGGAGTCGGAAACGGGATTGAAGGGGGTTGAGGAAATTCGCTTCATCTTGGATGTTCTGGGTTCGATAGGAAAAGAAAAAACGCCTGCGTTGAAAAACGAAATTCAACTCGATCTCACACTGGCAAGAGGATTGAACTATTACACTGGGGCAATCTTCGAGGTGAAAGCGCTCGATGTACAAATAGGAAGCATCACGGGTGGAGGACGATACGACAACCTAACGGGCATTTTCGGAATGCCAGGACTGAGCGGAGTTGGAATATCATTTGGGGTTGACCGCATCTTCGATGTGCTCAATGCCCTAGACCTTTATCCGAAAGAGAGTGTAACGGGCACGCAACTGCTTTTCATTAACTTCGGCGACAAGGAAACGGCTTATAGCCTGCCTGTTGTGGTTCAGGCGCGTGATGCTGGAATACGCACGGAAATGTATCCTGATGCCGTGAAGATGAAGAAACAGATGAGTTATGCAAACACCAAACAGATTCCTTTTGTTGCACTTGCCGGGGGGGACGAGATTGCCGAAGGTAAGTTCACGCTTAAGAACATGACGACGGGTGAACAACAACTGGTGTCTCCTCAAGAACTGATGGAAATTGTGAAGTCTTGAAATCACGACACCTGAACATCGAAATAAAAAATGCAAACTCACAAATCGTGAAATCTTTAACTATAAAATAATTGATAATCATTATGAAAAAGGTATTGTTAGCATGTGTTGCACTCATGATGCTCTGCGCTTTCTCCAATAATCAACCCGTTAGAATCTTCATGGTGGGCGACTCTACTATGGCGAACAAAGACACTACTGGTGGCAAACAGGAAAGAGGGTGGGGAATGGTCTTCAACGAGTTCTTCAACGACGATGTCTATATCAGCAATCATGCTGTCAACGGCCGCTCTACAAAGAGCTTCATCGACGAGGGCAGGTGGCAGAAAGTGCTCGACCAGCTGAAACCCGGAGACTATGTCATCATTCAGTTCGGACATAACGACGAAAAGAAAAATGACCCTAAACGTTATACTGAGGTAGGCGGTTCGTTCGACAATAACCTCCGTCGCTACATTAACGAAGCACGTCAAAAAGGGGCTTTGCCCATTCTCTTGAATTGTGTGGCGCGAAGAAACTTCAAACCGGCTGAGAGCAAGATTATAGACGACGAAGGCTTGCGTGACAAAGTCTTCGAAGGTAGTGAAGATTTGAAAGGTGGTGGCGACAAACTGGTTGATACCCATGGGGCATATCGAGAGGTTCCGCGGGCCATCGCCGAGGAGATGAAGGTTCCTTTTGTAGATGCCAACAAAGTGACGTCTGACCTCGAACAGGGGCTCGGCGTTGAGGGAAGTAAGAAACTACACATGATTTATGCACCGGGCGAATGTCCGGCATACCCTAAAGGAAGGCAAGATAATACGCATTACAATCAAATTGGAGCCCGTATCGTAGCAGGTCTCCTTGCAATAGAAATCGGTAAACAGGTGCCCGAGTTGAAAAGACACCTGAAATAATCTTAAACCAAATACAAACATTATGAAGAAAAAATTTATTTGTGCCGTTTGCGGCTACATCTATGAAGGTACTGAAGCTCCTGAAAAGTGTCCTATCTGTAAGGCTCCGGCTAGCAAGTTCTCGGAATTGAAGGATGATGGCGAAACAACCTACGCTACCGTTCACAAGATTGGAGACGGCAAACCGGAAGGGGTTAGCGAGGAAATGATTCAGGATTTGCGCAACCATTTCAATGGTGAATGCGGCGAAGTGGGTATGTATCTCGCTATGGCTCGACAAGCTGACCGTGAGGGTTACCCTGAGATTGCTGAAGCGTTTAAACGCTATGCGTTCGAAGAGGCTGATCATGCTAGTCGATTTGCTGAGTTGCTCGGAGAGTGTGTATGGGATACGAAGACCAACCTTGAAAAGCGTGCCGCCGCTGAAGCAGGGGCGTGCGAAGACAAATTCCGTATCGCCAAGAATGCCAAAGCTGCCGGCTTTGACGCCATTCATGACACAGTACACGAGATGGCTAAAGACGAAGCGCGTCATGGCGCAGGCTTCGCTGGTCTCCTAAAACGCTATTTCGGAAAATAGTTAGAGATTATTAATCTGAAATAGCAATCATTAGGCGACAAATGAAAGACTTTGTAGAAAATAAGTAGAAAGAAGAAAGAGGCTCCAAATTTTCGGAGCCTCTTTCTTCTTGTCATTAGCATAGAGCGGAATACGGGAGTCGAACCCGCCTCCTCGGCTTGGGAAGCCGATGCACTACCGATGTGCTAATTCCGCGATTAAGCGGGCGCTGTAAAATGCTTGCAGTTGCATAATCGAACGTTAGCGGAAGAATTCCGCAAAAAAAGACGCCCTCGTGGAGCGTCATCTTTTGGGGATAGCCCCTTATGAGCCGATACCCGGACTCGAACCGGGGACCTACGCATTACGAATGCGTTGCTCTACCAACTGAGCCATATCGGCTTAAAGCGGCTGCAAAGTTAATGCATTTTTTTTGTTGTTCCAAATATTCTACAGATTTTTTGTCCTTTTCCTATTTCTTTCTCTCCTTCGCCCTCTTTCGCCTCTCTCGCCCTCTCGTTCTCCCCTTATATAATATAATAAGGTGTATTATTTTGTTGTTTGTCATGAAAGTCGAAAAAGTTGTGATAGTATTAAAAATAATTTCATATTTTTTTGGCTGGTAAGCTGAAAGGTCGTACCTTTGCAGTCGCTTCGCTCAAAAAAGCG
>JAFRYZ010000042.1 GCA_017442825.1 Prevotella sp. | reverse complement strand
GAGCCGAACTTGTCGAGCTTGACGCGCTGTCCGGCGCGCAGGCCGTCGCGGATGTACTGCAGGAAGGCAGCGATGCATGCCACGATGTCGGGCTTGGTGAGGGTGGTGGCAGACTCGATCTGAGAAGCGAGTTTGTCGGTGGTGAGGATGCCGTAGTTGGTGGCTCGTGCATACCACTTGTTCTCGGTCTTGCTTCCTGCACGCGTGTTTTTGTAAAGTTTGTACGGTACTGGCATAATTTGTTCTCCTTTTTTTAATTGGTTGTGTTAAATGACTTTTGTTAATAACTCTCTGTTGCCTTCCGGATGGCGTGCAAATCAGAAGCCCCTTGCAAGCGACTGATGACATCTGTCAGCTTCATCATTGCGAGGGCAAAGGTACGGCAGCTTTTCCTTCCCGACAAACATGCAGCAAAGCGCCAATTAGCCGAAAGCCACAGAGCCCCCATAGATAAAGGGAATGAAGGATGCTGCAGCTGCATCATCACATTTTTGACATAGGTCAATAATTTGCCGAAAATAGTAACAATCTTTCGTTCTCTTTTTGTACATAACGCGCAAATACCTAATTTTGCATACTGGAAGTTTAGGCATGTAAAGCATCCAAATGAAACGAGGATTTTCTAACGGATAACACATCGCTGCTGAACATGCACCTTAGCAACGGGCAAGGAAAGACTGCCCTATCTACCATGACCAGCTGACAACTACCATTTTGATGGCTGTGCTTCCTGCAAGCACTTATTCTCGATGCACAACAGTCCCAACGGACGGTTTGTATCGCTCTCTCTCGACGCTATACGATTTGTGATTTGTTGCGGTGTTTTTAAAGTTCCCCAACTTTTATGGAGCATCCTTCAGACTATGGCGACGACATCCCAGACTTGCCTTCCTCTTGGGGGGCAAAGATACCGGAACATGCCTGGTTGCAAATGCTACGCAACCAGCAAACGCTCATTGCCCAGAACGAAGAAATACTACGCCTGCTGCGAAGCCTGCAACCTGCAACAACAAAGGAAAGCCGAGATACTCCAGAAACGCTCATCCCTACCCTTCCCAACATCCACCAACAGCTCATCCAGATGGCATGTCCGGACAAACTGCCAAACCTTCTGCCTCTGCTCTATCAGTTGGAACTATTCCTGACAACCGACTGCGACCGCGAAGGAGCAGTGTACGTCTTCGACAAAGACTGTTATGCACTGCAAGACATCTACATCATTCTCCGCAACATCAAACCGCTACTGCGCGTCACCACACACGCCTACTTTCAGTTCATTGCCAAGAACACCAACCTAAGCAGCAACCTCAACACGGTGAAGGCGAATTACTACTATCCCAACCAATCTGTTTAGTTTTTGTCTGAAAACGGTTTATTCTTCGTCTGAAAAGTCTTTTTCCACCCTGAAGCAAGTGCATAACTTTGCAACCGCTACCGGTAGAATGTGAGTTTTTAATTTCTAAAAAAGAAGAAAGGAAAAAGACAATGAGCAAACAAGCATTAGATTTACTGATGCAGCTGTCGGACGACTTCACGCTGGGTGAGTTTCTCCACAGCCAGACTGCCGACCGCCACGGTGTCAGGAACGAGCCTTCATGGGAACACGTGATTGCCATGCGCAACCTGTGCCAACAGGTGTTGCAACCGCTACGCGACCAGTTCGGACCGATACACATCAACTCCGGCTACCGTTGCGAGCGGCTGAACGAACTGGTGCACGGTGTGGGCAACTCGCAGCACATGCGCGGCGAGGCAGCTGACATCTATATCCCCAACTTAGGGACAGGACTGCAATATTTCGACTTCATCCGTGACAATACCATCTTCGACCAACTGCTATTCGAATACAACAGCCGAGGCGGCAAGTGGCTGCACGTCAGCTGCAAGATGGACAAGAAGCACAACCGCTACATGGCTATTCCCAACTACACGTTAGGACTGCAGTAAATGGTAAAGGATCATGGAACAGACACAAGTATGCCGCGTCTGCGGACGCACGCTGCCGCTGAGCAAGTTTGAGCGCTTCCGCACGGGAACCTACCGAAAGGTGTGCAACCAGTGCAAGTGGGTGATGTATATCAAACCTTGTATCGAGCGCAAACGGCACCGGTGAGTTTCCCCCTACAGGGGAAATAAAAACTTCAAATTGAACATGCGACGCAAGTTTTGTAAGCTTCTGTATCACAGAGGTTTACAAAACTAAGACCGCCGAAGAACCTACGCTTTCGAGCGAAAATCGAGCTCACTACTCTCCAACTACTATGTGTTTGCCCGCCAAAGTGCCACACTTTGCGCTCCAAACACATAGAGTTTGGAAACCAACCACAAGTGGTTGCGAATCAAAGACTTATTGTTCGGAAAACGGACGCTGATATGTTAACAGACATAAAAAACAATGTAGCGTATGAAACTGATAAAATTTTTGAAACGAGCACTCGCTGCCTGCTGGCAATGGGTGAAAAGAGAGAACGGAAACCTGGCTGAACAGTTGCCGGAAGTGACTAACCTTAATGAGAAAGGAGGAAAAGAAAAGGGAGAAAAGAGGACGACGAATCAAGGTGGAAATGGCTGTGAGTCTGTGCCTTACTATACGGAGCAGATGCAACTCCTCATCAGTAACCTGACGAAGAACTACTTATTGCGGCGCAACAGGCTCACGGGCGGCATCGAATACAAACGACGCGAGGATACTGACAAGCCGTGGCAGATGCTGAGCAAGGAAGTACAGAACAGCATGACCATCGATGCACTGCTCAACGGAATAGATGCCTGGGACAAGGATATGACGCGATATATGGAGTCAACATACGTGAGCGATTACGACCCCATCGCGGAGTGGCTGGGAAGTCTGCCTGAATGGGACGGCACAGACCACATCCGCAGTTTCGCCCGCAGGCTGCCCACGGACAACACGCACTGGGAGGACGACTTCCACCGCTGGTTCCTCGGCATGGTAGCCCAGTGGCAGAAGGAAGCCCCGCTGTACGGCAATGCGCTGGTGCCGCTGCTCATCGGTGCTCAGGGCGACGGGAAATCGACCTTCTGCAAGATGATTCTGCCGAAGGACCTGCAACTCTACTACGTTGACCGGCTCGACTTCACCAACCGCAACGAAGCCGTAAAGATGCTGTCGCGTTTCGCACTCATCAACCTCGATGAATACGATCAGCTGACCAAACGGCAGAATGCTTTCCTGAAACACCTGCTGCAAAAGACCGACGTAAAGTCGAGAAAGATGTTCCAGGAGATGGTGGGACAGCAGAAACGCTACGCCAGCTTCATCGCCACCACCAACGATCCCATGCCCCTGACCGACACCACCGGCTCGCGCCGCTTCCTCTGCATACGCACCGCCGGCACCATCTACACCCGCGACACCGTGAACTACCGACAGATGTACGCACAGGCGCTGGCGGAAATCAACCGCGGCGAGCGCACCTGGTTCAACCGTGACGACGAGAAGCGCATACAACAGCAGAATGCCGACTTCCAACAGTTGAACGACATCGAGCAGGTTTTCTTCGACATGTTCCAGAAGCCGGGCAAATGGGAGACGGGCAAATGGCTCAGCCCCACTGCGTTGCTTCACGCCATGCACGAGCAATGCAGCGGTGTCAGCGAGGATGCCCGCAACCTGCACCGTCTGGGCAGGCTGCTGAAGAAGTTCGATTTCGAGCGCAAACGCCTCCACTCCCACGTAGAATACAAAGTGAAATAGCTGCGCTCGATTAGCGCTCGATTAGCGTAGGAATTATAGCGACGCAAGCCTCATAAACCGTTCTAACAGAGCGGTCAACACGGTTTGCGTCGCATGTTCCATTCTTTTCTTTTTTCTATCTGTAGAGAATTCTTTGCATAAGATTAAACTGCACTCGGCAAATTCCTCGAAATCGTAAGATCGCTATAGCAACGGATGAGGAGCCACACCTTCTTATTGTAGCTTAACAAAATAATAGTCAAAATCTCCCGTTCGAGGGTTATAATTCTTGGAAAGGTAATAAGAAGATGTTTCTGCAGACCACGTATAGTCTAAATAGTCTGTTTTGCCATTATCGTATTTCAGGATAATCTTCCCATTCCGAATTTCAAACTGCCCTTCTTCCCGCATGTCTTCATAGCGTGGATTATGGGCAAATCCGTCTGTTCCAAATTCAATCTCGTGAGTGGCATCATGAGGCTGGAACCAGTATCCCCAAATATAGTCAGTGATAGCTATTGTCGGTCTCTGCGGGACTTCTTCTGAGTATTCCTCCTTAGCAACAGGTTCTGCCGCAAACGTATCAACAGCCATAGTATCAGCAGACAAATCTACATCCACTATGGTATCAACCGGTTCAACAAAGTTAGTATCAACATCAACAGGGCTTAGTTGATAACTGTTTCCACAACCGCCATTGAGCAGGAACAAAGCTGCTATTCCCCAAACTCCGACAACGATAATAAGTGCCAGCAAATTTTTCGACTTGGAAGACTGCGGTGGCACGTAGTTGTAGCTTTCTCTGTTTCCGCTACCACTACTGCTGTTGTTATAGTTTTGCGAAGAGGCGATGGTTTCTTCATTCATACTGCTTGAAGCATAGCGCGTCTGCTCACTGCCAGCTTTTGAGGAAAGCTTTGTTGACTCATCGACCGACGGGGATTGAGCCATTACCGTTGACTCATCCGCCGAAGATGCCTGAGAAGCCTTCGTCTCTTCATGTTCGATGCCATCGCTGCTGTCCGTCACGTAATAGACAGTTCCGTTCTCCTCGAACAGGTCGTAAACCTTTACGGTACCCGACTTCCGCAACCGCCGAGCCTCATCCTTGAATGCTTCCTTCTGCAGCTGGAAGCTGTCGATATTGGCTATGACTCTGACGGAGCCTGTATAGTTGTCACGATCCGTTACACCACTCATGAATAGTTCCTTAATAGCAACCGCCGTGGCAAACTCCATATCGGTTGCCTTATAGGTGATGCCGCCAGCTTCTGTCCTGGCAACACCCACTATTTTGTATTTTCCACCCCGCAAGGTGCTTCCTAACTGTAAGTATTTCATAATTTACGCTTTTGCTATTTATTCATCATCCTCGTTAGCACTTCCACGTGCGTCACTCTCCGTTTTCTCTGTATTTCTGCACCCAGTAGGCGGCAGTCTTGGTATTCATCTTTTAAGGTTTCTTTCCGTATTTATTGTCAGGTGCGCTTTTCTTGCACATGAAATATAAGAATATAATCCATCCTATGTATGGAATAAAACCAACCAAAGACCACCATCCACTTTTTCCAATATCGTGAAATCTACGAATACTCACAGCCCAAATAGGTAGTAATACTGCCAATTCGAACAGACCATAAAGAATCATGATGATGATGGCTAATGTTTGGTTTGTTGCCAGGGCGACAGCAGCAATAATGAATAATAGAGTTACAAGTAGAAAGAATACTGCAAACATCCAGTATTCGGATCGGCTCGCCCTACCCGTAAAAGTGGCATACTTGGAGAAACATGACTTTACGGCTTCATTGAGTGTCATACCAACGAATTCTGTATCTATTGTCTCGCTATTGATATTGCTACAACCTGGTTGGTAGCCGTTTTTAGTGGCTTTCTCCATCCAATATATGTAATCTTCGTCTAAATCGTTGTGGGTTGTTTCTGCATAATAGAGAGCGAAATAGTATTGGCCTTCCGCATTGCCGGAACCTGCATAGAATTTCAATTCTTTGAAAGAATCCTTGTTGCCTTCTAACGCCTCATAGAATAATCTCTCATAATAACTCATAGCAGCAGGATTCTTTCCCTTATCAATTGTTTTGATATCGGTTATTCTAAAGTTTATTTGAGTCTCATCACCTTGCAATTTAGAACCTGATTGTAAGTCTTTCATAATTTCGTCAATGTTTAGATTTTAATTACTCTTCCTCCTCTCCGTTTTCTCTGTATTTCTGCACCCAGTAGGCGGCAGTCTTGGTATTCATCTTGACACCTCTGCCATGCAGGTAGCACAAAGCCAGACGGCGTTGTCCTTCACTATTCCCCAGCTCAGCTGCTTTGCGATATAGGTTTACTGCTTTTTGGTAGTCTTTTGATACGCCTAAAGCTTTCTCGTAACAATAGCCTAAGTTTGTCAAACCGTCTGATTCCTTCTGCTCTGCCGCTTTGCGGTACCATTCAACAGCCTTCTGATAGTCCTGTTCAACACCTTGCCCGTCAAAATAGAACAAGCCTATAATGTTTTGCGCCTCAGCATGCCCCTGTTCAGCAGCCTTTCGGTACCATACAGCAGCCAGACTGTCACTTTGTTCTACGCCAAGACCATACCTATAACAGTTTCCCAAGCCTGCTTGTGCCTCAACATCTCCTTGTTCGGCGGCTTGAATATAGTCTTTTGCCGTTTTTACACTATCCTTTACCACCTCATCCTTCTTCACGATAGGCGATGAGACAGCCATTGATACACCTGCTACTATTGCAAGGGCAAGTAATAATAATCTCTTTTTCATAGTCCTATCCTATTCTTCGTCTTCTATTCCATCAAAAAAATCGGGATCTATACCATTTTTTGCACAGTCGTACAGCATATCACACTCGTACAGCAACTCCTTCAATTCTTCGTCGCTGTCGGCTATACCCCTGCCAATGGCTGCGGCAATGTCATGATAGCGTTTGGCTTTTGCCTTTTCGCCCTCTTTGGCATAGACGTACAGGGCATTATGCAGGACATATAAATACTTGGCTGCTAACGCCTTGCTGACGTACCAGCTATCTTCTTTAACAGGACGTTGTGCTGTCTTCCAATCATATATATGCTCAACATTATTGCGTCTCACTTCAGCAACATCATAGTCATCTTCCGTAAACCTATAAGCCAACCCTTCATACCACAGATGATTGTACCACGGATCGCGGTTGTCAAGATTCGAGGAACTGAAATAGATGGGGCGACCAGTCTTCTCCTGTAGGAAGCGGAGCAGCCCCAACATACCATTTTCGTACTCCTCCCACGTCTCAAACTCGGCGGGAAGAGGGTAATCCTCTTTTATTCCCAGGTCGGCAATCACTTTTTTACGGTATGTACTGTCATTGGTCAATAAACCTAAATAGATACAATCAACACCCGTGAACTCGTTGTTGCCATATTTCAACACCCACTTGGGATTGAGGTCACTGTCAACGAATCCCATATAGATGGTATTAGCCGGCATGCCGCGCAGTTCGTTACGGGTGAAGTCTAATATGTATGGTGAGAGGATGCCGCTCTTATAATACTCCGTAGCCAACGCGCTGAGTTGCGGACAGTTATCGTGGGTGGCACAGAAGTAGGTCAGCACATCGTAGTCAAAGAAATCTTTATTCTCTGGCAGCAGCTCCAATGCCTTGCGAATATAGCCATCGGAAACCGATGTCGGAACATCTAGTTTGAGGCGTTCATTTCGATACTTGCAGTAATAATAGGTATAAGTACCCTTGATGTTCTCTTCCAATAGTTTCATCGCGGTATCGGCACTCGTAGAGTCGTTTTCGGAATAACTTTCTTTATAGCTGCTTGCCATATAAAAATACTTCCATGCCAGTTCGTCTTGTGGCGAAGCCTGCGCCACTTTCAGCCACGCCTGAGCCTGGTCTGCATACCATGCCGAGTCGTGATGCTCCACATTAACCCCTGTAATGGGCTGCGGTGTTACCTGAGCATGAACTGCGTCACTGAGCAACAAGCACAAGCATAACAATAATTGCTTTTTCATAGTTATCATTCTCCTTCAATTATAAAATATTTATCATTCCATTACCTTAATTCCACGTTCCTCGTTCTGTTTCTGTTACAAGTTTATCGTTTTCCCATATACCCGTTTTATATGTGTGATCTGCATAGAATTCAGTCCCATTTCCACAACGGTCTCCATTTTTCCATTCGCCTTTATAGTAACCACCACTATTAAAATACACTGTGCCATATCCAGATCTTTCGTTACTTACAAAGTTTCCTTTGTATTTATACGCATGATTCGATCTCTTTTCATTTGGCCAGGTCTCAGTTCCTTCACCATTCCAACTTCCATCCTTGAAATTACCCACATACACAAACGCATCGACACCACTACCACCTTCTTCTTTTCCATAGCCAGTATCATAGTTTCCAATAATATCGAAGGTTCCTTTGAAAAGGACTTCTCCATTTGCAGATTTTAGCGTTCCCTCTTTTCTTGTTCCATCCCAATCATACGTTCCCGTAAAAGTACGACCATCTTCATAGGTTGTTGTCCCTTCCTTTCGCTTTCCATTCTCGTATGTCCCATCAAAGAGCACTGTTCCTGTAGCAGACTTCAACACTCCATGACCATGTGTTTGCCCATTCTGGAAATCTCCGATGAACGTCATGCCACTTGAATAGTTGATAGTCCCATGTCCATGTGGCTCTCCATTTTGCAGTCCACCTTCATAGACTCCTGTTCCCATATTAGGATAGGTGACATCTTTCTTACCATACGTTGCATCATCACTTGTGTCACTTGAGATAAAGGTCTCTGTTTGTGCATTATTTGTATCTTCAACTGTCAAGCTTCCACCGGGAGAAGAGCATTGAAGAATACAATATATAGCTAATCCCATTAAGAAACAGATAACACAAACTATAATAAAGTTGTTTAAAGCTCTTTCACTGCTATCATCTTCATCATATACGGGCTGATAAGACGGTTTGCTGTTGGGAGAACTGTTCGTTGTGTTATTCGTTTGTCTCGGCGTGAATGCTGTCTCTTCGCTTTTCGTTTTCGATGACAGGCGGGATTCAGCACTGCGTGATTGTGCAGAATACTTTGTCTTTTCATCTGCAGTACCCGACTTGAACATTGTTTCTTCGCTAACTGCTTCCGTTTCGTTGTGGGGCTCCTCGCTGCGTTGCTTATGAGTATTTGCATTTGTCCCTGCTTGCCGGTTAGCATTGCCAGCCCCTTCCCTTTGGCTGGAGGCGGAGGCTGTATTGAATGCATGTATCAACACATCAACCGTCTGCGGCCGTTCTGTGCGGTTCGTGCGCATCATAAACAAGACAAGGTTGCGCATCTCATGGCTGACACCATCGGGGAAGGGCAAAGCAATGTGTTTGTCAGGACTTTCGTCATCATCGATAGCCGAGGGGATGGGCGGATGATTGTTTGTCAGCACTGCATAGAGCGTGGCACCTAGTGCGTAGATGTCTGTCCACGGTCCGAACTTCGAGTAGTTCTGCTCTATCTGCTCACGCGGTGCATAACCGCTGGTATAGGCGATGGCGGTCTTGGCTGTAGCACCGCCCCGTTCCGTATCCATCTGCTTCGAAGCACCGAAGTCAATGAGAAATGCATTACCCGACTTGTCCATCATGATATTACCGGGCTTGATGTCAAGATGCCACAGTTTTTCATCATGAACCGTCTTCAGGGCATAGAGTATCTGCGGAAGCAAGCCTTTGACCTCCTGCTCAGTCAGGGGCTTTCCTGTTCGCTTCATCCGCTCGGAAAGGCTCTCACCGTCGATATAGTCCATCACATAATAGGCTGTTCCGTTGTCTTCGAACAGGTCGTGAACACTCACGATGTGAGGATTGTTAAACTGCCGCAGGCGGCGGGCCTCTTTCTTGAACTTTTCCTTCTGCTGCCGGAATTTTTCATAGTTGGTGATATTGCTCACGCTGACACTGCCGGTAGTCTCGTCGCGTTCTGTCACCCCTTTGACAAAGAATTCCTTGATGGCTACCTGGTCGCCAAACTCGATGTTGGTAGCCATATAGGTGTTGCCGAAGCCGCCGGATGCCAACTGCTTTTCTATTCGATAGATGCCGCGTAGAACGGATCCTACTTGCAACATGGATGATGTATTCATGGTTGAAGGGTTGAAGGGTTGAAAGATTGAACAATGATAGTTTAGAGTTCCAACAGGAAGCCGATGGTAAAGTTGGCATCCCAATCAAAGACGACTTGCTTGGCATTGGTTGCATCGAGGATGCCCTTGTAGATGTTCAGACCGCTCTTCATCTTGTCGCCCTCCTTCTCTTCCAACTCCTTGTAATCGGAGAGATTGGTGCTCAGCACGGTGAAACGTTCGTCGCCCTTCTTCTGCATCTTTGCCATCTGGAAAGGAACACCGCCAATCAAGAACAAGGTTTTGCAGTTGGCGGAAGGAATCTCTGCCAACTTCGTCTTCACATCGTTATAGACATCAGCATCGCTGACAGATTTCTGGAAATATTTAGCTCCGTAGGTCTCCATTGTCTTTGTCTGTCCGTCAGCCTGATACGACACTTTTGTGTTGCCCGAACCAAGGTCAACGACGAATGCCTTGTCTTCATAACCCTTGGGAAGCACACAGCGGTAAGCATACTTAGCCTCTTGCTCTGGTGTAACCACATTCACAAAATAGCCAATCTTCTTCAGTGCTGCGGTAATTCGGTCAATGACGGGTTCTTTGGCTGCCCCTGAGCTGACGACGAAGAAGATGTTCTTACCATCAACCCCGAAACTGAGGATAGACTGGATATAGTCTTCCAACTTCTTCTTGATGGTTTCAGCATCGGTCATGTTCTCTGAAATGAGGCTTGTACCGAACTCCTTCTTCAGCATCTTCCAGTTTTTGTCCTTGTCTATCTCGATGACAAACTGGTTGAAGCCAGACGCACCCAACTCTATCACAGCTTTCTTCTTGCCGCCGACAGGCTCCGCCGGCGTATAGTCGAACGAGGCTGATACCGTGGCGGTGCTGTCTGCCTGCTGTCCTTCGGCGTTTCCACCCTTCTTTGAGTTACAGCTACTAATGGCAAGAGCCAATACTACACTCACTAAAATTGCAAATACATTCTTTTTCATAGTTGTTTTGTTTTTTAAAGTTTTTGATTATTTATGGTTGATTGTTTACGTATTCTTCCACTAATTTGGCATCATCACCAGAATAGCGTGAAGGGTTATAATAGTCAATAGCCATGTTCTTGCCTGACAAGTACTGACTGACCTGCTGAACGGAGGGGTCTGCCGAAAGGTTTTGCTGAGCAATGAACACGACTTTCGCACCTCCGTAGGTTGAATATACCTCGCTCAAGAGGGCATCAATGGTATTAATCCTATTCTGTGAAGTATCGGACGAGACGGCAACATGCACCTGCTTGTCGGAAGGGGTGTAGTTAGGTACCGCCTTGGCAACCTTATACTTGCCATCGTCAGCCTTGCCCAAAGCATAGTAGTCCAGCTTGTCTGCCGACTTCATAAGCACTACAACCTGAGAGACTTTCAAAGAAATGTCATCCGTACCACTGGCAACAGTAGTAGCATCAGAACGGTCTGACAACAGATGTATCAGGAAGAAACCACCAATACAAAGGATGCACGCCGCAACCATGCCGATAAGGAGATTCCGTTTCGTATTGCTTTGAGACTGTGGCTCTGCAACAAATTGTTGCTGGTAAGACTGAGTTGGTTCTTCCACCTCCACTTGCTTGTTGTCCTTTTCTGTCTGTTGGGGAATAGACTTCAACTCTGTTTCTTCAGCCTTCGATGTCGTGTCGGTAGCGGAATGTTTCTCGTCGCTCTGCTTGCAATACTGTATCAGTTCATCAACAGACTGCGGACGCTTTGTCCTGTGCGTAGCCATCATCCAGAGTATCAGCTTTCGCATACGTTCGCTCACCTCTTCAGGGAAAGGAAGAGCCACGTGCTTGTCCTCGCTGTCATCGTCGTCGATGTCTGAGGGCAGGGGCGGCAACACATTGGTAAGCAGATTGTACATCGTAGCTCCAAGAGCGTAGATGTCTGTCCATGGTCCAAACTTCGAGTAGTTCTGTTCCATCTGCTCGCGCGGAGCATAGCCGTTGGTGAAACTGGCGGCAGCCGTACTTGCCGTTGCACCACCCTTCTGAGCGTCCAACTGCTTGGAGGCACCGAAATCTATAAGGCGTACCGTACCCGATCTATCCACCATGATATTGCCGGGTTTGATGTCAAGGTGCCACAAATCCTTATCATGAACGGTTTTCAAGGCATCGAGTATCTGTGGTAAGAAGTCCCAGACTTCCTGTTCCGTCATGGGCTTGCCTGTCCGCTTCAAACGCTCTGACAGATTCTCACCGTCGATATAGTCCATCACATAATAGGCTGTTCCGTTCTCTTCGAACAAATCGTGCACACCCACAATGTGCGGATTCTTCAGCTTGCGCAAACGTTTAGCTTCCACACGGAACTTCTCACGCTGCTCACTGAAGCTGTCGCGATTGTCCCCATTGCTCACGTTGACCGACATCTGGTCGGTTTCGCGTTCGCTGATGCCTTTCATAAAGAACTCCTTAATGGCTATACACTCATCGAACTGCATGTTGTAGCCCACATAAGTGTTGCCGAAGCCCCCGGAAGACAAATATCGGTCTATGCGATAGATACCACGCAACACGGTACCTACACGCAACATTGAGGATTCATTCATTGTTTTTGCCAACTTACTTCTTCTAATTCTATTTTTCGATTGCTTTTCCAGACAGTTTGGCAACCACTTTCTTCACAGTGGAATCAACTTTTGAGGCATTGATAACTATGAGGTTATTTTCTGGAGGAGATATTTTGGGGTTGTCAGGCTTAGGATAAACATCTTTAGTTGTAACAGTTACCTTATCGACGGATGGTGTATATGTAATCTCAGATTTAGAGATAGATTCAATGACCTCTTCATCATCTGCTTCATTCTTCGGTGAACGATTTACTAAAACTAACAAGGTTGTAAGGATGACAAATACTCCAACTATTGCAGCAAGCGTTTGCCACCTTTTAAGCCAAGAAAACAGGCTTCGCTTTTCCGTCTTAGGAAGTGGACGTGTCATTCTTTTTCTTTGCGGATTTGGTTTCTGTGTTGCCGTGACAATTTCTACTTCCTGAACTCCTACCATCTGCACTTCCGGCTCTTGTTGCTTAGGCTTTATATTCAGAGCGTTGTATTTGGATGTCAGTTCTTCATTAGTTGTGGGGTCGCCTGCTACCAAATGTACATCTTTCACGCGGATAATCCATGCCGTATGGTTGTCGGCATTGTCTTGAGTTGCTTCTACAAGATGACGACGTTTCTGTTCGTCAGTATCAGCAGTAGAAAACAAGGTTGCAAGCTCAGCATTGCTCATCTTCTCTAACATACCGTCCGAACATAGATAGAAGTAGTCACCTGGCTTGATGTCTGTGATATGGATGATAGAGGGGTCTTCTCTTCTACCTGCCGGAGTGACGGCTTTGGTAATGACATTCTTCTGAGGGTGTGTAGCCATTTCCTCATAACTGATTTCACCGGTCTGATAGAGCTCATAGACCAAAGAGTCGTCACGCGACTGGTAGAGAATGGCTTTTTCAGGATGATCTGCCGTATAATACCCAGGACGGATATGGTAGATGCGGCTATCGCCAATATGGGCTGCCGTTACGCCATGCGCGTGTATATATAATAAGGTGAGTGTGGTACCCATCTTCTTGATACTGTTTCCGTCGTCCTGCTTGTCGAGTTCATCATAGGCGTATGTGATGGCATTGGAAAGCTGAGCATCGGCAAGAGGCTGTCGGGAATCAACATGCTCGGCAAACCATTTGCCCAAAGCCTGACTGAAGGTCTGGCTTGCCACCTCGCCTTTTTCATGACCACCCATGCCGTCGCAGACAATAAACAAACTGTCAAGTGCTGTCGCTCCCTCATTCCATAAGGCATCCTCTTGGTTGTCACGTTTACCTTGCTCGTGGATAAATAGCGGTTGATAGATTTTTATTTCCATAGTGTTGTTTTTTTATATTATCGACTTATTATGAGTTTCTGAATATTACCGTAGTACGACCCAACGTTATTTGACTGCCATCGCTCAACAGAATGTTGCCCTGTCCGCTTATCACCTTGCCGTTCACGGCTGTACGGTTCTTGTTCTGGTAATTACAGAGCATAGCTTCGACTCCGCCATCTGCCCCATACGAGATATTGATAATGCAATGCTGACGGCTCATATAGAGGTCATCGGCTGGAATTTGTACGGTAGCTTCCGACGATTCAGCTTTTCTTCCAACAATGTTCTTGCCGGCGGCAAGAGGAAGAGTCCTGTCGTTGAACACCAAACAGGCACGCTTTCGTCCACCTACAGCACTGGCTACTGTTTCCTCACTACCATAGGAACGCATCTGCTGAGATTGCTGATACTGCTGATCGGGCTGCTGAGATTGGGATTTTGGCTGCCAGGTATGCTGATGTTGCTGGGTGTTGTTTTGCGATCTTCCCCCATGTACCAACCTATTGTAAGCAGCTTGGTCTCTGTCAAGGGCAGTCTGGCACTTGCTGATGTTTGCCCAATTCTTGATGCAGAAGAAGATGGCTGCAATGGGGGCAAGAAGCATGGTGAGAGCCAAACGGAAAAGGAAGGCAAAGAGCATCTGCAGGCAACCGTCCTCAGCATTGGTGCGAACCATAAACGTATCCATTGCCTTTTCTTCAGCAGACTTTTTGAACACGCCTTTTGCAATGGAGGGAATGCCGCCTATGCCGGCAATAATCCAAGCAGTCATGGCTTGGTTCTTGTCACTGATATAGATGAAAATACCCAGCACAAGGAAGACAACCAGAAAAACCAGCTTTATTTTCGACCATGAGATTTCCTTCTTGTATCCTTCTATATTTTCAGACAAAAGCTTGGAGGTACAATCCCTACACATAGGCTTGTTATCGTAAGTATAGGTAGATTCATCTACACACGTCCTGCACATTGCCTTACCGCAGACACCGCAACTTGCTACAGCGGGAGCATCATTGTGGCAGGCACAGGGGTTGAAATTGTAAGTGTTGAAAGCCATATTATTCAAGTATTAGTCATGAAAATGGGTTATGCTATATGTAACTGCTGTCTGACCCATCGTGATGGTGTTTCCGTCTTGCAGAATGATGGCATCGCCGCTGGCAATTGTATGTCCGTCAATGGCGGTCTCGTTCTTATTCTGAAAGTTACTAAGAACAGTTTTCGGGGTTCCGTCAGCTTTTGTTGTAACTGTAATGACACAGTGCTGGCGACTCATGTAGTGATCATCTGTAGCAATCTGAACGGTTGCCTTGGATGTCGAAGCTTTCCTGCCCACCACGTTACGTCCTTCTGAAAGAGGATAAATGTTTCCGCCACAGACCAGCACGGCACGGGAAGTGGGTTCCTTCCCAACGTTGTGCCCATCACCTGCCAACTGTGTCTCAAAGGACCGGTTATCGCCCAGCTGAGTTTCTCCACTGTCTGCCGAGCCATGGGGACGGGCATAGAAGGTGGGAGCCTCTACCGGGGCTGCCTGTGGCTTGAACTTCACCAGCAGTTCTGTGCTGCATCGTGGACAGGAGATTTGCATCTCGGGCAGCCCCTTTGAGTTCTTGACATCAAGGACGACATTACAATTCGGACACTTGATTCGCTTTACTTGCATATCGTACCATGATTAAAGGTCAACCATATTGTCTGTCATATCGATGCCGGCATCAAGATTATCTAATGAATCATCGGTATATGATACATACTGCATGTCTTCGTCGCTTGAGTCGGCAACAGACTGGTCGTCAGTGTCTGACTCGATAGCAGGCTGGTCATCATAGGTTGAACCTTCAGCAGCATTGCTGTCAGCACTCTCATTGTTCGTTACACCAGCATTCTCCTGCGGTGAAGTATAATTCGATGCTACCTCGGAAACTGTGGAAACATTACCTTGTGTATCAACTATGACATCGGGGTTACTGATGTCATGGCTATCATCAACATCAATGATAGCGAAATCAACATCTTTGTCGTCGTTGTTGTCGTAACCGACAACAAGGTGACCCTCAGCATCGCCATAGCCAACAACGTGAACATCATTTCCAAGATTGAAGTTCTCTGCCGTCTGCTCATCTACCACAATTGCATCGTCGCCACCTGTCTCTTCATACCCAGTGTAAGTAATCTCGGGAGCATCATCAGTAGGAAGATCCACAAGTTTAGTTGCAGGAACTGCTACAGGAACTTGCTGAGCAAACTCGGCACGTTCTGCTGGAGTCATGGCATTCCACTCGTCAACGTAATAGGTGTTGTAGAGACCGCCGTGCCAATAGAAGACTCCACCAGGACCAACTTCTGCACGAGCTTGTGCAAAGGCTTCGCTGAAGGACAAATCGTTACCTGCTTCTCCTACATAAGGAACATCATCAAAATAATGCACGTGGTGAACTTCTCCAGTGTGGTGCACTTCTTCATTTTGTTGGTGCGCTTGGTTCTCCGTTTCTGGCTTCTGGGGCTGCTCTTCAACCTTAGCCTCTGCTTCCTTTCCTTCAGAGTTTGTTTTCGTTGGAGGTTCTGGTGAACCAACTGGTTCCGGCTCCTTCCCATGAGCTTGATAAGCATAGATGCCTACTCCAGCGGCTCCCATCAAGATAGCAGCCGCGCCACCTAAGGTTACTGTTGCCCATGATTTACCTTTCTTGGGGTTCTCCTGACAGTTTTCATAAACTTCACCTTCAACAGTGTTCTCTACATTTTCAACATTACCGTTCTCGAAAATGGTCTCTTCGTTCATTTGAGAATTGTTCTCAAGGATAGTTGTTTCGCTCATAATTATAAAGTTTTTAGGTTTTACTGTTGCAAAAATAATCGGGTTTTAAACAAAGAACAAATTTCCAAATGAATCCTGTATGTAATACCCCGATTTCTGTATGAAATGTCAAAAGTGTTATTCTTTCGCCCGAACTTACTTATTTAATATACTTAGCCTTACAGAACTTGCAAGCATCGTTCTGAATCAGCACATCATAAGGCTCGTTGCCCATGAAGTGACCACATTTAGGGCAGGTATATTTTTTCCGAAACTCTTTGCCAAGTTCATTCATCTTTAGATTGAGAGATGAGTCTGAACTGAAGCCTCTCATGAAAAAGAAGATAGCTATGAGAACAGATATACCCATCAATATAAAGCGTAAATATCCTAGTCCACCTGAAAAGAAGAAAAGAAGACCACAAGTTGAAAGTATTCCGCCCAGCTTTTGAAAATTCTGTGTCCTTCTTTCTTTCTCCTTCGCTTCCAGTTGTGTGTATTCGTACCATTCCCATATCCTTTGTAGGGGTCGGATATCAACAGTTTCTACCTTCGGACCTCTAATGACGTCCCACGATAAAAGATAATGAGAGTTTCCCAATTCAACTTTGTCTTTTTCCGTTACCACCTTTTTCTCAATTGCAATGCCGTTGACAAAGGTAACGTTACGAGCATTGAGATTTCTAACTTCCCAACCATCGTTATTCAAAAACCGAAATGCGGCATGCTGCCGACTAACATCCATTGGCACACTACCAGGCTGTCCTGCCAGTTGCACTTTTCCATCTCTTACAACAGACAAACGACGCGTCTGTTGTTCTCTGCCTACGATAACTTCCATTGCTTTATATTTTGATTTTTATAACTATATCCTTCACTTTTTTAAGCGCATCCTTAGAAATTGGTAATTGAAAAACAAATTGTTCCCAATCAGACAACAATAAAACTTGTTTCTGGATGTCAACCTGAAATATATAATTCATATTGACAACAAAACGCTTACCTATGCGTATAAAGTGATTCGCAGCCTTCCCCAACTGGGTAGCTATAGCCTCTTCTGTATGAGAAAGATTCATCGTCAAACAAACTTTTTGTTTGTTTGCTGTCACGATATAAGTATAATTACCATCCGCTTCGAAATAAGCAATTTTATGTAAATCCAAACGAATTAACTTATCACGTGCATTGAAATAGACCAATTGTTGTTTCATATAGAAATGACAACTTCATCAATTCTGTGGACTCCAACACCAGTATTAAATATAAAGTTTATTTAAGACACAAAACATAAAAAGAAACGTGGAGTCGATGCAGGTCGCTCGCTCCACTGTGTAAGGCCTTCGCATTGCCCGAAATGTCGAAACGAGCAACACAAACGCCCCACGCTGATTAGTCTATATATCTTGTTAATATATAACTATCCCAGGGACATTTGCTGTTGCGTTTGATCTGACATTTCGTTAGAGGTTGCGAAGTTCTACACAGTCAAAGTCAAAGCGCTTAGCAAACGCCTTTAATGTTCATGTCATCCCACCCATCCGATGTGCTTACATACACATCTTCAGCGTAGAACATTGACAAAGGTAACTATTTATTCGAAATAAAAGAAAGAAAAAGACACTTTTTTTTATTAAACAGAAATATTATCCCTATCAACTTGCAAAAGCAATGCAACTGATAGTCTTTATATAAAAAACAATCTAAGGCCAAGTTAAAAGAATGGCAACTATACTATATTCAGTAAGCAACTCTTTATCAACTACTTGTGAGGTTTGCATTGCAAGTTCCCTTTGTTTCTTTTGACCCGATGATAATTTTTGTCTGTACCACGACAGCGACGTGACAACGTGCGTGCCTTAAATTAAATAAGTGAGGGGTAAATGTGTTTTTTTGAAAAAAGTAGGCTGATTACAGGAAAACCATTATCTTTGTCGGCAGATATCAACATGGCAAACACAATAAACTAAAAAACATACATGAAAACTAAATATTAAAACTAAACAACACAATACTGAATTCTCTAAAAACCTTAAACAAAACCATATTTGAAAATCTGGAAACTCTATACGCTATTGGCAGCTCTGATATACACTACGGCCTGTTGGGCAAGAGGGAAGTTTCTCTTTCCCTCTTTTCTTTTTGCGTCCTCCTTTTTACCGCATCATCGTCCTACCCCCGTCAGCCTGAGCAGCGGATATACGATACTGTTGCAGTAAAAAGTAATGTTTCCAAAAGTAAAAAGTAATGTTTTACTCGGTAAAATATAATGTTTTACTTAGTAAAAAGTAATATTTTACTCAGTAAAAAGTAATGTTTTACTTTATGGAAGAAAAACACTTGATGGATCAGCGTATTGAAGTCTTTAACGAACAACTTTCCTTCCATTGATGATGTAGATGCCTTTAGGAAGTTTGATTTTGTTGCGCTATCACTTTTTAAAAATAATTTTTCCTACTTCTTTGCAATTTTCTCGGTGTATGATTGCTCATTAACGAGTAATCGCACTAGATAGACACCCTGTGGATATTGACTGAGGTCAAATGAACAGGAATGTGCACCACCAAGTACTGTTTCTTGTTGTTCTGTGAGCACCATTCCATTTACAGTATATACACCGCAAGAGATTTCTGCCGTAGAAGCATTGAAATAATCCACTGACAGCGTTTCGTTGTTATGCAGGTTTACATTGTAATTGAATTGTAAGTTCTGTTTCGACATTGTATTTTCTCCAATATGGTTGCTGTCAATTGCTTTTTTGTCCCATCCAGATAAGAAACGACTCTTCTCAGCTAACAGATTTCTCACCACTCTGTTCTCTTCATCGGCAAGGACATCTTGATTGTCTGGAGGACAATAGTAAGCAGTTGTATATTGTGGCTCTTTGCCGACAAGTCCTGTTGTTACGGTTTCATAGATGGGGTATCGGTAACCCTCCGCATACCAACGGTAGGTGTTGACTTCAAGTAAGGTGCTGTCGCCTTGCATCTTTGCGATAATACTGTCTGTTGTAAAAGTTGCAGAAGGTGATAAAACCCGTTGCAAAGTAGTTTTTATCGGTATGTTACCCAATCGCTCTTTAGCTGTAATCCGTTTGCTGTGTACCCGTTTTACATGTTGCAAGGTATCCCCTTCAGGAAGTATCATCATTCCTGTTGCGTCTGTCTCCACTTCGTATGTTCCATACAGGCGCATAGCTACACGTTCGCTATAAGCAGCTACACCATGAAAACATCCATTTACCTTTTCTCCATAGGTCAAGGGCAATTGAAGAATCGTTTCAGGCATATTATATACGACCTTTGTTGTATGGTTTTCGTAACCTCGTAATTGCAATTGTCCTTCTTCGTTACCATAATAGTACCTCGTACCATGTTCTGTTCCGGCAATAATAGAATCATTATCAGGAACAGAAGCGTACTCCACTTCATACTGGTCCTTCATCACTTCTATATCTCCGATATTCCATAATACATTCTCTCCAGACCGACCAGCCTCCTTGTAGCCAATCTGCTGTTTCTCTACGACATCCCCACTACGGAGGTTATGACAGTCCTGTCCTTCGAAAACTCCTTGAGCTGATAGATAAAGACAGGCAGTTAATGCTACAATTGTAAAAAATATTCTTTTCATCATAGATTATAATATTGATAGTAATGAGTCGTCTGTTCGATGGTGCCGTCCTCATTGACCACTACGCGGTTGTTGCCCAAGTGGTTTGCTATATAAATAGATTCATTTGTGTCCTATTTAACGGGACACTAATGTTATCAATTAGTGACTTAATCATTTGGTATTTTTCTTGTAATTGGAAAACATTGATTCTTTGCCAGAAAAGCTGTTTTCTGAATAAAAGAACCCCTCTTTTTCCATAAAATAAGCAATTGTCATTTTTTTGTTATATGATAATCCTG
>JAFRYZ010000041.1 GCA_017442825.1 Prevotella sp. | reverse complement strand
GAGCCGAACTTGTCGAGCTTGACGCGCTGTCCGGCGCGCAGGCCGTCGCGGATGTACTGCAGGAAGGCAGCGATGCATGCCACGATGTCGGGCTTGGTGAGGGTGGTGGCAGACTCGATCTGAGAAGCGAGTTTGTCGGTGTCGAGGATGCTGTAGTGGGTGGCTCGTGCATACCACTTGCCCTCGGTCTTGCTTCCTGCACGCGTGTTTTTGTAAAGTTTGTACGGTACTGGCATAATAGTTTAGTTTTTGGGTTGGTAAATGGGTGATGTCTGAATGACAATGCAAAGGTACGAAGGGAAGAAACGCGCTCCAAAAATCGGGAAGAAAAAATGGTTCGGAAAAGTCGGTTTTTCGCAAATCTTTACAGCCGCCTGTTCCGTTTTCAATCTCGCCCAGATTCGCCGGCAATCTCATCAAGAACCATCGCAAAGCGAGCCGTAATTGATTGTCAACCGCACCATGGGCGAAAAACGTTAAAACCATTAACTTTGTGAATTTGTGAATTTGTGAATTTGTGAAAATCACACTATAAAAAAAGAATGTAATATCCTATAATAATAATATAATAATATATATATTATATATTCGCGCGAACCTATTTATATTTAGAAATTCGTTTCGCTGAAAAATCCGTAAATTCACAAATTCACAAATTCACAAAACTAACGAATGTTAAAGCACACAAAAGTTCCCGTTTCGGGTAAAAATACGTTAAACACTAACGTTTATTCTTAAATAAAGTTACCGTTTTTTTTTGTTAATCCGCTGTATATTTTATGAACATAGCAAAGGGAGTAGTCCGTGAGGATAGCTCCCTTTTTTATTCACATTCGTTAACTTTGTGAATTTGTGAATTTTCAATTGAAAGCCCCCCAGCCCCCTAAAGGGGGTGTTGTGATTGTCAATTGTTTCATTCCTTTCCGTCTTTCAGTTTTCCCACATACGCGTCGATGACGGCTACGGCGGTGATGTTGACGATGTCGCGCACGGAGGCTCCGAAATCGACGAAGTGGATGGCTTTGTTCAGTCCCATCTGGATGGGGCCGATGATTTCCACGTCGGAGTTGAGCGACTGCAGCATCTTGTAGCTGGAGCGGGCTGAGGTGAGGTTGGGGAAGACGAGGGTGTTGACGTCGAGTCCTTTCAGGCGGTTGAAGGGGTAGAGGCTGTCGCGCAGTTCCCTGTCGAGGGCGAAGCCTATCTGCATTTCACCGTCGATGGGCAGGTCGGGATATTCTTCTTGTACGGTGGCGATGGCGTTCTTCACCTTCTCGGCTCCGGGGGTGATGCTGCTGCCGAAGTTGGAGTGGCTGATGAGGGCTACGACGGGTTTCTCGTTGAAGAATTCCACGGAACGGATGCTCAGCTTGGCAAGGTCTGCCAGCGTCTCGGTGTCGGGGTCTTCGTTGACGAGTGTGTCGGCGATATAGAGCGTACCCTTGGGCGAGTTGATGATGTGCATCGTTCCGAAGTGGTTGTATTCGGGACGGATGCCGATGACCTCGTTCACCACCTTGATGGTGTTGCTGTAGCGCGTATAGAGGCCGGTGATGAAGGCGTCGGCTTCGCCCGTCTCTACCATCATCATGCCGAAGTAGTTGCGCTCGTACATCTTGTCGTAGGCTTCCTGGAAGGTGTAGCCGTCGCGTCCGCGCTTCTCTGCCAGGTGCTTGGCGTAGGTGGCGCGCCGTCCTTGTTCCTGGTCGGCTCGCATGTCGATGATTTCGATGTCTGTCAGGTCGAGTTTCAGTCGCGTTGCCATACGGTTCAGTCGGTCGGGGTTGCCGAGCAGGATGGGTTGGCAGATGGCTTCCTGTCTGGCTTGCACGGCTGCCTTCATCATGGTTTGGTTTTCTCCTTCGGCAAAGACTACCCGTTGCGGGTGTGCAGCGGCTGTGGCATGGAGGTTGCGCGTGAGTTTCGACTCTTGTCCGAGCAGTTGTTTCAGATTCTGCTTGTAGGCATCCCAGTCGGTGATTTGCTTGCGTGCCACGCCGCTCTCGATGGCTGCTTTGGCAACGGCGGCGCTCACCTCGGTGATGAGTCGCGGATCGACAGGCTTGGGAATGAAGTATTTCGGTCCGAAAGTGAGGTCGTTGACATGATAGACCTGGTTGACCACGTCGGGAACGGTCTGCTTGGCAAGGTCGGCGATGGCGAGCACGGCAGCCATCTTCATCTCCTCGTTGATGGCGGTAGCGTTCACGTCGAGGGCTCCGCGGAAGATGTAGGGGAAGCCGATGACGTTGTTGATTTGGTTGGGGTAGTCGCTGCGTCCTGTTGACATGAGCACGTCGGGGCGCGCTGCCATGGCGTCCTCGTAGGAAATCTCCGGAACGGGGTTGGCAAGGGCGAAGACGATGGGGTTGTCAGCCATCGAGCGCACCATGTCCTGGCTGAGGATGTTGCCTTTGGAGAGTCCTACGAAGACGTCGGCGCCCTTGACGGCTTCTTCCAGCGTGTGCACGTCGCGGCGGTCGGTGGCGAAGAAGGCTTTCTGCTCGGTCAGATTCGGACGGTCGGAGGTGATGACGCCCTTCGAGTCGAGCATGAGGATGTTTTCCTTGCGCACGCCCAACGCCATATATAATTTGGTACACGAGATGGCGGCGGCACCGGCACCGTTGACGACGATTTTCACCTTGGTGATGTCCTTACCGGCTACTTCCAGTGCATTCTTCAGTCCGGCAGCCGAGATGATGGCTGTGCCGTGCTGGTCGTCGTGCATCACGGGGATGTCCAGCGTTCGCTTCAGTCTTTCTTCAATGGCAAAGCATTCTGGAGCCTTGATGTCTTCGAGGTTGATGCCACCGAAGGAAGGCGCAATCTTCTCTACCGTTTCGCAGAACTTGTCGGGGTCTTTCTCGTCGACCTCGATGTCGAAGACGTCGATGCCGCCATAGATTTTGAAAAGCAGTCCCTTGCCTTCCATCACGGGCTTGCCGCTCATGGCGCCGATGTCGCCCAGTCCGAGCACGGCAGTACCGTTGGAGATGACGGCAACCAGATTGCCCTTGTCCGTGTATTTATATACATCGTCTGGATTCTGCTGGATTTCCAGACACGGATATGCCACTCCCGGCGAGTAGGCCAGCGAGAGGTCGGTCTGCGTACGATAAGGTTTGGTGGGTTTTACCTCGATTTTACCAGGTTTGCCGGCATAGTGATATTCCAGTGCGGCTTCTTTCGTTATTTTTACCATTGTGTTTTATAGATGTTTCGTGCAAAAGTACATAAAATTCTGGAAACATAAAGATATTCATTCGTTTTTTTGTCGATAGCTCTAAAAAGTTTTGTATTTTTGCAGCCCGAAAGTGACAATGCCAATCCTTCACGAGTAGCAAAAATCAGATGAGAGACTTTTCGCAAAAAACATTTCTGTGGGTGGCTGCTGTTGTAGTCGTGTTGCTGCTGTTGCACCTGCTTCCACCGATTACGATAGGTGACGTCACGCTCCGTGAGGTCAACCTTTTGTCCGACCTTTCCGATGCGCCACAGGCCGACCAAGGCGGCATCATCCCGCTGGCTAAGCCCGTTGTTGCGCCGGCGCCAGACTCCGTGCAAAACAGCAAGTATGCGCATATCAGCTGGCCCAAGGGTGTGGAGCCCATAGAAGACTTCTCGGCTGGTGCTGCCGGTGGCATGGACCATTTCTACCAGATGCTGGACACGCTGCGGAGCAAGAGCGACATCGGGCGTCCGGTGCGCATTGCCTACTATGGCGACTCGTTCATCGAAGGCGACATCCTGGTGGAATACCTGCGCGAGATGCTGCAGGCAAAATTCGGCGGCTACGGTGTGGGATGGCTCGACGCCGGCAACGGACTGAACCAATACAAACAAACCATAGAAACCCACTCGTCGGGCATGACGGAGTTCATGGCGATGAAGTCGGGCGGCTACAACGCGCAGCAGGCAGGCATTGCCGAGCGCTACTATCAGGCGTCGGCGGGTGCCAATATGACCTTCCGCTCGCGGCCAACGCTGTCGGCAACGGCAAAGGGCAGCGACGGCAAACCCCTGTTGGAGTTTCCGCACACGCAGAAGTGGCAGTCGGCTCGCGTCTATCTGCGTACAGCCGCTCCTGTTTCACTTCAGATGAACGTCACGGGCGGAACACCCGAAACGCGGACGCTGCAAGCGTCGGAGAAGGTGCAGATGGCTGAGACGCGACAGTGGATGAACAACGTCAGCGTGGGACTGTCGTCGGCGGCAACGCTCTTCGGCATCGCTCTGGAGACCGACAACGGCATCGTGGTGGACAACTTCAGTATGCGAGGCTCGTCGGGCATCACGCTGTCAAATCTCTCCAGTCAGATGCTGGCAGAGTTCAACGCCCTGCGCCCCTACGACCTGGTCATCATCCAGTTCGGTACCAATGCCATCTCTGCCAATTCGGGCGAGAAACACTTGAAATGGTACATGGAGCAGATGGACAAGGTGGTGGAGTTGTTTAAAAAAGGCTATCCGGAGACGAGTATCCTCGTCATGAGCACACCCGACCGCGGTGCACGTACCGCCCAGGGCGTAGGCACGATGAAGAATATCGAGGCACTCGTCAGCTATCAGCGACAGCTGGCTGCCCAACACCGCGTAGCCTTCTACAGCCTCTTCAACGCCATGGGAGGCTCAGGATCTATGGCTAAGTTCTGCGAACAAGGCATGGGGTCGAAAGACTATATCCACATCAACCACAAGGCAGGACAGATGATTGCCAAACATATCTTCGACTCCTTTGTGGCGGCGATAGCTCGTTGAGCGAAGCGAAAACATAAAAAAACAATGCATTATGACCGGCGAATTGATTGAAAAGATACTGACACAACTACAATATAACCCGAAGGAGCCGTTGATGTTCTCGTCGGGCTTGTTCCTCATCCTGTTCCTCTTCCTCGCGTTTTTCTACATGTTGCTGCGAGGGAAGGCAACGTGGCGATTGCTGTTCGTGACGCTCTTTTCCTATTACTTCTATTACAAGAGTTCCGGCTTGTGTTTCCTGTTGCTCGCACTGGTCACAGCCACCGACTTCTTCCTGGGGAAAGCCATCGGGAAAGCACGGCTTGAAGCACAACAAAAAGCCAAAGGTGAGCAACAAACCTCTGAAGGTGAGCAACAAGCCGAAGTCCGCAGTACCAAAGCGCGCTGGCTGCTGGGGCTGAGCATCCTCGTGGACTTGGGGCTGCTTTTCTACTTCAAATACACCAACTTCTTTGCGAGCATGATTTCGCAAGCCATCAACGGCAACTTCCAGCCGTGGGACATCGTGCTGCCCGTGGGAATCAGTTTCTTTACCTTTAAGAGCTTGAGTTACACGATAGATGTATATCGGGGAAAAATGAAACCTGTTGAGTCTTTCCTCGACTATGCCTTCTTCGTGTCCTTCTTCCCCGTGCTGGTTGCCGGTCCTATCACCCGTGCCACCGATTTCATGCCGCAGATAGCACAACTCAGGCAGAAAGGATGGCAATGGCCGTCGAAGAACCTGGAATGGAGTCGCGGTGTGTATTTCGTGGCTACGGGACTCATCAAGAAGGCCGTCATCAGCGATTATATCAGTCAGAATTTTGTGGATAGAATCTTCGACAATCCCACCCTGTTCTCCGGCGGTGAGGTGTTGCTGGGCATCTATGGCTACTGCGTCCAGATCTATTGCGACTTCTCCGGCTACAGCGACATGGCGATAGGCATTGCCCTGCTGATGGGCTTCTCCATCCCCATGAACTTCGATGCGCCGTTCAAGGCCGACTCCATGAGCAATTTCTGGCGCCGATGGCATCTCTCGCTGTCTTCGTGGATTCGCGACTACATCTACATTCCCTTGGGGGGCAGTCGCAAGGGTAAGGTGCGCATGTACCTGAACCAGATGATAGCCATGACCTTGTGCGGCTTGTGGCATGGTGCCAGTTTGAATTTCGTGGTATGGGGAGGTCTGCACGGAGCCCTCGTCTGCATCCACAAATTCTTCTCGCAGACCATATTGCACCACGACCGCAAATACCATCCTGCTGGCATCCGGCGCTTTTTCGCAGTACTGCTCACCTTCCATCTCGTCTGCTTCACATGGCTGTTCTTCCGCTGTCCCGATTTCGAGGGCGTTACGCTCATGCTGACGCAGATGTTTACCAAGTTCAATCCCGAAGTGCTGCCCGACGTGTTTGTTGCCTACAAGTATGTCTTTGCCATGATTCTTCTCGCCTTCATCACCCATGCCTTGCCCACATCGTTTGAAAACCGCATGGTGCGCTGGCTGCAAAAGGGTGGGGTGGTAGCAGCTACCATTCTCATGGTGCTCGTGATTTATCTTGTCATTCAAGTAAAATCCAGCGATGTCCAACCCTTCATCTACTTCCAATTCTGATGAAACAAAAGCCCTCCATGAGGGCTTTTTTTAACGACCTTAAAGTCCTTAAGGTCCCTAAAGTCCTTAAAGTCCTTAAAGTTGAATCCTCTCTACAGTCGCGTCACTTGCTTCACTCCTTTCACCGTGCGTAGTTTCTTCACGAGTGCTTCCAGTTTCGACGTGTCGTCGAGTTGCACCACGATGTTGCCAGAGAACAGGCCGTCGTGCGAGTCGATATTGATGCTTCGCATGACGATTTTCTCTTCTTTTGCAATGATGTTGGTGATGTTGCTCACAATGCCGATGTCGTCGTTGCCGATGACGCGAAGGGTGGTGGCATACTGACTGCTGCCCTTGCCGCTCCAACGAGCCTTCACGATGCGATAGCCGAAACGCTTGCGCAGTTCGGGAGCGTTCGGGCAGTCGGCGCGATGTATCTTGATGCCGCCGGAGACGGTGACGAAGCCGAAGACGGGGTCGCCGTAGATGGGGTGGCAGCATTGGGCCAGCGTGAAGTCGAGCCCTTTCAAGTTCTTGTCTATCACCAGTACGTCGTCGTTGCGGCGGGCTATCTGTTCGTCGGGGTTCTCGTATTCAAATTCCTGTGCGCTCTGTGCCGGTTTGGGAGCATTCAGTTTCTCGTCGTGGTCGCGAACCTCTAGATATTTTTCGATGACCTCGTTGACATCCAGTTTCTCGTCGGCTATCTGCTTGTAGAAGTCGCTGACCTCCTTGAATCCCATCTTCTTGATGGTGTGCATCATGACCGACTCCTCTATCTCCACCTTCCTGTTTTTGAAGCGGCGTTCCAGCAATTCTTTGGCAAAGAGTCCGTCTTTAGCCTGCGACTCCTTGATGGCGAGACGGATTTTCGATTTCGCTCGCGAGCTTTTTACGATGTTCAACCATTCCTGCTTAGGCGTCTGGTTGGGATTGGTCAGCACGGAAACCGTGTCGCCGCTTTGCAGTTGCTGCCTGATGGAAACGTTCTTGCCGTTGATGTTGCCACCGACGCAGGTGCTGCCGATTTTTGAATGGATATGGTAGGCGAAGTCTAGCACGGTGGCTCCTTTGGGAAACTTCAGCAGGTCGCCTTTGGGGGTGAACACATACACCTCGTCTTCGTAGAGGTCCATCTTGAACTGGTCCATCATCTGAAGGTCGTCGCCTGCCTCCAGGGCAGCACGTATGTTGGCAAGCCATTCGTCCATACCGCCTTCGGCCTTCACCCCTTTATAGCGCCAGTGGGCAGCCAGGCCGCGTTCGGCAATCTCGTCCATGCGCTCCGTACGAATCTGCACCTCTACCCATTTGCTTTGCGGTCCCAGTACGGTGATGTGCAGGCTTTCGTATCCGTTCGATTTCGGCACACTGAGCCAGTCGCGCAGTCGTTTGGGGTTGGGCTGGTACATATCGGTGACGATGGAATAGGCTTGCCAGCACAGGGCGTGTTCCTTGCTCCTTGTTCCTATGTCCTCATGGTCTTGTTGGCCTTGAATGATAATTCTGATGGCAAACAAGTCGTAGATGCCTTCAAAGCCGCATTTCTGTTTCTTCATCTTTTGCCAGATGGAGTGAATGCTCTTGGTGCGTCCTTTCATGTGGAATCGCAGTCCTGCTGCCTCTAGCCGTTGGCGCACAGGAGTAATGAAGCTTTCGATATAAGCATCGCGGGAACGCTTGGTCTCGTTCAGTTTGTCTTTGATATGATAGTAGGCATCGTGCTCCAGATATTTCAGCGAGAGGTCTTCCAGCTCGCTCTTCAGCCGGTAGAGTCCCAGCTTGTGAGCCAGGGGCGCATAGAGATAGTTGGCTTCCATGCTCACCTCGCGCCGTGCTTGGTCGTTCTTGGTGTCGCGAATTTGTCGCATCAAGTTCACACGGTCGGCAATCATGACGAGGATGACGCGCATGTCTTCTGCAAACGACAGCAGCAGGTTGCGGAAATTCTCGCTCTCTACCACGGGGTTCTTCTTGTAGAGTTCACCCACACGAACGAGTCCGCGGATGATGGTTGCCACTCCCTTGCCGAACTCGGTTTCTACCTCGTCGGTGGTCTTCAGCCCAGCCATGACGCTGCTATATAGGAGTACTGCCAGCACGCTGTCGCGACGCAGACCAATCTCCTCGACAGCTATCAGCGCCGCCTGCAACGAGCAGAGTATGGGATTCAGACCGAAGACGTTGCGGGGCAGGGCATGATTGCCGACAATGCTCAGCAGATGTTGCTTCAGTAGTTCTTCATCTTCAGCCGTCACCTCTCCTTGCTGGACCTTTCCGTCGGTTGCCTGGCTGCCTACCAGCTTGCGCAACTTCTCCAGAATGGCGATAGCTTCAACCCGTTCTTCTTCAGAAAAAACCAGTATGCCGTCGTTCATAACCGTCGTCTCCGCGTTTGATTGTTGTCGATTTGTCTGTTGTGCTATTTTCTACGAATCCGTTCCGTAGTGCTATTCCTCTACGAAGTTGGTGATGTGTTTCCACCAGTCAGCCTTTTGGTATTTCTTCAGGCTTCCTTTCGGAATATACACCGTGAGTTCTTCCAATTTCAGTCCCCACAGGTGATCTTCTTCCACCGTCGGAGGCGTGGCTGCCTTGCAACGGATGGTTTTCAGCTCCTTGCAGTAGTTCAAGGCGTTTTTGCCCATCTTCTTCAGCGTGGCAGGCAGCGTCAGACTGGTGATGCTGCTCTTGTAGAAAGCATCCTTGCCGATGGCAACAACGCCGTTCGGCAGCGTAATCGTTCCGATGGTGGCAACATCTTCAAAGGCATTATCGTCGATGGTGGTCACCGTAGCGGGGATGGTAATCTTGCCGCGATGACGGATGGGGCACACGTGCAGCACCGTCTTCTCCTTATTATATACCACGCCGTCGATGTCGCATAGCGTAGGGTGGTTTTTGGCGATGATTACCTTTTCCCAAGCCGCCTGAAAGAAATTGAAGTTGCTGAAATAGAGTTTTTTCACCGTCGAGGGGATGCGGATAATCTTCATCGTCTTCGAGTTGAGGGCAAAGGGGTTGATATAGGTGATGCCCTCCGAGACGATGACCTCCTCAAGATTCGGCATGCCGCTGAAGGCATGGCCGTCAATGGCTGTCACACGCATGGTGATGTCCTTGCCTTCACCTCCTACCATGTCGCCTTTCATTGTGGCAGGAACCGTAAACACCTTCACCGCCTTGAAACGTTCCGTCACATCACCGTAGCGGTCGTCTATCCCCCAGAACTTCACCTCGCCCTCGTGACCGGGAAGCTCGTTTCCGCTGATATCGTCGCGATACATCTTATACAACAGGCCCTGCGCATCAATAAAGTCAGGGAAATCGGGCACCCGGGCATCAGCGGCAAGGCACATGGCAAGCATGCTCAGTATCATCAATACCTTTTTCATACGCTTATTTATTACGATGCAAAAGTACTGATTATCCTTGAAACTGCCAAATCTTTTACCAACTTCCATTATTGTGCCGTAAGGTAACACTGTGTGGTGAACTTCTATTATCTTACTGACAGGTTTGCACAACTTGAAAAACCTGAGTTATATATCATTATTTTGAGAAATAAACAAATTGAGTAAACCCTTCACACCTCTGCAACTATCTGATTGCCAACAGTTTGCTGTGAAGGGTTTGTCGTGAGGCAACTATAGCATAAGCCCTTGCTCCTCCTTCCCATTTTAGTCCTAATGACTGAAGTTTCGGAAGTATGCTAAATCTTTGGTGCTTAGTCGCCTATGGCGAGAAATTCTTCAAATTTATACAAATCAAGCAGATCTATTTTGAATGATTTGAAAAGATTTGTATTATTTCTGTCACAAAGTGACACTCATCGTTAGGGTTTTACCACTTCCGAAACTTACATTACGACTATATTATTCCCAAACCACCTCATTATTTTCCGTTTTAGCCCTCCCTGAAGTTTCTGACACGTGTCAAAAACTGGAAAGAGGTATTTTTGAGAACTTCTTTCCATTGGAATCAGAACATATTTCCATCGGAATCAGAACATCATGATGTAGAAATCGTATAAATACGAACCCTTCACAGGAGCAATCGTAAAGGAACAAAGTTTCCGGCTGGTATAGAAATCGTACAAAAACAAACCCTTCACAGGATTTTCCTGATAATCAGTCAGTTATATCGCTGTGAAGGGTTTTGTCGTAATTGCAAAATCATCTAATAAAGAACTTTTACATGTTTCTAGTCCTATGAAAGTATTCAGAGCTTACAGTCGTGAACTTCTATTACAATATATATAATTGTACGAAACAGGTACAATTTATAGCCAGCCATTCTTTTGTTAGCGTTAACAGCGCATTTCTTTGAAGATTCTTCTCTTTTTTCTTGCTCATTTAAACGTAATTAGCTACATTTGTCCTATCGTTTGTTAGCCCAAAGCGGGCAAGCTGACGGTCTTATATATGAGAAAGACGTTTTCGAACGTCTGTTGTTGTGAGCCAAGAACTTCGCAAACTCTTTACATCACAGCAGGCAGATGACAACGAGGCGTCTGCGTGGTACGCTTCTATAGCACTTATTTAATTATATAGTGCGTGCTGGCGTGGGCTAACTGTGTTGTTTATCCTGTGTGATGTAGGCAATGCGAAGGCCTTTGGCTCCAGGATAGGCAGAAGAAACAGCACCTGCGCCTTTTTTGTATCATAAGCTTAATGAGACTAATAACTAAAATCATCTTATTACAATGAGAAAATCCTGTTTATTGCTGCTATGTATGTGGGTGGGTGCTTTGACTGCCCATGCACAGAAACTGTGTGTCTGGCAAACGGACGGTCAGACTGTTTACTATGACCTCACTGAAAAACCGAAGACAACATTTGATGGAGCGGACTTGGTGATAGAAACCCACTTGATGACCATTCGTTATCCGCTCTCAAAAGTACAGCGGTTTAGTTATGATTTAACAACCAATGGAATATCAACGGTCAATGCAGAAAGGAATATTTCTTTCTCTCAGAACGGAGAGGACCTTACCTTTGTTGGGATAGAAAAAGGAAAGCGAATCAACATCTACTCAATTGACGGAATCTTGTTGTCTGTTGTTCAGGCTAATGCCGACAATTATGCCGTTGTCTCTTTGGGGAAATATCCTGTGGGCGTATATATCTTTAAAGTTGATGGTGTAACCTATAAATTCATGAAGCGATGAAAAAACGTATAATCATAACATTGTTGGTGCTTACCGCACTTTCAGCGCAACTTTATGCACAAACTACCTTTTACGTTTACCGGAACGATGGGCAGATGCACGGTTTCTTCAACAATGAAGTAGATAGTATAGTGTATAGTAACTTAGATATAGACAGTGTGGAGCATTCAGTCTTCGTAGTGCAAGAGGTATGGACAACAGACAGTGTCTATCGCATTCCTTTGGCTGCTATTGACAGCGTGGGATTTGTAACTCCAGAAACAACATACAAGCCGGGGGTTATCAAGTTGGAGGGAACCTTGCGCAACTACCTGAATGATGCAAAAGACGACAGGCTGCTGTTTGCTAAAAACACACCTTCAGACCTGCTGCCTCGAGTCGGAGACAAACTGGTTTCGTTGGAAATGAGCAATATATTCCCTGTCGGATTTGCCGGAGAAGTTTCAGAAGTAAACACTTCGGACGATGTCATAGAAGTGGTATGCGGAAGTGTTGAACTCGAAGACGTCTTTGAAACCCTATATGTCTTCTCTGAAGGTTCGTTAGCACAATATACCAGAAGCGAAAGACCAAATACAGGACATCAGATGCCGCGTTCTGATACGACAGGCTGGTCACGCACTTTTACGACAGACTGGACACGCTTTTTAGAGATGAATCTGATTCTTAGCGAAACGGAATCCTACGCTGTAACTCCCACTTTATTGACATTTTCCTATACTCCCGATATATGGTATAACGGAATGGCTATTGTGAACAACCAATATGGATACTATTTTTCTGTAACAGTCACTGGCAATCACCAAATTCAAGAGACTATTGGAGGATCTGGGAGACTGTCATGGACGAAGAATGCAAGAATAGACATCCCTACTTTCAGGTTACCGATATGTCCTTTCCTGGAATTTTTCTTTGAGCCAGGCTTGTTTGTGAAGGCTGAAGCAGAAATCAATTCAAATATAACGTTTACACAGAACTACAAGTCTGCCCTACACTACGAATGGAGCAGCAGGGGAATGACTTCTGGTAAGAATACATTTTATCTTTCTCCGCTGTCTAATAGCATCTCTGGTGACCTCATGCTCAACGGGAATGTAGCCTTTGGAGCATACTTTGAATTTGGCGTACAGGCGTTCAGGTCGGTACTTGGACGCTTGCAGCAAAACTGGGGAAGCCTGCGTGCCACTGCCGAAATGGGATGGAAGGCAGAAAGTAACGGTATTCTTACCAAGATGGACACTGAGCGTGCTCAGCAGTCAACGCTCGTCTATGAACAGTTGAGAGATAATAGAGTGGTGTTTAGCAAATATCTGAGTACGGGTATAACCTTCCAACCTATACCTTGGCTTGAGCTTTCTGCTCCGTTGCCAATTTCATGGGAAGAAGCTATTGGCGCAAAGCGACATGTCCCCGTGTTCTCAAATACAAAACTGGAAAAGAAAGGTGACGGAACATTGACGGCATCTGTCCAAGCTTCTGGTTCATGTTTTACTCCCGTTATAGTTGGCTTCGTTCTACAAGATGCCGATGGAGAAGAAAAAGATAGGTTCTATTTCTCAAGTACCTTCCCCAACCGCAGTATAGCTTATGAGCATGATTTTAAAAACCTCGATTTGAAATCACAATATACACTTTATCCTGTCGTAGAGTATAGAGGCTATGAAATGTTAGCAATGCCAAGCCGGACTTACAATATCCCTGTCAGGCTGAAGAATGTGCGTCAGGATTCCGAAGCCTTTGAAAACGGCAAGGTAAAAGCAAAGATGAAAGGCCAGATAGAAATTGTCGAAGGTTCGGGTTATGATATGAGCACCTTTAAAGATTATGGGACATACTCTAAAAACCTTGTCACGGGAGAAGAAAGCCGGTATTCGGTCGTAGAAAGAGGCAACTTGAACTTCACATATAACACAAGTATTCCAAGAGAAGACTTCAACATAAACTACTCGGATTATACCGCGTGGACTGATGTTCTGGAAATGGGAACTTACACTATTGACCAAGATGACAATATAGAATATTACAGTCCGATAACACCAACGGTAGTGTATGACCATAAGCCAAGCATCACAATTAAGGACGTATTGGCAACTAGCATATACCCAATAGAAGATGAGAAATATGATACAGAATGTAAATACACATATTCATACGAAGTGTCAGGGGCATTATTTATTGATAAACTGTATCATAGTAGTTTTAACACCTCTTGGACAAATCAATTTTCCCATGAAATAACCAATAAAGACGGGGTTTCGCAATATGACTCAGCCATACAATTTAAAAAGGGGACAAATTATTCCTCAACATACTTTAGTATATACGGAGATGTAGGAGGAACCACCTTACTTCCCAATAATTATGTAAAATATATTGGGGATGGAAAATTCATTATAACAGATAGTATGGGGAAATTTACTGGAGCACGAGCTAACTATATCAATTCTGTAGCTATTGCAGAAAGTGCTGCTGATTACAAGGCTTTTCCTTTAAAAGTTAAAAATAGTGGAAATAATTTCAAACAAAATGATTATGAATAGACCATAAGCAATCATTAATACCAAAATCGTCTTTTAACAAAACAATTATGAAAAGAGCATTATTATTTATCGTGGCATTGTGCACATGGATGTCAGCGATTGCAATTGACATTTCGGGAACTTACATTCTCTCATATCAAAACCGCTTTTATCGTTATGCCACGATAACGGTAGAGTATGCAGGAGGTAACAACGTGTCTGTCACAAACCTGTTCAACTTTGGCACAACCATTACGGGTGTTTATGATGAGGCGGCAAAGACCATAACGATTCCAGCTGGCCAGCACATATACAGCAATTCATACGGAAACTGCAGCCTCTATACTTACACTACGGATGAGAATAGTCAGAGAATCATCGACAAGGCAAGCCCGATAGTCTTCAATATCTCGGAAGGGAAGACATACAATACTTTCAAATCTGACCAGGACTTTGCCGTTGTGTACGACGAGGACGGCTCCATGTATAGTGGCTCCACGTATGCCAGTTATACTTCGGTGGGATTCCGTAATTACCAAAATGCTGTCATAACATGTGAGACGGAAAGCGACCAGTCGATCAAGACAGAAGAATATCCCGTATATGTGGAGCGTGTGGCAGAAGGCAGATATTTAATACGTAACTTCGACCAGCGTGCCCGGGTCTATTTAGACCTTAATCGCGAGCAGGCAAGTTGTACGCTTACCTTCGGCGAATATCCTGCAATTTGGTCCTCCACGATTCAGAACTACTATTATCCTTGTGCCTTTGAACTTAATGGAAGTAGTTTCCGTATCGCCGCAGACAGGAACCTTTATGGTGAAGTAAATGAAAAATCGATAAAACTTCAAAGCATCTGGTCTTATATCTCGGATAACAGAGACAATGAAAAGGTGGAAGAAGAATATAGAAAAATCTACCGCTACAACTCAGATATGCATTATAATACGACCATCACGCTGACTGACGAGGAGATGCGTTTCCAATTCCCACATGCAACCCATGAAGTGACTACAAGCGAGAACTTTCTAATGACCAAGGACAATTTCGACAATGCCTACCAAACAGGATGGATGTGGTCGGGCAACGAACTGGATGACCAACAGGTGGGAGTTATTACAAATAAGACGAGCACCATTGAGCCGTTTACCGATAACACCATCAGCAAAACCACTTTTGCAGGATTGAATATCAAGAATGAAGGCAACGGAATGAAGAATATCTACATGCGTGTAAAAGGAATAGACGGCTTGAAGTTCTATGTTACCAGCAACGGAAGTGATGAGCGTACAGCTATCGTCACAGCTACACCCGATGAGGGCGCGACTGTAACTGTGAGTTTGCCGAGCGGAGGTACTGGTGCCATGAAACAGATTGACGGTCTTGATGCATCAAAGACATATACCATCGAGTTCTATACGTCAGAGAAGGATATGACTCTCTTTGCCGTGCAGTTGCTCAAAAATACAACAGGCATCAGTATTATTGAGAATGTACAATGCAGAACCGAAAGAATTGATGGTAATTGGTACACATTAGATGGACGCACTATAGATAAGTGGCAAAAGACCAAGGGCATCTATATCCGTAACGGTAAAAAAGTAGTCGTGAAGTAACTGTCCACCGTGACCACGAAATGTCATTTCCCCGAACAACTTATATGGCTTGTTCGGAGAAGTGACATTTTGGATTAGATAGGATTTCAAATTGAATTATACACTTCTTACGTCGAACTCACTTTGAAGATAGCGTATTGCTGAGGGAAAGAAATGCAAATATTTGTATTTCTGTTTATTTAATCGTATCTTTGGCGCCGAAGATAGGTTGCATCTCAGCAATAAAAATAAATAACTTTATTTTGTATTGTCTTCGATTTGCACTACCTTTGGCTTCGCCGTAATCGCGAAGCGCTTGCAGAGTAAAAGCGGCGCAAGAAGGTACTCACGCTCGGAAAAACTAAAATAAATTTTGTTTTTCTCTCGCTTAATCGTACCTTTGCCGGCTGAAATGAAGAAAGCAGCTTTATTCGACTTGGATGGTGTCGTCTTCGACACGGAACCGCAGTACACGGTGTTCTGGGGACAGATATGTCGTGAGTATCACCCCGAAATTCCCGACCTTGAATACAAGATAAAAGGGCAGACTCTGACGCAAATCTACGACCGCTTTTTCAGCGGTCAGGATGAAGAACAAAAGGTTATTACCCAGCGACTTAATGAATTTGAGTCAAACATGAAGTTTAACTATGTGGAGGGCTTCGAAGAGTTCATTCACAGTCTGCGCCAGAAGGGGGTGAAAACAGCGGTGGTCACCAGCAGTAATCGTGAGAAGATGGAGAGCGTATATCGGCAGCGTCCTGAGTTCAAGAGCCTGTTCGATGCTATCCTTACCTCAGAGGATTTCGAGGAGAGCAAACCGTCGCCCGACTGCTATCTTAAAGGTGCCGCCCGCTTCGGGGTAAAGCCGGAAGACTGTGTGGTGTTTGAAGACAGTTTCAACGGACTGAAGAGCGGACGAGCCAGTGGGGCCTATGTCGTTGGACTCGCCACTACCAACCCGGCAGAAGCCATTGCTCCGTATGCCGACCAAGTGATCAATGACTTTACTCAATTTATAATTCATAATTCATAATTCTTGCGCCGCTTCGCTCTGCAAGCGAGCAAGCTCGAAACACAATTCATAATTTATAATTCATAATTCTTTGCAAGCAAAGCGCTTCGCGATTACACAATTAAAGTATCGTATTTCTATTATTAATATATGAGTGGATATATAGTAACTGATCAGAAGAAGATTACGTCGAAGACGTTTCAGGAAATGAAACAACGCGGTGAGAAGATTTCCATGCTTACCGCTTATGATTTTACAACTGCGGGCATCATCGATGCTGCCGGTGTGGATTGCGTTTTGATAGGCGACTCTGCATCGAATGTGATGGCTGGCAACGATACTACGCTGCCCATTACGCTTGACCAGATGATCTACCACGCCCGTTCCGTGGCAAGAGCCGTGAAAAGGGCTATGACAATTTGCGACATGCCCTTCGGCAGCTATCAAGTGTCGCGCGAAGAAGGCATACGCAATGCCTGTCGCATGATGGCAGAGAGTGGTGTCGATGCTCTGAAGTTGGAAGGTGGAGTGGAGATTCTCGATACCATCCGCGGGCTGCTCAATGCGGGCATTCCTGTTTGTGGTCATCTCGGACTGACTCCGCAGAGCGTTCATAAGTTCGGAGGCTTCGGACTGCGTGCCCAGGAAGAGGCAGAGGCTCAGAAGCTGATGTCCGATGCCAAGGCGCTCGACGAGGCAGGCTGTTTTGCCATCGTATTGGAGAAGGTGCCGGCAGCTTTGGCAGCAGAAGTGACGCGCCAGGTGTCTTGTCCTACGATAGGCATTGGTGCCGGTAACGGTACCGACGGACAAGTGTTGGTCTATGCCGACGCCATGGGGATGACGCAAGGCTTCAAACCCAAGTTCCTGCGCCATTTTGCCAATATAGCGGAGGTGCTTACCGACGGCGTCGGTGATTATGTTCGGGCAGTGAAAGACGGTTCGTTTCCCAATGCAGATGAAAGTTATTAAAGATATGAAAAAGATTATTGCAGTGTTATTGTTGCTGGCTTGTGTCTGCAGCATGCAGGCGCAGAACTACAAGCAATGGGCTAAATACGGCGAGTGGCGCAACGGATTTACGAAGGCGAAGCCCGACAAGACGGTAAATCTGGAGGAGTTTGCACACCAGTATTATAAGAACAAGGCACAATGGGAGGCGTTGTTCAAGTGGTTGCAGCAGACTGACCTGCTCGCTATTCCCAAAGGTAAGCACCCGATAGCAGGTACGACACTCGTTGCCAGCGTTGAAGACAGCGAGAACCAGCCGTTGGAACAGCGCAATACGGAGAGCCATCGCAAGAAGATAGACTTCCAGTTTGTGGTGAAAGGGAAAGAAGGGTTTGCGCTGCTCGACCACGAATCGAGTACCGTCAAACAGCCTTACGACGAGGCTAAAGACGTGATACGCTACAACTACGACCCGGCGAAGACTCATTTCTTTACCAACAAGTGTGGCCGTTTCATCATTTTCTTCCCTTCAGACTGGCATATCGCCAAGATAGCGACGAAGAAGAAAGACCAGAAAATACGCGTAATCGTAGTGAAAGTAGATTATGTGGAATAAGGATTGAAAAGAAATAAGGAGTTGAGAATTTCAACTCCTTTTTCTTTGTATCTCTTCTGATGATGAACAGTCTGTGTTTGTTTATCTCCTGATGATGAACTGTCCGAGGCGGTGGGTGATGCCTTTCTTGTTGAGGCTGCGCAAGATATAGACACCGTCGGGCAGGGAGCTGATGTCGATGTTGGCAGCATTGTAGGGACGTGTGGCAAGGACGGTGCCCTGCATACTCTCAATTACCACAAAGTCTGCATCGAGAATATTCTTGTTTTTCGGCAGTTGCAACCTTCGTCCGTCGTTTTTTATCATCTGTGCCGACCGCCTGGCGTTTCGTTCATAGCTCTGCACAGCCTGACTCTCGTTGCCATATCGGTCCATTCCCGTGACAGCATAGAACCTATTTTGCTCGCTGTCGATGGTGAGCGAGTTGTTCATTACCCGTTGAGCTATCAGGTTGCGCGCATCGTTCACGTCAACAGGATAGGTTGCCGAGGCATAGACATTATAATAAGGTGTTGTCCCCGACCACGACAGTTGGGTGGTGTTGCCAAAGGCAACGTTCAGCCAGTCTGGAGCGGCTGGCATAGTACGGCTTGCCCACGTCATCGGCGGCACCAGTGCCGGATAGTTGTTCACATAGTTGCAGGTGTAATTGAAGATGTCCTTCGTGTTGTCCGTAAAGAACTTGCTACGGAAAAAAGCATGTCCCATTCCGGTCTGTCGCAACACATGCAGTTGTCGCGTCACATCCTCCTGTTGCCATTTTCCCTCGCGCGGGTTGAGGAAATAGATGCCCAATCCCGGTGCCACCGTCTTGCCGTAGCAGTTTTCCTTCCAGTCGAGCGCGAAGGGGAAGAACTGGTTGTCGCGGAAATACATCATCGGGTATAGCTGGTCCATCAGTCCGTCGCGCAACCATCCCTGAGCGTCCTGGCATACGGCGTTGTAGGCATTCCATCCATGTGATGAATAGCGGCTGAGGTCGTTGAATTTTCCTACTGGCGAACAACTCATCTTCACCCATGGCTTCTCCTGTTTTACGGCATCGTGGATGGTGCGCACGATGCGCGTGATGTTGTCGCGAGCCTGCGAGCGCGGGATGGTAATCTTCCAGCCGTCAGGATAGCGGATGTAGTCAAGATGTATGCCGTCTATGTCGTATCGTCGTGTAATCTCTCGGCAGATGTTGGCAATATAGGATGCCGTACCCGCGTGTTCAGGATTCATAAAACCGTCTTCGCCCACCTTTCGCAGCAGTTCGGGGCGCGTATTTTTGAGGTTTCGGCATCCCGCCCCGTTCCATTTTCCTGCCGGCAGCGTCACCACCCATGCGTGGCACTCCATGCCCCGTTTGTGGCATTCGTCGATGGCGAATTTCAAGGCGTCGTAGCCCGGTGAAGCCCCGGGATGTCCCGACAGGCACCCGTCCCACGGTTCGATGGCCGACGGATAGATGGTTGTCGCCCTCACGCGCGTCTGCAAGAGAATGGTGTTGATGTTGGCTTGTTTCAGTTGGTCGAGAATCTGAATCAGTTCCCTTTGCTGTTTCTCTATGCCCGTACCGTTGTAGGCGTATGAGTGTGGCCAGTCTATTCCTCCGATGGTTGTCAGCCATACGGCTCGAACCTCGTATTTCGGATGCGTGGCAGCCATTTGCGCCCTGCTGTTTTGCACCGTCATGAAGAAGAGTGCGAGTAACAACAAAACCCATTTTCCTGCGAGCGAGCAGGACCTTTTCCGCGTGTCATTCATAAATGATTATCTGTAATTTTTCTGCAAAGGTAGGAATTATTTCATAATTAATTGACAATTGACAATTGATAATTGACAATTCTTTCAGTCGCTTCGCTCTGCAAGCGAGCAAGCTCGAAACATAATTCACAATTCATAATTCACAATTCATAATTATTGCGCCGCTTCGCTCACTACCTGTAATGGAGTCGGAGGCAGGGTGCATATGAACAATGCAAAAAGAAAAGTCTGCATTTCTTTTGCTTTGTCTTCGATTTGCACTATCTTTGCAACGTCTTAATAAATCGAAGATGATTACTTTTTCAATTGCATTGGTTGTTTTGGTGTTGGGCTATCTGCTGTATGGGAAATTTGTAGAGAGCGTTGTCAAGCCCGACGATAGTCCGACCCCGGCAGTAGCCATGGCCGACGGAGTTGATTTTCTCGTTCTTCCCGGTTGGAAGATTTTCATGATTCAGTTTCTGAACATCGCTGGAACTGGTCCTATTTTTGGTGCCATCATGGGAGCTAAGTTCGGCCCGGTTGCTTATTTGTGGATTGTGTTCGGCTGTATCTTCGCCGGAGCCACCCACGACTACCTGAGCGGTATGCTCTCCCTGCGCAACAAGGGTGCCGGATTGCCCGAACTGGTAGGCAAATACTTGGGCAATGCCACGAAGAAGGTGATGTTGGTTTTTTCCGTCCTCTTGCTGGTCATGGTGGGCGTCGTGTTTGTGTATAGTCCTGCCGAGATACTGCATTCCATCTGGGGCCCCTCCACCTTGTGGATTCTCGTCATCTTCGGCTATTATGTCACCGCCACGATGCTGCCCATCGACAAGATTATCGGCAAGTTCTATCCCATCTTCGCCTTTGCCCTGCTGTTCATGGCTGTGGCATTGATGGTGTGTCTGTTTATCAAGATGCCCGTATTGCCAGAGTTGTGGGACCATTTCAGCAACCTCGGTGCCGAGCGGCTGGAACTGCAAGACAGCATTTTCCCCGCCCTGTTCATCACCGTTGCCTGTGGTGCCATCAGTGGTTTCCATGCCACGCAGAGTCCTTTGATGGCACGCTGCATGAAGCACGAGAAGCAGGGGCGCCCCATCTTCTATGGCGCCATGATAACCGAAGGTGTCGTTGCCCTGATCTGGGCTACCGTGGCCATGTACTTCTTCTACAACGACCCCACGCCCGGCTATCAGCTGTTGACAGCCGCGCAGGCAAGCGGTAGTCATACCTCAGCCCCCGCCGTGGTCAACATCGTCTGCAACGACTGGCTGGGCCTTGTAGGCGGCATACTCGCACTCTTGGGTGTCGTGGCAGCCCCGATTACCAGTGGCGACACAGCCTTCCGCAGCGCCCGCCTGATTATTGCCGACTTCCTGAAGATGGAGCAGCGCACCATCCGCCGCCGTCTCTTTATCAGTCTGCCTATCTTTGCCGGTGCCATTCTCATGCTGTTCTGGCAGATGGAGAATCCAGACGGCTTCAACATTATCTGGCAGTACTTCGGTTGGGCCAACCAGACGCTAGCCGTGTTCACTCTGTGGACGCTGACGGTCTATCTTGTGCGCGAAAAGAAACCTTATATCATCACCCTCATTCCGGCGCTCTTCATGACCACCGTCTGTTCCACTTTCCTCTTCATCTCGAAGCAGGCATTCGGACTGAATCCCACGCTTGCCTACAGTCTCGGAGGCGTCGCCTTCGTTGTTGCCGTGGTGTGGTTCTGCGTGTGGATGAGGAGAGAGGGGGCAAAAGGTCTAAGGTCAAAGGACTAAGGTCTAAGGACGGAGGTTTTTTAGGAACATATTGGACATGGGACATTTTGAATACGAATTTTATAATATAAAAAAACATTACGACTATGATGAAAAGATTTGCGCTGCTGATAGCAGTATTGACGATGACAGTTGCTGCCCATGCACAGTTTCAGAAAGGTAAGGGCTACATCGGAGCCTCGCTGACCGGACTAGACATGCACTATAATGGTGGCGACAAGTTCAATTTCGGACTCGAAGCCAAAGGCGGTTACATTCTTTGGGACAACCTGATGGCTCTGGGCAGCATCGGTTACCAGCACAGTGGCAGAGACGAAGTGCAAGACTATTTTGAACTGGGTGTAGGCGGACGCTATTACATCATCCAGAACGGTCTCTACCTGGGGCTCAACGCCAAGTGGATTCATGCCAACGGCAACTACAACGACGTGATGCCAGGCGTGGAGGTAGGCTATGCTTTCTACATCAACCGCTCAGTCACCATCGAACCCGCCGTTTACTACGACCAGTCGTTCCGCAACCACCGAGATTTCTCCACCATCGGACTGAAAGTGGGCTTGGGCGTTTACCTCTTCGACGACTGATAGCCCGCCATGACGCAGCCATACCCGTCACAACTGTTGGAGAAGGCCGTCAGCGAGTTTTCCAAACTGCCTGGTGTGGGGCGGAAGACGGCGTTGCGCTTGGTGCTCCACTTGTTGCGCCAGCCCGAAGCCGATGTCGATGAGTTTTCGCAGGCAGTAGCCCGTGTGCGCCACGACATCAAGCATTGCCGTGTGTGCCATAACATCAGCGACACCGACGTGTGTCCCATCTGCAGCGATGCGCGTCGCGACAAGTCCACCATCTGCGTGGTGGAGAACATTCAGGACGTGATGGCGATAGAGAACACGCAGCAGTACCACGGACTCTATCATGTCCTGGGCGGTATCATCTCGCCCATGGAAGGCATCGGTCCTGCCGACCTCGAAATCAATTCGCTGGTAGAACGGGTAGGAGCAGGCGGCATCGGCGAGGTCATCCTTGCCCTTGCCAGCACCATGGAGGGCGACACCACCAACTTCTACATCTCGCGCAAACTCGCCCCTGCAGGAGTCAAACTGAGCATCATTGCCAGAGGCATCTCCGTGGGCGACGAACTGGAATATACCGACGAGGTGACACTCGGACGAAGCATCCTGAACCGCACGCCCTTCAACAGTTGAACGTGGAGGCAGCGGAAAGATTCCTTCTTCCGGAAGGACGCCCAGAAAAGAAACAGAAACATGAAACAAACCAAGAACATACTGACGGCAGAACTCTTCGTGATGGTTGCCCTGTCGCTGCTCACGGTGGTGCTCTACGAGACCGACACCCTTGCCGCAGGAACCCTTACGGGCGACAACAACCTGCAGTTTCTCGTCACCACGACGATGGAGCTGCTCACGATAGGTTTCATCCCCCTGTCGCTCTATCTCTTCCGCATTGGGTTTGTCCGCCGTTCGCTGACCACCGCTACGGACAAACCCCGCCGGCTGCTGCTCTGGGGCACCTTGCGCATGATGATGCTCTGCCTGCCCATGCTGCTGAACACCCTTTTCTACTATCTGTTCGGCTTCAGCGTAGCCTTCGGCTATATGGCCATCGTGCTGTTCCTCTGCCTGTTCATGATCTATCCGTCTATGAAACGGTGCAAATACGAAGTGCAACCTTAAAAACCCCTCTCGTGAAACTCAGCATCATCATCGTCAGCTATAATGTCAAGTCCTACCTGGAACAATGCTTGATCAGTCTGCAACGCGCCACTGAAGGCATCGAGGCAGACATCTACGTCGTTGACAACCATTCGAAAGACGGCTCGGTAGATTTCCTGAGCAAGCGCTTTTCGCAGGTGAATTTCGTCGAGAGCAACCACAACCTGGGTTTCTCGCGAGCCAACAACATTGCCATACGCCAGAGTGAGGGCGAATTTATCCTGCTCATCAATCCCGACACCTTCGTAGGTGAACACGTCATCGGCGAGTGTCTTGCCTTCATGGAGAGTCACCCCGACGCCGGAGCCTTGGGACTGTGCATGCTCGGACGCGACGGCGAGGCTGCCCGTGAGTCGCGGCGCGGCATTCCCACCCCCCTGACGGCCTTCTACAAGATGACCGGTCTGTGTGCCAAGTTTCCCAAGAACAAACGCCTGGGGCGCTATTACATGGGCTATCTGCCTTGGGACGAGCCGGCAGAAATCGAGATTGTAAGCGGAGCCTTCTGCATGCTGCGCCGTGCAGCCATAGAGCAGGTGGGACTGCTCGACGAAGACTTCTTCATGTACGGCGAAGACATCGACCTGTCGTACCGCATCCTCAAGGGCGGATTCAAAAACTGGTACCTGCCGCAGAAGATATTGCACTACAAAGGCGAGAGCACCGAACACTCTAGCTTCCGCTATATCCACATCTTCTACGATGCCATGCTCATCTTCTTCCGCAAGCACTACCGCCACATGAGCTTCTGGCTGAGCATCCCCATCAAGACGGCTATCTACCTGAAGGCAACCGTTGCCCTTATCGTCATGCTGACCACCCAGATGCGTCGTTCGCTCGGCTTCCTCAACAGAAAGCGCCGCCGCGACCCCAACTACCTCTTCATCGGACAGCAGACCGCCATCGACCAGTGCCGCAAGATAGCCCGTTTCAAAGGTCTCTTTGGCGACTTTGTCGTAGCCGATGCCACAACCCACCCCGACGGCCACAACGACGAAGTCTTTGCTACCTACCTCACCAGCAGCGAAACACGCCCTCTGGTGGTCGTTTACGATACCGACTCGTACAGCTTCGAGCAGATTCTCGACATCTTCTACCGCCAACCGCGCAACAACGTCTTCATTGGAACCTACAACCGCAAGACGCGCACCATCATACGGGCGGAAGAGGTGATAAAGTGACAATTCATACTTCATAATTCATAATTCATAATTGACAATTCTTGCGCCGCTTCGCTCTGCAAGCGAGCAAGCTCGAAAGACAATTCATAATTGACAATGATGGCAGACAACGTGACCTTGAGGGCGATGGAGCCCGAAGACCTCGACTTTCTCTATAACATAGAGAACAACATAGCTCTGTGGGATGTTGGTACAGCCAATGTGCCCTTTTCGCGTTATCTGCTGCACGACTACCTTGCCAACGCTTCGGGCGACATCTATACCGACAAACAGGTGCGACTCATCATCGAACAGCGTGAAGCCGAAGCAGGGCAGGCTGGGGCAGAGAGGTCAGAAGCACGCACCGTTGGACTGGCAGACCTCACAGCCTTCGATCCGCGCAACCTGCGGGCAGAGGTGGGCATCGTGGTCAGGCAAGACAGTCGAGGCAAGGGTGTGGGTCACCAGGCTTTGGCGCAGTTGACAGACTATGCGCGCCGTGTGCTCCATCTGCACCAGCTCTATGCCTATGTCGATGCCGCCAACGAAGTGTCGCTGCAACTCTTCGGCGGGGCTGGGTTCCGCGATGCTGCCCGCCTGAAAGACTGGGTGCAGACAGCCGACGGATGGGGCGACGTTGTACTGATGCAATATTTTTTTTAAAAATTTCTTCGTTTTCTTTGCAGGAATAGAAAAATATGTATACCTTTGCAAACGCAAAAGCAAAAAGGTGCGTTAGTTCAGCCTGGTTAGAATGCCTGCCTGTCACGCAGGAGGTCACGGGTTCGAGTCCCGTACGCACCGCAAAAGCCTTCCAATGGAAGGCTTTTTGCTTTTTGTTCGTACAACTCTCACGCACGTGACCTTTACGGTCAGGGTTCTTTCAGTCGCTACGCTTGAAAGCGCCTTTGGCGATTACGAGTCCCGTACGCACCGCAAAAAGAGAGACCCCAAAGGTCTCTCTTTTGCTTTTGTGCGGTCGGTTTTTCACTCCTTTTCCGCATGAGGTCAAAGAGCTTTCCTTTTTCTCCGCTTTCGCTTCTTTCCTTTCTCCGCGTCGCTATGAAAGTGCTCTTTTCTGAATGATGATATCGAAAAAGTGCTATGATGAGCAATCGGAATCATAAAATAAATAATTACCTTTGCAGCATGTTCTTAGGATTTGGAATTGATGCATGGATAACCATTGCGACGCTTGTAGCTGTGATGTCGCTTCTGCTGTTTACCCGTCTCAGGGCAGACATTGTGTTTCTTGGTGCAGTGGGTGTGCTTTACGTCACGGGGGTGTTGGATGTCACAGAAGCCTTTTCCGGCTTCATCAGCACACCGTCGCTTGTTATTGGTGTCATGTGTGTCGTCGTTGCGGGACTCTCCTATACGGGTGTGCTGCAATGGATTACAAATCATGTGTTGGGGCAGCCGAAGGGGGAAGGGCGGATTTTCATGCGTCTGACGATTCCTGTTGCCCTGTTGAGCTCGTTTATCGTCAACGATACCGTAGTCATGTTCTTTGTGGGTGTTGTTCAGATGTGGGCAAAGAAACTGGGTGTCACTCCCTCGCGCTTGCTCATCCCTTTGTCTTATGCGGCTGGAATGGGAGGGGCGTTGACCATTTTTGTGACCACGTCGGGGTTGGTCATCAGCGGATTATACGCTGACCAGACGGGCTCTCCCTTAGGCATCTTCGCGTCGTTCGTTCCTGCCGCAGCATGTCTGGTAGTGGGTCTGCTGGTTGTCTTTGCCTGCCGCAGATTGCTGCCCGACAGGAGCAGCGCGTCGTCGGGGTTGGAAAATATTGAAGAATTTACGGTGGAGATGATGGTCACGGCCAACAATCCGCATATCGGTAAGACCATCGGCGAACTGGGTCTGAACAATGTGCAGGCGGGCACCTTCATCGAACTGATTCATTTCGACAACTGCCGTGCGCTCTCTCCTGTGAGCGAAGACGAAATCCTGATGGGTGGCGACCATCTGATATTTGCAGGTGATATTGAAGCCCTCGTGGCGCTGGCAGAAAAGATGGGTTTTGTCAGTTCCGACTTTCCTGTGCTCGGTGTCAGCCCGGAAGAGGAAGTGCGCAATTTCTGTACCGCGTATGTCAGCTTCGGAAGCAGCTTGATAGGCACTCGTCTCGGCAAAAGTTCTTTCGAGAAAGACCACGATATGACTCTGGTGGCGGTGTCGCGTCGAGGTGTGCGCATCGACCAACCGCCGCGCGATGTCATCTTGCGTGGCGGCGACTCGCTGCTTTTTATCTATCCTATTGATAAGAAAATCGACAAAGAGTCGATGAAGAAAGACTTGCAGTTCTTTGACATAGAGCAAATCACCAGCAAGAGCAAATCGCCACTTGTTTCTTCTGCTATCCTCGTGGGCATGGTTTTGCTTATTTCAACCGGAGTGATGCCTCTGCTGCAGGGGGCTTTCCTGGCAGCCGGAGCAATGCTTCTTTTCCGCTGTTGTTCGCCCTCTCAGGCAATGGACTCCATCGACTTGAGCCTTATTATCACTGTGGCGGGAGGTATATCCTTGGGTATGGCACTCGAAAAAAACGGCTTGGCAGAACAGTTGGCGATGAATATTCTGGCGATTTGCGGAGACAATCCCCTCATAGTGATGATAGCTATCTGCCTCGTTACGGCAATCGTTACGGAGTTCATATCCAATACGGCAGTAGCAGCTTTGATGTTCCCCATCATGTGCAATGCCGTTACAGCCTTGCACTGTGATCTGCTCCCCTTTGCCATCGCCTTGATACTTTCGGTGAACTCTGCCTTCATGACCCCCATCGGCACCACCCTCAGTCTGATGGTTTACGGACCAGGAGGCTACAGTGCCAACGATTTTCTGCGCATGGGCCTGCCCGTAAAACTTTTCTACCTGGCTACTGCCATCCTGATCATCTCCCTCATGTATCACCTATAAATGATGTGTGTCGAAAGTGGGGGAGGCTCTACTGTCACGCATGTGAATTTTTAAGGTTAACAAATTTTAAGGAAGAGAGCAGTCTTTTTTATCTATTTTTCCTTACCTTTACTTTAACTTAGTTTACATTGCAAGCAAGGTTTGTGAAAAACGAATTCAAATTCTATTTATATTAACCATTTAAAAAAGTGAAACTATGAAGATTTTGAAGAAAATGGGTGTGCTGATGACGGCTATGGTGGTGGCAGCGATGACGATGAGCCTGACGGCTTGCGGTAGTGACGACGATAAGGGCGGTAGTCCCGGCGGCGGTGATGACGACATGGACCTGCCTCTGGGTACGGTGCGGCTGGATGGCGTGGACAAGACCATCGACCTCGAAAATGTAGTCTACAACAACGGGGATGATTGGACTGCTTTGGAGCTGCCGTTTAAAGACAATACGTCATTGCGCATGAGGGTGCCTTTCGCACAACTAGGCAAGCTGGTCAGGTTGAATCAGCCAATCAAGAATTTTGGCGACTCGTATGCCTCTGTCCGTTACTCCAATAGCAACTACGACTATGAATGGTATGGCGACACCGACCTCAACGAGCTGGGAGAGGCGCAGTGGATCTTGGATGCGGGCAGCCAGATAACGATGACGAAGATTGGCAATTCGTTCACGGTTGTGGGCAAGTTTGTGCTCTCCGGCGACAAGAATTCTATCTCCGACGGCAAGAAGCACACCTTCTTGGTGAACGTCAAGGTGACGGCGAAACTCGAAGAACAACCAAGATAAGTGTCTTTTTTGTCCAATGAGGTAAAAACAGCCTCACCACCCAGCCCCTCTCCTACGGGAGAGGGGAGTGGATAGGGTAGAAGGTCGAAAGCTCCCCCTTCATGGGGGGCTTTCTATTGCGTCTTCTCTTTTATGATATGTACGTCGCGTTGTGGGAAAGGTATTTCTATGTGGTGCTGGTTGAGCACATCGTAGATGGCGGCGGTGAGTTCGCTGACGATGTAGATTTGGCGCACGGCATCGCACCAGCACAACAGCTTGAAATTGATGCTGCTGTCTCCGAAGTCGGTGAAGACCACCTTGGGTAGCTTCTTCTTGTCGAGTCCGTTGAGGCGCAGTTGCACTACAGCTTCCTCTACGAGCTTTGTCACCTGTTTGATGTTGGAGCCGTAGGCTACTCCGAAGGGTATCATGGCGAGCACATAGCCGTGGTTTTTCGTCAGGTTCTTATAGTTTTTCGTGAAGAGCTGCGAATTGGTGAAGGCGATGACCGAGCCATCGATGGCCTCGATCATGGTAGATGTGTAGGAGATGTTGGACACCTTGCCCTTGATACCGTCGCACTCCACCCAGTCGCCCACCTTTACGCGTCCTGCCATGAGCGAAACACCGTAGTAGATGTTCTCCAGGATGTCCTTCATGGCAAAACCGATACCTGTGGAGAGTCCGCCGGAGATGACCACGAGCCACGTGTTGGAGACATGGAGCAGGGCGAGGCTGATGAGCAGCCAGAGTCCCCAGACAACCACCTGCAGCACGTTGATGAGCATCACGGAGCGGCTTTCGGCCGTGGTGGGGTCTTTCTTGTTGAGCCACAGGCGGATGAAGGCCTTGGCGGTGTGGTTGATGTAGTTGAAGATGAACCACAGGATGAGCACCTGCGAGAGTGTGAAGATGCTCATCTGGATGTACTTCGTGTTGAGGAAGGGGTAGAAGAACACGTCCCACGTCAGTGCGCTCAGGTTGAACACGTCGGCAGCCCAATAGACGCTGAGGATGAAGGAGTAGATGACCAGTGCGGGCTGCACCACATAGTAGATGAAGCGGAAACCCCACACCTCGTTGATGGGTTTCTCCTTGATGCCCTTGCGCGCGCGGTAAGCCGTCAGCCAGTCGCGCACACAGGCGAGGGTGAGCAGGCAGGTCATCTGCATAATCCACCAGATGAGCAGCTGGACGCTGAGCAGCGTGTAGCCCAGCCAGGCGCATACGACGCTGACGATGAAAACCGTCAGCGAGGTGTAGGTGAGATAGACGTCGTAGCGCGGAATGTTCTGCTGGTTGCGCCGTATCGTCCACCACTGCCACAGCGAGCAGACGAAGAGGATGGGCGGCAGCACGATATCTACGATGTCGTTGGGAATGAGCACGATGCGGAAGGCGATGACGAGGAATCCCACCACCACCAGCGGCGAATAGATGCGGAACGAGCTCTTGATCTGCGAGGCATCGACGCGCAGCAGCAGCGAGATGAGAATCACCGCCAGCAGCCACGAATATTCGATGAGCAGTCCGCTCGCCATCGTCATGAAGTTCTGGTTCCACGTCATGCGCACCACACCCAGGATGACCGCCAGCGTGATGACGCTCGTTGCCAGCGTGATGCAAGCCCGCTTCGACATGTACTTGTCGTACCACGACGATATCTTGTGGTTCTTCATGCGCGCCGCGCGCTTCAGCAAAAACGTCATGATGAAGCGGAAGGCGAAGACGTTGAGCACTACCGAGATGACACCGTAGATGAGCAGCGTCATGAACAGACCCACGATCCACATCACGTCCCACTGCGACTTCACCATGTGCGACGGTGTGTATTTCTCTGCCATCGCCGCCTTGGCGCGCAACAGCTTCCAGTTCATTGTCGTGAGCGTCTTGATATAGTTGTCGCCGCCGTTGCGGAAGATGTTCGTCTGAATCTCCTTGTAGCGCTGGTTGGCATAGTCGTTCAGCCCCTTCAGTCGCTTTTCCGTGAAGTCGTACCACATCAGGTTCTCCTGCAGAGCCTCGTTGGCATCCTTCAGCATGCGCCGGATGTTCACCGCCAGCGTCAGACACACGTTGCGGTCTATCTTCGCCTTCTCGTCGAGCACCATCGTGGGCATCTTGCTCAGCATGTCTACCAGAGAGTCGTAGCGGGCTATGTCCGAATTGCTCTGAGCCACATACTCCTTGAAAGGAGCCGTAAAACGCTGGAAGTCATGATATTGCTTCGTTGCCTCGTGGCAGGCATACGTCAGGTCGAACACGTAGTCCGTCTTCTGCGAATACAGCATCAGCGCGTTCAGCGACGACTTCTCCATAATCTCCCTCAGCCGCGACATCACCTGCTCGCTCCTGATTTTTGAGTCCAGCAGCCGGTCTTGCTGTTCGCGGTGGTATGTCGTCAGTTCGTGGCGCAGCACCTCCAGCTGCGTGCCCAGGTCCTTCTCCTTGAGCACTGCGTCGGCAGGCACCGCCAGGGCAAAGACCATCAGAAATATCAATAGCAGTTTTGTCTTCATGCTCGATGCTGATTTTGTTTGCTTGCAAAAGTACGAATTAATTATCAATTGTCCATTGTCAATTGTCAATTAATTATGAAATAATACCTACCTTTGCAGAAAATTATAAAAGGAAAGGCTTATGAAACTTATTGCCGATAGCGGAAGCACCAAGACCGACTGGGCACTCCTAGCAGGCGCAACGGATGACGATGGCATTTGCCGCATCGCCACGCAGGGCATCAATCCCGTCCATCAGTCGGAAGAGGAGATTGTTCGCATCCTCAACCACGAACTGCTGCCGCAGCTGCAAGGTAAGACCGTCGGGGGAGACGCCCTCAACGTGGAATTCTATGGCGCAGGCTGTGCCGGAAACCATGCGGCAACGCTCATGCGCGCCCTGCACACTGCGCTTTCAGTAGCCCCGACACATGCGGGCTCGTATGCTTCGGAAACGGCCCCGAAACTCACCATCAGCGTCGCCTCCGACCTGCTGGCTGCCGCACGAGCCCTGTGCCGTCACGACGAGGGCATCGCCTGCATCCTGGGTACGGGAGCCAACAGCTGTCTCTACGACGGCAGGGCTATCGTCAAGAACATACCGCCACTGGGCTATATTCTCGGCGACGAGGGCAGCGGAGCCGTATTGGGCAAGCTCTTCCTCAACGCCCTGTACAAAGAGGAACTGTCCGCCACGCTGCTGCAGGAGTTCCTGGAGTGGCTGGGCATGACCTATGCCGACATCATCGACCGCGTATATCGCCAGCCCCTTGCCAACCGCTTCCTGGCTTCTTTCTCACCCTTCATCCACGACCATCTGCACACGCCGGGCGTCAGCCAGCTCGTAGTAGCCAACTTCCGCGCATTCCTGCAAAAGAACGTGAAGAAATACCAACGCCCCGATCTCCCCGTGCACGCCCTCGGCAGTGTGGCATGGCACTACCGCGACCAGTGGACGGAAGCCCTGAGCGCCGAAAACTGCCTTGCCGGCAGCGTGCTGAAAAGTCCCATGGAAGGGCTGCTTGCTTTCTAGGGGCTTTCCCCGACTTTTCCGGTCTTTCCGGATTCTCCTAATTTTCTCCTAGGCATTCCTAGGCTCTCCTAGAAAAATCCCCATTATTGCGCCTTCTCCCGGCTGCTGCGTTTGGGTCGTTTGTAGCTGCGGTAGTCGTCCAGTTCAATCTCCGCCAGCGGTTCCTCTAGTCGTCCTTCGCGCGGCAGGGCAAAGCGCATGTATTTGATGTTAAGTCCGCGCTCTATCCATTGCGACTCGTAGTAGGTTTGGAAGTTCGGCAAGATGTTTCCTGCCGCTTCTTCTGCCAAAGTCTGTTGTTCCTTTTCTTCCGGCTCGTTGGCGCCGCAGAAAAAGAAGCGCGTATGGTCTGCCGACAGCCTCAGGCGCTTGTCGTGGTAGAGGTCTTCGGTGCGGAAGAGCAGGGGCAGCCGGTTGCGCTCCACCATATAGGTGGTATAGGTGAAGAGGAAGTTCGAGTCGGTCTTCAGGTGAACCAGCCCGCCGTCGGTAAGGAAGCGACGATAGCGTTCCATGAAGAAGGTGCTCGACAGGCGTTTGTGAGGATTTTTCATCTGTGGGTCGCTGAAGGTGAGCCATATCTCCTGCACCTCGTCCTCGCCGAAGAAACGGTCTATTATCTCTATGTTCGTGCGAAGGAAAGCCACGTTCGCCAGTCCTTCGTCAAGCGCCTCTTTGGCTCCCTTGTGCATGCGTGCTCCCTTGATATCGACCCCGATGAAATTCATGTAGGGAAAGAGTTTCGCTAGTCCTACCGTATATTCGCCTTTACCGCAACCCAGTTCCAGGACGATGGGGCGGTCGTTGTGGAAATACTCCTCGCGCCAACGGCCTTTCATCTCGAACGGCACCTGCTCGATGACCGAAAATGGATACTGGAATACGTTCTTGAACGTCTCCATCTCTGCAAACTTCTGTAACTTTCCTTTACTCATAGTCTTACTTTTGTGGAGCAAAGGTAGTAATTATTTTATAATTAATTGATAATTGACAATTGACAATTTACAATTCATAATTCACAATTATTTATTACCTTTGCAGTTCGAAAGCGTCCAAAACTTCCAATGTCCAATGAGGGTAGTAGATAGGGCGGAGGTCGAAGGTTCCCCCTATAAGGGGGGTAGGGGACTTTCTTCAAGGGACTTAATTTATTTAATAACAAGATATGGAAAAGAAAATGAAGCGGGGAACACTCTGCGTACAGGCTGGGTGGAAACCGAAGAACGGCGAGCCGCGTGTGCTGCCCATCTACCAGAGTACTACGTTCAAGTATGACAACACGGAGGAGATGGCTGACCTCTTCGACCTGAAGAAGGAGGGCTATTTCTACACCCGACTGCAAAATCCCACCAACGACGCCGTGGCAAGCAAGATTGCTGCCCTGGAAGGGGGTGTGGGGGCTATGCTGACGTCGAGCGGACAGGCTGCCAACTTCTACGCCTTGTTCAACATCTGTCAGGCAGGCGATCACTTCGTTACCTCAAACGAAATCTACGGCGGCACCTACAACCTCTTCGGGGTGACGATGAAGAAACTGGGCATCGAATGCACCTTTGTCAGCCAGGAGGCTTCGGAGGAGGAGATTCAGGCGGCTTTTCGGCCGAACACGAAGGCGCTCTTCGGCGAAACCATTTCAAATCCTGGATGTCGCATACTAGACATCGAGAAGTTTGCACGCATAGCCCACAAGAACGGCGTGCCCCTGATTGTCGATAACACCTTCCCGACACCCATCAACTGCCGACCCTTCGAATGGGGGGCTGACATCGTGACGCACTCTACTACGAAATACATGGACGGACACGCCACGCAGGTGGGCGGATGTATCGTTGATAGCGGAAACTTCGACTGGGATACCTGTACACATCAGGGAGAGGATTCGCTCTACACGCAACATTTGTCGCTGCCAAAGTTCCCCGGACTGACCACGCCCGACGAGTCGTATCACGGGCTCACCTACACGAAGGCGTTCGGAAAAATGGCGTATATCACAAAACTCGTGGCTCAGCTCATGCGCGACCTCGGTTCGATACCAGCGCCGCAAAACTCCTTCCTGCTCAACCTGGGACTGGAGACGCTGCACCTGCGCGTGCCGCAACATTGCAAGAACGCACAGAAGGTAGCGGAATTCCTGCACGACGACGAGCGGGTGGCATGGGTGCACTACAGCGGACTCCCCGACGACCAAGACCACGCGCTGGCTCAGAAATACCTGCCCGGCGGATCGTGTGGAGTGATTGCCTTCGGACTGAAAGGCGACCGCGCTACTGCCGTGAAGTTCATGGACGCGCTGCGGCTTGTCAACATCGTCACACATGTAGCTGACGCACGCACCTGCGTGCTCCATCCTGCCAGCCATACCCACCGCCAGCTCTCCGACGAACAGTTGCGCGAAGCCGGTGTGGCTCCTGACCTCATCCGCCTATCGGTGGGAATAGAAGATGTCGCCGATATCCTCGACGACATCAAACAAGCATTGGATATATTGTAATCTTGAAGGCTTTCCCTAGACTTTCCTAGGAGTTCTAGGCTTTCCTAGGTCTTCTAGGTTTTCTGGTCCCCCCCCCTTAAGGGTGGGGGCTAGACCGTCACCCCAGTTCTTCTCTTGCCACTTCGTCGGGGCTGTAGCTGCTGCCGTCGAAGCAGTGGGTGCAGATGCGTTCTTTGGGTATGCCGATGCTCTCGACGAGCGATTCCAGTTTGGCAAACTTTACGGAAGTCAGTCCCAGACGCCTGCCTATCTCATCGACCATGCGCTGGTATTGCGGCGAGTCGGTCCGGGCATAAAACTCCAGATTTTTGTTCTCGTCGCCCTCAAAATCCTTGATGATGCGGCGCGTGATGAGTTCCAGGTCGCTCTTGCTCGACGTGAATCCGATGAAGGGGCAGCCGTAGATGAGCGGCGGACAGGAGATGCGAACATGCACCTCTTTGGCACCATTGTCGAAGAAAGTGCGCACGTTGTCGCGAAGCTGCGTGCCGCGCACGATGGAGTCGTCGCAGAAGACGATGCGCTGGTCTTTCAGTATGGCGGGGTTCGGAATGAGCTTCATGCGTGCCACCAGGTCGCGGCGCGTCTGGTTGCCAGGAGTGAAGGAGCGCGGCCAGGTGGGTGTGTATTTCACCACGGCGCGCTGGTAGGGAATCTTGTGGCCGTCGCTGTAGCCTAGTGCCATGCCCACACCCGAATCGGGAATGCCGCAGACGCAATCGGCTTGCGTATGGTCTTGTTCACCCATCATCCTGCCGTTCTTCTCGCGTACAGACTCGGTGTTCACACCCTCGTAGTCGCTGGAGGGGAAACCATAGTAAACCCACAGGAACGAACAGAACTGGCAACGAGAGAAGGGTTTCTGCAGCACCTCTACGCTGTCAGCACGAAGGCGGACGATTTCGCCCGGACCGATGTCGCGCACTTTCACGTAGTCGAGGTTGGGGAAGGCTGTCGTCTCGCTTGTTACGGCATAGGCTCCCGCTTTCTTGCCGATGACGATGGGTGTGCGCCCCAGGAAGTCGCGCGCGGCAATGATGCCGTCTTCGGTCAGTACGAGCATCGAGCACGAGCCCTTGATGCGCTTATAGACGTTGTTGATGCCATCAACAAAGGTCTTGCCCATGTTGATGAGCAGCGCCACCAGCTCGGTCTGGTTGATCTTGTTGGCGCTCTGCTCGCTGAAGTGGATGCGTTGCTCCAACAACTCCGCGGCTATCTCGGGCATGTTGTTGATTTTTGCCACCGTGACAACGGCATAGCGACCTAGATGAGAATTCACGATGATGGGCTGCGGCTCGGTGTCGCTGATGACGCCAATGCCTTGGTTGCCCTTGAAGTTAGTAAGCTCGTCCTCGAAGCGCGAACGGAAATAGTTGCGCTCCAGACTGTGGATTGAACGGTTGAAACCCAGTTCGGGATCGAATGTGACGAGACCTGCGCGCTTTGTTCCTAAATGCGACTGATAGTCAGTGCCGTAGAATAAATCGCTGGCGCATTCCTTTACGGAGATTGTTCCAAAAAAACCACCCATGTTCTATTCGTTTTTTAGTGCTTGTGATGCTGAAATGTTATCTTTTACCTTATTTTATAGTGCTCGTAGCAGAGGGCTGCACCGATGGCGGTGCAGTATTCTGAGTATTTGGGAATGATGAAGCGGACGCCGTAAAGCTGTTCCATCATCGGGAATACTTCCTTGCACTGCGGCAGAAGTGTCAGGTTGCCTATCAGCACAAAATCCTTGATGCCGCTGTCGAGCGCACTCAAGATGGCGGCTGAGCCTACGGCCTGCAACACCATGCAGATGAGTCCCAGAGCGATATCCTCGCGAGAGGCATTGGCTTGTGCCGCAGCAAAGAGCGATGCAGTGGCGTCCATAGGCAGACCGGGCAGGGGTTTGGCACTGATGTCGCCGATGAGAAGGTTGATGTGGCTGATGTCGCCCCTCGTGGCCAAAGAGGCTATCTGGTGCACATCATCGGTTTTCAGCAACAGGCGCGAAAGACCGGTCAGCGTGCCGCCGCCGATGCCGATGCCGCCGATGTGACGGATGTCACCGCCGTCGCAACGAACGATAGACGTCCCAGTGCCCATGCTCACCACCATCATGCGGTCGAGCTCACTCTCGAAACGAGCACCCCAGCCATCGGCAAGAAACTCCTCAGCATGGGTAGTAGGCAAGCCGTAGACGGGTTTGTCGATATAGGCGGAGCCGACACCGGTCAGCATCACCTGCGCTACGTCGGACAGCTCTATCTTGTTGTCGTAGAGATATTTGCCGAAGGCACCATAGAGCGAGGTCACCGGGTCGGTGGCACGGATGCGCAAGGGAGAAATAACTTTACCTGAACGAATACCAACAATCTTTGTAGTAGAAATGCCTACATCTATACCTATTACCGTTTTCATGCCTGCAAAGGTAGTGCAAACTGAAGACAATTCAAAAGATTTTGAAAAAAAACCGCAATATGTTTTCGTATCTTCTTAAAAACCACTACCTTTGCAACCCGTTAGAATTTAATCACAATACCATATAACAACTTTTAAATACTACAACAATGACAAAGGCTGATATTATCAATGAGATTGTCGAAAACACCGGCATAACAAAAAAAGACGTAACGGCAGTGGTCGAATCTTTTATGGAAGCCATTAAAGATAGTCTTGCCGAAAAGGAAAACATCTACTTGCGCGGTTTTGGTAGCTTCATTCTCAAGCGTCGTGCAGAGAAAACGGCTCGTAATATCTCAAAGAATACGACCATCATCATACCCGCACATGACTTCCCGACATTCAAACCGGCAAGAACGTTCATTAACCAGGTGAAGGGTGAGTAAGGAGGCGAGAGGCACAACAGCCCTGACAACAAAGAATACACAATAAATTATATATCACAAATAAAACATTTTTAATATGCCAAACGGAAAGAAAAAGAAAGGTCACAAGATGGCCACGCATAAGCGTAAGAAGAGACTGAGAAAGAACAGACACAAGAGCAAGTAAGGGCTAAGGTCGTTCGAAAAAGATTAGGGATTAGGGTGTGGAAGAAAGGTGGAAACACGGAGTTTTTTCAATACCTTAATCCCTAATCGCTGAAAAAACCAACAAGTAATACAGAGCATGACGAGCGAAGTAATCATCGACGTAGGACAGAAAGAGATTTCCATCGCACTTCTGGAAGACAAAAAAGTGGTCGAATACCAGAAGGAACCGAGAGAGGCTTCTTTTTCCGTCGGCAACATCTACTTGGCAAAAGTCAAAAAACTCATGCCAGGGCTCAACGCCTGTTTCGTAGATGTAGGTTATGAGCGCGATGCCTTTCTGCATTATCTTGACTTGGGAAATCAATTCAACTCCTTTGCAAAATACCTGAAACAGGTAAGAAGCGACAGAAAGAGACTTTATCCCATTACTAAGGCTTCACGACTGCCCAACACCGAGAAGGAAGGCAGCGTGCAACACGTATTGACGCCCGGACAAGAGGTGTTGGTACAAATCGTTAAAGAACCCATATCCACCAAGGGACCGCGACTCACGGCAGAACTGTCGCTCGCAGGACGCTACCTGGTGCTCATACCATTCGACGATAAAGTCTCTGTTTCCTCTAAAATCAAAAGCAGCGCCGAGAGAGCTCGACTCAAACAGCTCATACGGAGCATCACACCAAAAAACTTCGGCGTCATCGTAAGAACGGTGGCGGAAGGAAAAAGGGTGGCGGAACTCGACGCTGAAATGAAAGTCTTGCTGAAACGATGGGACGAACTCATTACCAAGGTGCAGAAAGCACAACAACTGCCACAGCTCGTCTTCGAAGAAAAGGGTAGGGCGGTCGCCATGATGCGCGACTTGTTTAATCCTACCTACGAGAACATCTACATCAACGACGACGAGATCTGCACAGCCATCAAGCACTATGTCTCTCTAATAGCCCCTGAAAAGGCGGGCATAGTGAAGAAGTACGACGGTAAGGTGCCTATCTTCGATGCCTTCGACGTGACAAAACAACTCAAGTCGGGGTTCGGCAAGACCGTCAACTACAAACATGGAGCCTACCTCATCATCGAACATACCGAGGCCATGCACGTGGTGGACGTGAACAGCGGTACACGAACCAAGAAGGAGAACGGACAGGAACAAAACGCACTGGAAGCCAACCTGGGCGCTGCCGACGAACTGGCAAGGCAACTCAGATTGCGCGACATGGGAGGCATCATCGTCGTCGACTTCATCGACATGAATCTGGCGGAAGACCGCCAGCTGCTCTACGAGCGCATGTGCGAGAACATGAAGAACGACCGTGCCCGCCACAACATCCTGCCGCTGTCTAAGTTCGGACTGATGCAAATCACACGACAGCGCGTACGACCTGCTGTCGATATCAATGTAGAGGAAGAGTGCCCGACGTGTTTCGGAAGTGGAAAGATCAAGGCAAGCATTCTTTTCACCGACCAACTGGAGAGGAAAATTGATAACCTGGTCAACAAGATTGGCATCAGAAAATTCTACCTGCACGTCCATCCGTATGTTGCTGCATACATCAACCAGGGCTTTATTAGCCTGAAACGAAAATGGCAAATCAAATACGGCATCGGAGTGCGTATCGTTCCCTCACAGAAGTTAGCCATGTTGCAATATGAGTTCTACGACTCGGAACGGCACTTCATCGACATGAAAGAGGAAAACGATAATCACTAAAAACAAAAAGGAGTTCAACCAAAAACGGTTTGAACTCCTTTTGTTTCTCTCTTGCTGCACGTCGTTCATCACGGCTTCTATCTGACCTGCCACAATATGTGCAGGTACGTCATAGAATTCTTGAATGCCCAGTGTGGTTTGGGCGGTGATGCTTGTCACTGCTGTCATAGCATGACAACCCAAAGCCGACATCGTGTTGACGTCCGCCTGTACTCCGGTTTCACCCATCGGGTCGGCACCGGTAATGGTCAGTATAGGCCTTGTTACCTTCTCCAAATCATATGTATTGTAGCGCCTAGTTTCCAGGTTACAGGATAACCTTATAGCGTATGCGGAACGAATGTTTATCGTTGTCCCAGTTGGTTCCGAGCATCTCAAAACGTCCTATCTGCGAGGTGCTGCGAACATGCTTGCCGATGCATGGACAGACATCGTAGTTGCCGATACGCACCAGCCGGATGGTCTCCGAGGCATCGTCAGGCAATCGGTCGAGAGATATCCTGGCATCAGGACTGTCGGAATCGGCCTCCATGACCATGCCCTCCAGTTCTGCCCTCGTCACGAAGTCGAAAGTTACGGGAAGGTCTTCAGCTATCAGCTCGTTCATGCTCTGCTCTATCTCCCTCTCTTCCTTGCGGTCGGGCTTATGGTCGAGAATGTAGCTGATTTTGCTTTTCTTGCGCTCCACATGTGCGTTATTGGAACGCTCGCATCCGAACATTCTCATCATCAACTGGTTCAAGAGGTGTTCCGCCGTATGTGCGGGCGGAAACTCCTCTTTGTTATGGTCGTTTAATATATATTCTTCTGCCATATTCTTCATTCTCCCTCCCTTAACAGGGAGGGGCAGGGGAGGGTCTTTACAGCTTCATCTTAAAGATACGTGCGGCATAAGGTGCTATATCAATTTTGATGGCATGCTCGCCATAGACTCCTGTCTGGAAACGCTCGTTCGATAACAAGTCGAGCACCTCGTAGTCGCGTTTCTGAATACCAAAATAGTCGATGGCATGCTGTGGAATCACGATGTCGCACGTAACGGGCTCGCCAGCAAAGTTGACGATAATAAGCATGTTCTCATTGTCTGCCTGCCGCATGAAGGCATACTGCTTGTCGGCAATGTGCTGGTTCATATACATCAGGTCGAAAAAATCGCCCTCGCGAAGGGCTTTTTCTGCATTGGCGAGATTCAACACATATTTATATAGACCCTCCAGCTGTTTTGCCTCGGCAGTCATCTGCTTGCGGTCGAAGAAGCCGCGGCGGATGCTGTCAACACACCAATAGTCAAAGATGGTGGTTCTGCCGTCTTTTCCGCTGAAACCCTCCTTGTCCATGCCGCGTTCGCCGAACTCCTCTCCAGCATAGATCATGAACGGATTGGTCTGCATCAGCACACTCACGATAAGACCAGGGAAAGCCTTTATACCTTCGCCAGCAAAAAAGTCGCTGGCGATGCGCTGCTCGTCGTGATTCTCCAGGAAGTAGAGCATGTGTTCGCGAATGTCGTCGGTCTCTTGCCATTTGTAGGTGATGTCGCCTGTGCGACGCCGTCCGCAGATGACATCGCGAATGCAGTCGTACATGCCTACTTTGTCGTAGAGCCAGTCGAAACCGGCATGGATATAGTTGCGGTATTCGGCTGGGTTATAGACTTCGCCGATGAACTTGATGTCGGGATAGGCGAATTTAACTTTGTCGGTAGCCCAATGCCAAAAGGCTGCCGGTACCATTTCTGCCATGTCGCAGCGGAAACCGTCGATGCCCTTGCGTGCCCAGAACAGCAGAATGTCAGTCATCTTGAGCCAGGTGTCGGGAATGGGGTAGAAGTGTTCGGAGCGACCACCGGCATCGCAATAGTCAATGCCATAGTTCAGCTTCACCGTCTCGTACCAGTCGTTTTGGTTCGGATGGTTCGAGAATTGATCGTTGCCTGTGGCTTTGGCTGGCTTTTCCTGATAGCGTCCTTCCTTTTCGCCTGAGGCTGCATGATGGATAGAACTGATGTCTAGGGGCTGTCCCCACAGATAGTAGAAATTGTTCTGCGGGTCGAAATGTTTTGTGGTGTCGTCCAGTTCGCCCAGGTCTTTCACGCCCTTCGGTTTACAAACTGAGTGATACTCACGAGCCACATGGTTGGGAACGAAATCCATGATGACCTTCAATCCTGCTTTGTGGGTGCGCTGGATAAGTGCTTCGAACTCTTCCATACGCTTATCTACGTCCACAGCCAAATCGGGATCTATGTCGTAGTAGTCGGTAATGGCATAGGGTGAACCAGCCTTTCCTTTAACTACCTCCACATGCTGAGTGGGAATGCCGTAAGAAGAATAGTCGGTTTGTGAGGCATGGCGGATGATGCCTGTGTACCACACGTGCGTTACGCCCATTTCCTTGATGTGGTTCAACGTCTTCTCGTCGAAGTCGTTCATCTTTCCACAGCCGTTCTCCTCGTAGCTTCCATTTTCTTTGCACGTCGTGTTCTTATTGCCAAACAAGCGTGTGAAAACTTGATAGATAATTGGTTTCATGGTAACTAATTACGCATTACGCATTATTCAATTCCGTGCGCTGCAACGCCTTTGGCTATGCGACCAATCATACCTTGCAGAGCCTTGCCTGGTCCGCACTCGGTGAAGTCGTCGGCACCGTCAGCCACCATATTCTGTACACTCTTCGTCCAACGTACGCTGCTGGTGAGCTGAGCAATGAGGTTCGCCTTGATTTCAGCAGCATCGGTATGCGGCTTCGCGTCAACATTCTGATAGACGGGGCATTTTGGAACGGAGAACTCGGTGGTCTCGATGGCTGCCTGCAGTTCATCCTTGGCAGGCTGCATCAGCGGAGAGTGGAACGCACCGCTGACGGGGAGGGGTAGGGCACGCTTGGCACCCGCTTCCTTCATCTTCTCGCAGGCAGCGTTGACAGCATCCACCTCACCGGAGATAACCAGCTGACCCGGACAGTTGTAGTTGGCAGCAACGACAACGCCGTCGATGCTCTCACAGATTTCCTCCACCTTCTCGTCGGGCAGTCCAATGATAGCAGCCATCGTACCCGCAGCCTTCTCGCAGGCTTTCTGCATCGCCAGCGCACGAGCATGAACGAGTTTCAGACCGTCTTCAAAATTTAAAGCTCCTGCTGCAACCAATGCCGAAAATTCGCCCAAAGAGTGGCCAGCAACCATGTCGGGTTGGAAGGCGTCGCCCATGCAGAGCGCGCTGATGACGCTGTGCAGGAATACCGCAGGCTGTGTCACCTTCGTCTGCTTCAGCTCTTCAGCCGTTCCGTCAAACATGATATCGGTAATCTTAAAACCAAGAACCTCGTTCGCTTTGTCGAACAGTTCCTTTGCCAATGCGTTGTTCTCGTAAAGGTCCTTGCCCATTCCTACGAACTGAGCACCCTGACCAGGGAATACAAATGCTTTCATTTTTTCCTTTTATTCTTTATTGTTTTTACTCTGTTTCTTGTAATTGACGCGCAAAGGTACGATTTAGTGAGCACAAAACCAAAGAAAACCAAAGGTTTCTTTGCTTTGTCGAACGTGAGTACTTTCGAGCGAAGCTCAAAATTACAAAAAAAACTCAACCGAGCCTTATAGCCGTTGAGTTTTTAATGATTTTTATAGCCCGACGCTTCGGTATCGCTCCCCAGCCCCCCTAGGAGGGCTGGGGGTGCCCTTCTTCCCCCCTTCAGGGGGGATAAGAGGGGGGCTACCTAATCGTTATCCACACCGCTTCGCCCTTGTCCTTCGCTTCCACGATTTTGTCCTTCAGCCGTTTCATCCACGTGTTGGAGTTCAGCACCATCCCCTTCGTCAGGTTCTGTCCCACGAGGATGCAGCCTGCGGTGTCCTTCGCCGTGTTGCCGGCGTGTATGCGGATGCCGCTGAACATCGGAACGTTCACTAATAGGGGCAGCCATTTCTTCATCTTCGGGCTCCACGTGATGACCACCGGGTATCGTCCTTCGGGGATGGCGAAGGGCTTCAGCGCCGCCGCCTTCTTTGCCGACCTCATCACCGCCTCCTTCTTCACCGTCGTCTTCAGCTCCAGCGCCGTAGGTTCCAGCGTGTCGCAGAAGTAGGTACCACCCTCCCCATTAGGGGAGGGGCTGTTGGTGATGTATAGTCTTCCTATTGTATATCCCTTTCTCTTTGCTATTCTTTTTAATATCATTTCCATAGTATTGTATCTTTTTGTAAGTTCATGCACGAATGTGCTTAATGCAACAATGTTGCAATGTTACAATGTTACATTTTTCTTCCAATGTTTAGAGTCAATCTTCTCTATCCATCCGTCGCGTCGCCAGCGTGAGACGATAGAACGTAAGGATTGGTCAGTACAGAAACCGCGTTTCTTTGCCCGCAGGTCATCCATCATGAACGTTGGCGGCAACTGGTCGAAGACGCTGTGGTTGGCACCATATCGCTGGCACTCGCCTTGTGCGCTGACATATTCGTTCTGCAACGCCTCGCCGAAGGCACTTATCTGCTGCTGGAGACAATATTCCGCCATCATCAGGGCGAAGTCCAGGCATCGTTTAGACTCTCTGGCGCTTTCATGCTCTTGCTCCAACAGATGATGTATCACTCCGCACCTGAACCCGATGACCGCCGCACGCTTGCGGTAGGTGTCCTTCACGCGGTCGATGTCCTTAGCCGCCTCCACGCGCTTCTGCTCCACCCACGTCTCTATGGCTTTGCGCAGACGGGGCGTATCCACGAATCCGCTATACGAGCGCAGACGGGTGACAGCCTCCTGAATCCTTGCCTCATCATCAGCCGAACGCCGTCCGAACTTCGGCATCTTGGCAAACGACGCGTCGGGCATCTCGGCAACGAGTATTCGCGAAGACAGTCCGTTCTCTATGTTGTCACTCTTGAAACACTTCTTCATAGCGCCGTCCGTACCCAGCATCGTCCAGTTGTAGGCCACCTTCACCACACCCGACTCCGCCTGGTCCGAATTGTAGTCCTGACCCCATTCGCCGTTGTCGAACGCCACGCGATAGATGTCATACTTCGACGACCACGAGCCGGCGCCGTTGGTCTTGCGGAGCGTGTCGAGTTCCTCACCGAAGGAGTAGAGCGTGTGTCCGTTGGAGTTCTTGAACCGTTTCAGGAGCGTAGAGCACGACACCGTTACGGGCACCATACGGATGAGCACCTTCGGGTCTTCGGGAGCCTTCTCGTTCGCCTTGCGACTCTTCTTGCGCTCCTTCCATTCCTCCTCACGCTTGCGGGCAAGCGCATCCTCCTCGTCCAACTGGCGCTTCCACACATCCACCACATTCTTACATACGCTCTTGCCGCTCGCCTGCTCACCTCTGATAATCGACATCAGCCCCAGCCGCTGGCGGTTGCCGTCGCAATACTCCACCTCCACCTGGTCGGCATACGCCGCCGCTATCGGCATCACCGAGCACAACACAGGCATGTGCATCGACTCAGGCACCCCTTTCAGCGACTCGCGGAGCCCTATGGGGAGCGCCTTCTTCAACGAAGCGTTAAGAAGTGAGGAACGGGTTTCCTCCGACGTTTCCGACTCGTCCCATGATTCATCATTCCTCATCCTCCGCTCTTCATGATCCACAATCTGCTGCATCACCTTCGACACACCCTTCGGCTCCTCCTTGCAGGCAGAATCGACGATGCTCCTCAGTTCCTGATCTGAGAGTCCGAAGCGGGGCATCACCTGCATCAGCACCTCACGCTTGTTGTCGCAGATAGCCCGCAGGTTCACCGCCAGCTTGTGCAACTTCACATTCCGCTCGCCCTCCTGAGGCTCGCCGCCGTTGCGCACAAACCACTCACGAATGATAGAAGCATAAGGGATACCTTTGAAGGAAAGAGCCCCTCTCGCGTCCCCCCTGAAGGGGGGAAGTCCTGACGGAGAGAATGCTTGGGGGGCTTGAGGGGCTTCAGTTCTTCCCCCCTTCAGGGGGGACGCGAGAGGGGCTTGTGGGGCTTCAGTTCTTCCCCCCTTCAGGGGGGACGCGAGGGGGGCTTTAAACAGGTTTTCCTCATCCAAATAAAGGAGATAGTCTCTCGGCACCACAAACGAGCAACGCGCCAAGTCCTTCACGCAACCGTCGTAGTCGGCATCGCCCAGCTGCTGAGACATCCACCGTTGAGCCTCCTCCAGCGTCATGCCGTGAGGCACCGCGAAGAACAGGCGGAAACCCTCCGTCGAAGGCGTCACATGTACCAAGTAGATGCCCAGACGCTTCAGTTCGGCAATCATCCCCTCGTCGGTGATGGGCTTCTGTCACCAGGGTGATCATATACAGTCCGGGGCGGTTGTAGTCGTGGAAGAACGCCCTGCGGTGACTGTTGTGTTTCGTCTCCTCAGGTGTCAGTCCTGCAGCTATCATCTCTTCTCGCGTCATCTGCTATGTGGGGAGGGCAAACGGTTCGGTGCGCCGATGTTATGGGTTCCTTTTCTTGCTCATTTTCTGCTTGTATTGTGTGACGTCGGCTTTGATGGCGTCTCGCGCTTCGCAGAGCGACAGCTGCTCGTCCCGCCATTTCTCATAGCGGCGATAAACACCGTATTGCTGTCCGTCCTTGCTGACGATGTAGTATTCAGCTCCGCCACCCTGATAGACCACCTTTTCCAGGTAGGTGTATTCGCACGGGATGAAGGGGATCTTGTACTGTTCCACGATGCCGTACTTGCCGTCTTTCAGGACGCGGAAGATGAGTCCGGGGTTGATGTCCTCGAACCAGATGTCGTCCCATTCGCAGGCGATGTCTGCGCCATAGATGCCCCATTTTCCGTTGCGAGAGCATTTCAGCAGCAGGCGATGGTAGCCGAGATTGTCATCGACGGCAAGAGCCTCGATTTCTTCATATTCATGAGGCAGTTTCGCATCACCCCTGAGGTTATAGACACCCCAATAGCCGCGTGCGTCTTGGGCAATAAAGTATTTGTCGAACTTGTCCCGTTCGACGGTATAGACCTTGCTGAAAATTCCTAACTTTTTGCCATCCGATGAAAACATCGTCCACTGTTCAGAGCCGCTGGGATTCATCTTACAGTAGGCAACGGCAGAATACCGGTCGTGAAACTTGATGTGCTTGTCATAGACGGTACCGTCAGGTCCTGTTTCCCTGATCACCGTCATTTCCGTCGTAGGAATGACCGGCGCCGGCATCCTGCCCATATAGGGAATCAGGGTGATGTTCGGATCTGGCTGAGCTGCAGGGCGTTGCTCAGGTATAGGCTGATGGTCCTTCAGCTTGGTGGAGACCTGGCGCTGGGGCGTTGCAGAGGTGGGTTGCTGGGATGTTCGGGCCTGTTGAGCCTTCGCCCTTTCTTCACGTCCTCGTCGGGCAGCATTGCGGATATTCTCCTCCCGGTTACGAACCGAAAGCTTATACGACTCTACTGATCCCGCCCACCACTTGGAATGGTCAAGTTCGGCGAGTTTATAGATTTTCTTTTGAAAAAAGCCTATCGTACAGTCCGAAGTATGACCTTGCACCCGTTCGCATTCATCGCACATCACGCCGTTGCCATACTGATACTCAATGGAACTGAAGTCAGGCGACCACTCTGCTGCTTTGGCTTTGGCTTTAGCCTCGGCAATCTTCTTGCCGATAGGACACCACGACTTGTGATCGGAAACCTGGACCCACCGTCCACCTTCTTTGCGTTGCTCGTTTCCGCCACATTCGGCGCATACAGGATTACTGGCTGCCGGCACCTGCGCCTTCATACTCAGCACGCCTGCCAGCGCCACACAACAAATGACCAATCGTTTCATACGTATTGCGGTTTTTAATGTGATGATTTAAGTTGTCAACTGCAAATATAAGCAATTCCTGTTTACCTTCAAAAAAAACTTTTCAGAAAAAAACAGGGAACCCCTCGGCAAAACACGGTTTGTAACATTGTTGCATTGCAACATTGTTGCATTAAGGAATTTCTATATATGTGGGGTTGAAAATTGTAAGAAAAGTAATATAAAAATGTGATAGAATGTAATAATAGTAATTTTATTATAATATATAAATATAATTATATATTATAATAACCTATTAGCATACGTGCCCATTTTGCATGTCGGAAAATGCTTAATGCAACAATGTTGCAATGTTGCAATGTTGCATTTTGCAATATGCCATCCGTAACTCGCTGACAATCAGTAGTGTTATAAATTTGTTGCCAAACACCCGTTTCTTTAACAGATTTTTGCACTGCAGGGCACGCCGGATTTGGTGTTGCGCTTCGATGTGTTGTACTTTTGCACCGTCCGGACAAGAGAACTGTTAGCCATAACCATTAACTTAAACTTTAACATTATGTCAGTACGTTACAAATTAGTTCAGAACAACAGAGAAGGGTCAAGGACCCGCGGTAAGTGGTACGCTCGCGCGGTGCCCGTAGGCGTCATCCGCTCGGAGCAGATTGCTGAGGACATCGAAGAGAAGTGCTCGCTGACCAAGAGCGACGTGCTCGGAGTGATCACCGAACTGGTGACCCAGATGCGCAAGCACCTCCTGGCTGGAGAGCGCGTCATCCTCGACGGATTCGGCGGATTCAAGTGCGGCATCGCCACCTCGCCGGCAGACTCGGCGAAGGACTTCACGCCGACGAAGAACGTGAAGAGTGTGCACATCATCTTCCAGCCCACCGTGAAGAAGAGCGCAGACGGCAAACGCGTGAAGTCGCTCCTGACGGGCGTCACCGTGGAAGAGTACGGCATGTACCACGTGGACAAGGAGGAGCAGCCCTAAAGCCCCCCTCTAATCCCCCCTGAAGGGGGGAAGAAGGACACCCCCATCCCCTCTTATCCCCCCTGAAGGGGGGAGGCCAAAGCCCTCCGACCACAAACACCCCCTTTAGGGGGCTTGGGGGCTTTCACCCCCTTTAGGGGGCTGGGGGGCTAACTGAGCCTCGCTTGGCGCGCGAGTGGGGCACAGTCGCGGGGAAAGTGGGAAAGAGATGACTGGTGAGTGAGGCAACCTATCTTCCCCCTTTAGGGGGCTGGGGGCTTTCAACCTTAGACCCTTAAACACCCCCTTTAGGGGGCTGGGGGGCTCCGACCTTTGACCTTAAACACCCCCTTTAGGGGGCTGGGGGGCTGGGGGCTTTCAACCTTAAACCTTTACAATTATGAAAAAAGAAACTTGGAAATTTATCATTCAGACGGCGATAGCCATCCTGACTGCGATTGCGACGACACTGGGTGTCACGAGCTGCTTTAACCTCTAAGAGAGAGATTGATAGAAAAATCCCAGTCATCAGATTCGATGACTGGGATTCCTATCGAAACGCTGTTTTACAGTGCGAAAAGAATTTACTTCTTTGGGATTAAGCCTCGGCTGCTTCGTCCTCAGCCTCTTCTGCTGCGGGAGCTTCTTCAACAACGGGAGCCTCTTCAACAGCTACGGGTGCTTCTTCAACAGCCTCTACAGCCTTGGGAGCTTCCTCCACCTTGGCAGGAGCTAAAGCCTCGGGGTTCTCGGCAACAACCAATACGGGAACCTTAACTTCTACTTCCTTGTGGAAGTGAACAACAGCCTCGTATTCTCCTACTTTCTTGGCTTCCTTCATGGTGACAATCTTGCGGTCAACCTCGATGCCTTTGGCTGCAAGAGCCTCAACAACCTGAGCTGCACCGACTGAACCATAAAGCTGACCGGTGACGGCAACTTTTGCAGGGATTTCCAAAGAAACACCCTCGAAAGCCTTTGCCTTATCCTCTGCAGCTGCCTTCTGGGCGGCAATCTTGTGTGCCTGTTGCTTCAGGTTCTCTGCCAAAATCTTCTTGGCTGAGGGAGAAGCGATGACTGCCTTCTGCTGGGGAATGAGATAGTTTCGGCCGTAGCCTGACTTTACATTCACGATATCGTTCTTGTATCCAAGACCGATAATATCTTCTTTCAGTATTAATTCCATTCTGTTTCCTCCTTCTTTATTACTTCATCAAATCGGTTACGTAAGGAAGCAGTGCAATCTGACGGGCACGCTTAACAGCCTGTGCCACGCGACGCTGATACTTCAGAGAGGTTCCGGTAATACGACGGGGAAGAATCTTACCCTGCTCGTTGAGGAACTTCTTCAGGAACTCGGGATCTTTGTAGTCGATGTACTTGATGCCGCTCTTCTTGAAACGGCAATACTTCTTCTTCTTTGTATCGATAGAAGGAGCGTTCAAATAACGGATTTCTGATTTCTGCTCTGCCATGGTTTAAGCCTCCTCTTTTTTGCCAAGCTTTGCACGGCGCTTCTCTGAGTAAGCAACGGCATACTTGTCGAGTTTAACAGTCATGAAACGAATTACTTTCTCGTCGCGGCGGAATGCTACTTCGAGTTTGTCGATGAGTGCCGGCTCTGCCTTGAATTCCATCAGGTTGTAGAAACCTGATGTCTTCTTCTGGATCTGATAAGCCAGCTTCTTCAGTCCCCAGGCCTCTTCGTTCACAATCTCTGCACCATTGTCGGTGAGCAGTGTCTTGAACTTAGCGACCGTTTCCTTTGCCTGATCATCAGACAAAACGGGAGTCAAAATGAAAACGGTTTCGTATTGATTCATACTACTTTGAAATAAAAAATGATTAAATAAAAAAACAGTGCAAACCGCGCAAAATGATACTTATATAGTATGCTCGCGCGAAATGCGGATGCAAAGGTACGAAAATAATACTTAATGTCAGGTGGTTGCAATACAATACTTAACAAATATTAACTCTTAGTTTGCCTTTAATGGTTCTTTCGTTCGGAAAAGATAAAATAAATTTTGCTTTTCACTCACTTAATCGTACCTTTGACCTTCATCGAAGGTACTCACGCTCGACAAAAAAAGAACAAGTTCTTTGTTTTTGTCCTCGCTTAATCGTATCTTTGACCTTTGTCGAAGGTACTCTCGTTCGGAAAAGCTAAAATAAATTTTGCTTTTCACTCACTTAATCGTACCTTTGGCTATCGCCGAAGATACTCTCGCTCGACAAAAAAAGAACAAGTTCTTTGTTTTTGTCCTCGCTTAATCGTACCTTTGCACATCAAAAATATACATGAAATGGAATTGTATCCTAAAAAAATAATGGAGGCGCTCGCTACGGTTACTTATGCGGGCACGAAGAAGAATTTAGTGGAAAGTGATATGGTTGCCGACACGCCGACGGTGGCCTGGAATGAAGAACGCGGTGTGTGGATGGTGACAGTAGTACTACTTTTCCCCCGCGAGACTGATCCCTTCCTGAAATCGACGGTGAAGGCGGCTGAAGCTGCTATCCACTACCATTGCGGAAAGGATGTGGAAGTGACGGTGAAGACCGAGTTCAAATCGGCACCGCGACCGGAAGCTGGCAAATTGCTGCCGAAGGTGAAGAACATCATCGCCGTGAGCTCCGGTAAGGGTGGGGTAGGAAAATCTACAGTTTCTGCCAATCTTGCTATTGCATTGGCTCGTCTTGGCTATAAGGTGGGACTGCTCGACACCGATATCTTCGGACCTTCTATGCCGAAGATGTTTAATGTGGAGGATGCACGCCCCTATGCAGTCGAGAAGGACGGCAGGCAGCTTATTGCCCCTATCGAACAATATGGCGTGAAGTTGCTGAGCATTGGTTTTTTTGTCAATAAAGATACAGCTACCCTATGGCGCGGCGGTATGGCGACGTCGGCTCTGAAACAACTCATAGCAGACAGCGATTGGGATGAGCTAGATTATTTCATTCTCGACACGCCGCCAGGAACGAGCGACATCCATCTCACACTCTTGCAGACGCTTGCCATCACAGGTGCTGTCATCGTTTCCACACCCCAACAGGTGGCTCTGGCTGATGCCAGGAAAGGTATAGACATGTATCGTAACGATAAGGTGAACGTGCCCATTCTCGGACTTGTTGAGAATATGGCATGGTTCACACCCGCCGAACTGCCTGAAAACCGCTACTTTATCTTTGGTAAAGAGGGTACAAAACGGTTGGCTGAGGAGATGGGCATCCCCTTGCTGGCACAGATTCCTATCGTGCAGAGCATTTGCGAGAATGGCGACAAGGGTACTCCGGCTGCCCTCGACGAGAACACCGCGACGGGGCAGGCTTTCCTCGCACTGGCTCAGGCTGTCGTCACGGTGGTTAACCGTCGTAATCAGGAACAACCACCTACAGAAATAGTCGGGGTGAAGGAATAAAGAGAAGTGATGTGAAAGAAAAACATGAGGGGCATAAATACAGTTCCTCATGTTTCTTATTTTATTCTGAGCGTAAGAAAAGTCGGTTCTCTTCTTGTGTCCCAGATGTCGGCAATATGAATGGTGTCGGAACTTTCTGCAAAGTAATAAATTAGTTTATACCGCTTGTTAATAGGGTAAGCTCTATATAGTTTTTTCCTGCCTTTTAATAATGGTTCTGGATATCCGATTTCAGGATATCGCTCTAATGCGGTATTCAGGTAAGCAACTCTTTCAGCAAACTTGTTGGCTGTTGTCTCTCCATACTCCTGAAAGCCTTCTACAAGGAGCCGATAGAGTTCGTTTTCAGCACGTTTTTGCCATTTTACAAAAGCCATGAAAGTTCCTTTCTGAATCCGTTCATCATTTCGCTGAACGTCTTTCCCTCGTTACGTTCTATTTCAGCCTCTGCTTCGTCTATGCGTGCATTTAATTCTTCCATCGTATAAGGAATAACGTTGCCAGCATCTTGTCTGTTTGTACAGGCTTGGCTTGCGGTTTTGCTACGCTCTATGACGTTGGTATCATAAGGGCTGTCGGTTGTGATATTTTGCATGCGCATAATCTTGAAATATATTGTTCGATTGCAAAAGTACACAAAAAAGCAGAAACACCATAATTTTCAACTAAAAAGTTTCCAAGCGTTGGGAGTGACAAGTGGCGGTTCTGTCCGTCTTATCTTTAACATATAAGATATAATAGTAAAGAACGAATATGGATAATAAACCGCTTTGTGGTATAATTCCGCCACTTGTCACCCCTTTGAAGGACAATGAGACACTCGATGTGGAGAGTCTTGAAAATCTGATAGAGCATTTGATAGCCGGAGGTGTGCATGGTCTGTTTATTCTCGGAACTACTGGCGAGGAACAGAGCCTAAGCTACGACCTCCGCAAGAAGATGATAGAAGAGTCAGCACGCATCAACCGTGGACGGTTGCCGTTGTTGGTTTGCATCACCGATACTTCCATTGTGGAGAGTATCCATCTGGCAAAAGTGGCGGCAGATTGTGGTGCCGATGGTGTCGTCTCAGCACCACCTTATTATTTTGCAACCGGTCAGCCTGAGTTGGCACAATTTTATGAGGAACTGGTTCCGCAGTTGCCTCTTCCCGTTTTCCTGTATAACATGCCGAGTCATGTGAAGGTGAGTTTTGCTCCCGACACAGTGGCACGTATAGCCAATAATCCGCAAGTGGTAGGTTTCAAGGATTCCAGTGCCAATGCTGTCTATTTCCAGTCTGTGATGTACAAGATGCAGCATCGTCCTGACTTCGCTATGTTGGTAGGGCCGGAGGAGATCACTGGCGAATGTGTTCTCTTAGGGGGCCATGGTGGCATCAACGGCGGTGCCAATATGTTCCCGGAACTGTATGTCGGCATGTACGACGCTGCCAAAGCGGGCAATCTGCCGCGTGTGCGCCAGTTGCAGCAGCTCATCATGCAGATTTCCACCTCTATTTATACAGTAGGCAAACACGGCTCCAGCTATCTGAAAGGCTTGAAATGTGCTCTCTCACTGCTTGGTGTGATTAAGGACGACTTTGTGGCATCTCCTTTCTACAAGTTTGATGCTCCAGAACGTGAGAAAATCCGCCAGGCACTGGCAGTACTACCCATTGAGAATGGTAAGTTGGTGATCTGATATTTTTACGCAGCTCGTTCTGCAAGCGTTTTGCGATTACTCATGGATAAATCATAATAGGGATGCAACTCATAGATTTTATCATTTTTATCGTTTTTACATTGGGAGTTGTCGTCTTCGGCTGTTCTTTTTTCAAGAAAGGCAGTTCAGCCGACGAGTTTACCTCCGCAGGGCACTCCATTCCTGGATGGGTGGTCGGCATGAGTATTTTTGCTACCTATGTGTCGAGCATAAGCTACATCGGCTATCCAGGTAAGGCATTTGCCTCCAACTGGAATGCGTTTGTTTTTTCACTATCCATTCCAATAGCAAGCTATTTTGCGGCAAAATATTTCGTGCCGTTCTATCGTCATAGTGGTTCCGTCTCTGCCTATACTTTTCTGGAAGAGAAGTTTGGGGCATGGGCACGCTTGTATGCTTCGGCTTGCTATCTGCTTACGCAGATTGCCCGTATGGGCAGCATTCTTTACTTGTTGGCGGTCCCTATGTATATCTTGATGGGTTGGAATCTGCATGTGGTGATAATTGCTACTTCGATAGGCATAATCATCTACTCGATGCTGGGTGGACTGAAGGCTGTCATTTGGGCGGATGCCATCCAAGGCTTTATCCTCATTGGAGGTGCTTTGCTCTGCCTTGGCATTTTGATGTTTAGTATGCCCGATGGTCCGATGCAGACTTTCGAGCTAGCCATCAACTCTCCGCAAGGCAACAAGTTTTCATTGGGTGAGTTTACGAGCGATTTAACAACGAGTACGTTTTGGGTTTGTCTGATATACGGAATTTTCATCAACCTGCAGAACTACGGAATAGACCAGAACTACGTGCAGCGCTACCATGCCGCCAAGACAGACAAAGATGCTAAGTTTTCGGCACTCTTTGGCGGTTATCTTTTCATCCCCGTTTCTGCCTTGTTCTTCCTCATTGGTTCGGCATTGTATTCCTACTATCAGTCAGGGGTGGCACAGCTGCCGGCTGAAATTGCTGCAAAACCCGACTACGTCTTTCCGTACTTCATTGTCAACGGGTTGCCTGTTGGCTTGCGCGGATTGCTTATTGCCAGTATCTTTGCTGCCGGAATGAGTACCGTATCAACCAGTGTGACTTCGGCAGCTACCATCATATTGACCGACTACGCACGCCCGTTCTTCCTAAAAGCACGCAAGGTGAAAGACCAACTCATGCATCACGATCCTGAAGTTCACCATGCCAGGCATAAGAAAATGGAACTTGCTGTCGTGCGACTTTCCAGCGTTGGTGTGGGGTTGCTTGGAGCGGTCGTTGCCATTGCCATGTTGAGTGTAGAAAGTATCATTGATGCTTGGTGGACGCTGTCAAGTATCTTTTCCGGCGGAATGCTAGGTTTGTTCCTTTTGGGGTGCATTTCCCGAAAAATCAACCGTGTGGCAGCCTTTATAGGCTGTATATGCGGTGTGCTTGTAATCGCTTGGATTTCATTGGCAGGACTGTGGAATTTTCCCGGTACCCATCTGCATGAATACCTTGCCATTGTCCTTGGCACCTGTACCATCTTCCTAGTAGGTTTCTTGCTGACTTATCTGTTTAAAGGAAATCCAAACATCGATTAATCGAAAAACTTATGAAATATGAAAAGCAATTATCCTAAAATTGGAATTCGCCCTACCATAGACGGTCGTCAGGGTGGCATTCGTGAAGGTCTTGAGGAAAAGACCATGAATCTTGCCAAGGCTGTGAAGCAGCTGATAGAGGCAAACGTGAAGAACGGTGACGGAAGTCCCGTTGAGTGTGTCATTTCCGATACCACTATCGGACGAGTGGGAGAGAGTGCAGCATGCGCTGAAAAGTTTGAGCGCGAAGGTGTAGGTTCTACCATTACGGTTACCTCCTGCTGGTGCTATGGTTCGGAGACGATGGACATGAACCCCTACTACCCGAAGGCTGTATGGGGGTTCAATGGGACCGAGCGTCCAGGTGCTGTCTATCTGGCTGCCGTCCTCGCCGCCCATGCACAGAAAGGACTGCCCGCTTTCGGCATCTACGGACATGATGTTCAAGACTTGGACGACAATACGATCCCTTCCGATGTAGCTGAGAAAATCCTGCGCTTCGCTCGTGCGGCTCAGGCGGTGGCTACCATGCGCGGCAAGTCATACCTCTCGCTCGGCAACACTTGTATGGGTATTGCCGGAAGTATCGTCAATGCTGACTTCCTGCAGCACTATCTCGGCATGCGAACGGAGTATGTTTCTCTCGTTGAAATCCTGCGCCGTGTTGATTTCGGCATCTATGACAAGGAAGAGTTTAAGAAAGCCATGGAGTGGGTCAACAAGTATTGTAAGCCCAACGAGGGACATGACTACAACGAAGACCGGCCTCTCTTTCCAGGCGTGCCGATGACTACTTTCAACGGAAAGGGCAAGGGCAAGACGCGCGAGGAGAAAGACGAGGATTGGGAGTTCACGGTGAAGAATATGATGATTATACGCGACCTGATGCAAGGTTCGCAGAAACTGTTGGAGATGGGATATAAGGAAGAGGCTATCGGACACAATGCCATTGCAGCAGGTGTACAAGGACAGCGTCAGTGGACCGACTACAAGCCGAATTTTGATTTCCCGGAGGCTATGATGTGTACCTCTTTCGATTGGAATGGTCCGCGTGAAGCCAAAATCTTGGCTACAGAGAACGATTTCCTCAATGGTATGTCGATGCTCTTCGGACATTTGCTTACCAACAAGGGCGTGATGTTCTCCGACATTCGTACTTATTGGAGTCCTGAAGCAGTGGAACGTGTGGCTGGAAAACGCCCAGAGGGGGCTGCAGCAAACGGTTTCATTCACTTGATTAATTCGGGCGCAACAACCCTTGATGCCACAGGTGCCATGATAGATGATGAAGGCAAACCTGTCATGAAGTCACATTGGGAGATGAACGATAAGGATGTGGAGGCTTGTTTGGAGGCTACCAGTTGGATGCCTGCCGATCGTGACTATTTCCGCGGCGGTGGATATTCGTCTCACTTCCTAACCAAAGGTGGCATGCCAATGACGATGTTGCGCATCAACCTTGTAGAAGGCCTTGGGCCGGTGCTCCAGTTGGCTGAAGGCTGGACGGTGGATATTGATCAGAAAACCAACGATATCCTTGACAAACGCACAGATCCCACTTGGCCGACGACATGGTTCGCACCGCGTCTTGATCCGACAAAGGATGCATTCAAGGATGTTTATAGTGTGATGAATAACTGGGGAGCTAACCATGGTGCCATTTGCTATGGTCATGTTGGAGCTGACATCATCACCCTTTGTTCTATCCTTCGCATCCCCGTATGTATGCACAACGTAGCCGATAAAGACATTTTCCGTCCTGCTGTATGGAATTCCTTCGGAATGGACAAAGAGGGGGCCGACTATCGTGCTTGCAAGAATTTCGGACCAATATACAAATAGAGTTTCAGAGAAGTAAGTTTCGGATAGGCTAGAAACGTGTACGGATAAAAAGAAAGAAGATGTGCCCTAACGCACATCTTCTTTTGTTTTTGTTTTTGTAGGAGGTCGTTGTTACTCCGTTACAGGAATCTTCTCCACACGACGCTGGTGGCGTGCACCCTCAAAGGTGGCCTTGAAGAAAGCATCCATGATTTTGCCCGCAGTCTTATTGTCAATGAAACGACCTGGAAGAACGAGTACGTTGGCATCGTTATGCTGACGAATCAACTCGGCTACATCCTTGTTCCAGCAGAGTCCTGCACGGATGCCTTGATGCTTGTTCAGTGTGATGGTCATACCCTCACCGCTACCACAGATAGCAATACCCGGATAGATGTCGCCACTTTCGATGGCTTTTGCCAAGGCGTGAGCATAGTCAGGATAGTCCACGCTGATGTCGCTATTGGTTCCGAAGTCTTCTACGGGGTATCCCTTTTCTTCGAGATACTGCATCACATACTGCTTCAAAGGATAACCTGCGTGGTCGCAGGCAACTCCTACTTTTTTGATTTCCATAAGCTTTTACTTTTTTATTAACGTTATTTCGTTATGATGTTGTTGTCGTTATTTCATTATTTCGGTATTCCGTTATTCCGGCATTCTGGCAAGTTGTTATTTCGCATATATTCCGAGAGAAATGATTAAAGCATCGCTTTTACCTGCTTATAGACGTTCTCTCCCGTGTAGCCTAGTTTCTCGTCAAGAACCTTGTAAGGAGCAGAGAAACCGAAGCTCGGCATTCCCCAAACTTTACCATTGGCACCAACCAGTCCCTCAAGGGTTACAGGTAAACCTGCTGTCATACCGAAAATCTTGGCACCTGCGGGAAGTACACTTTCTTGATATTCCTTACTTTGGCAGCGGAAGAGACCTTCAGAAGGAACGCTGACAATGCGTACTTTCACACCGTCTTTGCGCAACAGTTCAGCACCAGCAACGAGGGTAGAAACCTCAGAACCGCTTGCCAACAGGATGATGTCGAAATCAGTATCACTTCCCGCTACTACATAAGCTCCCTTGCGAGCTTGTTCATAGTCATTGCCTGCGGGAAGTTTGGCAATATTCTGACGGGAGAAGATCAGTGCCGTTGGCGTCTCCATGTTTTCCATTGCCATAGCCCAGCATACGGTGGTCTCATCGGCATCAGCCGGACGGAAAACGCGGATGGAGTCCTTGCCGTGATGGTTCTTCAGTTTCTCCATCAGGCGAATCTGTGCTTCCTGCTCTACTGGTTCGTGAGTAGGGCCGTCTTCGCCTACGCGGAAAGCATCGTGTGTCCAAATAAACTTGATTGGCACCTCCATCAGGGCTGCCATACGTGCGGCGGGCTTCATATAGTCGGAGAATACGAAGAAGGTACCGCAGGCAGGGATGACGCCGCCGTGCAGGTACATACCGATACACATGCAAGCCATAGTCAGCTCTGCAACACCAGCTTGGAAGAAAGCTCCTTCAAAATCACCATTGACAATACTCTTGGTCTTCTTTAGGAATCCATCTGTTTTATCAGAGTTGCTGAGGTCGGCAGAAGCACAAATCATATTGGGAACCTGCTCAGCCAGTACACCTAAGCATGCAGCTGATGCGGCGCGTGTAGCACTACCTTCTTTCTGTACGACTGCACTCCAATCAACCTTGGGCGCATTTCCGCTGAACCATTCTTTCAACAGCACAGCCTTCTCAGGGTTGGCAGCTGTCCATGTCGCTTCAACAGCCTTGCGCTCAGCAACGATTTTCTTCAGTTCCTCCTTGCGTGCCGCGTATAATTCTTTCACTTCTGGGAAAATCTGGAAAGGATTTTCCGGGTCGGCACCCAGATGCTTCATCGTATTGATATAGGCATCACCTCCGAGTGGAGCTCCGTGAGTGTTGATACAAGCTTCGTAGCTTGTGCCGTCAGCTCGCAGCGCACCTTTACCCATAATGGTCTTACCGATAATCAGAGTTGGGCGATGCTCTTCTTTTTGAGCAGCTTTCAGCGCTTCGCGAATCTCATCGACATCATTGCCGTTACAGGTCAGCACATTCCATCCCCAGGCCTTATATTTGGCAGCCGTGTCTTCGTTCATGACCACTTTACATTCTGTAGAAAGTTGAATGTCGTTGGAGTCGTAGAACATGATGAGGTTGTTCAAGCCAAGGTTACCAGCAATGCGACCGGTGCCCTGCGATATTTCTTCTTCTACACCACCGTCAGAGATATATGCATAAATTTTATGCTGCATTACCTCTTTGCCGAGTTTCGTGGCAAGGAATTTCTCTGCAACGGCAGCCCCTGCGGCAAAGGTATGACCTTGTCCGAGAGGTCCGCTGGTATTCTCAATGCCGCGGAAGAGGTCACGCTCAGGATGGCCTGGAGTAGGGGACTCCCACTGGCGGAATTCTTTCAGTTCGTCCAGCGTGAACCAACCTTGCAATGCTAATGCAGAATAGAGCATTGGCGACATATGACCAGGATCAAGGAAAAACCGGTCTCGTCCTGCCCATGTAGGATTTTCAGGATCATAAACAAGAAATTCAGAGAAAAGAACGTTGATAAAGTCAGCGCCACCCATCGCACCTCCTGGGTGGCCAGAGTTAGCTTTTTCAACCATAGATGCAGCCAAAATTCGGATGTTGTCGGCTGCGCGGTTCATTAATTCTTTGTTGTTCATAATGGTTGTTAGTTATAATCATTTATGATATACTTTGCAAAGATACGCATAAAAATTTAATTTCATCCGTTTCTGCCTCGAAAAGTTTACTTTGGGAAGACATTCCTGATATCAGAAAGGAGATAGTTTGGTGATTATTTCACAGGAGTGACAACTACGGGTGCCACACCTTCCCTGATCATCCCGAGCGCCTGTGCAGCCTTCCACGACAAATCAACAATCATTCCTTTGCCAAAAGGCCCTCTGTCAACAACTCTTACGATGACAGACTTGCCATTGTCTGTGCGAGTAACCTTCAAGCGAGTGCCGAAAGGATGTTTCCTATGGGCACAAATCATACTGTCGGAATTGAAGCGTTCGCCACTGGCTGTACGTTTACCTGTCGTCTTGCGTGAGTAGTATGCAGCCTTACCTCTTTCTTGCGCAACGAGGGGTGTAGCTGCCGACAGCGTGAGCATTGTCAGCAATATGGTTAGAAAACTTTTACACATTATTCTCATGTTGTTCATTATTAACAAGTAACTTGCATTCCATCCTTTAACATACACGATGAGCTCCCTGTCCGATAACAACATCAATGACCTTTGGTATCTTTTGGTATTTTTCAAAATACTGATTCTTGGCCGTTTCGATAAACTTATCGTACAGTTCTTCCTTCACTAGGTTAATGGTACATCCTCCGAAGCCGCCACCCATGATTCGTGACCCTGTAACGTTGCATACTTTTGCAATGTTATTGAGAAAGTCGAGTTCCTCACAACTGACTTCGTATTCTTTCGACAAACCTTCATGGGTTTCATACATCATTTTGCCCACAGTTTCAAAAACGTTATTGTTCAACGCCTCACATACTTTTAGCACACGGTCTTTTTCCCCAAGGACGAAACGGGCACGCTTATAATCTTCCTCACCGACCTCTTCGCGCACTTCCTCTAATTGTTCCCATGTGCAGTCGCGCAAGGTTTCAATGTATGTTTCTGGATGATTGGAGGCAATGTGGTGTACGACGTTCTCGCAGGAATTGCGACGATCGTTATAGGGGGAACCCGACAGTTCGTGCTTGACACATGAGTTTAACAGCACAACTTTATAACCTACAGGGGAAAATGGAAAATACTCGAATTCGCGGCTTCTGCAATCGAGACGCATCAGTTTTCCTTTCTCACCGAAGATGCTGGCAAACTGATCCATAATGCCACAATTCACACCGCAATAATGGTGTTCTGTTGCCTGTCCGGCAAGTACCATATCCCACTTGCTGACTCTATTGTCGCCGAAGAGGTCATTCAGTCCGCAAGCAAAGCAACTTTCCATTGCTGCAGAGGAGGACATGCCAGCCCCTAAAGGCACATCACCCGAAAAGGCAATGTTGAAACCTTTTACTGGAACGCCCAAGTTCTGCATTTCTTTGGCGATGCCGAAAATGTAACGTGCCCACGATGTGCGAGGACCTTTATCGTCATTTAAATGAAAATCGACACGGTCTTTCATGTCAATGGCATAGCACATCACCATATCTTCCGTTCCGTTGACGCGCATTTCTGCCGTGATTCCTTTGTCAACAGCACCTGGGAAAACGAAGCCGCCGTTGTAGTCGGTGTGTTCACCTATCAGGTTGATGCGTCCTGGGGCGAAATAGATGTTTCCGGTTTTTCCGTCGAAATGCTTTACAAAGCGTTTCCTAACTTCTTCAATTGCTATCATAACCTAATAGACTCAGATGGTTCCGAATTTGTAAACCGTCTTTTGTGTATATTTATTTCCAGGTTCCAAGATGACCGTCGGGAAATAAGGGCGGTTTGGTGTATCTGGGAAGTGCTGGCACTCGAAACATACTGCAGAACGGCGTGGGAAAGTGGTGCCATTAGGTCCGTTGACGATTTTATTGCCATTTTTAGTATAGACTTGCACGCCGGGTTCCGTAGTGTAAACCTCCATGGTCCTGCCACTGACAGGGTCTTCTATACGTGCAGCAAAACTCAACTCACCCTCTTCTTTCTTGTTCAGTACGAAGCAATGGTCGTAGCCGCCTCCGTTCTTGATTTGCTCGCAATCAGCATCAATGTCTTGCGAGAGAGGTTTTGCTTGACGGAAATCAAATGGTGTGCCTTCAACTTTCCTGATCTCACCCGTAGGAATTCCCGTTGCATCGATGGGCAGGAAGAAGTCTGCATTGATTTCACACACCTGATTAACAGCTTCAGGTGTTGGATTAGCGGTTCCTTGCAGGCTGAAATAGCCGTGATGGGTCAGGTTGACAATGGTTTTCTTGTTTGATGTAGCTTGATACTTGATAATGAGTTCGTCGTCGTCGGTAAAGGTGTAGGCTACCCATGTGACGACTTCGCCCGTAAATCCTTCCTCACCATAGGAACTGACATATTTCAGAACGAGAGCTCTCTCGCTTACCTGATTGGCATCCCATACACGGGCATGGAACCCCGTAGGTCCACCATGAAGTGCATTAGGAGCATTGTTGATGGCAAGTTGGTATTCCTTTCCGTTCAGTTGGAATTTTCCGTCTTTGATACGGTTGCCGTATCTGCCGATTAGTGTAGAGAGGAAAGGCGCTGGTGAGTTGATGGCTTCCTGAATATTGGCATGTCCTTGAATGACATTTGCCAGTTTCCCATCTTTGTCAGGAACCATGATAGCAATGATGGCTCCACCATAGTTTGTCACTGCAATCTCATGTCCGAGATTGTTTTTCAGAATGTATAAATCAGTTTGTTTACCGTTGATAGTGGTCTGAAAATCTGCTCTTTTCAAACCACAGATGTTTTCGGTTTCAGTGTTACTCATAATATATTCCGTTTTTAGTTAAAATAATAGATTGTTGCAAAGTAACGAAAAAAAAATGAGAGTAACAAACGAAAGGTTGAAAAAGCGGTTAACAGTGCGTTAAAAACTTTTAAACCTTCTTCTTCTCTGGAAATAAATAGCTAATTGTGGCAGAAACAGAGTTGGATTAATGACGAAGACTTGTTAGAAAGTCTGCTACGACATAGCTACTTCCTCCCACAAAGATAAAATCCTCTTTGTCAGCATCTTGAAGAGCATGTTGATAGGCATCCACCACCTTACTATATGAAGTTCCTTTGAGTTGGTGTGCTATAGCTTTTTGAGCTACGACATCAGCAGCAATGGCTCGGTGGTTGTCGGCTTGTGTCCAATAAAAAACAGCATTTTCAGGCAACAGTTCCATAACGGCATCGATGTCCTTGTCGTCAACCATGCCGAAAACAATGCGTAACTTTCGGCACGGCTGCGCCTGAATCTGTTGGCTCAGATATTTCCAGCCGCCTACGTTGTGGCCCGTGTCACATACAACTTTTGGTTTGTCCTGTATGGTTTGCCAACGTCCCATCAATCCTGTATTCTTGACAACGTTTGTGAGTCCTTTTCTGATGGTTGCTTCATTAAGGCCTTGAAGGAGAGTGGGGGTGAGAATAGAAATGGCAGCCAAGATGGTTTGCTTGTTTTTCTGTTGATAGTCGCCTTTGAGTTCAAAGGCGATGTCCTTTCCCAACTCTTTAAAATCTTGTGCAAAGGTGATAGGGGCGTTCAGTTCTTTCGCTTTCTTTTCAAAAACGGGACGCGTCTCATCTGTATATTCCCCAATGACAACTGGTACACCTTTTTTGATAATGCCTGCTTTCTCGCTGGCAATCTTTGCCAAGGTGTCACCGAGGAACCCTGTATGGTCAAAAGAGATGTTGGTGATGACGGACAGAATAGGCGAGATAATATTGGTGCAGTCCAACCTTCCGCCAAGTCCCACTTCAATAACAGCAACATCAACCTGTTGCTCGGCAAAATATTTGAATGCCATCGCTGTAGTCAACTCAAAGAAAGAGGGATGGAGCGGTTCGAAAAAAGAGCGTTCATGCTCGATAAAGTCGATGACGTATTTCTCGCTGACGCACTGGCCGTTAACGCGAATCCGCTCACGGAAATCTACGAGATGCGGTGACGTGTATAATCCCACTTTGTAGCCAGCCTCCTGAAGAATTGAAGCTATGGTGTGCGAGCAAGAGCCCTTGCCGTTAGTTCCTGCAATATGTATGGTCTTATACTGGCGGTGCGGATGATTGAAATGATGATCCAATGCCAGTGTGTTCTCCAATCCTTCCTTATATGCAGAAGCACCCACATGTTCAAAAACAGGGGTGCTGTGATATAGATAATCTATTGCTTCTTGGTAGTTCATCAAGTGTTATGAAAAATAATTGCGGAACTTCCTAAAGATACTTTCCTTGGTCGAAGAGTCACCCTTGAAGTTGTCGCTGTCTTTGAAACCTTCAATGGATTTTTTCTCTTCTTTGGAAAGCGTCTTCGGCACATAAACACTGATGTTGACAATTAAGTCACCTTTCTCGTTTCCGTAACCTTGTACCGGCTTGAGTCCCTTGTCGCGCAGACGAAGGGTTTTGCCTGGTTGTGTTCCCGGCTCAATCTTTATTTTCACGCTGTTGCCCTCAATGGTCGGGATATCCACCGTGCCACCGAGTGCTGCCGTCGGGAAATCGAGCAGTAGGTTATATAAGAGGTTGTTGCCGTCACGCACGAATGTATCGTTAGGCTCTTCTTCAATAAACACCTGTATGTCGCCCGTGATGCCGTTGTGCTTTCCTGCATTACCTTTCCCGGGCACATTGACCACCATTCCTTCAGCAACGCCGGCAGGGATATTGATTTCCACCACTTCCTCACCTTTGACGATGCCTTCACCATGACAATGGTGGCACTTGTTCTTGATAATTTTACCTTCTCCACCGCAGACGTGGCAGGTCGTTTGTGTCTGCATCATGCCGAAAATGCTCTGTTGGGTACGGATTTCCACACCGGAACCGTGACAGTTCGGACAAGTATCACTGCCGCTGCCCCCCTCAGCACCTGTACCGTGGCAATGGTCGCAGGGAACATCCTTGCGCACCTTGAACTTCTTGGTTACGCCTGTCGCAATTTCCTGTAACGTAAGACGGACTTTCAGGCGCAGGTTGGCACCACGATACTGGGCAGGCTGGCGACGGCCGCCACCTCCAAAACCACCGAACCCTCCGCGTCCGCCAAAGACATCGCCGAACATAGAGAATATGTCGTCCATGGAGAAGCCTCCTCCAAAACCTCCTCCGAACCCTCCGGCTCCACCAGACAGGCCTTCGAATCCAAACTGGTCGTATGTCTGCCGTTTCTGCGGGTCATGCAAAACGTCGTAAGCCTCTGCCGCTTCCTTGAATTTCTCTTCGGCCTCTTTATCGCCGGGATTACGGTCAGGATGGTATTTGATAGCTATCTTTCGATAAGCTTTCTTTATTTCGTCTTCCGAAGCGCCCTTGCTGATGCCCAGCACCTCATAATAGTCTCTTTTCGCCATGTTCCTTATGAATTGTCAATTGTCAATTCTCAATTGTCAATTGTTTATTGTCCTACTGCCACTTTGGCATGTCTGATGACTTTGTCATTAAGCATATAGCCTGTCTGTACACAGTCGATAACCTTTCCTTTCTTGTCGTCGCCCATCCCTGGAACCATGGCAATGGCTTCGTGGTAGTCCACATCGAAGTCCGCATCATCAGTTTCAATCTTCTTGACGCCGAGACCTTCCAGGGTCTTCACAAACTTATGGAAAATCAGTTCCATTCCCTCTTTGATGGCTGCAGCATCTTCGTTTTTGTCTGCTATGGCACGTTCAAAGTCGTCAAGGACAGGGAGTACAGCTGTTATGGTTTTCTCACCGCCGTTCAAGATCAGTTCCGTCTTTTCCTTCAAAGTTCGTTTCTTGTAGTTTTCAAACTCTGCAATAGTTCGTAACAGTTGGTCACGCAACTTGGCATTCTCTTCCTGTGCAGCCTCCAGCGGGTCTTTTTCTTCCTCGGAGGAATCGGATTCTCCGGGGGTTCCGGAACTTTCTGAATTTTCTGCGTTTTCTTCTTCATTGAGAATAGGTTCCTCAACGCTTCCGTCTTCTATTTCAATTTCTTTTTCCTTTTCTTTTTCTTTGCTCATAATCGTATGTTTTTCCTTCCCTTATACAAATATCATGCCAATCGAAAATGATTACTAATATCCGTCACTTTAGTATTAGGAATACATCTGTAAATGAATACAAATACCCATCACTTTGGTATCAGGAGTACATCTTTTCTTTTTGCTCTTTGATAGTAGCATCGTAGATGTAGTCGTCGTAGGTCATCAGTTTGTCAATGGTACCTTTCGGTGTCAGTTCGATGATGCGGTCGGCTACCGTATTGATGAACTCGTGGTCGTGCGAAGCAAAGAGAATATTACCCTTGAAACCCATGAGGTTGTTGTTGAAGGCCTGAATAGATTCCAGGTCGAGGTGGTTGGTAGGTGTGTCAAGAATGAGACAGTTGGCGTTCTTCAACTGCATGCGGGCAATCATACAACGCATCTTCTCGCCCCCAGAGAGTACATTTACTTTCTTTTCAACCTCTTCCTGTTTGAAGAGCATACGTCCAAGGAACCCTTTCATCATCACCTCGTTGCCTGTTCCGTATTGGCTGAGCCAGTCAACCAGATTCAGTTCGCTTTGGAAAAAGGCAGTATTGTCGAGGGGTAGATAGGCAGTAGTGATGGTAACACCCCACTTATATGTGCCAGCATCAGCCTCTCTGTTACCGTTGATAATCTCGAAGAGTGCTGTCATTGCCTTCGGATTGTGGGAGAGGAAGACGGTCTTCTGTCCCTTTTCAATATTGAAAGAAACATTATCGAAGAGAACGGAGCCGTCAGTATCGACTGCTTTCAGTCCTTCAACCTCAAGAATTTGGTTACCCGGTTCGCGCTCCATCTGGAATATGATGCCCGGATACTTACGTGTAGAAGGTGTAATTTCCTCCACGTTCAGTTTCTCCAGCATTTTCTTTCGGCTGGTTGTCTGTTTCGACTTGGCCACATTGGCAGAGAAGCGGCGGATGAATTCCTCGAGCTGCTTGCGTTTCTCGTCAGCTTTCATCTTCTGGTTCTGAGCCTGGCGTAAAGCCAACTGTGAACTTTCATACCAGAAAGAGTAGTTTCCTGAGAAGACAGTAACCTTGCCAAAGTCAATATCTACCGTCTGAGTAGAAACAGCATCGAGGAAGTGACGGTCGTGACTGACAACGAGGACGCACTGTTCAACGTTGCTCAGATACTCCTCCAACCACTGCACGGTGTCGAGGTCAAGGTCGTTGGTAGGCTCGTCGAGCAGCAAGTTGTCTGGGTGGCCGAACAAAGCCTTGGCAAGCATGACGCGCACTTTTTCGTTGTTCGACAATTCCGACATCATCTTGTAATGCTCTGTCTCCTTTACGCCGAGGTTCTGCAACAACTGGGCTGCTTCGCTTTCGGCTTCCCAGCCATTCATCTCTGCAAACTTCAGTTCCAAATCAGCGGCACGGTTGCCGTCTTCTTCAGTCATCTCTGGCTTTGCATACAGCTCTTCGCGCTCTTTCATGTTCTTCCAGAGCGGTTCGTGACCTTGCAGCACAGTGTCCATGACAGAGAAGGCATCAAACTTAAAGTGGTCCTGTTCCAATACAGACAGACGTTCTCCCGGTCCCAGTTCAATGGTTCCCTTGTTGGGCTCCAGTTCACCACTGATAGCTTTCAGCAGCGTTGATTTTCCTGCACCATTGGCACCAATGACACCATAGATATTGCCCGCAGTGAACTTGATGTTGACATCCTTGTAAAGAACTCGCTTTCCGAATTGAATCGCCAGATTTGTAACTGTTATCATCTTATTTTTATCCCTTTGTTATCTATTGTTTCTTCATTGAGGGTGCAAAGGTACAAAAAAAATATCATGATTGTGTGTTTATTCCTCTTCATTTTTTGTGCGGAGGATAATACTCGTTGCTCCGATAGTGAAGAGTGAGCCGTCTTCGATGACGCGACGTTCGCGGTCGCCAAGTATCTCATTGTCCACGAACGTGCCAGTGTAGCTGGGTCCGTCGCGCAAGACAAACTTCAAGTTCCCGCGTTTGTCTCGGCTGACATTGATGATGCAGTGCGTCATATCCACACTGGGATCAACCGTTTCAATAGGACAGTTGATGGGGTTGCCTTTCTGGTAGCGTCCTATGACGTTGTCGCCCATGGTCAAGGGAATCTCTTGTTTGTAGTGAAAAACATTCTCTATCACGACGATAGATCCAACGACGGGCTTTTGCTGCTCGTCGTTGTCGTTTTCTCCTTGATGGTCTTGAGGATGAAGTGTTGTCTTCTGGTTTTTGTCCAGCAGTTTGCTGGTGCCTATGCGTATGCCGAACTGCTTATTGCATTCGGGGCATTGGAATATCAGAGACTGACCAGGTTGGTATTTTGTTTCATCAAACACAATGAAATGGTCGCACTTGGGGCAGCGTACACGTTTCATGAATTATGAATTGTCAATTAGAATTATCAATTGTCAATTATTTGTAACCCAGCCTTGTTCGAAGTGTCTGTTCTTCATACGCATGGTGCGGAGTGCGTCATGCGCCTCAGCTTCAGTAGCGAACCCACCGTATAGAACTTTTACAGTGCCCTTGCTGTTGATGACAAGTCGGCTCTGAACACCCTCGGCTGCCAATTGGTTGATAAAGATTTTAGCATTCTCCTTGGTGACATGGGTGCAGAGAACGATACTCCAAGGCTGTTGGCTGAGGTCCACCGTCTGCTTCTTGTCAGTTGCAGCTGTGTTCTTCATGGCATTAGCTGACATTTGTTTCGTGTCAGTCTTGCCCAAATCTAAAATGTTATAGAGTATGCTACTCTTTATCTTTTCAGTCGTGAACACCTTCGGGTTGTTGCTCAGCGGTGAGGCGACCATCATGAAGGCAACGACAAGAACAGCTGCAACAGCTGTGTTGCGAAGAGCTTTCATACTGATGCTGACTCTCTTCTGTCCTGTCTCGCCATCGGTGTCGATGCTAATGATGCGTGCTTTCTTTGCAGCATGTCCTGCAATAGGTGTGCGACTCTGATTCATGCCGCGGATAGGTGTCATTTCAAACGAACTGAGTCCGTAAAGTTCAGGTGTCAGGATGCCTGCCTCGCAAGGAGAGAACTCCATTTTGCCGTTAGCATTGACGATGAGCCGTCCAATGTTGTACAATTCGTATTCACCATGCTCGTCCAATTCGTTCTGCATCTGCCGTGCCGCTTTCTCTATGCGTCGGAGTGCTTCGGGATAGCTGATGTCGTATGCTTCCACATACGATTGAGCCAGCAACGAATCGTTCATGGTAAGTTGGGGATTGAAGCCCAGCGTGCGCATGGGCGGCAGGAAGACGCCGTCGTTCTCGTCGTATCGAGCCTCTACATAATGTGCCACGAATCCTCCTAACCCCGGTATTACTACGCAGTCGTTGGTTAAGAGTAAAATTTCAATATGTCTTTGTAGTTCTTTCACGTTTGCAAAGGTACGGTTTTTCAGAAAAAGAAGCAAGCTCTGGCAGTCTTTTTCTATGTTAAAAGATAAAAAATGATTTTTCGTTTGGTTTTCCTTCGCTTCGTCGTACCTTTGGCTTTGCCGTAGGTACTCACGCTCGACAAAAAAAGAAAATTTAGTTTTCCTTTTGTTTTGTGCTCGCTTAATCGTACCTTTGCATCATATTTATTTGCACAATGAATTATATTAAGACATCAATCGAAGGCGTTTGGATTATAGAACCAAAAGTGTTCAATGACCAGCGCGGCTATTTTTTTGAAGCATGGAAACAGGTCGATTTCGACGAGCATATTGGTCGCCATGTGGAATTTATTCAAGACAATGAGTCGAAGTCTAGTTACGGCGTTTTGCGCGGCCTGCACTACCAGAAAGGTGAATGGTCGCAGGCTAAGCTGGTGCGTGTCATCAAGGGGCGTGTGCTCGACGTGGCTGTAGATATCCGTAAGAGTTCCCCCACCTTTGGTCAGCATGTGGCAGTAGAGCTGAGCGACGAGAACAAGCGTCAGTTCTTCATTCCCCGCGGCTTTGCTCACGGCTTCCTCGTATTGAGCGATGAGGCTATTTTCACTTATAAGGTGGACAATGTCTATGCTCCGCAGGCTGAAGCCGGTATCCGTTGGAACGATGAGACTATCGCTGTGGAATGGCCTATCGACCCCAAGGATGTCGTTACCAGTGAGAAAGACCTGAATGCTGCATCTCTGAAGGATGCCGAAGTTTTTGAATAATTCTTGCAGACATTGCTCCCCTTTAACGATGAACGATGGTAGTATAAGACATTCCTCTGGCTTGTTGGCCCGTTCGGCAATGGTGTTTTTGTGTGTAGCCATGACGGTAGTCCTGTTGTCTTGCCGCCAATCAGCGCCCGATTACACGCGTCAACATGAAGACAAAGAGGCGAAGGAGATGTTGCAAGGCGTATGGGTGAACGACGATGAGGGTGCTCCAGCCTGGTTGGTGCGCGGCGACAGCCTCTTCTTTCCCGATGCAACAAGTCTTCCTGCTGTTTTTTGGATTTACGGCGACAGCCTGTATATACAGAGTAGCAACGTCAACAGTTACCTCATTACCAAGCAGGCAGAGCATTTGTTCAAGTTTCGCAATGCCTCTGGCGACGATATCCGTTTGGTGCGTAGCGACGACAAGCGCCTGTTGCCGCTCTTTGCGCAGCACCGTCCCTATGCCATCAACTTTTTCCGCACCTTCGATGTCGATACGATTGCTAATGGCGGCAACCGTCATTACGATTGCCATTTGCACATAGAGCCGACATCTGACCGTGTCATCAAGTCCGTCTTCAACAATGAAGGCATCGAGGTTGACAACATGTACCTTGACAATCTGGTGCGGCTGAATATTTCGACAAAAGGTGTCGGCATCTATTCTCACGAGTTTCGCAAGCACGAGTTTTCTTCTTTCGTTCCTAAAGAGTTCATGCCGAAGTCTATACTGCGCGATGTCCAGTTGGCAAGTGCCGACACGTCAGCCGTCTGTTTCGATGCTGTCATCGGTATTCCAGATGCAGCTTCCAGCTATGTTGTTGAGCTCCGCATTTCCAAGAAAGGAGAATTGAGCAAGAGATTGAAATAGTCTTTAACTCAGCAAGTTATATTGTTATAGCTAAAGCGTGAATTTAAATATGCAAAAGTGGGAAAGCCTATTGCTTTCCCACTTCTATTTCAAATCGTCTTAGGTCATCGTTGCGGCTGCTGTTGCCCACCATCACCTCGTAAGTTCCACCTGTAAAGCGCATGGTATTGCTTTTCTTGTCCCATGTTTCCAAGACTTTCTTGTCGATGAGGTTCATGGTGACGGTCTTGCTCTCGCCAGGTTGCAGGGGTACCCTTTGGAATCCCCGCAGCGACTTCAATGGTCCTGCCGTGTCGTCCTTCTTCCGGATGTAGAGCTGTACGATTTCCGTACCCTCTCTGTCGCCGGTATTCGTGACGTTGACCACTAGTTTGTTGTCTTTCACACCTTCCGCCTTGACGCGGAACGTGGTATAGCTCAGTCCGTAACCAAAGGCAAAGAGCGGTTCGCCTTTGAAGTATCGGTAGGTGCGATTCGCCATCGTGTAGTCCATGAAGTCGGGCAGGTCGCTGACGCTCTTGTAGAAGGTTATCGGCAACTTACCGCTGGGATTATACACTCCCGTCAGGACATCGGCAACAGCCTTGCCGCCCTGTTCGCCCGGATACCATGCCTGCAGGATGGCATCGGCATGCTCCAACTCCGGCACCATGGCGATGGCAGAGCCTGAACAGTTGATGAAGACGACCTTCTTGCCGGCTTCGTGCAGCATGGCAATGATGTCGCGCTGTGCCTGTGGCAGCTCTATGTCTGTGCGGTCGCCGCCTTTGAATCCGGGTTCGTTCACTTTCATCTCTTCCCCCTCCAGTCTGGGTGAGATGCCGCCTACGAAGATGACCGTCTCGGCATTGCCCACTTCAGCGAGAATCTGCTCTTGGGTAGGCGTCTTCTTGTGTACGATGTCGAACTGCAACACGCCGAGGTCGGTCTTCTGGAAGTATTCGGCGACGATGTCGTAACGCTTTCCTTTCTCCACCGCCATCTCTATATTTTTATATTGTATGCGCGCGCGCGATTTCCATACATCAATCAGCGTGTCGCCGTTGACCATCAGGCGCATGCCGTCATCGAAACTCGCCGTGAACGTAATGGTTTCCGACTCGCGTGGCGTGAAGGTTCCCTCGTATCGGGCAGACATCTCTTCAAGGTTTACGCCAGGAGCAAACACCGTGGCACCACCGTTGCTCAACTGGATTGGTTCTGTGAGCGTCTGAGTCGTCGCTGGTTGTCCTTCCATTCTGCTGTTATTCCAGTAGGTGGCCTTCATGCCCCGTTTTCCATCCGGTGTGCGCAGGTCGGCATATCGGCTCTCTGCCACCTCGTTGCGTGTGTGTCCGCAACCCTGTACGTATTTCACCTTGCCCAACCGTTCGCGTATTCCCTGAAGAATGGTCGATGTGGCAGTAGGATAGCCACTGTAGTTTCCCCATTGCATCACCGAGTCGTTGGCGTTAGGACCCATGACGACGAAGGATGAGGATTGAGGGTTGAGCGGCAGGATGCCGTTATTTTTCAGCAGGACGATAGACTCGCGAGCCATCTGCAAGGCGAGTTGCTTGTGTTCTTTGCAGGCAATGACCGTTTGGGGTATCTTCGTCCACGGGTTCAGCTCATCTTGGTCGAAGTCGCCCAGCTCGAAGCGTGCCGTCAGCAGGCGCACGATGCTGCTATCCACCTCAGCCATGGTTATCTTGCCGGCTTTCAGCGCTTCGGGCAGCGTTTCATATTGGCTGCCACATTCCACGTCCGTTCCTGCCCTGACGGCACGGGCTGTAGCCTCGTGTGCAGTCTTGGTGAAGTTGTGGCGGTTCGGCATCCAGAAGTCGTTGATGGCACCGCAGTCGGAGACTACCAGTCCCTTGAATCCCCATTCGTCGCGAAGAATCTTCCGCAGGTAGCGCGTGTTGCCGCAACAAGGTTCTCCGTCAATCTGCTGATAGGCGCACATCACCTCTGCCACCTTACCTTCCTGAACCAGCGACTTGAAGGCAGGCAGATAAGTCTCCCACAGGTCGCGCGGCGGCAGTTTTTCCACATTGAACGAATGGCGGTTCCATTCCGGTCCGCTATGAACAGCGAAATGTTTTGCACAAGCCAGCAGTTTCTTGTAAGGTGTGTCCTCGCCTTGCAGTCCGGCAACCACAGCCAGTCCCAAGCGTGAGGTCAGATACGGGTCTTCGCCGTAGGTTTCCTGTCCGCGTCCCCATCGCGGGTCACGGAAGATGTTGATGTTCGGTGTCCAGAACGACAGACCTTGATAGCGATTCAGGTCGTTGCGGCTTCGTGCCAGCGTGTTCTTGGCACGAGCCTCGTCGCTCACCGCCGTGAAAACGCGGTAGAGTAGGGCGTCGTCGAACGATGCCGCCATGCCGATGGTGACGGGGAACACGGTGGCAAACCCGTTTCTGCCCACGCCGTGCAGCGCCTCGCTCCACCAGTGGAACGCAGGAATGCCCAGACGTTTGATTTCCGGCGAACGGTCCATCATCAGCGCCGTCTTCTCCTCTATGGTCAGTCGTTCGCACAAGTCTTTCGCCCGCTCTTGGGCAGAGAGGTTCCTGTCCTGGTAGGGCAGCGTTTGTGCTGTCGCCGTGATTGCTGCCATCAGCAGTATGGTCATTATCGTTTGAATCTTCATAGTTTTATACTTTTCTGTTTTGAGTGCAAAATTACTGCTTTTTCAAGGCGAATGCAAGTACTTTTTCCAGATAGTTTCGGGCGCCCTGCACCTTTTCCGCTATCTTTACACTTTTCCGTTGCAAACGTAAAGTCCGCTTTTTGCTGGAAAAGACATATTCTTTCATTTTCCGAGGCGAAGTGTATAAAATGTATAACGTATAACCGTATAACACATAGCGAAAAAAAAGGTGCCTGGAAAAAACACCTTATATAATTAATTCGCGCGTACATTATTATATAGGGATTTTCTCTCTGCACAAAAAAATCAAAAGTAGTTATACGGTTATACGTTATACATTTTATACGTTTTCTCAAAAATCTTCTCCTTTCCCTTGCTTTCCCCCCCAAAAAACTTGTAACTTCGCAAGGTGAAACCTAAGTCGACGACACCGTCGCAGAGGCTTTCGGTTTCATTATGAAGAACCACCACTACGCCCTCGCCGATGCCGAAGCTTGCGCCTTGATAGCAAGGGATATATTATAATTTTAAGGACGAATGTTTGGAGAAGTAGAAAAAGGAGAGTATATTTTTTATCGTTGATTGCTTGTATATTTAGAGTTTATTCTTAATTTTGCAGACAAAAGAAGAAATGATGACTAGCATACAATTAAATGCCGAAATGCTCCGCAATATGAGTATCATTGCTGAGGATGAACACCTGCTAAAGCGGGTTGCAAAATATCTGCGTAAGGTTGTTGCCGAAAAACAAGCCGACTCGACACTTCTTACCAAGGAAGAGTTCTTGGCTAGTCTTGAACGTGGTGAAGAGGAATACCGACGGGGTAAGACTCATCGTATTAACTCTGTCGATGAGTTGCATAGTTTCCTTAACAGCCTTTGATTTCTATGTACAAGATTGAATATACGGATGATGCTAAGTTGCAAATGCAACAACTGAAGCGTTATGAGCCTAAAGCATTCCAGAAGATGACACAAATGCTCCTAGAACTTATGGAACATCCCCAAACGGGTACTGGACACCCAGAACCATTGAAAGGGGAACCGCAAGGACGTTGGAGCAGACGAATCTCCAAGAAGCATCGCTTGGTGTACCGAATCTTCGATGAAGCAGTATTAGTTCTTGTGCTCAGAGCTTACGGCCATTACGATGATAAATAGTTTGCCTGTACTTTTTGTATAGTTTGTTTTTCTGTTCCTACACCAACAACATTACCAAGACGCTGATGATGGTGACGGCGGTGGTGAAGATGCGGAAGCCGCGTTCGGGCAGGAACTTGACCAGGCGGATGCCCAGGAAGGCACCCAGGAGGATGAAGGGAATGGTGCAGGCGTCGATAGCCAATGTGGTGGGGGTGATGTTGTGCCAAACGAATGCTTGAAGGGGTAGCTTCAGGTAGTTGACACAAAGGAAAAACCATGCATTGGTACCCACGAAGGCGAGTTTGGGCATGCGGATGGAGAGCAGGTAGATGGCCATGACGGGACCTGCTGCATTGCCAATCATGGTGGTAAAGCCGCCCAACAAGCCGAAGAGCGGACTGTACCACCAATAGTTAGCCAAAAGATTTTCTTTACCTTTCCACTGGCTCCACAGCATGACCACAAGGACGAGCGCGAGACAGGCTCCCATGAGATGTTTGAAGGCGGTGGCTGGAATCAGATGATCGACCCACAGGGCGAGGAAGAAGCCGGCTATTGCCGTAGGCAGGAGGCGGAAGATGTACTTCCACTCTGCGCGTCGGCGGTAATAGCTCACGCCTATCAGGTCGGCAAAGCACAGGACGGGCAGCACCAGTCCTGTTGACGGCTTGGCTCCGAAGGTCATCGCCAACAGGGGGATGGTGAGCAATGTCAGTCCTTGTATTCCCGTCTTAGACATTCCCACAAAGAGCGCCATCACGAAAAGGATGATCCATGACCAGCTGCTCTGCATATATGGGGAGAAGTCTAACATGTCTTTGTCGTGTTGGAAGGGACTTTTCTTGTCCGTTTAGAGAACGCCGCAGCAGAAGAGAACGATGACCTGTGCGGTAAAGATTCGGAGGAACATGCTCAGCGGATAGACGGTAGAATAGCCGATGGCAGGTGCCTCGCGGTTGCAGACGCTGTTGGCATAGGCAAGGGCTGGCGGATCGGTATAGGTTCCTGCCAACATGCCCATGATGGTGAAGTAGTTGAAACGGTACCTCAGGCGGGCGATGGTGCCCACGATGAGGATGGGGATGATGGTGATGAGGAAGCCGGTGCCGACGTATTTCAGTCCGTCGCCAGAGACAACCGTTTCCCAGAACCCGTTGCCCGCCTTGATGCCGACGCTGGCAAGGAAGAGGACGAGTCCTATCTCGCGCAACATCATGTTGGCAGAGGTGGTGGTGTAGGTGACAAGTTTGATGCGGTAGCCGAAGCGTCCGATGAGGATGGCGATGATGAGCGGACCGCCGGCAAGACCGAGTTTCAGCGGAACAGGCATGCCAGGCATAGCGAAAGGCATGCTGCCGAAGAGGATACCCACGATGATGCCGACGAAGATGGTGGCGATGTTGGGTGCGTCGAGACGCTTCACGCTGTTGCCCATGACGTCAGCCACGCGGTTCACGTTCTCTTCAGTTCCGACCACCATGATGCGGTCGCCGACATGGAAGTGGTGGTTGCGCGACGCAAAGAGGTCCATGCCCTGACGGGTGATGCGCGTGACGTTGACGCCATAGACGCTGGAGAAGTGCATGCTGCCAAGTGTCTTGCCGTTCATCTTGGAGTTGGTGACGACGATACGGCGGCTCACCAGGGGTTGTTTCTCGTCTTCCACGTGCCAGTCGGTCTCTGTCTCAGGTCCGATAAACGACTTGATGGCTTCTGTGTCGGCTTCAGCGCAGACGATGATGACCTCGTCGCCGAGTGCAAAGACTGTGTCGCGGTTAGGGATGGTGACCTCGCCGTTGTGGTGAAGGCGTGTGCAGACGATGTCGCGCTTCAGGAATTCGTTGATTTGCATGAGGTTGCGCCCTGTGATGAAGGCGTTTTCCACACGCAGGTGCAGTACACGAGGCTTCTCGTGCGGGTTCTCATCCTCTTTGGCTTGCAGTTCCTCTTCCTCTTTCTCAAAGCTGATGTTGAGGAAGTACTTGATGGCAAGCGTGGCTCCGATGATTCCCAATACACCCAACGGGTAGGCACAGGCATAGCCGGAGGCGATGACGGGTGCCTCGTCATAGGATTCGAGCGACGAAAGGGCTTCGTTGGCAGCACCCAGACCCGGCGTGTTGGTGACGGCGCCATAGAGCGTGCCCACCATCATCGGCAGGTTGTTGGGGTTTGATGTGTCGAAGAAGAGGTAGTAGCAGCCGAACATGACGCCGATGTTGAGCAGAATGGCAACGACGGAGAGCATGTTGAGCCGGATGCCGGCTGCCCCGAAACTCTCGAAGAAGCCTGGCCCCACCTGCAGACCTATCATGAAGACGAAGAGTATCAGTCCGAAGTCTTGCAGGAAAGTAAGCGTCTGAGTAGGACCAGTGAAGCCAATGTGTCCGGCAAGGATGCCGGCAAAGAGTACGAAGGTGACACCGAGTGAGATGCCGCCGATTTTAATCTTGCCCAGATAGACGCCGAGGGCAATGACGATGGAGTAGAGCAGCACGATGTGTGCCACGCTGTCTTGCGTTGTAAATAAGTTTGTTATCCAATCCATAAAAGAATTAATCATTTACCAATGTTTGAAATCTAACCATAGGCGGAAGAGCCACGATTTGCCTTGGGCAATAACTTTAGCCAGCTCTGCACAGACGATGAGTCCGACGATGACGCTGACGATAAAGAGGATGCTGAAGATGAAGAACAGCCACAGGTCGGCATTGGTGTATTTCTCGCGGAACCGTTGGATGCGTCCGCCTGCCCACTTGCCGCCTTGCACACTCTTTTTGAGCATTGTGCGTGGGAAAGAACGGTGGGGAACAGGAGGCTGAGGCTGTACGTCTTTCTTGTCAACAGGGTCTGATGATGGAACGTTGACCTGGCACAACACTACTTTGTTGCAATAGGGACACCGATAGCGGTGTTTGCCGCTGTCGGTAGCCTCTATCATAAACTGTCGGCCACATCCATTACATCTGACCTTATACTTCATCTCCGTTCGTGTAAGGAGTTCCTTTATTGCCTGAAGGACTGCTTATTCCTTGATGTTGGGTTCTTCCAGTCCTATGCCCCTCTTCTTATCGACCACCTTGAGGATAAGGCCGAGGATGAGGGCGGCGACACCCAGCGAAGCCAACATGACCAGCGGTGCCGTATAGTTGAACTTTGTAGGGTCGGTGACACCGGGGTTGGTGGCATCGAGCACCTTGCCAATGAGCAGCGGGAAGAGCCACAAACCAATGTTCTGAATCCAGAAGATGAGGGCGTAGGCAGAACCAATGACTTTGGCATCGACGAGCTTCGGAACACTAGGCCAGAGCGAAGCCGGAACGAGTGAGAAGGAAGCGCCGAGCACGAGAATGGTGATATAGGCAATAGCTACGCCGCCGACTTCGTTGCCTTTGAAGGCAGGCAGGACGAAAGCGAAAGTGAGGTGGCAGGCGATGAGCAACAGCGAGCCCAGTACCAACATTGAGGCGGCCTTGCCCTTATGGTCAACATAACTGCCGAGAATAGGAGTGATGAGCACTGCCAGCAAGGGGAAGACGGCAAAGATGGACTCTGCCGACTGGCGCATGTAACCCATATAACAATAGGTGACGAGAGCGATGATGGAGAGGCCGAGCAGTCCGTATTTTGTTCCACTCTTCTTCTGGAAGTTGCTGGCAAAACCAGCGGCTGCCACGACAAGCATGATGACATACTGAATGATGGTTACGTCGGGCTGTGCCCAGAATGAGTCAGCGGCTGGTTCCGTAAGGTCGAGGTTGCATTGCAACATGTTGACGGCATACTTCTGGAAGGGGAAGATAGCTGAATAGTACAACACGCACAGCAAGGCAACGAGCCAGAAACCGCTGTCGGTGAGAATCTTGCCCAGGTCGGAAATCTTGAAGGGATCGTCTTTCTCTTCGGCTTCGCCTGTCTGACTGTCCAGTTTGCGGTCCATGAAGAAATAAACGATAAACATCATCAGGGCTATGCACATCAGTACGACGCCGAAGGCAACAGAACGAGAAACGCTGATGTTGCCGCCTAGCTTGGCAAAGAACGGCGAAAAAATCATACAGGTGGCTACACCCAGACGGGCAAGTGCCATCTCGGAACCCATAGCCAATGCCATCTCTCTGCCCTTGAACCATTTCACGATTCCGCGACTGACGGTGATACCTGCCATCTCGCAACCGCAACCAAACACCATGAAGCCGCAGGCGGCAAACTTAGCTGATGCTGGCATGCCCTCGTAGAAGGGTGAAACACCCAACTCGTCGAAGAGGGGGATGTAGTTCAGGTTGTTGGTGAACCATGTTTCCAGTCCGCTTCCCATAAAGCTTTCGCTGACGGCATACCACTTGACGAGAGCGCCTGCTAGCATCACGGCTCCAGAAAGGACGGCGGTGAAGCGGACACCCATCTTGTCGAGGATGATACCGGCAAAGATGAGGAAGAATACGAAGACGTTGAGGAACACCTCTGAGCCCTGCATGGTGCCGAACGCTGTGGAGTCCCAGCCGCGGGTTTCCTGCATCAGGTCCTTGATGGGGGAGAGAATGTCCATGAAGATGTAGCTGCAGAACATGGCGAGTGCCAGCAGCAGCAACGCTGTCCACCGCATGCCGGCAGAGTCGCGAAGAGTTTTCTGAATTGCTTGTGTCATATTTTTTGTTTTTTGTTGTTTCGTTTTTTCCGAGCTTTCCGGAATCTCCGGGTTTTCTAGATTTTCCGGGCTTTCAAGGGATTACTTCAGCCAGCGACCCAGCCAATTAAAGAAGGTTCGTTGCCAGAGAATACCGTTCTGTGGTTTCAACACCCAGTGGTTTTCGTCGGGGAAGATGAGCAGTTCGGCAGGGATGCCGCGCAGACGGGCTGCATTGAAGGCGCCCATGCCTTGGTTGGCGTTGATACGGTAGTCCTTCTCTCCGTGGATGCAGAGAATAGGAGTGTCCCATTGGTCGACAAAACGGTGGGGGGAGTTCTCATAGGTTCTCTTGGCGCGTTCTGTCTGGTCCTTATTCCAATAGGCATCGTCGTATTCCCAGTTGGAAAACCACACCTCTTCCGTATCGGTGTACATCGATTCGAGGTTGAAGGCACCATCGTGGGCAATGAAACACTTGAAGCGCTTGTTGTGGTGACCTGCAAGATAATAGACGGAGAAACCGCCAAAGGAGGCTCCGATAGCACCCATGCGGTCTTTGTCAACATAGGGGAGGGTGGCAACGGCATCGTCGATAGCCGAAAGATAGTCGTTCATGCACTGTCCTGTCCAGTCGCCGCTAATCTGCTCGCACCATTCGCTGCCGAAACCAGGCAGTCCGTGACGGTTGGGGGCAATGATGACATAGCCCTGCGAAGCCATGATCATGAAGTTCCAACGATAGCTCCAGAACTGGCTGACAGGACTCTGCGGTCCGCCTTCGCAATACAGCAAGGTGGGATATTTCTTCGTCTTGTCGAAATGGGGCGGCAAAATCACCCAATAGAGCATGTCCTTGCCATCGGTCGTCTTCGTCCAGTGAACCTCAGAAGTAGGCTTTGCCAGCTGGTCGAAGATGTGCTTGTTCTCTTCTGTAATCTGCTTGATTTGTGTCTTTTCCTTCGTTTTGCCCGGAGTGACGACATAAAGGTCGGCTGTTGCCGTATGACTGTGGCGTTCAGACAGCAGTTGCTTGCCGTTGTTCATGAGCTGCAGGCTTCCAAAGTCGGCTTTATAGTCGGTCAATTGCTTGACTTCGCCTTTCCAGTTGATGCTATATAAATTCTCCGTGGCATGCCACACTCCGATGAAATAGAAAACGGCATCTTTCGTGTCGGACCAGCAATAATCGTCAACATTGGAGTCGAAAGCTTCACTCATGAAGCGTGTTTCGCCCGTTTTCAGGTCGTAAACACACAAACGGTTGCGGTCGCTTTCATAGCCGTTGCGAGCCATAGAGAGCCAAGCCACATACTTGCCGTCAGGCGAAAACTTCGGATTGGTGTCGTAGCCAGGGAAATTCTTCAGATTCTCCTTGCTGTTGACAGGTTGGGTTGCCATCGTCTTGGTAGCATCGCTCTCAGGCTCTACATAACCTTCTGCCTTGCAGAGATTCTTGGTCTTGCGCGTACCTATATCATAAAGGAAAATGTCGGAGTCGGTAGAGATGGCATACTGAACGCCTTCTTTCTTGCGGCAAGTATAGGCAATGGACTTGGAGTCGGTGCTCCAGTCGAGTTGCTCAATACCTCCAAAGGGTGCCATCGGACATTCGTAGGGTTCGCCTGCAAGGATGTCTTCACCCTCGTTGATGGCTCCGATAGCTGCGACATCAGCTAAAAAGGGGTGGGGTATAGATTCCACATAATGGTCCCAGTGGCGATAGTTCATGTCTGTTGCCAGTCGGCCCGTTGCCTTTGGCAGGTCGGAAGGGTTCTCCTTGATGCTGCCGTGATAGGGAAGGCTCTTGATGAGGATGACGTGTTTTCCGTCAGGAGAAAACTTGAACCCTTCTATCTCCGTGGCATCGTGGGTGAGCTGCTTGCGGTCGGAACCGTCGGCATTCATGCTCCACAGCTGTCCGTCGGAAAGAAACGCGATGCGCTTTCCGCCTTCAATCCACGCTGCATCCGTTTCGTTCTTTGCCGAGGTGGTGAGTTGGCGTTTGCCAGTACCGTCGGCATTCATGATGCAAAGCACCTGGTGTCCTTTGTTCTCTTTTACGCTGTAGTAGCCAACCTGATAGACAATCTGTTTGCCATCGGGTGACACCTGTGCGCCTCCGATACGTCCCATAGCCCAAAGTGCTTCGGGAGTCATGCGGTCGCTGGTCAACTTGATATTGTTTTTACCAATCATGTCTTGTGCATTCATGTGGACAGGCATAGCCATGAAGGCGGCTATAGCCAGCATCATTGTTGTTCTTCTCATGGTAAATCATTTTCTTTTTTTTAGTTTTTTCTTACAGGGTCGCAGGTCAAACCGCAACCCAGTTTCTTGAAGATCTTCCTGTCAACCTCGCTCAACATCACCGTACTGTGAACCTGGCAGTTGCGCAGTTGCGGCAGCTGCTCCAATGCACGGCGACAGTTTTCTGCCAGTTGGGCGTCCCATTGTGCCGAACGCTCTTCTTGTTGTGAGAGGACAGAGAGTGCTACCAGCACTTCATCGGTATGGAGTCGTGGGTTCTTGCCGCCAAGGTATTCAATCTTTGTCTTCTGAATCGGCTCGATCATGCTCTGCGGAATGAGCTTAGCCTCGTGGTCTATGCCTGCCAGATACTTGGTGACATTGAGCAACAGGGCTGCGCTACAGCCCAACAAAGGACTTGATTTGGCGGTGATGATAGTACCGTCTTCCAGTTCAACGGCAGCAGCAGAGTGTCCTGTCTCAATCTTCTTTTCGTAAGCTGCCGTCGTCGTGCGGCGATTGGCTGTGGAAATCTTTGCTTGGTTGAAAAGCAGACGGATTTTCTGAATCTCGTTGTCGTTGTCGGCACCATTTGCCAGTTTGTTGGTGGCATCGTAATAGCGGCGGATAATCTCGTCGCGCGAAGCCTGACAACATACCTCATCGTCGGAAATGCAGAATCCCACCATATTGACCCCCATGTCTGTAGGAGACTTATATGGGTTTTCGCCGTAGATGCCTTCAAAGAGGGCGTTCAGCACGGGGAATATTTCAATGTCGCGGTTGTAGTTGATGGCTGTCTTGCCGTATGCCTCCAGATGGAACGGGTCTATCATGTTCACATCGTTCAGGTCGGCAGTAGCTGCTTCGTAGGCAATATTGACAGGATGTTTCAGCGGCAGGTTCCATACGGGGAACGTCTCAAATTTGGCATAGCCGGCTCGTACACCACGTTTGTTTTCGTTGTAGAGCTGACTGAGGCAGGTTGCCATCTTGCCACTTCCTGGTCCTGGTGCTGTCACGATGACCAGCGGACGTGTGGTCTCCACATAGTCGTTTTTGCCGAATCCATTGTCCGAGGCAATCAGTTCCACGTTGTGAGGATAGCCGTCGATGGGGTAGTGGATATATGATTTCACGCCCAGACGTTCCAAGCGATGGCGGAATTGGTCGGCGGTGCGTTGGCCATTGTAGTGTGTGATGACGACAGAACCCACCATGAAGCTGCGACTCATAAACTCCTCGCGGAGGCGGAGCACGTCTTCGTCGTAAGTGATGCCGAGGTCGGCTCTCACTTTGTTCTTCTCTATGTCTTCAGCACTGATGACAATGACGATTTCCAACTGGTCGCGCAGTTGTCCGAACATGCGCAGTTTGCTGTCTGGCTTAAAGCCTGGAAGTACGCGCGAAGCATGATGGTCGTCGAATAGCTTGCCGCCTAACTCCAGATAGAGTTTTCCGTCGAACTTTGCAATACGCTCTTTGATGTGTTCAGACTGTATCTTGAGATATTTCTCGTTGTCGAAACCGATTTTCATAATGGTTGTGTATTTTTTTAATGCCGGCATTCCGGAATGTCGGTATTCCCGTATGTTGACATTCCGGCATTCCGTTTTATTGTTATTTTCCGAGCCCTTTGCGCTTGCGTTCCAGTTCTTCACGCTTACGTTGCATCTCAGCCTGTTGTTCCTGCATAGCCTGCAGACGTGCAGCCAAGCCGCTCATCTTCTTCGGGTTGTTCTTGTTCTCTTTGTAGCGTGCATCGAGGATGGCAAGCAACTTCGCGTCGTCGGTAGTCTTGCGCAGCGTCCACATGATAGCGGCTGAGAAAAAGAGGGATATGAAGTAGTAGAAGTTAAGACCGCTGGAATAGTCGTTGAACATGAAGAAGAACATCACGGGCATGAGGTACATCATCCATTGCATCATCTTCATCTGGTCTGCCTGCTGACCCACCATCTGGTCTTTCTGCTGACGCATGGTCATCATCGAATACAGTACGTTGGAAACGCAGAAGAGAATACAAGTCAGCGACAGATGGTCGCCAATCATCCACAGGTTCTTTCCCCATTCTATAATCGGGTCGTAGGTAGAGAGGTCGTCGATCCACAGGAAACTCTGTCCGCGCAACTGAATAGCATTTGGCACGAAGTTGAACATGGCAATCCAGATAGGCATCTGGATGAGCATAGGCAGACAGCCCGCCATAGGACTCACGCCATACTTGGCATACTCCTGCATCATGGCTTGTTGTTTCTGCATGGCGTCTTCCGGCTTGTCGAATTGTTTGGTGGCTTCGTTCAGTCGTGGTTTCAGTACGCGCATCTTGGCACTACTCATGTAGCTCTTTTTGACCAAGGGGAAGGTGATGACCTTCAATAACAAAGTGATGAGAATCAGCACGATACCCATTGGAATGCCGAGTTTTGTCAACCAATCGAATACGTAAATCGTGAAGAAGCGGTTGATCCAGCGTACAATAGGCCACCCCAGATAAACCAGCTTCTGCAGTTCGAGGTCTTTGCCGAATGTACTTTGTTCTTCAATATTCTTGAGGATTTGGAAATCGTTGGGGCCGAAGTAGAATTCAAACTCCGAAGGAGTCTTTCCTGTCGGGTCGAAGAATGTCTTCATCTTTGCCTCGAAGTTCTTCAGGTAGCCGCTGCCTTTCTCTTGTGGTACTGATGTCATCAGGGCATTGGCAGCAAAGTCGTTCTTGGAAATCATGATGGAAGAGAAGAACTGGTCTTTGAAAGCCACCCAGTCCAAAGCTTCCTCTATGGGTTCATCACGTTTTTCGGAAGTCTCACTCAGGTAGTCTGTTCCGCTTTCCTTCTCTTTGTAGGTCAGCGTTGCATAGCGGTTCTCAAACGTGAAACCGCGTTCCTGCTGGCGGCAGCGGGCCTGCCAGTCTATATCCATTTGCGACGTGTTCGGTGCAAAGATGCCAGCCATTCCCTTCGCTTGGAAAGAAAGGTGCAGCATATAGCTGTTGCCCAATTTGTAGTTCAGCACGAGCGTCTTTCCTGCACCTGCATCAGCGGTAAGTGTTACGGTGCTGTCTGTTTGTTCAGTCGGTGTGAAGAACAAGTCTTTAGTAACGATGTTGGCGTCCTTGGCAGCCAGCATGAAGTTCAAGCTCTGGTCGTCTCCGTCGAAGAGTGTCAGGTCGGGACTGTCGCCTGCGTTTTTGTCTTTAGCTGTGGTGGCAGTCTGTAGCTGATGTCCGGTATATCCTTTGATGACAGCCTTCTTGATGGTTCCTCCCTTTGTGGAAAGGGTCAGCTCCAGTTTGTCGTTCTTCAAGACAATGTCGTTAGCCGTTCCGTTGAGGGCCTGATGGAATAGCGCCGTTGAATCGACTTTGGCAGCCTCTTCCGCCTTGGCTTGTTTTTCTTCTGCCAACTTAGCATCGTTCTTTTTCTTGACCGCAGCCAACGAATCTTTCACAAACTGCTCTCTTTGTTGCCGAACTTGTTCCTCTGAAGGTTGATTGTACATGCTGAATCCAATCAGTACAGCACCAATGAGTACAAATCCGATAATGGTATTCTTGTCCATATTGTTTGATTAACGTTTTATTATTCTGATAACAAGGTGCAAAGGTACGATTTCGAGCGGACAAAACAAAAGAAAAACCGACTTTTCTTTGCTTTGTCTTCGTTTACTCGTACCTTTGGCTTTGCGCCGAAGGTACTTTCGCTCAACAAAGCCAAGAAAAACCTGACTTTTCTTTGCTTTGTCTTCGTTTACTCGTACCTTTGCAGCGTTTTTCAGATGAATAGAATGACATGATACGGATGCAGACAATCCTCAATAACATACTGATAACGCTATTCCTGTTGATGATGGCGATACCTTCGAAGGCTCAGGAAAATGCTTTTTCGAATAGGAAAAGTGCTGACAAGATAGAAGTGTCTTCTTTTGTGAAGGCCTATACCGACTCTTTGGCTACAGTCCGACAGCGATTACAAACCTCATCGAACACACTCCGCTCCTCAGGGATGCGTGGTGAGTTTTCGCAGTTGTTTCTGCCTACCACCTTCTATCATACCTGGACAAACGAGATGATGAGTATTGGTGGCACGGAGAGCGATAAACCATTGTATAACAGTTCGATAAACTCATCTTTGTTAGATGTTTACTTGAAACATCCAGAGTGGGTGCTGAATACCCAGAAAAAGATGGAAAAGGCAGGACCTGCCGATGTGAATATTACTACTCCTATTCGTCAGGAAGCAGAACTGGTCGGCAAGGTTGAAGAGTTGCCGCAAACCATCGATATTGTGCCGATGAAAGTAGTGGTTACCAAACCCAATTTTTGGAAGATAAAAGGTGATTATTCTTTACAATTCATGCAGAACTACATCTCCGACAATTGGTATAAAGGAGGTGAAAGCAGCTATGCCATGCTGGGTGTAGTGACGATGGAAGCCAACTACAACAACAAGCAGAAAGTGAAGTGGGACAACAAGCTTGAACTGAAATTGGGTTTGCAGAACACTCGTTCTGACACCATCCACCGTATGAAGACCAATGAAGACCTGATTCGCCTGACCTCCAAATTGGGCCTGCACGCTTCCAAACATTGGTATTACACTTTGCAACTGATAGCCCAGACGCAGTTTACCCACAGCTATAAGAGCAACGACCGCACCGTCTATGCCGACTTCCTTGCGCCTGGTTCGCTGAACCTTTCGCTCGGTATGGATTACGATATGGATTGGATGAACCACAAGCTGAAAGGAACCGTCCATCTGGCTCCGATAGCCTATAATCTGAAATATACGCGCAACCTCGACCTTTCTACCCGCTTGGGTATTAAAGAAGGGAGGCATGCCTTGCACGACTATGGTTCGTTGTTTACGGCAGACCTCACATGGGAGTTCAACGATATGCTGAAGTGGAAGACGCGTATGTACGGCTATACCACCTATAAGAATGCTGTGTTTGAATGGGAAAACACATTTGTCTTTCAGTTGAACAAATGGTTGGCGGCACAGCTCTTCGTCTATCCTCGTTTCGACGACAACGTCAGCCGCGACGACAAGCACGGCTACTGGCAGTTCAAAGAGTTTGCTTCTATTGGGTTTAATTATTCTTTCTAGGGATTTCTAGGACTTTCTAGGATTTCCTAGATTATCTAGATTTTCTAGGCTCTCTATCCAAACAGCGCCCTGAGTGCTTCCTCTACCTTGCGGACGGGATGCAGTTCAATTTGGAATTTCTTCGTGTTCAGCCCCTGCAGGTTGTATTTGGGGATGATGATATGCTGGAAACCTAATTTCTCAGCTTCTGCAATGCGCTGTTCTATGCGACTGACGGGACGCACCTCGCCGCTCAGTCCCACTTCGCCCGCCATACACCATCCGTTTTCTATCGGTGTGTCCACGTTAGAAGACAGTACGGCTGCAATCACGCTGAGGTCCATCGCCAAATCGGTTACCCGCAGTCCGCCGGCAATGTTCAGGAATACATCCTTCTGCATCAGTTTGAATCCCACCCGCTTCTCCAAGACGGCTAAAAGCATGTTCAAGCGCCGTTGGTCGAAACCTGTAGCAGAACGTTGTGGTGTGCCGTAAGCAGCACTCGAAACCAATGCCTGCGTCTCTACGAGGAAGGGACGCACCCCTTCTATGGCGCTGCTGATGGCTATTCCCGACAGTCCTTCATGGTCTTGTGTCAGCAACAACTCCGAAGGATTCGACACCTGTCGCAGCCCGTTTTGCCGCATTTCATAGATGCCCAGTTCGCTGGTACTGCCAAAACGGTTCTTCATGGCGCGAAGTATGCGATACATATAGTGCTGGTCGCCCTCAAACTGAATAACCGTATCGACGATATGTTCCAGGATCTTCGGTCCTGCCAGCGTTCCCTCCTTGTTGATATGGCCGATGAGGATGACGGGAACACCGCTCGATTTGGCAAAGCGCAATAGGGCGGCAGCGCACTCGCGCACCTGACTGATGCTTCCCGGTGAGCTGTCAACGTCTTCTGTTGCAATGGTTTGTATAGAGTCGATGACCACCATCTCTGGTTGTATCTCCTTGATGTGGGTGAAGATAGCTTCCAAGGATGTTTCCGTGAGAATCAACAGGTTGTCGTTGGGTTGCTGTGTCGGGTTGTCGTTTGGGCTGGATGTCGGGATGTCGGGATGTCGTTCAGTAGGGATATCGTTCTGACTCGATGTTGGTTTTATTCGTTCGGCGCGCATCTTCAGTTGGTGGGCGCTCTCTTCGCCGCTGACATAGAGGATGCGCTTCTCCGGCATGTTCAAGATAGTCTGCAAGGTGAGTGTACTTTTGCCGATGCCAGGTTCGCCGCCCAGCAGGACAATGCTCCCAGGAACCAGTCCACCGCCCAGCACACGGTTCAGTTCGCCGTCGTGCACGTCGATTCTCGGATCGTCTTTCGATGAGATGTCGCGCAGCCGCATGGGTTTGTTGGCATCGTTCCTTGCCGTTCGTACATGCTGGGCTGCCGATTTCGCCGCCATTGTACCCGAATCGTTGGCTATGCGTATCTCTTTAAACGTGTTCCACTGTCCGCAACTGGGACACTTTCCTATCCATTTCGCTGATTCCTGTCCGCAATTCGAGCAGACGTATGCAATCTTGTCTTTTGCCATGCTGCAAAGATAAGAAATAATTCACAATTCATAATTCATAATTCATAATAATTTAATACCTTTGCACTCATGGCAAGAAAGAATTTTTTCCACCTTATTATATTATTAGGAGTACTGCTGTTCGTCTCATGCGGCGAGTCTGTAGAGGAGGAACGGGCGCGCACTCGAGCCGAACAAGCACGGCTGGCGGCAGAGGAACGTGCAGCCTTCAAGGTTGCTGTGTTGCCCACATTAGACTGTTTGCCACTCTATCTGCTGAAAGACAGTCAACTTTACGACACGACGAAGATTGATATCCGGTTGAAACGTTTTACCGCCCAGATGGATTGCGACACCGCTCTCATAGGCGGTAGCGTGCAGGGGGCCGTTACCGACCTTGTTCGTGCCGCACGAATGCAGCGCAAGGGTACGGTGTTGAAATATGTAGCCGCCACAAATGCCTATTGGCAACTCATTACAGGCAAGCGTGCCCGTCTGCGCGAACTGTCGCAGTTCAGCGACAAGATGGTGGCGATGACGCGTTATTCTGCTACCGACCTGCTTACCGACATTGCTCTGAAAGAAGCCAAGACAAAGTATCCTGCATATAAAGTCCAAATCAACGATGTTGGCGTGCGTCTGCACATGATGCTCAACAACGAGATGGACGCAGCCTGGTTTACCGAACCACAGGCTACGGCGGCGCGCGCGGCAGGTCATTTCATGATGAAAGACTCGCGCAAGGACTCGCTCCAGCTGGGTGTGCTGGCTTTCCGCACCCTTGATGTCACCCAAGGCAAGCGACCCCAAGAGTTGGCGCTCTTCCTCAAAGCCTACAATGCGGCATGCGAACGCATCAATCGCAACGGCGTGCAGTATTATGCGCCGCTCATCAAGAAGTATATGGATGCTACCGACCAGACCATCGGCCGCCTGCCCAAACTTTCGTTCCCCATAGCGGCAGAGCCTCGCCAGAAAGATGTGGACAAGGCAGCAGCGTTATAGTATCTATAGCAACGATAGTATCTATAGGCCAAAATAAGAAATAACACTATGCTCAATCTCCTCAGAAGACATATAGAACAGCGCCGCCTGTCCGATGCTTTTGCGATGGCTGCCCGTTTCTTGCAAGATCATCCCTTTGCCGAAGGACGTGTACGTCTGGAAGCCATACGCAACGACTATGACCTGATGCTCGGCTTTATGCAACAGGGCTATCCCGATGCCCAGCGCCCGCAACTCTATGTCAAGTTGCAACAACGGCTCTATGCGCTGGCGCAAGACATAGACTTGTGGTCGCTCACTCGCGAGAAAAGTCTCTATGCCGAGGCAAATCGTCTGGCAGACCGTGAACACCTGTCGCCCGAATTCATCCGTTCTGTCTTGGAGGGGTTCGTTGCCGACGCCGCCATGCTTTCGTTAGACAACGAGACACAACAGTCGCGACGCAAAGTTCTCTACGAGCGCCATCAGGTATTCCTTAACCGACTTTTCTGTGCCCTTTGGACATCGCCCCAATGGTCGGAGGGCGAACGTCGCTACTATGAAGAGTTGCTCTTGTCGCCCACCATCGACCAGAACGATGTGCTGCTCTTGCTCAGCGCCGTCATGCTGGGCACGATGAACATCTTCGACCCCAACAAGTTTCTCGCCCTCTTCCACATCTATCGGCAAGCTGCCGACGAACCCGTCCGCCAACGTGCATTGGTAGGGTGGGCGCTGGTGCTGCCTCAAGTGCCACTCTCTGCCTTTCCCGAACTGGAAACAGAAATCCGCCAGCTGACGGAAAACGAAGAGGCGATGCATGAATTGGAGGTGTTGCAGAAACAAGTGTTCTTCTGCCTGAATGCCGAGCGCGACAACCGGCAGATACAGGAAGACATCATGCCGACGCTGATGAAGAACAACAACCTGAACGTGACACGTTTCGGCATCACCGAGAAGGAAGACGACCCCATGGAAGACATCCTGCATCCCGATGCTGCCGACAAGCGTATGGAAGAACTGGAAGAAAGCATCCAAAAGATGGTGGAGATGCAGAAGGCTGGTTCCGACATCTACTTCGGAGGCTTCTCCCAGATGAAGAATTTCCCTTTCTTCTCGAAGATGTCCAACTGGTTCTGTCCGTTCTATCCCGACCATCCCGACTTGGCGACCACGTCCGAGAAGTTGGGCAACGAGCGCCTGATGCAGTTCCTCCATCATGCCGGTCCCTTCTGCGACTCCGACAAGTATTCCTTTGCCATTGCCCTGTCGCAAGTCATCGACCGCCTGCCGGCTTCCGTCCGCGAGATGTTGGGTACGGAAGAAGCCTTCGGACCTATGGTTCCGAAGGAAGATATGCAATCGCCAGACTATCTTCGCCGTCTCTACCTGCAAGACCTCTACCGGTTTTTCAAAGTGTACTCCCGCCGTGGCGACCTGAAGAATCCCTTCGATCGTGGTTCGCATGCTGATGCTTCGGCTCATGAAATAAAAGCTCAGAATTACTTCTTTGTCAATTCCTTCTATTTTGACGACTCCATCAGCACTTGTGCTTCGCTACGCCTTCAGGTGGGCTGGTTCCTGATGAAGCAGCAACAATGGGACGACCTCGACCTGTTGAGATTGAATTATGAAGAGGAAGCACCGATGCGCTTCGACACCTATCTGTTGTCTGCCTACCGCAAGTTGCATCACGAACAGTATGACGAAGCTGCCGAATGTTTCTCCATAGCGCTCCGTTATCAACCCGACGACGAACGTGCAATGAAAGGGTGGGCGAGGGCAAGTCTCATGGACGAAGACTACCAGACGGCTGCCGATGTCTATGCCCGACTGCTCGAGCGCCATCCCGACAGCAAGAGCTATGCCTTGAACCGCTGCATCTGCCTGCTGAAACTTAAGGTCGTCGATGAAGCTGTGAACGAACTCTATCGCCTGCGCTACGAACATCCCGACGACAAGAGCGTGCAGCGGGTGCTGGCATGGGGACTGCTTTGGCAACATAAGGCGGAAGCGGCAGACAAGGAATATCAAACCATCCTTGCCCATCATCCGTCGAAGGAAGACTGCCTGAATGCCGGCTACTGCCGTTGGTTCCTGGGCGATGTCGCTGGTGCAACCAGTTTGTTGCGTCAGTATGCCGACCAAGAAAACGGCAACGAAGCCTTGCGGCGTGAACTTTTCGACGACAAACAGCTCATCGCTTCCTATGGCATTCCCGAAGTGGAAATTGCCATCATGGAAGACCTTGTACTACGATAAACCATTCCTTTTTAACTTGATTTTAAACAAAAAACGCCCGTTTGGTAAAAATTTATTTAAAAAAGTTTGGCGGTAATTAAAAAAGTGTTTATATTTGCACCGTCAGACTGAAAATGACGTAGAGTTTTTTTTAAAATATTATTAACTAAAAGTAGAAAGATTATGAAAAAGATTATGATGATGGCTGCTTTTGCAGTCGCTGCTTTAACAGCAAACGCTCAGGGCGAGGTTGGAACACTGACCCTTCAGCCCAAAATCGGTATGAACCTGGCAAGTATTGTCAACGGAAAAGAGATTCGCGGTTATGATTCGAAAGTGCTCGTTGGTTTGACAGGCGGAATCGAGGCAGAGTATGTCGTTGCCAACAAGTTCAGTGTTGCTCTTGGTGCTCTCTATTCAAAACAAGGATGTGCTTTCGACGTGCCTGTTGATTATGATCACATTTCTCTGGATTACCTGAACATTCCTATTGTAGCTAACTACTACATCATTCCAGGTCTTGCTATTAAGGCAGGTATCCAACCGAGTTTCCTGATGGGAGCAAAAGATAAGTGGAAGGAAGATGGTCATTCTGATAGTGAAGATGTTAAAAAATATTTAAAGAAATTTGACTTGGCAATTCCTCTGGGTGCTTCTTATGAGTACAAAAACGTTGTATTCGATGTTCGCTACAACCTCAGCGTACTGAGACTTAACAAGGACAAATGGGACAAGAATATTCGCAACAGCGTTATCCAGTTCACCCTCGGCTACAAGCTTCCGATTAAATAATCTGGAACATACAAACATAAAGGAGACTGCCTTCGGGTAGTCTCTTTTTTTTGTGTTGTGACAGTTGTGACTTATGACAGTTATGACAGATGACAGTTTTGTATTGATGTGGGTATCTGTATGCAGGATGGAAGAAGAAACGGTCTAGGAAAGTAAAAATTATTTATAATAGTTATATATATAATATTGTATATATATAATAATAAATATAAATCATAATATATATAATAAAATATTTTACAAATAGTTTATTGTTGCATTTTTTCCACACCTACACCCCCCCCTGTCTCTATAAAAACTGTCATCTGTCATAACTGTCACGGGAAAATGGAATTTCTTCATTATCAGAGGGTTGCAAAGTTGTGATTTGACAATAAAGCACATTTGGGGGTAAAAAGCATAGGTTTTGAACGGCAAAAGAGCCCCTTTTGTGGTTCAAAAGAGGCTCTTTCGCGTGGTAACTGTGGCCGTTTACGAATTCATAGAAAGCAGGAACTCGTCGTTGTCCTTGGTCTTTGCCATGCGGTCGTGGATGAAGTTCATCGCTTCCAAGGCATTCATGTCGGCAATGTACTTGCGCAGAATCCACATGCGGTCGAGCGTAGTCTTTTCTTGAAGCAGGTCGTCGCGGCGTGTGCTCGACTGTACGAGGTTGACAGCCGGGAAGATGCGCTTGTTGGAGAGGGAACGGTCGAGCTGAATCTCGGAGTTGCCCGTACCCTTGAATTCCTCGAAGATGACTTCGTCCATCTTGGAACCCGTATCGACCAGAGCCGTTGCAATGATGGTGAGCGAACCGCCGCCTTCGATATTACGCGCAGCTCCGAAGAATCGCTTCGGCTTCTGCAGGGCGTTGGCATCGACACCACCGGTGAGCACCTTGCCGCTGGCTGGGGCTACGGTGTTGTAGGCGCGAGCCAGTCGGGTGATAGAGTCGAGGAAGATGACCACGTCGTGACCGCATTCCACCATGCGTTTAGCCTTCTCCAGCACGATGCCCGCAATCTTAACGTGGCGTTCTGCCGGTTCGTCGAAAGTAGAAGCGATGACTTCTGCGTTGACGGTGCGTGCCATATCGGTAACTTCTTCCGGACGCTCGTCGATGAGGAGCATCATGATATAGGCTTCGGGATGGTTGGCAGCGATGGCATTGGCGATATCCTTCATGAGGATGGTCTTACCCGTCTTGGGTTGTGCCACGATGAGTGCGCGCTGTCCCTTGCCGATGGGCGAGAAGAGGTCGACGATGCGTGTGGACATGTTGGTGGTGTGCGGGTCGCCGCAAAGGGTAAATTTCTCTTCGGGGAAGAGTGGGGTGAGGTGTTCGAACGGTATGCGGTCGCGCACGTCGGCAGCCTGTCTGCCGTTGATTTTGTCGATGCTGGTCAGCGGGAAGTATTTCTCGCCGTCGTGTGGCGGACGCACGCGGCACTCTACCACGTCGCCAGTCTTCAGTCCGTAGCGTTTCACCTGCGGTGCTGCAACATAGACATCGTCGGGCGATGACAAGTAGTTGTAGTCGCTGGAACGCAGGAAACCGTAGCCGTCGGGCATCACTTCGAGCACGCCGTTGGCTTTGATGAGGTCGGCAAAGTCGTATGGACTGTCCTCCTGTGCCATGTTTTGCAGGTAGGTGGGTTGGCTGTTGGTGACGACGGGAGCCATCGGGCGGTCGAAAATGTCGTACGTAGGTACGGCGCTGTGGTCTTCTATCGGTAGGTCAACGATGGTGATGAAGTCTGTTCCGTCGGCAGGGTCACCAGCCCATGTGCCGTCAGGCAGCATGCCTGTTGCCTGTAAGTCGTTGGTGGCATTGGCATGAGTTTTTGCCTGCAGCTGTGCTATCAGGTTGTTGTCCTGTTCGTTTCCTTCGGCATCGCCGGCAGCAAAGGCTGCTTCGGGAACCGTGTCGGTTTCTTGCGGAGCCTGTTCGTCGGTAGCTGCTTCTGCGGCTGCGGCTTCAGCCTGTTGTGCAGCCGCCTGCTGCTCTTCCATAGCTTTTTTTGCTGCGGCTATGGCTTCCAGTTCGGCTTTCGACTTGCGTCCGCGGTGTTTTGGGAAAGCTGCCAACGGGTCTATTGCGGCTGGCGCTTCCTGTTTCGCGGCTTTTTCTTCCTGCTCTGCAGCAGGCTTGGTTTCAGGCTCAGCCTGTTTCTTCTGCGGCACTTCGTCCTTGAAGAGTGACGGTTGTGCTTCGGCAGCCACTTTGCCTTTCTTCTTATCTAAATTCTCGCCATCCTTTCCGTTGACGGAATAGACATGGTCTTCCGACTTCTTGGCAATACGTGTGCGCTTGCGCTTCGGCGCAATACTGCCTTCTACTGCCTGTTTGTCGAGAATGGCATAGATGATGGTTTCCTTATCGTCGTTGGCGTGGAACTCTGCACCCAACTCGTTTGCGATGTCTGCCAGTTCGGCAACATCCTTAGCTAAAAGTTCTTCTTTGTTCAACATATATATAATATGTAGGGAAATTTGAATTGAAATAAAATGTTTTGAATTGAAAAGAGACGTTTAACGAGCGTAAACGCCGATGTGTTCTTAGAATTCGGCTGCAAAGGTAGCAATTAATATGCGTAAAGCGTGGTGTGGAAGACTTAATTTAACTCTTTTTAAGCACCTATTTCGCTCAATTCCAACCAGCGCATGCTTTTTTCGTCGAGTTCTTCCTTCAGTTTGGGCAGTCGGATGCTCTTTTCCGTGAGTTCGTCGATGGAGAGTGTTCCGCTGCAAAGGGCTTCCTCGATGGCTTTTTGTTCGGCTTCGAGGGTAGCGATGTCGCTTTCCAACTGTTCAAACTCGCGCTTCTCCTTGTAGCTCATCTTGCGCTTGCGGGTAGGCTCGGTTTTTTCAGGCTTTTCTGGTTCTCCAGGCTTTCTGGAAGTTCCGCCTTCTCCGGAGTTTCCGGCGATTCTGTTTTTTCCAGACTTCCCGTTTTTCTTTTCCTGTTCCTCCTTCGATGCAAGGGCTTCCCACTGGCGGTATTGCGTGTAGTTGCCTGGGAAGTCTTTGATGACACCCTGTCCCTTGAAGACGAGCAGATGGTCTACGACCTTGTCCATGAAATAACGGTCGTGGCTCACCACGATGACGCAGCCTGGGAAGTCCTGCAGGTATTCCTCCAGGATTTGCAGCGTCTGGATGTCGAGGTCGTTGGTGGGTTCGTCGAGGACAAGGAAATTGGGGTTGCGCATCAGCACCGTACAGAGATAGAGTTTGCGGCGTTCGCCTCCGCTGAGCTTATACACGTAGTTGTGTTGCTGTTCGGGCGTGAAGAGAAAATGCTGTAGGAATTGAGAGGCTGAGAGGTGGCGACCGCTACCGATGTCGATGTAGTCTGCAATCTCCCTGACCACGTCGATGACCTTCTGGTTGTCGCGAAACTTCAGACCTTCTTGTGAGAAGTAGCCGAAGCGAACCGTCTCGCCGATGTCGAAGCGCCCGCTGTCGGGTTGAATCTCGCCAAGGAGCAGTTTGACGAAGGTCGATTTTCCGGTGCCGTTGCTGCCCACGATGCCCATTTTCTCGAAACGGGCAAAGTTGTAATAAAAGTCCTTGAGGATGACGGTTGAAGGGGAAGTTCCTGTCTCCGCATGAAGTGGATGAGCATTTGGCGCGTCTTTGGAGAAGCTCTTGCTGACGTATTGGCATTCGAAGATTTTCGAGCCGATATAGACGTTGCTTGCTTTCAGACGTACCTGTCGTTCCTCGATGCGCTGCCTGGCAACTCGTTCCAGTTCGTAGAAAGCATCTTCGCGGTATTTGGCTTTGTTTCCGCGTGCCTGTGGCATGCGGCGCATCCATTCCAGTTCCGTGCGGTACAGGTTGTTGGCTCTTGCAATCTCGGCGCGTTTGTTGTCGATGCGCTCCTGTCGCTTTTCCAGATAGTAGGAGTAGTTGCCGCGGTAGGTATAGATAGTCTGGTCGTCGAGTTCGAGGATGAGGTTGCACACGCGGTCGAGGAAGAAACGGTCGTGGGTGACCATGAGAAGCGTCTTGTTGCCTCGGCTGAGGAAACCTTCTAACCATTCTATCATTTCCAAGTCGAGGTGGTTGGTGGGCTCGTCGAGGATGAGGAAGTCGGGCTCTGTGATGAGCACATTGGCTAGGGCGACGCGTTTCTGCTGACCACCGGAGAGTTGTCCCATGGGTTGCGACAAATCCTTGATGTGCAGTTGCGTGAGAATTTGTTTGGCGCGCAGCACACGTTCCGGTTCGCCCTTATGGTTGATTTCATCAAACTCCGTCGCGTCTCGGCCATTCTTGCGAGCAAGATGGCTCTCGCTACTCCGTCGATTGAAGCAAGCGTCGAGCACACTCTCTTCAGGGTCGAATGCGGGTGTTTGTTCCAGCATCGCTACACGCAGGTCATTGCGATAGATGATGCTGCCGCTGTCGTAACCCTCCTTGCCCGTCAGAACGGAAAGCAACGTGGATTTGCCCGTGCCGTTTTTGGCAATCAGTCCTACGCGCTGTCCTTCGCCTATGGAGAAGGAGATGTTGTGGAAGAGGACTAATGAGCCGAACGACTTCGTCAGGTTTTGGATGTCAAGGATGGGTTTCATTGTTAGGGACTTTAGGGACTTTAAGGACTTTAAGGACTTTAAGGACATTAAGGACCTTAAAGACTTTTATTAATCTGCTCGATATAGTCGAGCACTTCGTCGCGTCCGGTTTTCTTCTCTGAGCTGGTGATGAAGTAGGGGGGCAGTTCTTCCCAGGTGTCTTCCAGTGCCTTCATCCACAGCATGGCATTCGACTTTGCTTTTGAGGGTGTCAGTTTGTCGGCTTTGGTAAAGATGATGGAGAAGGGAATACCGCTTTGCCCGAGCCAATCAATAAACTCGCGGTCGATTTTCTGTTGTTCGTGGCGGATGTCGATGAGCACAAAGACGTTGACCAGCTGTTCGCGTTGCAGGATGTATCCCGTAATCATTTGTTCCAGCTGCTTTTGTACTACCTTGCTGCGCTTGGCATAGCCGTAGCCAGGCAAATCGACAAGATACCACTCGCGGTTGATGAGGAAGTGGTTGATGAGGAGCGTCTTGCCTGGTGTAGATGAGGTCTTGGCAAGTCCCTTGTGGTTGCAAAGCATGTTGATGAGACTAGACTTGCCCACGTTGGAACGCCCGATGAAGGCATATTCGGCCTTCGTGTCGTTCGGACACATGCTGACCTTGGGAGCGCTGATGGTATATTCTGCTGTCTTGATGACCATAATTTAAATAGGTTATGAGTGTTCTGTCTTGATGACTATCTGAATAGGTTATGAGTGTTCTTGGTTTTGTTCTGTTGTTATTTCGCCTGCCAGACTACGGTTCATGGCTTCGCGAATGGTATCGGAGTTGTCGTAGCGTGCCTGCAGGTGCATGAGTTTGGTGACGGCAGCCTCCACGGTACTGTCGTAGCCGCTGATGACTCCGGCTTCCTTCAGCTGGCAACCTGTGTCGTAGCGCGACATCTCCACGTTTCCCGAAACACATTGGCTGATGTTGACCACCAATACGCCGCGTTGGGTCGCCTCTTTCAAGAGATCGAGCATCCACGGGGTCTGCGGGGCATTGCCAGAGCCAAACGAGCGCATGACGATGGAACGGAGTTCAGGCGCATCCAGTACATGACGGACGATGTTCTCCTGAAGGCCAGGGAACAACGAAAAGACGACAACGTTCGGATTGAGCGCCAGGTGGGGAACGACGGGCTTGTCATAGTCGGGCTTGAGGATGTGATGCTTGTGGAACGTGAAGGTCACGCCAGCATCGCAGAGGTGAGGATGGTTGAACGAGTCGAAGGCATTGAAGCCGTCGGCATTGATTTTCGTCGAACGGTTGCCTCGCAGCAACCTGCCGCTGAAGTAGATACATACTTCCGGCACCCAAGGTGTGCCGTCTTCATGATGGGCTGAAGCCAGTTCGATGCTGGTGATGAGGTTCTCCTTACCGTCAGTCCGCAGTTGTCCTACAGGCAATTGTGATCCCGTCAGGATGACAGGCTTTGTCAGATTCTCCAGCATGAAGGAGAGGGCAGAGGCGGTATAAGCCATCGTGTCCGTTCCGTGCAAAACGACAAACCCGTCGTATTGCTCGTATGTATCAATAATGATGCGCACAATCTGTTCCCATAGCCGTGGTGTCATGTCCGAAGAGTCTATAGGCGGAGTAAACTGATAGGTGTCGATAGCTGTCTCTATCTGTTGGAATTCCGGCATGTTGTTTGCCAAATGCCTGAAGTCCAACGGCTCCAGCGCCTTCGTTCGTGGGTTTCTTCCCATGCCGATGGTGCCTCCTGTATAGATGAGCAGCACCTTGTTGGTGCGCTTGAAAATAGTGCCTGACATGCTTTCCGTCAACGTTTACGTAAGTTTTGAGTGCAAATATAGTTTAAATTTCCTTGTGTTCCAAAATTTATTCGTACATTTGCACATGTCAAAAGCATACGGCAGCAACACCGTAAGCTAAGAACCAGACATCAATTACACCTAAAACATCAATAAAGTATGAAAAAATTCATGGATGAAAACTTCCTGTTAGACACTACTACAGCACAGGAACTTTTCCACAATCATGCGGCAAAGATGCCCATCATTGACTATCACTGTCACTTAATTCCCGAAATGGTTGCCAGCGACCATAAGTTCAAGAGCATTACTGAGCTGTGGCTCGGCGGCGACCACTATAAATGGCGCGCTATGCGTACTAACGGTGTGGACGAGAAGTTCTGTACCGGTAAGGAAACCAGTGACTGGGAGAAGTTCGAGAAGTGGGCAGAGACCGTTCCCTATACCTTCCGCAACCCGTTGTATCACTGGACACACTTGGAGCTGAAGACTGCTTTCGGCATCGACAAACTGTTGTCTCCGAAGACTGCGCGCGAGATTTTCGATGAGTGTAACGAGAAGTTGCAGTTGCCGGAATATACTGCTCGCGGCTTCATGCGTCGTTACAACGTGGAGTGTGTCTGCACGACCGACGACCCCGTTGACGACCTCCGTTGGCACAAGGCAACCCGTGAGAGTGGCTTCGAAATCAAGATGATTCCCGCATGGCGTCCCGACAAGGCGATGAACATTGAGAAACCGGAGTTTGCCGACTACGTAAAACAGCTGTCAGAAGTTTCTGGCGTCAGCATCAGCAAGTTTGCCGATATGGTGGATGCGCTTCAGAAGCGTCACGACTTCTTCCACAAGAATGGCTGCCGTCTGTCTGACCACGGCATTGAAGAGTTCTACGATGAACCATACACAGACTCTCAGATTGAGACCATCTTTGAGAAGGCAATGCGCGGACAGCAGCTCTCTAACCTTGAAATCCGTCAGTACAAGCATGCCTTCCTGCGTATCTGCGCAGAGCAAGACCACGCTTCAGACTGGACACAGCAGTTCCATTATGGGGCTATCCGTGACAACAACACGTTGATGTACAATAAGTTGGGTGCCGATACAGGCTTCGACTCCATCGGTGAGTTCACCACCGCTAAGGCCATGAGCCACTTCCTCAACGAACTGAACATGGAAGGCAAGCTCACACGTACCATTCTTTATACGCTCAACCCATGCGCCAACGAGGTTATCGCTACGATGTTGGGTAACTTCCAGGACGGTTCTTGCCCAGGTAAGATACAGTTTGGTAGCGGTTGGTGGTTCAACGACCAGCTCGACGGTATGACCCGCCAGATGAATGCACTCTCCGTACTGGGCTTGCTGAGCCGCTTCGTCGGTATGTTGACCGATAGCCGTTCGTTCCTCAGCTATCCTCGTCATGAGTATTTCCGTCGTCTGCTCTGCAACCTGTTGGGCAACGACGTAGAGAGCGGTCTGCTGCCGAACGATATGGAAGCCCTTGCACGTATGGTGGAAGACATTTCCTACAACAACGCAAAGAATTATTTCAAGTTCTATTAATTCTCACCAAGAGGGTGTCTGCGGACACCCTCTTTTGTTTTATCTCGTTTTTCTTTTCTAATTATTTGCCGTCAGGCTTTGTATATATAGAAAAAAATAGTACTTTTGCAGCGTTTTAAACGATAATTGCGCAATTTGATATGAAGAAATTACTATTGTTTACCGTCTTGACTGCGGCTGTTCTCGTTATGGGCAGTTGTGGAAGTACGAAGAATGTACCTTATTTCAAGAACATCGACTCTATCAGTTTGGCTGATTCCAGAGGTCTGTTTGATGCTCGCATCATGCCGAAGGACGAGTTGATTATTACTGTTATAACAACTGATCCTGAAGCGTCGAAGCCTTTCAACCTTACGGTAAGTCGTTCTCTGGGTTCTGGTGGTAGCCTTTCTACTGGCGGCGGATCGCTGCAAGCCTATCTGGTTGACAACGACGGATTCATCAACTTCCCTATCTTAGGTAAGTTACACGTGCAGGGATTGACGAAGAGAGAGTGTGAAGACCTCATCAAATCGAAGATTCAGCCTTATCTGGCACGTAGCGAGAATCCTGTTGTTACGGTGCGCATGTCCAGCTATCGCGTAACGGTTATCGGCGAAGTTGCCAGTCCGAAAGTTATTCCGGTAAGCACTGAGAAGATGAGTATTATCGAAGCATTGGCACAGGCAGGCGACCTGACTATCTATGGCCGTCGCGAAAATATCATCCTGATTCGTGAGGATGCTACGGGTGAGAAGCATCATGTGCGTCTGAACCTGAACGATGCCAATATCATCAACTCACCTTATTATTATCTGCAGCAGAACGATGTCGTCTATGTAGAGCCGAACAAGGTGAAGGCGAAGAACTCTGGTATTGGTAGTTCAACCACCATCTGGTTCTCCTTCATCGGTATTGCAACATCTATTGCATCGCTTTTGGTTAGTATCTTGAAGAACTAATCCAATCAACAACACCCCAAACGAGCCAACACTCGAATACACAAACACGAAAGTAAAGACATATTATGTGCGGAATTGTAGGATACTTAGGAAAAAGAGAAGCCTATCCAATTCTGATTAAAGGACTGAAACGCCTGGAATACCGAGGCTACGACAGTGCCGGTGTTGCGCTGGAGAACGGAAAAGGGCTGTTGAATGTCTATAAGGCAAAGGGTAAGGTTTCCGATTTGGAGGAGTATTGTTCTGATAAAGACATCACGGGTAGCGTGGGAATAGCCCACACAAGGTGGGCTACCCACGGCGAACCGTCGTCGGTGAATGCACATCCTCATTACTCTGGTTCCAAGAACCTTGCCATCATCCACAACGGCATCATTGAGAATTATGCCGAAATCAAACGAAACTTACAGCAGAAAGGTGTTATCTTTCGCTCCGATACCGACACGGAAGTGCTGGTGCAGCTTGTGGAGTATATCCAGAAACGTAAAAATCTGGATTTGCTGACGGCTGTCCAGGTGGCGCTCCATCAGGTTATCGGTGCTTACGCCATTGCCATTCTCGACAAGAACAATCCCAATCAGATTATTGCTGCACGCAAGCAGAGTCCTTTGGTCGTAGGTATCGGCGAGCAGGAGTTCTTCTTGGGTTCCGATGCCAGTCCTATTATTGAATATACAGACAAGGTGGTCTATCTGGAAGACGGCAACATTGCCGTGATGCAGTTGGGCGAAGAATTGAAGGTTGTCAGCATTCTGAACGAGCAGCAACAGCTGGAAATCAAGACCGTCGATATCGATTTAGGTCAGATAGAGAAGGGTGGCTATCCCCATTTCATGCTGAAGGAAATCTTCGAGCAGCCCGAATGTCTGACCAACTGCATGCGCGGACGCATCAATGTGGAGGCAGACCATGTGACGCTGAGTGCCTTGATAGATTACAGGAAGCAGCTGTTGCAGGCGAAACGCATCTTGATAGTAGCGTGCGGAACCAGCTGGCACGCCGGATTGATAGGCAAACAGATGATTGAAACGCTCTGCCGCGTGCCGGTAGAGGTGGAATATGCATCGGAATTCCGATACCGCAATCCCGTCGTTACCAGCGACGATGTGGTGATAGCCATATCCCAGAGCGGTGAGACTGCAGACACCTTGGCGGCTGTCCAGCTTGCCAAAAGCAAGGGCGCATTCATCTATGGCATCTGTAACGCTATCGGTTCGAGCATTCCGCGTGCTACCAACACAGGAACCTATATCCATGTAGGTCCTGAAATCGGTGTGGCATCTACGAAAGCCTTTACCGGACAGGTGACCGTCCTGACCATGTTTGCCCTCGCTTTGGCTGATGCCAAGGGAACGATAACGCGCAACGAGTATCTTGAGGTGGTTAAGGAACTGAGTATGGTACCAGAGAAAATCCGCGAAGTGTTGAAGACCAACGAGAAGGTGGCAGACCTCGCGCGTACCTTTACTTATGCGCGTAACTTCCTGTACCTGGGACGTGGATTCAGTTATCCAGTAGCCTTGGAAGGTGCTCTCAAGCTGAAGGAGATTTCATACATCCACGCCGAGGGCTATCCAGCAGCCGAGATGAAGCACGGGCCGATTGCCCTGATCGACTCAGATATGCCTGTTGTCGTTGTGGCTACTCACACGGCACTCTACGAGAAGGTGCTTTCCAACATTCAAGAGATAAAAGCCCGCAAGGGTAGGGTGATCGCTTTGGTGACGAAAGGCGACACCACCATCTCGAAAGTGGCTGATGAAATCATCGAGTTGCCCGACTGCCTGGAATGTCTTGAACCACTGATTGCCACAATCCCGTTGCAGTTGTTGGCTTATCACATTGCTGTCTGCAAAGGTAAGAATGTTGACCAACCACGAAACTTAGCAAAATCAGTAACTGTTGAATGATATGAGGGCGAACCGTTTTTGACGGCTCGCCCCTTTTTTAGATATAAGATAAAAAGATGAAAAAGGTAACTTTGGTATTAAGTGACGGCACGACGTTTCACGGGGAGTCCTTCGGCTACGAGAAACCTGTGACTGGCGAAGTCGTTTTCAACACGGCCATGATGGGCTATCCTGAGTCGCTGACCGACCCGTCGTATGCCGGACAACTCATGGTGCTGACCTATCCGCTTGTCGGCAACTATGGTGTTCCACCGTTTTCGTTCGAGGCTAACGGACTGCCTACGTTCATGGAGAGCGACAAAATCCATGCTTCGGCGATTATCGTGAGTGACTACAGCGAGCATTACTCGCATTGGAACGCAGTAGAAAGCCTTGCCGACTGGCTGAAACGCGAACATGTGCCAGGTGTGACGGGAATCGATACGCGCCAGTTGACGAAGGTGTTGCGCGAACAGGGCGTCATGATGGGACACTTGGTGTTTGAAGACCAACCGGAATCGGAGCACTCGGAGTATTCGGATTATTCTGATAATTCCGATTATTCTTCCATCAACTGGGTGGCTCGTGTGTCATGTAAGGACATCATCCGCTACAACGAAGGCGCAGGAAAGCGCGTGGTTCTCGTTGATTGCGGTGTCAAAGCAAACATCATCCGTTGTCTCATCAAGCGCGGAATGGAAGTCGTTCGTGTGCCTTGGAACTACGATTACACGGGGATGGCGTTCGACGGACTCTTCCTTGCCAACGGTCCTGGCGATCCGGATATGTGCGAAGATGCCGTCAAGGTGCTCCGCCGCCAGATGGACATGAGCCGCAAGCCCATCTGTGGTATCTGTATGGGAAACCAGTTGCTGGCAAAAGCTGCCGGAGCTACTATCTATAAATTGAAGTATGGACACCGTTCGCACAACCAACCGGTGCGCGAAGTGGGTACGAACCGCTGCTACGTGACCAGTCAAAATCACGGTTATGCGGTGGATGCGTCGCGACTGGGCAGCGATTGGCGCGAGCTTTTCGTCAACATGAACGATGGTTCCAACGAGGGCATACGCCATCAGCTGAACCCGTGGTTCTCGTCTCAGTTCCATCCTGAAGCCTGTTCGGGACCAGTTGATACGGAGTTCATGTTCGACCGATTCGTCGATGCGCTGGATGGAGCATAGCTCAGAACGGACGAAATTATCGTAAAGGTAACCCCAAACAATAGGAATGATGAGGTAATAGATATACTATTCTAAAGTAAAATATAATGTTTTACTTGGTAAAATATAATGTTTTACTTTACGAAAGAATATCTTTCTATATAAAAAGGAGAAGTAACGAAGTGATGAAACAAAAAGAATAAGAAATGAAGAACGACAATATCAAGAAAGTGTTGCTGCTGGGTAGCGGTGCGTTGAAAATCGGTGAGGCTGGCGAATTCGACTATTCCGGCAGTCAGGCATTGAAGGCTTTGCGCGAAGAAGGCGTGAAGACGGTGCTTATCAATCCGAATATTGCGACGGTGCAGACGTCGGAAGGCGTGGCAGACCAGATTTACTTTCTGCCCGTGCAACCCTACTTTGTAGAGCGAGTCATCCAGAAGGAGCGCCCTGACGGCATTCTGCTGGCATTCGGCGGACAGACAGCTTTGAACTGTGGCGTGGAACTTTACCAGTCGGGTGTGCTCGAAAAGTATGGTGTTCAAGTGCTGGGTACGCCCGTTCAAGCCATCATGGACACGGAAGACCGCGAACGGTTTGTTGAAAAACTCAACGAGATTGATGTGAAAACCATCAAGAGCGAGGCTTGCGAGAGCATCGAACAGGCACGCCAGGCTGCTGCCGAACTCGGCTATCCCGTTATCCTCCGTGCCGCGTATGCTTTGGGTGGACTTGGCAGCGGCTTCTGCGATAACGAAGAAGAGTTGAACAAACTGGCTGAGAAAGCATTTTCTTTCTCTCCGCAAGTGCTGGTGGAGAAGTCGCTGAAGGGTTGGAAAGAGATTGAATACGAGGTGGTGCGCGACCGCTACGACAACTGCATCACGGTCTGCAACATGGAGAATTTCGACCCGCTGGGCATCCATACGGGTGAGAGTATTGTTGTTGCCCCGTCGCAGACGCTCACCAATTCGGAGTATCACAAGCTGAGGGCTCTTGCCATCAAGATTATCCGTCACATCGGAATCGTGGGTGAGTGTAACGTACAGTATGCCTTCGATCCGAAGAGTGAGGACTATCGTGTCATTGAAGTAAACGCCCGACTCTCGCGTTCGTCTGCTCTGGCATCTAAGGCAACGGGCTATCCGCTGGCTTTCGTGGCTGCCAAACTCGGCATGGGATATGGACTTTTCGAACTGAAAAATTCGGTGACGAAGACCACAAGTGCTTTCTTTGAGCCGGCGTTGGACTATGTCGTATGTAAGATTCCGCGCTGGGACCTTTCGAAATTCCATGGTGTCGATAAGGAACTGGGTTCATCGATGAAGTCGGTGGGCGAGGTCATGGCGATAGGACGCACTTTCGAGGAAGCCATTCAGAAAGGTCTCCGCATGATAGGGCAGGGTATGCATGGTTTTGTAGAGAACAAAGAGCTGAACATTCCCGACATCGATGCTGCGCTTCGCGAACCTACCGACAAGCGTATTTTCGTTATCTCGAAGGCGATGCATCTGACCGACGAAGCAGGAAATCCGTTCTATTCCATCGAGCGCATCCACGAACTGACGAAGATTGACCGCTGGTTTTTGAAGAAACTGAAGCATATCATCGATATTGATGAGGCCATGAAGAAGCAAATCATTGGCTCTATCGACAAGGACTTGTTGCGCACGGCGAAGATTTATGGGTTTACCGACTTCCAGATAGCACGTGCCATAGGACTCGAACAGGAGTGCGCCAACATGCACGAGGCTATGCTCAAGATAAGAAACCTGCGCAAGCAGTGGGGCATATTGCCTGTAGTCAAGCAGATAGACACTCTGGCGGCGGAATATCCGGCACAGACCAACTACCTGTATGTCACCTATCAAGGTACAGTATGTCGCGACTCAGTCGCAACACATCATGACATCCGTTTCAACAACACCTCTGCGCCCCTTCTTTCGGCTGCAAACGGTGACAGAAGCGAGCAATCTATCATAGTTCTTGGCTCAGGTGCATACCGTATCGGCTCTTCAGTAGAGTTCGACTGGTGTGGTGTGCAGGCGTTGAACACTATCCGTAAGCAGGGCTTCCGTTCAGTCATGATCAACTATAATCCCGAAACAGTTTCTACTGATTATGACATGTGCGACCGACTGTACTTCGATGAGTTGACGTTCGAGCGTGTGATGGACATCATCGAACTGGAAAATCCGCACGGAGTGATTGTTTCCACTGGTGGGCAGATACCCAACAACCTCGCTGTCTATCTTGATGAACAAAACGTGCGCATACTGGGTACACAAGCAAAGGACATCGACGGGGCGGAAGACCGTGCGAAGTTCTCGCAGATGCTGACGGAGAACGGCATCAACCAACCTGAGTGGAGCGCGCTGACAACTATGGAAGACATCGACAACTTTGTCGATAGGGTGGGCTTTCCTGTGCTAGTGCGTCCGTCGTATGTGCTCAGCGGTGCGGCAATGAACGTCTGTTCTAACCGCGACGAATTGACGCGCTTCCTCCAACTGGCGGCGAATGTCAGCGCCGAACATCCGGTTGTCGTGTCGAAGTTCATAGAACATGCCAAGGAAATAGAGATGGATGCGGTGGCGCGTGAGGGAGAAATCCTTGCCTACGCGATTTCTGAGCACATTGAGTTTGCCGGTGTTCATTCGGGTGATGCTACGATTCAGTTTCCGCCACAGAAGATTTACGTGGAGACGGTGCGCCGAATCAAGCGCGTCAGTCGGCAGATAGCCAAAGCCTTGCACATTAACGGACCATTCAACATTCAGTTTATGGCACGCGACAACGACATCCTCGTTATCGAATGCAACTTGCGTGCTTCACGTTCGTTTCCCTTTGTGAGCAAGGTCTTGAAGTTGAATCTCATCGATTTGGCTACGAAAGTGATGTTGGGTGTACCTGTTGAGAAACCAGCTAAGAACTTGTTCGACTTGGATTATGTTGGTATCAAGGCGAGTCAGTTCTCTTTCAACCGCTTGCAGAAGGCTGACCCCGTTCTCGGAGTCGATATGGCATCGACTGGAGAGGTGGGATGTTTAGGTGATGATACGAGTCAGGCGCTGTTGAAGTCGATGCTCTCGGTGGGTCATCGCATTCCTGAAAAGAACATCCTGCTCTCTACGGGTGGTGCGAAACAAAAGGCTGAGATGCTCGATGCTGCACGCATGCTGGTGGAACATGGATACAAGCTCTATGCAACGGGTGGTACATCTAAGTATCTGACGGACAACGGAATAGAGAATACTCTTGTGCATTGGCCTTCTGACGAAGGTATGCAACCGCAGGCACTCGACCTCTTGCATCAGAAGAAGATTGATATGGTGGTCAATATTCCGAAGAATCTTACCCAACACGAACTATCCAATGGTTATAAGATACGGCGTGCGGCTATAGACTTGAACATTCCATTGATAACAAACAGCCGTCTTGCCAGTGCTTTCATCCAAGCTTTCTGTAATGTTCCTATTGAGAACATCGACATCAAAGCATGGGGTGAGTATTAATAACATCAGCGCCAGTTTCTTACGAAGCTGGCGCTGATGCTATCTTTTATACTTGTTCTATATCATCATCTGTATCATATACAACAAACCGCTGAACTCCTAGAGTCCAGCGGTCGTTTCTCTCATTTTTCGTTGAGCTTGCTTGATTACTTCTGAGCAGTAGTGTCTGCAGCAGCAGCAGCGGTGTCAACCTGAGCGGTGTCAACCTGAGCGGTGTCAACTTTTGTTGTGTCAGCGTTTTGAGCTGGCTTCTGAGTGTTACCACAAGATGCGAATGAGATAGCTGCTACAGCTACGAATGCTAAAACTAACTTTTTCATTTTCTTTGCTTTTTAAATCTGTAAAACAATCATTTGTTTATTAAAACGATGCAAAGGTAAGTATTTTTTTTATACGCCAAACGTTTTTTTAGTTTTTTTTTCGGGGTGTTTTGTAACCTTTTTGTAATCAACTGATAATCAACTAAATACAAATTGTAAACAAACGTTAAAGTTTTCTGTGTTCCCACACAAACCGCAAAAATCGTCAAAATTGAGTTTTTTCACTCGCTTAATCGTACCTTTGATTTCATCGAACATACTTACGCTCTGAAAAATCAAAACGTGTTTGGTTTTTCTCTCGCTTAATCGTATCTTTGCACGCGATATATATAATAAGGTATGATTGATACGTCGGTTTTCCAAGGCAAGAGGGCTGCATACTATACATTAGGATGCAAACTGAACTTCTCGGAAACGTCTACCTTCGGGAAGATGTTGCAAGAGATGGGAGTGGTGACGGCGAGGAAAGGTGAGCCGGCAGACATCTGCCTGATCAACACCTGTTCGGTGACGGAGGTGGCTGACCACAAGTGTCGGCAGGCTATCCGTCGCATGGTGCGCCAACATCCAAAGGCTTTTGTTGTGGTAACAGGTTGTTACGCGCAGTTGGAAGCCGAAGAGGTAAGTCACATCGAAGGTGTTGACTTGGTGTTGGGCAGCAACGAGAAGGCGCAGCTTATCCAGTTTCTGAACGATGGTTTTCTGGCGAAGAGCATCGGAAGTGTGTCGGAAGAAGGAGTGGCGGCTGGTCGTGAGCCTGTCTTGCAGGGTGAATCGTGCAGGCCGGGAGAAGTCTATCGGCAGAAGACCAAGGACATCCGCTCGTTTGCTCCTTCTTGTTCGCGTGGAAACCGTACGCGCTACTTCTTGAAAGTGCAGGATGGTTGCAGTTATTTCTGTACCTATTGTACCATTCCTTATGCCCGCGGCTTTTCGCGGAATCCGTCTATAGCCTCCTTGGTAGAACAGGCAGAACAAGTAGCCCAAGAGGGTGGAAAGGAGATTGTGCTGACGGGTGTGAACATCGGCGACTTCGGAAAGACAACCCATGAACGCTTCATGGATTTGGTGATGGCATTGGATGGGGTAGAGGGTATCAGCCGTTTCCGCATCAGTTCGCTGGAGCCTGATTTGCTGTCTGACGAGCTGATAGCCTATTGTGCGGAGTCACGGGCGTTTATGCCACATTTCCACATCCCGTTGCAGAGTGGTTCCGACGAGGTGTTGAAACTGATGCACCGCCGATATGATACGGCTTTGTTTGCTCATAAGATACAGTTGATTAAGGAGAAGATGCCTGATGCCTTTATCGGTGTCGATGTGATGGTGGGAACACGCGGTGAAACACCTGAGTATTTTGAAGCATGTTATCGCTTTTTAGAAGGTTTGGATGTCACTCAGCTTCATGTCTTTCCTTATTCGGAGCGTCCTGGTACGGCAGCATTGAAGATACCCTATGTCGTTGCGGAGAAGGAGAAAAAAGCAAGATCGAAGCGCTTGTTGGCATTGTCCGATGAGAAAACACAAGCTTTCTATGCTGCCCGTATCGGTCAGGAGGCTGAAGTGCTCTTTGAGAAAGCCCCGCGAGGACGTGCCATGCATGGCTTCACGCAGAACTATATCCGTGTGGAACTGCCGCCCATGGAGGCTAAAGAGGAATACGACAACCAGTTGATGCGTGTACGTTTGGGCGAGCTGAATCATGACAAGACAGCCTTACGCGCGTACCTTATATAATATATATAAGAAGATGGAAAAAGTAGCCATAGTCATATTGAATTGGAACGGCAGGAAGATGATGGAGAAATATCTTCCCAGTGTTTTGAATTGTTCTGGGGAAGATGCTGTCGTCTATGTTGCCGACAATGCCTCGACTGACGATTCTGTTGATTGGCTGAAACAGCATTATCCTGAGGTACGCTTAATCGTACTCGAAGAGAATTGGGGCTTTGCCGAAGGTTATAATCAAGCATTGCGACAAGTAGATGCCGATTATTACGTTCTGTTAAACAGCGATATAGAGGTAACAACGCAATGGTTGAAACCATTGGTCAACTTCATGGACCTTCATCCGAATGTCGCTGCCTGCCAGCCTAAACTATTGGCTGTTCACGACAAGTCTTCCTTTGAATATGCTGGTGCTTGCGGTGGTTTTCTCGACCGCTTTGGTTATCCTTTTTGTAGAGGAAGACTCTTCGATACTGTTGAGAAAGATTCTGGTCAGTATGACAAACCTGCCCAAATTCTTTGGGCTACAGGGGCCTGCATGCTGATTCGTAGCCATGTCTATTGGGAAGTAGGCGGTCTTGATGGTCGTTTTTTTGCACATAATGAGGAGATAGATTTGTGTTGGCGTTTGCATCAATACGGTTATTCTGTCTGGTGTGTTCCTGAGAGTAGGGTGTATCACGTAGGCGGTGGTACATTGCCCAAGGCGAATCCGATGAAAACCTATTTGAATTTCCGCAATAACCTGACGATGTTATATAAGAATCTGCCTGACAAAGAACTATCGATGGTGATGCGATGGCGTTGGTTCCTTGATTATGTTGCTGCCTTCGAGACCTTGATGGTTAATCGGAATGTGGGTGACTTTAAAGCCATCTTCCGTGCTCGCCGTGATTTTCAGCGTTGGAAGCACGACTTCGATGCTGACCGTGAAACCATTAAAAAGAAACGAGTCTGCACCTTACAGATGCCGGCTCGTCAACCTTATTCTATACTGTGGCAGTACTATGTGAAAGGAAAACGCCGTTTCTCGGAACTGCCTTAGCTTTTCACTCCTAACTATACTGTCTCAGTGCAGACAGCAATTCTATATTTTCACTTTTTGTTCCGATGGTGATGCGCAGACAGTCGTGACACAATTGTATGCGCGTACGGTTGCGGACAATAATACCCTTTTCTACTAGATAGTCATAGATGGCTTGAGCGTCCGTCATCTTTGCCAAGAAAAAGTTGGCATCCGACGGATAAACTTTCTCACAAATAGGTAACAGGGTAAACGCTTTCATCATGTTCGAACGTTCTAAGAGTAACAGACGCACCCATTCCTCAACCTCAACTCTTGAGTGGAGTGCCTCTATGGCTTGCTTCTGGGTGAGGAGATTCACGTTGTATGGATACTTCACCTTATTAAACAAGGCTATGATGTCTTCATGTGCGAAAGCCATACCCAAACGGATAGCAGCACATCCCCATGCCTTGCTCAGCGTGTTCAGCACAATGAGATTTGGATATTTGTCCAGTTCTGAACGGAAAGTCTTCTCATCGGAGAAATCGGAGTAGGCTTCATCTACAATGACAATACCCTCGAAATGTTCCAGCACTTTTACAATTTCATTGCGGATGAGATTATTGCCCGTAGGATTATTGGGAGAACAAAGCCAGATGATTTTGGTATTCTCGTCACAGGCAGTAAGCAGTCTGTCTGCTTGAATCTGGTAATGCTCATCCAAGAGTACTGGTCGATATTCAATGTCGTTAGTGTCGGCACAAACTTTATACATACCATAGGTTGGTTCAATAGCCACCACATTATCTTTTCCTGGGCGACAGAAGATGCGGTAGGGTAGGTCGATAGCTTCATCGGAGCCGTTGCCGAGGAAGATGTTAGCCACGGGCACGCGTTTGACTTTCGAGATTTCCTGCTTCAGGTCTAGTTGCAACGGATCAGGGTAACGGTTGAAAGGCTTGTTGTATGGATTCTCGTTTGCATCGAGAAAAACGTGGGCTACCTTTCCAGAGTATTCGTTGCGCGCACTGCTGTAGGGTGCCAAAGCCCAGATATTTGGACGTACCAGTTCTTGTAAGAATTTCATATATGTTGAGAGTTGAGAACTTATGGTTTTGCGTTGATTTCTTTCAGGCGTAGCGTCATCGCATTTTTGTGTGCATCCAATTGTTCGTCAGCAGCCATGTATTCCACGGCAGGTCCGATATTGCGCACCCCCTCTTCGGTAAGGTTTTGGAAAGTAATTTTTCTGTTGTAACTGTCCAGGTTTACACCGCTGTAGGCGAGTGCATACCCGTGAGTAGGCAATGTGTGGTTTGTTCCGCTGGCATAGTCTCCGGCACTTTCACAAGCATACTTTCCAAGGAACACAGAACCAGCGTTGACTACCTTCTCAGCCAGTTCCTCATAGTCGTCTGTGGCTAGAATCAAGTGTTCTGGAGCATAAGCGTTGCTCAGTTCCATCGCCTCCTGTTTGTCACTGACCAATACCAATCTACTGTTTTCGAGTGACTTGGCTGCAATTTCCTTTCTGGGGAGTTGTTCTAATTGTTGGGCAATTTCTTCTTTCACTTGCTCAATCATATCTTTCGATGTTGTAATGAGCAATACCTGTGAGTCGATTCCGTGTTCAGCTTGACTCAGCAGGTCGGCAGCAACGAAGTCGGCGCGGCTCGTCTCATCGGCAATAACACAAACTTCAGACGGTCCTGCCGGCATATCAATGGCTACATCGTGCAGGCTTACCTGTTGTTTGGCTGCCATGACATACTGGTTACCCGGTCCGAAAATCTTATATACCTTCGGAACGCTTTCCGTTCCATAAGCCATGGCACCGATAGCCTGCACACCACCAGCTTTGAAAATCTTGTTGACACCGGCAATCTTGGCAGCGACAAGGATAGCAGGATGCACCTTCCCTTCCTTGTTCGGTGGAGTGCACAGCACAATCTCTCGACAACCAGCAATCTTTGCAGGTGTGGCCAGCATCAGTACGGTAGAGAAAAGTGGGGCTGTTCCGCCTGGAACATAGAGACCCACCTTTTCTATGGCAACACTCTTCTGCCAACAAGTAACGCCCTTAGCTGTCTCAATCTTCTTAATTTCGAAAGTCTGTGCAGCATGGAAACGTGCAATATTGTCGTGGGCGAGTACTAGCGCATGGTAGAGTTCTTTAGAAACCAACTGTAACGCCTCGTCCATTTCCTTTTCAGAAACGGCTAACTGGTCGAGGGTAACATGGTCGAACTTCTCTTCATAATGTTTGACGGCCTTGTCACCATTTGCCTTGATGTCTTCTAAAACAGAAGAAACGGTGGCGTTCAACTGCGAAACGTCCAAGTGTGGGCGTTCCACAATCTCTTTCCATTGCTCCTTCTTCGGGTATTTATAAATAATCATTAATCTATCTTTTTTCTCCCTTTTAACTCCCTTTTAACTCCCCTTTAACTTCCTTTTAACTTCCTTTTAACTCCCCTTTAACTCCCCTTTAACTCCCTTTCCTATAGAATCATCTTCTCGATTGGCGTTACAAGGATACCCTGTGCCCCCATCTCCTTCAGTTTGCCTATAATTTCCCAAAAGCGTTTCTGGTCCAGTACTGTATGTACCGAACACCATTCTTCGTCAGCCAATGGGATGACCGTCGGACTCTTCAGTCCTGGCAGCACGTTGATGATGTCCTCCAGTTTGGCTTTCGGCGCATTCATTCGAACATACTTCTTGTCCTCTGCCTGTTTCACGGCATCGAAGCGGAATAGCATCTCGTTTAGGATCTGGTGTTTCTCGTCGTCCATCTTCCAGTTGCCAATGAGCAGGGCTTCGCTCTGCATTACCGTTTCAACTTCACGAAGGTTGTTGCTCACCAACGTACTTCCAGAACTGACGATATCGAAGATGCCGTCTGCCAATCCAATACCTGGACTAATCTCTACACTACCTGTAATGACGTGGATATCCGTTTTGATACCTTTACTGCTCATGAAGTTGCGCAAGATGTTCGGATAGCTGGTCGCTATCTTTCGTCCATTGAACCACTCCAGACCAGTATAATTGAACTCCTTGGGGATAGCCAGAGACAAGCGACATCTAGAGAAACCTAGGCGGGAGATGATTTGTGCGTCTTCTCCACGTTCAACAAACTCGTTCTCGCCAACCACACCAATGTCGGCAACCCCACTTGCAACGCTTTCTGGAATATCGTCATCACGAAGATAGAGTACCTCCAAGGGGAAATTGGTCGATTGTACCAGCAGCGTGCGCTTGCTGGAGGGCACCTTGATGTCGGCTTCAGCCAACAGGTTCATTGTGTCGTCATACAGACGACCTTTCGATTGTATTGCTATTCTTAACATAATGCTATTATAATATGAAATACAAAAGTACTATTAAATGAACAAAAAACAAAAGAAAAACACATTTTTCTTTTGCTTTTATCATGATATGTATGTTTCGTATATCCTTTACAGGTATATACAATCTCCCTTAAATCAGGAGGGTGCGAGCTACTACTTTATCACAACCTTGTTTCCATTATGGATATAGATGCCCTTTGTTGTCGGTTTGTCGTTGAGCTTGCGACCATCGAGGGTGTATGTAGGATGAAAGACAAAAAAACGACATTTTTCTTGGCACTTCATTTTTATTGTTCTATCTTTGCACCGAATAATGTAATCTACTGATAAACAAACCACTAAAAACGATGAAAAGGATTTCATTTTTGGCACTTTTCCTGTGTGCATGGGTAGTGTCAGTTTGTGCACAAGGAACGTATGCCCTTGCCGAAGGTACGGCACCTAAGGCAGGCAGTACCATCACCTCTGTCTCCGGCATCAAATTGACTTACGGAGCTTCTGGTGACAACAACTTCAATACGGCTAAAGCCAATTCCAGCGTATCAGGATACAAGGCTTTCACCGAAGGAAACGGTTCCAATCCCACCATCTCTTCTTCCATTCCTTCAAAAGGAACGTTCTACAAGTTCGAAGTCAGCAAGGCAGGAACCCTTGAGGTTGCCGTCGTACTGAATGCCGACAAGAAATTCTATGTGATAGAAGACGGTAAGGCTATGTCTGGCTATAACGGCACGACGAAGTCGTCAAAGTACTACGGCACTTTCTCTTTCTCCGTCAAGAGTGGCAGCACCTACTATGTCTATTGCGAAGCCAGCAAGCTGGGCTTCTACGGCTTCAAGTTGACCACTTCTGGTTCGGGCGGAGGCGAGTCGGGCGGAGGTGAGTCCGGTGGAGGCGAATCTGGCGGTGGCGAATCCGGAGGCGGCAGTTCAAGCCTTTCTGCCTACGATGCCAACAAACCGTTGGGATGGGGCGCCAGCGTGACGGGCAGCGGCGACAAAAACCCCGTGACCGTGACCAGCAGCAGCGCCTTGAAGTCGGCTTTGGAAGGTACGACGGCAAAGACCATCTACGTGAAGGGAACCATCACCATCACGTCGCCCATCAGCGTAGAAGGAGCAAAGAACAAGACCATCTACGGACTTCCCGGTGCCACCATCTACAACAGCAAGCGTGACAATAGTGCCGGCGGACTGCTCTTGTCTAAGTGCAGCAACATCATCATTCGCAACCTGACCTTCAAGGGAGCCGGTGCCTACGACATCGACAGCAACGACAACCTCTCGTTCGAGGGGTGTACCAATATGTGGGTAGACCATTGCGACTTTCAGGATGGTGTTGACGGCAACTTCGACTGTACCAAGAGTAGCGACAACGTCTGCGTGTCCTGGTGCCGCTTCCGCTATCTCATCGCTCCTAAGTCAGGCGGCTCAGGTGGTTCCGACGACCATCGTTTCTCCGACCTGTGGGGTGGTGGCGACTCTGAAGGCAGCGACGGCAAGTTGAACACTACGTTCGTCAGTTGCTGGTGGGACAAAGGCTGCCGTGAGCGTATGCCGCGCGTACGTTTTGGAAAAGTTCATCTCGTCAACTGCTATTGGGGCAGCGACGTCACCAGCTACTGCATCGGCATCGGCTATAAAGCACAGATCTATGTGCAGAACTGCGTCTTCAATGGTAAGGGCTCGAACTATAAGTTTGCTTCCTCGTCGGGAGAGAACGACTACAGCATCAAGATTAGCGGCTGTCAAGGACAGTCCGACTACAGCGGCTCCAAGAAGGAAAGCATTTTCTCGCCTTCCTATTCGCTCACAGCCTATAGTGCTTCCAATGTCGTTGCTGCCGTGACCGATAGCAGCACAGGAGCAGGTCCGACCCTCCAAATCAAAGAAGGCGGAACCGTTACCGGCATCGACGAAATCATCAGCGTCCAGCGTCCAGCGCCCAACAACGTATGGTACAGCATTGATGGTCGCCGCCTGAGTGGCAAACCCACGCAAAAGGGTATCTATATCTTCAATGGTCGCAAAATCGCGATTAAGTGAGAGCAGAACGGAGCTTGCTCCAGTTCTGCCAAACGTTTGGAGCAGCGAGAACCATCAAGTTTGCTTGTTTGGCCGAGTTGTGACAAACGAAGACGAAGTCAACGTTAGCGATTTCGAACGAAGTTCAAAATCGCGATTAAATATCCAAAAAGCGGTCCGCCTCGGACCGCTTTTTTGTCGCTATGCGACCAAGTTTTGGTCTTCCAACGACCACACTTTGGTACGGAGGCTACCAAAGTGTGGTACGAAGAGTACCAAGCGTTGGTACGATTTCTGGTACGTACTTTAACGATTTTAGTTGAGTACTTTGAGTCTTATTTGTAGTTGTGGTTGACTTTGGTTAGTACTTAGCTTTACGTTCTGTTGACTCTCTTTCTGTTTACTTTTAATTTCTGTTGCTATCACAAATTCGAGGCTTTGTCAAAATTATTCTGAACACGCTTTGCACGAATAACACAAATCTATCTGTCAAATCGGTGCTATCGTCCGAAGAGCTTGTTTTTTTATGGATTAAAAGGACTAAAGGATTTTTCATTTCATTACTTCCCTTTAGTCAGTGGGTCTTCGACATATCTCGTTCAATTTGTAGTTCAAATAAACTTCTCCGTTCCGTATTATATAACTATATCAGTCAAGAAAAGACGAGTCTTAATTGTTTCGCCCTTTCTTGAAGAGGCATTAATTTCATAATAATCTCAGAAATCTAATATCGTTTGTATGGCATCTTTTTTTGGCGGGGCAAACACACCGATAATCAAATAAGGGTCTGAGGCATTTTTCATGTGCCATTCAAATGATGTTCCCATGAAAAGGTATATATTTTCTTTGGCCATATTCATATATTTTTCCCTGACCTTATGGCAAGCGGTTTTTTCATTATGACAATACTGAAAAACATTACGATACAGCATGCCTGTTTCCCAGTCCTCTATCATTAATGTACGTTGCTTACCATCTTCTGTCGTGAATACGTAACTAAACTTATATGGAACTTTCTCTGCAAAACGAAAAGTTTCACTCATTTCATGCTCGTCTTCAAATAGATTCATCTGAAGAAGTTCTGCTTTATACTTATTCTTTTGTTTCTTTAGTTTTTCTTGGAATTTAGTCATATCTTCTTTTTCATAGATGACATCAATAATCTCTGATGGTTTAAGAACTGCTAAAGATGTGTCGTTTAACCTTGTCTCTTCAAGAAGTTCCGTCATATTACGATAAACTTTCTTGTTCTTAAGTACCCAACTAAGCCGTAAATCCCAATTTGCTCGTTTGTCAATAGGCTGCAATAACTTTAATGAATCGATATTCTTGATATGATAACTCTCACGTCTTCTATCATGAGCAAGGTCTTGTTCCAAGTCCACTTCTATCCATTGCCATTTATGATAACGTCTATCATCATCACTTCCAAGTAATACACGATAAGGAATGGGAAAAATACGAATCCAACTACCATCTTCTCGGAAACCCGCTGTGCAAACCGTTTCAAAATGCTTATTTGACAAAGCGGGATAAGTCATCACAGTTACCAAAACCTTTTCTTTCATAATAAGATTTCGTTAAACTTGTAATCAATATTTGGAAGGCGCATCAATGCTTGTGCTATCCTTGTACGATGGCATTTCTTCGGGTCTTTCTCAAAACAGGTCAGGCAGACCCGGTCATATTGAGAAATGATTTCGCGTATCTCTATCAAAGACTTCCAATTATTCCTAAGTGTAGTTTGCTCATATTGTTCAAACAGAGCATCATAATCATGCTGTGTATTCAGCGTTTGTCGATGTTCTGATTCTATGCCAAGTTCAGAAACATGGATGTATTTAATACCCATTCCCTCACATGCCTTTTTCAAAATAGCCTTCGAGAAGCCATACTTCATACTAAAAGCATTCTTTCGAACATCACACAAAACATGCACATCATTAGAAATAAGTTGACGAAGATAAGATTCCAAAGTAAAACCCTCATAGCCTATCGTAAAAAGCATTGGGTCCGTCCTAACATACCTGTCCTTCTGGGCTTGTACTCTTGCCAAATCTTCTTTGTTGAGCAACTTTTCTTTTATTACACTATTGATAGCTGAATAAGGCCATTTACGATATGTGTAGGCTACTAGTTCATCTTGGCTCATCTGCCCAAAATCATTGTAAAGTTTATCAATGATTTCAACATTAAACATATCCAGAACACCCATTGTGTTCACCTCATAGTTCAACCGATACCCCCGTTCCATTCCTTCGTTTTGCTCTGATGTTATATATCCGTTTTTTGACAGAGAAACAAGGTCTTGATTGGCCTGAAACGAGAAGCATCCATATTTATATGGTACAAAATCGTAGATTCGTTCACCGCTAATCCTTGTATAGATGAAAAGGAATTTCTGCATACAAATTGCAGAAACGTAGCCTCCCATCTTCTCAAGGATTGCCAAGGCAATTTTCTTTCGATTATTTATAGCCATTATATAAAGTTCATTTTCTGGTTGCAAAAATAAGCATTTCCTTTCAAACAACAAACTGAAATTGAAAAAGTATCTTATTTTTAACGGTCATGTTAGTTGTTTGAAAAAAGCGATTTATCATTACGTATATTAAAAAAAGAAGACAAGCAAAATTGATTTAGAATTAAGATGTGCTTGTTTGTTCAGATACGCGGTTAATTTCAAATAAAAATGGAGGGTTGCATTTATTCATACTCCTCCAGTAGATATACTTATTTATTTGAAAATACATAATGTAGGATGAGAATGCTACTAAATTCTAATAAAATATGTATACGAATTATTTTATAATAAACACTTTTATTTGCTTTTTTGCATTTAAGTGGTCGTAATTCGAAATAAATATGTAATTTTGTAGCGTTCTTCGGAACATGACTTATTGTAACAACGAAGCGTTATGCTCGACTTGCGAATAGAAACGTGAGAACTTCTAAGAGTTGCAAGGACGGTGATAACGGTTCGCGCTTATAGCGTGGGCTGGTTACTCCTTCTCAACTCAAGGTAATTCTCACGACCTCTATTCGAAGAAGTGGTATATCAGTACCACGCTTTTTTGAATAAATAGTGAGAATTATGACAATGAGTTTTCAAAAAGACATCCTTATACGGATTGTGAAGGCAATCATTGGGGTTGCTGCATTGACCATTGGCGGTCTTATTTACATTCGGTATAGAAATGAAAACCTACTGATGTTTGATTGGTTTCATGGTTTAGGATTAACGGAACAAATTGAGGATTTTAGAAACAATACCGAAATGCCTAGCGTGTATGGATGGGTTAAGTATAATATACCTGCCGGATTGTGGTTATTCGCTTATATGTTTGTTATAGATTCAATATGGGGAGAAGATAAGAATAATGTTTATCTGTACTTCCTTTTTTTCCTTCCATTATTAGCTTTAGCATCCGAACTGATGCAATATTTTGGGATGCTTCCTGGTACTTTTGATTTGATGGATTTGCTTAGTTATGTTTCTTCAATTTTTCTGTGTATTATAATAAATAAGGTATAATTATGAGAACCAAATTATTATTATCATCGCTATTTTTATTAGCATTTGCAATTCTAGGTGCTGGATCGTTTGATGAGCATGGGAATATTGCTAGTTGGGTTTGGATTGTTGTAGTTGGCATCGTCGTTTTCTTCATTATGATGATGTTTGTTGTAAATTCAGAAGAAGAACAAAGAAAAGAAAAGCGAGAGCAGGCTCGTTTGAAAAGAGAAGAAAGATTAAAAGCTCGAACGGAGGAATATGAGGCATTAAAGCAACAATTCCTTACGGCCAATGGAACTCCAGAAAAAACTATAGTTATTGATGAACTTGACCTAAATTCAGAGATACATGTTTATGAAAGTTCAAAGAGAGTTTTTATTTTGGGTAAAGAATATGCTTTCAAGGATGTTATGTCTTGTACTTTTAGCGACAATCCTCGAGTGATTAAAGGTAAAATAACCGCTGTTACAAAATCAAAAAATGGCAGTATAATAGGTCGATCCATAGTTGGTGATGTCGTTGCAGGCCCAGCTGGTGCCATTATTGGAGGAACAACAGCTAAGAAGAATACAGAATTTATTCAAGGAAATGACAAAATCGTCCATGACTATACGATTATTATCAACATAAATAGTATTGCTGAACCTGTCATTCGCATTCATACTGGTGAAGACGGAAAACTAACCAATGAAATTGTTGGTTTGATGAATGTTATTATTTCAAGAAAGTAAATAGATTCATGGAAGTATTATATTAAGGACTAACTTCAAAGTACAGGGAAATGCCACTTACAATCATTATAGCATTTCCTGATAACGAATATGTGGTTTCAAAACTTGTACCTGACGATAAGTTACAAAATGGCTGGTGACTTTTCGTCGGGTGTTCTTTGATGCAATTTATAGCATAACGTAGAATAGAGAACGGTCTTTTATCATTATCCCTCATAATCCTCAATCTCCTAAACTGCATTTATACAACGAAATTGGCATAAAACTTCTTATGTGTCACGACGGTACTATAACCACCAACCCTGTGGTATTAGTTTTTTACGACCTATTTTTATTTGAATTCTTACATCACCTCTCTCATGGTGGTAGATACATCGATATGGTTCCTTTTGCTTTGTGCTCACTTAATCGTACCTTTATGGCTTCGCTATGAAGGTACTTCCGCTCGAAAGTAAAAACAAAAGTATGCTTTCGTTTTGTACTTTGCTCACTTAATCGTACCTTTATGGCTCGCCATGAAGGTACTCACGTTCGACAAAGAAAAGAAAAATTGGTTTTCCTTTTGCTTTGTGCTCACTTAATCGTACCTTTGCAGAAAATTGAAAAACGGAAAACGATATGGCACTTAAAAACAATCATGTGGTCATCATGGCTGGTGGCATTGGTAGCCGCTTTTGGCCGATGAGTACGGAGGAGAAACCGAAACAGTTTATTGATGTGCTTGGAGTGGGACGCTCGCTGTTGCAATTGACTTTCGACCGCTTCAAGGGTATCTGTAATCCCGAAAATTTGTGGGTGCTGACGAATAAGAACTATGCCGACTTGGTGCACGAACAACTGCCGGAAGTGCCGGTGGGTAATATCCTGCGTGAGCCCAGCCGCCGCAACACGGCTCCCTGCATCGCCTACGTCAGCTGGCGCATTAAGAATGCTGATACAAAAGCTAACATCGTGGTGACACCGAGCGACCATATCGTTGCAGATACGGCAGAGTTTCGTCGTGTGGTTACCCAATGTCTGAAGTTTACTTCTGAGAGTGATGCAGTGGTGACGCTGGGTATGAATCCCACCCGTCCGGAAACAGGCTATGGCTATATTCAGGCTGACTTGCGTTCACCAAGTGTTCGCAATAAGGAGATTTTCCGTGTTGACCAGTTCCGCGAGAAGCCTGATCTGGCAACAGCCAAGCAATATGTGAAGCAGAACAATTTCTTCTGGAATGCCGGCATCTTCATCTGGAGTGCTTCGACTATCATCAACGCCTTCCGCATCTACGCTCCTTCCATCGCCAAGATTTTCGATGATATCCGTGAAAAACTGGGAACGGAGGAAGAGCAAGCTCTTATCGATGAGCGTTATCCCGAATGTGAGAGCATCAGCGTGGACTATGCCATCATGGAGAAAGCAGAGGAAATCTTTGTCTGTCCTGCCGACTTCGGTTGGAGCGACCTCGGTACGTGGGGCTCTCTGCTGTTGCAGAGCCAACGCGACCTCTACGGTAATGCTGCCATCGGCGGCAACGTGTCGCTCTATGATACCAAGAACTGCATCATCCATGCCACAGAGGAGAAGAAGGTGGTTGTGCAGGGACTCGACGGATATATCGTGGCGGAGAAAAACGACACGCTGCTCATCTGTAAACTGAGCGAGGAACAACGCATCAAGTTGTTCCAGGAAACCCCGTGATGATTTACCATTTTTTGTAATTTAATAATTTCGTAATATATGGAAAGAAAAGTAGCATTGATTACCGGTATCACCGGTCAAGATGGTTCTTATCTGGCTGAGTTCCTCATCCAAAAAGGATATGAAGTACACGGACTGTTGCGTCGCAGTTCGTCATTTAATACAGCTCGTATCGAGCACCTCTATCTGGACGAGTGGGTGCGCGACATGAAGCAAAAACGATTGGTGGAACTCCATTGGGCTGACATGACAGACTCGTCGTCGCTCATCCGCATTATCGGTGAGACGAAGCCGACGGAAATCTATAATCTGGCAGCTCAGAGCCACGTAAAGGTTTCCTTTGACGTTCCGGAATATACCGCTGATACTGATGCAGTTGGAGTGCTTCGCCTTTTGGAGGCTGTTCGCATTTGTGGACTGGAAAAGTCGTGCCGCATTTATCAGGCTTCTACCTCTGAACTATATGGAAAAGTGCAGGAGGTTCCGCAAAGTGAAACCACGCCGTTCTATCCGCGATCCCCGTACGCAGTGGCCAAGATGTATGGCTTCTGGATCATGAAAAACTACCGCGAGTCGTATGGTATGTTTTGCAGCAACGGCATCCTCTTCAACCATGAGAGTGAGCGCCGTGGTGAGACCTTCGTGACCCGTAAGATTACGCTGGCTGCTGCTCGTATCGCCCAGGGATTCCAGGACAAGCTCTATTTGGGAAACCTGAACGCACTGCGCGACTGGGGTTATGCCAAAGACTATATCGAGTGTATGTGGCTCATCCTCCAACAGCAGGAACCCGACGACTTTGTCATTGCCACAGGCGAATACCATACTGTACGCGAGTTTGCCACGTTGGCTTTCCACCACGTGGGCATCGAACTGGAATGGCAGGGTGAAGGTATTGCCGAGAAGGGTATCGACAAGGCTACGGGCAAGGTGCTGGTAGAGGTTGACCCAAAATATTTCCGTCCGGCTGAGGTGGAACAACTGTTGGGCAATCCCAGCAAGGCGAAGGAGAAGTTGGGATGGAACCCACGCAAGACTACCTTCCCTGAACTGGTGAAGATTATGGTGGACCACGATATGCATTTTGTTAAGAAACTGCATCTAAAGGCGCAGGTGTAAACCCTTGTAGGTAGCAAAATGAATAGGTTTTAACATAAAGAAGGAAAAGACCGGAAAAATGTTAGAAAAGAACTCCAAGATATATGTGGCAGGTCATCGCGGACTGGTGGGGTCTGCCATTTGGAATAATCTGAAGGCTCGCGGATACCATAACTTGGTGGGCAGGACGCATAGCGAACTTGACCTTACCGATCAGGTGGCTGTACGCCGTTTCTTTGATGAGGAGCGTCCCGATGCTGTCGTTCTGGCAGCCGCCTTTGTGGGTGGCATCATGGCAAACTCGCTCTATCGTGCCGACTTCATCATGCAGAACATGAAAATGCAATGCAACGTCATCAGCGAAGCCTATGCAAACGGGGTGAAAAAACTGCTCTTCCTCGGCAGTACCTGTATCTATCCGAAGAATGCACCGCAGCCGATGAAAGAGGACGCGTTGCTTACCTCGCCTTTGGAATATACCAACGAAGAATATGCTATAGCGAAGATTGCCGGACTGAAGATGTGTGAAAGCTACAACCTGCAGTATGGTACGAACTATATTGCTGTGATGCCGACCAATCTCTATGGTCCTAACGATAATTTCCATTTGGAGAACTCACATGTGATGCCGGCAATGATGCGCAAGGTGTATCTCGCCAAACTCATCCACGACGGCAACTGGGAGGCTATACGTCGCGACCTTGACATTCGTCCTGTTGAAGGCATCGACGGTGCGGCAGTCGAGGCTGATATCCTGACCATATTGGAGAAGTATGGCATATATAATAATAAGGTGGTGCTTTGGGGAACGGGAACGCCCTTGCGCGAGTTCCTTTGGAGCGAGGATATGGCAGATGCCAGCGTTCATGTGTTGCTGAACGTGAACTTCTCTGACATCATCGGTATAGAGAAATATTCGTCTGTACACTTTGGCGCCAACACCGACGGGGCTGTTGACCGCAACCACAGTTCCGGTCGAGGTGGTGCTATTCCTGCTCTTGGCGAAATTCGTAACTGCCACATCAACGTGGGTACAGGTAAGGAACTGACCATACGCCAGTTGTCGGAACTCATCGTCAAGGCTGTTGGGTTTACAGGAACCGTCGAGTTTGACAGTAGCAAACCCGACGGTACGATGCGAAAACTTATTGATGTCAGTAAGTTACACTCTTTAGGCTGGACGCACAAGGTAGAAATAGAAGATGGCGTCCAACGCCTTTTCGACTGGTATAAGGAAAGTCTGGGAAATAATTGAAATCGCAGGTTTTCTAATCTAGGATATCCTAGGTAATCCTAGGAAGACCTAGGGGGAATCCTGTTAGGGAATAATCGCTTAAAAATACAAACGAGGGACTAATTTTTTTCGTCCCTCGTTTGTGTCATCTCTACTTATGGCTGTGCCAGTTGTGAAATCGTCCCTCGTTTTTTTCATCTCTACCTATGGCTGTGCCAGTTGTGAACAGAGTGATGGTGATGAGCAGGAATCGGACGCGGTGCAGGTCTTGCCGGTGTCACGATGGGGTGGTGATGGTAGTGACGTGAAGCCTTGAAGGCGCGATACTGCGCAGGAGTGAGAATGCGCGCGAGTTCGGCACGGCTGCTGTGGTTGTAGAGGTAGTTGAAGTTCACCTCGTAAACAGCATTGTATTGTCTGCTGCTGAGATTCAGCTCACGTGCCATGTGGTTGGTGATGATACTTGCCTCGTGGCGTGCTTCGTTATAACTCATTGCGTTTGCTGATACTGCTATCATGATAGCGGTCATCATAGTCATCATTATTCTTTTCATAATCGTCATTATTTAAAGGTTTGACATGTTGTTTCTTTACTCTTTTGATGATGCAAAGATAGACAGCTTCAGCCAACTACTAAACGGATAGTTCCTAAAGAAAGAGGGGGATTCTCCTAAAGTTGAAAGGAGAATCCCCCGGAAGGTGGAATGTGTCGGGTTAGTACCGACAACTTATTTCTTTTTTACGAAATAACGAACGATAAAATAAATGATCACAAGGAGTACGATACCGAGGATAGCATACTTGATATAGTCGCCGTACTCCATAATCTTGGACTCCAGCTCGTTCTCAGGAACGAAGGAGTACATCCACCATCCCAATGCAGCCAGAATGCAGTTCCATACACCGGCACCCAGTGTGGTGTAGAGCAGGAACTTCCAATAGTTCATCTTTGCCAATCCGGCTGGAATGGAAATGAGGTGACGAATGCCGGGAATAAGTCTGCCTGTGATGGTTGCTACCATGCCGTGGTCATCGAAATACTTCTCGCTCTTCTCTACTTTCTCTTGGTTCAACAGGCACATCTTTCCCCACTTAGAATTGGCAAATCGGTAGATGATGGGACGACCGAGGTAGTAGCCGGCAATATAGTTGATGGTGGCTCCGCAGTCGGCACCGAGCGTACCGAAGAGGATGACCAACCACACGTTGAGGCGTCCGCCAGCGGCAAAATAGGCAGCAGGAGAAACGACTAACTCGGAAGGTACTGGAATGACCGTACTCTCCAGCAGCATAAGGAAAAATACCCAGTAGTAGTTGAGGTGTTCAAGTATAAAGTTGAAAAAATCCATTGCGATAGGGTTAATGGGTTAATGAGGAATATTTTCATCGGATTCCGGTGGCACTGGCGGCATGGAGAGGTAGTCCTCAGGATTTGTTCCTTCAGGATAGAGGTCGCCGAGGATGGCACGCGCTTCATCGGGATTCTTCATGACCGCTGTCTTGAGGGCTAAGAGATACTCTCTCATGCTGTCCAATTCAAAGCAGCAACGTGCGTAGTAGGCATAGCCGTCTTTCCATTGGGGCGCAGCGTCTTTGAGCAACATGCCCAACAGTTTCTTGGCGACAGGCAGGTAGCCGACATCGTAGATGGCTATGGCGATGTAATAGATAACCTTTGGTGAAGAATGGGAGTCGATGAGGGCTTTCCTGAAGTAAGATTCCGTTTCTTCAGGATTGTCATTCTCCAGTTGAATATAGCCGCGTGTTACAGTAGCCAGTTCTTTGTCGATACCGTTTTCTTCTGCTTTGTCAATATATTCCATTGCCAACTCAGGATGTCCGAGCCGGCTTTCAAGGAATGCCATTTCTTGCAATACACCACCATGATTGGGTTGTATCTTCAGAAAACGTTCGTAATAGTTTTTTGCTTCTTCGTAGTTGCCCAACGAAAAAAGTCCGTTGGCTTTGTTGAGGAGTGCTTCTTCGTCTTTCGGGTTGATGGCAAGCGAATACTCGCTGGACGTGATAGAGTCGCGGATATTGTTGCGCAGGAACTGCGACGATGCCAACCGGTTCCAATACATGTTGGAGTATGGGTCACGGTCAATCAGTTCGTTGATGATGCGCTCACTCTCGTCGAACATACCTCGGTCCATTAGGATGCGAGCCTGAATATCCTTGTAGTCGTCATCCTCGGTCAGCGTAGAGCGTTTCAACCATTGCTCAGCCAGGTCGTACTCGTTGTAATCGGCAAATATGGAAGCGCAGTCAAGGATAAAGTCCTCTTCGTCACCGCCAAAGGTCTTCATTCGCTCTTTGAGGTAGCGGTCAGCCTGTTGAGGTTTGTTGTCGCCGAGCATGATTTCTGCCTTGGTATAGGCATATTCCATATTGCTCTTGTCGGCAACTTGTTCGATAAGCTCCTCAGCTTTCTTCGGGTTGTTCTCAGCTATTAGAATGATGCGAGCCTTAAAACAGAGGGGGAGTGCGGAACCAGGAAATATCTTCAGTGACATATCAATAGCTTCAAGCGCCTTTTGGGGTTCGCCCAACATCTGGTAATAGTCAGCGATATCATAAAACTCCTCTGCATCTATATAGCTACAGATTCCTTTGTCGCGCAGATTTTCATAGTTCTGCAACAACTGCTTAAATTGTGACGTGTTGAAATAGCTGTCCATACTCTCAACTCTAGTCTCTCAACTCTAGTCTCTCAACTCTAGTCTCTCAACTCTAGTCTCTCAACTCTCACCCCTTTACCATCTTAGCCCATGTGTCTTTCAGACCCACGGTCTTGTTGAAGACAAGATGATCGGGAGTGGATGTAGTGTCGAGGATAAAGTAACCGATGCGCTGGAACTGCAAGTAGTCGCCTGGCTGTTTCTCTTTCAGATAGTTCTCCACATAGCAATGCTTCAAGACTTTGAGGCTCTCCGGATTCAGCAGTTCACGGAAATCACGCTCGTCGGTTGACGGGTTCTCCACGTTGAACAGGCGGTCGTAGATGCGCACCTCTGCCTCTTGGCAGTGGTCGGCACTTACCCAATGCAGCGTACCCTTAACTTTGCGGTTGGCACCTTCCATACCGCTCTTGCTTGTCGGGTCATATTCGGCCTGTATCTCTACGATGTTACCATCGGCATCTTTCGTACATCCCGTACATTTTATAATATAGGCGTTCTTCAGACGCACTTCTTTATCTACCGACAGGCGGAAGAATTTCTTCGGTGCATCCTCCATGAAGTCATCGCGTTCTATCCACAGGTTGCGCGAGAAGGTGATAGTATGCGTTCCGTCAGCCTCGTTTTCTGGATTGTTGATGGCTTCCATCTCTTCCGACTTGCTTTCGGGATAGTTGGTGATGACCAGTTTGACAGGATTCAATACCGCACTGACGCGACATGCCTTCTTGTTCAAGTCTTCACGAACGGCAGCTTCCAAGAGTGCTACGTCGTTCAGAGCGTCGAACTTGGTATAGCCGATGCTATCGATAAAGTTTCGAATGCTCTGCGGTGAATACCCCCTGCGGCGCATTCCGCTGATGGTCGGCATACGTGGGTCGTCCCATCCGTTGACGTATTTTTCTTCAACCAAAGCCAAGAGTTTACGTTTCGACATCATTGTATAGGTCAGGTTCAGTCGGTTGAACTCAATCTGGCGCGGACGGTAATCCGTCTGGTTGTCTTTTTCCTGAAGGAAATCCACAAACTTGTCGTAGAGAGGACGGTGGGGGACGAACTCCAAGGTACAGATGGAGTGGGTGACACCTTCAAAGTAGTCACTCTGGCCATGTGCGAAGTCGTACATCGGATAAGCGTTCCACCTTGTTCCCGTACGGTGATGCGGCGTGTGTATGATGCGGTATATGATGGGGTCGCGAAAGTGCATGTTCGGGTTTGTCATGTCCAGCTTGGCACGAAGCACCATCGAACCTTCCACCGCCTCAGGTGTGTTCATTTGTTCGAACAATCGCAGGTTTTCTTCTATAGGACGATCACGATAGGGACTTGCCGTTCCTGGTTCTGTCGGCGTGCCCTTCTGCTTGGCAATCTCTTCCGAAGTCTGTTCATCGACATAGGCAAGTCCCTTGTTGATGAGCCATACGGCAAACTCCCACAGCTTCTCAAAGTAGTCGCTGGCATAGTAGATATTGCCCCACTTGAATCCGAGCCAAGCAATGTCGTTCAGGATATTTTCTACATATTCGTTGTTTTCTTTTGACGGGTTTGTGTCGTCGAAACGCAAGTTGCATACACCACCATAGTGTTCTGCCACACCAAAGTCCATACAGATAGCTTTGGCATGTCCAATATGCAGGTATCCGTTGGGTTCTGGGGGGAAGCGTGTCTGTATGCGACCGCCGTTCTTTCCGGCAGCAAGGTCTTCTTCAACCAGTTGTTCTACGAAACTCAGTGAGCGTTTCTCTTCATTAACAGTGTTCTCGGTAATGGTTGTCATATTGTCAATTGTAAAATATCATTTATGAATAGTGCATTTTAGGGTGCGAAGTTACAAATAAACGAAGAAAGAACAAAATAAAACAAGGATAATCCGCGAGGTGGAAATAAAAAGTTAAAAAATATTTGGAGGTATAAAACAAATCTATTACCTTTGCACCCGTTATCCTGAATACAATCTTTTTACCTTAAAAGAAAGCTAATACCTATTGAGATTGAATGCCTGTCGCTGTGAAGCGAGGGGCATTTGCGTTTTAATAGCTATTTGATTCCTCTTTCGTTCAATGCCTTAGCATAGCGTGCAGCATTCTGCTGGTGCTCTTCGTAGGTTCGTGCGAAGTTGTGGGTGCCGCTGAAATCTTCCTTTGCACACATATAAAGATAGTCGTGGTGAGTATGGTTGAGTACGGCATCGATAGCTGCAACAGATGGTACGCGAATAGGTCCAGGTGGCAGTCCTTTGTATTTGTAAGTATTGTAAGGATTATCTACCTTCAGCATGCTATTGTAGATGCGTCGTGCCTCAAATTGTTTGTTGGCATATTTTACGGTAGGGTCTGCTTGCAGGGGCATATCGATGCGAAGACGATTGATATACATACCTGCAATCTTTGGCATTTCCTCCGTGTTAGCGGTCTCCTCGTCAACAATGCTGGCGAGCGTCATCACCTGATTGGGTGAAAGTTTTGCAGCGTCAGCCTTCTGGCGCCGTTCGAAAGTCCAGAAACGTTTGCTCTCCTTGTGCATCCTCTCCATGAATTTGCTGGGAGAGATGTTCCAATACAGGTCGTAAGTGTTTGGGATGAACATGGCGATAATGGTTTCTGGTGAGTAACCATATTTGGCACAGGAGTCCCTGTTTTGTAGTATTTGCAACAGCTCTTGCTTGCTGAACATCATTTTTTTGCTGATGTCGGCAGCCAACCTGTCAACCGTTCGCACCGAGTTGATGGTCAAGTTGACAGGTGCCTGCAAGCCGTTACGGATGCGACGGAATGATGCCAACGCACCACCGTTGCCAATCTCGTAGCGTCCGGTATGGATATTGCTGCCGTACCCACTTATCGCACCTAACTTACGGAATGTCCATGCCGCATGTCCCGAAGACTTTTCACTCACCTTTTGATAGACAGAGTCTGCCGTATCGTCATCATCAATGAAGATGTAGGTGCGTTTACTGCCGTGCGCCATAGGGGCAAACAGCAGGTAGGCACCCACAAGGAGGATGGCAAGCACTACGATTGATGCAATCTTCAGCGTCCTGCCACCTTTCTTCTGTCTTCTTGCTTTCTTCATCAACGGTTATCTATTGGCATACATGTTGTCGTAATACTTCTGATAATCGCCAGAGGTGACATTGTCGAGCCACTCCTGGTTGTCCAAATACCAGCGTACAGTTTTCTCGATGCCTTCCTCGAACTGAAGACTTGGTTCCCAACCCAGTTCTTTCTGCAGCTTGGAAGAGTCGATGGCATAGCGCAGGTCGTGACCGGCGCGGTCGGTAACGAAGGTGATGAGGTCCATGTCTTCACCTTCCTGGCGTCCTAAAAGTCTGTCAACGGTGTTGATGACCACCTTGATGATGTCGATATTCTTCCATTCGTTGAAACCTCCGATGTTGTAGGTCTCGGCAATCTTGCCTTGATGGAAGATGAGGTCAATGGCGCGAGCGTGGTCTTCGACGAACAGCCAGTCGCGCACGTTCTCACCCTTACCATAGACTGGCAGCGGCTTGCGGTGACGGATGTTGTTGATGAATAGCGGAATCAGTTTTTCAGGGAATTGATAAGGTCCGTAGTTGTTCGAGCAGTTGGTGACGATGACGGGCATGCCGTAGGTGTCGTGGTAGGCACGTACGAAGTGGTCGCTCGATGCCTTAGCGGCAGAGTAGGGCGAATGCGGATTATACTTCGTCGTCTCCAGGAAGAACTTGTCGCCGTATGCCATGTGGTGTTCTGACGAAGAAGCCGTTGTGGTGAACGGTGGTTCAATACCTTCGGGGTGAGTCAGTTCCAGGGCGCCATACACCTCATCTGTGGAGATGTGGTAGAAACGTTTGCCCTCGTAGCGTTCCGGCAGACTTTCCCAATAGAGCTTGGCAGCCTGGAGGAGCGACAGCGTACCCATGACGTTGGTCTTGGCAAAAGTGAACGGGTCTTTGATACTGCGGTCAACGTGACTTTCTGCTGCCAGATGAATGATGCCGTCCACCTTTTTCTCCTGCATCAGCTGGTAGAAGGCATCGAAGTCGCAGATGTCCATCTTTACAAACTCGTAGTTGGGCTTATTCTCGATATCTTTCAGGTTGGCAAGGTTGCCTGCATACGTCAACTTGTCGAGGTTGATGATGTGATACTCTGGATATTTGTTCACGAAAAGGCGCACCACATGGCTTCCGATAAAGCCTGCACCACCAGTAATGACAATCGTCTTCATGTTCGATAAATCTTGTTATTGATAAATAATTTGTTTCTTTGTTTGATGCAAAAGTAATAAGTAATTCGGTCTTATCCAAAAAAATGCGTGAAAACATAGCGTTAGCTCATGGACTGAGTGTGATCACCTCACAATCGGAAAAACGATTTCCTTCGATAGTCAGTCGTACTAACGTCCGTTCTTTGTGCCATCCTTGCAAGCCGGCAGCACCAGGGTTGATGTGCAGTAAACCGAGTGTTTTGTCGTACTTCACTTTCAGAATGTGTGAATGGCCGGCAATGAAGAGTTGGGGTGGTGAGGCATAGATGCGTGAACGGATGCGGGCATCGTAGTTGCCGGGGTAACCGCCGATATGCGTCATCAGCACATCCACATCCTCGCATTTCCATCGCAACACTTCAGGGAACATGCGTCTGAGGTCACCACCGTCGCAATTGCCGCAGACGGCACGCAGGGGGCGAAATGCCGCCAGCCGGTCGGCAACCTCCGTTGAACCGATGTCGCCCGCATGCCATATCTCATCGCATGGCTCAAAGTAGTGCAGATATTTCTCGTCCCAGTAGCTATGGGTGTCGCTGATGATTCCTATCTTTTTCATATACCGTATCGTTTACGAATAAAGTCAGCGATGAATTGCACCGTTCCCTCTAACCCCAGGACGCTGGAGCTGATGCAGAGGTCGTAGCTCTCTGCCGCCCCCCACTTCTTACCCGTGTAGTAGTTGTAATAGGAGGCACGGTGGCCTTCAGCTTGAAGGATGCAGTGCTTGGCTTCCTTGGGTGTGATGTTTTTTTTCTGAAAGATTTTTGTTGCGCGTTTGCTGGCAGAAATGCGGGTGATGCGGTCGTACATGGTTGCCGTGATGAAAATCTTCACCACATTGGGGATGTCGCGCAACACGTAGTCAGCGCAACGACCTACGAAGACACAGTTTCCTTCGGCAGCAGCCTTGCGGATGGCGTCGCTTTGGAACTGGAACAGGCTGTCTTGCGATATGTTTGAGTTGTACAAACCACCTCCAATATGAGTCGTTTGTATGCCGAACAAGGTTTTAAAGAACCCTTTCTGCTCATCGTTTCTCTCAAACACTTTCTTGCTGAAGCCGCTTTCTTTGGCAGCAAGGTTCAGCAGTTCGCGGTCGTAATACTTTGCATCGAACTCGGCAGCCAACATGCGACCGATATCGTGACCGCCGGAACCTAGTTGGCGACCGATGCAGATGATGATATTCTTATTTTCCATTGTTCTTGATTTTCTTCATATACAAGAATAGTAGTGGCAGCGTCATCGAGAATGAACAGAAGTCACTGATGCACATCGAGTACCAAACACCGTCGAGACCGAGAAACAACGGGAGAATGTAGGCTAACGGGATGAGCAAAAAGAGCTGTCGCGACAGCGAGAGGAATATACTGATTTTCACTTTGCCGATACATTGGAAGAAGTTCGTGATAACGGCTTGAGATGCAACGACGAAGAACACAATCATGTTCAGGCGGATACCGCGTGCTGCCATGCTGATCAGTGTCGGGTCGGCAGTGAAGACGCGAGCTATCTGGCTTGGAAAGAGCATGGACAGACACCAGCCCACTAATAGAATAGTTGTCGAGACTGCTATCGTCAGCCACAGACAACGGAACATTCGGTCGTACTTCTCGGCTCCGTAATTGTAGCCCACAATGGGTTGCATGCCTTGGTTCATACCCATGACAAACATAAACAGCACCATCACGACGGAGTTGGCTATCGAGTAGGCACCAACAGCCATGTCGCCACCATAGCGCACAAACTGGTTGTTCATAAATATCACGACGACGCATGCCGTGGCATTCATCAGGAAAGGTGAGATGCCTATCGCAATGATGTTGCGCACCAAGTCAGCCTTCAACTTGTATATGCCTTTCTTCAGATGCAGCAGCTCTTTCTGGTCAGAGAATACCCACATCTGCCAGCAGAGTGCTAACGACTGCGAAGTAATGGTGGCAAGAGCTGCTCCGCGAATGCCCCATCGGAACCACCACACGAAGGCGACGACCAACAGAATGTTGCAGCCTACGGTGAACAGTGTTGCATACATGGCGTGGCGAGGCTTGCCTGCAGCCCTCAACACAGCGTTCATGCCAAAGTACATGTGGGTAATGATATTGCCCAGCAAAATAACCGTCATGAACTCCCGTGCATACGGGAGTGTCGTGTCGCTGGCTCCAAAGAATCGCAGGATGGGATTCAGGAAGATAAGGCTGACAGCCATGAAAAGGAAGCCGATGATGAGATTCAGCGTAATCGTGTTGCCTAAAAGGTATTCGGCGGTCTTGTAGTCGCGCTGTCCCAGTTTTACAGAAATGCACGTAGAGGCTCCCACACCTACTGCCGCTCCAAAGGCTCCGCTGAGATTCATGAACGGGAAGGTGATTCCCAAGCCTGCAATCGCTTCTGGTCCCACCATCTGTCCGATCATGGCGCGGTCGATGATGTTGTAAAGACTTGAAGCTGTCATTGCCACAATAGCCGGCATGGCATATTGTGCCAACAGACGCCCAACAGGTTTTGCCCCTAATTCTAATGTCGCTTGCTTATTGTCCATATTCTGTGCAAAGGTACAAAACAATTCACAATTCATAATTCATAATTCACAATTTATTTCGTACCTTTGCAGCATAATGAAGACGATGACGCTCTATGAAGCCAATGCACTTGTCAGGGAAACCATCGAGTTGTCGCTAGACGGGCAGTATTGGGTAGAAGCGGAACTCTCTGAAATCAGGGAGAGCCGCGGTCACTGCTATATGGAGTTGGTGCAATTTGAGCAAGATAAAGACGGAAGCACTCAGCGATCATACCAACGCTCAACACCCATAGCTCGTGCTTCTGCTAAATGTTGGGCTTCAGCATGGGCGATGCTACGTCCTCATTTCGAGCGTGTTACGGGTCAACGGCTCCATGCTGGCTTGAAGGTATTGCTACAGGTATTTCCGCAGTTTCATGAAGCCTATGGCTTTTCGTGGATTGTCACCGATATCAACCCTGAGTTTACGATGGGCGACATGATGCGTAAGCGTCAGGAAATCATCCGCCAACTGCAAAAAGAAGGTGTATTTGATTTGCAGAAAGAGCTTACTTTCCCGATGTTTGCCCAGCGTATTGCCGTTATCTCCAGTGCTACGGCTGCCGGCTATGGCGATTTCTGTCATCAGTTGCGCGAAAACGAATATGGTTTCGTCTTCCGTACAGAATTGTTTGCTGCCGTCATGCAGGGCGAACAGATAGAAGAGTCGCTGATAGCAGCCCTGAACCGTATCAATGAACATGCTAACGACTTCGATTGTGTAGTCATCATCCGTGGAGGAGGAGCAACGGCAGACCTTAGCGGTTTCGACACGCTAGCATTGGCAGAAAATGTTGCCAACTTCCCTTTGCCTGTTATTACAGGTATCGGACATGAACGTGACGAGTGTGTGTTGGACATGATATCCCACCTACGCGTGAAGACACCGACAGCAGCAGCAGCTTTCCTAATAGAACATCTTAAGGAGGTGAACGACCGGTTGGAAGAAGCAGAAACGACTATATATAATAAGGTGAGTAATCGCATACGTTTCGAACGGTTGAAGATAGAACGGCTTGCAGGCATTATTCCTCGCCTGCCTCGCCAGCGCCTGGAAGATGCCCGACATGGGCTCTTGCTGTCGGAAGGGCGGTTGAGAACGATTGCCGAAGGCATGTTGAAAGATAGCCAGTATCGCCTGTTGATGGCTGGAAACCGTTTGAAGACAGCCACTGAGCACTTGATGGAGAAGAAGGTTTTCCTGTTGGAGCACCTTCGTGTGCAGTTGGAAGCACACGACCCTCAACTCCTTTTGAAACGCGGTTACAGCATCACTTTGCACAAGGGGAAGGCTGTCCGTGATCCCAACCAACTGCAAGGTGGCGATGAGATAGAAACCCGATTGCATAAGGGTATGATAGTTTCAGTAGTAAAAAAATGAATGATAATAAGAACATGCAAGCAGAAATGAAGTACGAAGAGGCGGTGGTGCAGTTAGAGGCCATTGTCCGCAAGATGGAGAACGACGAGTTTGACATTGATGAACTGACGGAACAGTTGAAGAAAGCACAGCAATTGTTGAAACTATGTAAAGACAAGCTGACGAAAACGGAAACTGAAGTAAAGAATTTGTTGCAAAATGTTGCAGAAGAGTGATAATCTTTGTAATTTTGCACGCAATTTACTACAGATTGTCTGTGGTGGTGTTATTATTGGAATAATAATTCACAAGCAACATGAAGAATATTGATTGGTCAAGTTTGTCGTTCGGTTATATAAAGACCGACTACAACGTTCGGTGCTATTATCGCGATGGCAAATGGGGCGAGATTGAAGTCTGCTCCGATGAGTATCTGAAACTGCACATGGCTGCTACTTGTTTGCATTATGGACAGGAAGCGTTCGAAGGTCTGAAGGCGTATCGTTGTCCAGACGGCAAGGTGCGTGTTTTCCGTATGGACGAGAATGCTGCCCGTCTGCAAAGTACATGTCGTGGTATCTTGATGCCGGAACTGCCGACGGAAAAGTTCGAGGAGATGGTTAAGAAGGTGGTGCGTTTGAACCAAGAGTGGATTCCAACATACGAGAGTGGGGCAACCTTGTACATCCGTCCGCTGTTGATCGGTACGAGTGCCCAGGTGGGCGTGCATCCCGCATCGGAATATTGCTTCCTTATCTTCGTTACACCTGTAGGTCCTTACTTCAAAGGTGGGTTCTCCAGCAATCCGTATGTCATCATCCGCGAGTATGACCGTAGTGCACCGCTTGGAACGGGCATATATAAGGTCGGTGGAAACTATGCTGCCTCCCTGAAAGCCAACCAGTTGGCACATGAGAAGGGTTATGCATGTGAGTTCTATCTGGACGCCAAGGAAAAGAAATACATCGACGAATGTGGCGCAGCCAACTTCTTCGGCATCAAGGACAATACCTATGTCACTCCGAAGTCAACAAGTATTCTGCCTTCCATCACCAACAAGAGTCTGATGCAGGTTGCAGAAGACCTTGGACTGAAGGTGGAACGCCGTCCTATTCCTGAGGAAGAACTGGCAACGTTCGAGGAGGCTGGTGCCTGCGGGACGGCAGCCGTCATTTCTCCCATCAGTTATATTGACGACTTAGATACTGGCAAGCGTTATGATTTTGGCGCACAGCCAGGACCTGTCAGTAAGAAACTCTTCGATACGCTCCGTGGTATTCAGTATGGAGAAATTGAAGACAAGCACGGTTGGACAACCGTAGTGATAGAATAGTTGTATTATCTTAGCGTGCAAGGCACCAAAGATATATTCCATTTCAAGCAATTCTCCATCTGTCAAGACACCTGCGCTCTCAAAGTCGGTACAGATGGGGTTTTGCTTGGTTCTTGGGCACAAGGCGGTAAACGTATCCTGGATATCGGAACGGGTACAGGACTGATAGCGTTGATGATGGCACAGCGGTTTCCCGACGCTGTTGTAGATGCTGTTGAGATTGATGCTGATGCTGCGGCTCAGGCGATGGGAAATGTCAAAGCGAGTCCCTTCGCTGACAGAATTTATATCCACGAAACAGCCATCCAAAAATTTACTCCTTTACCCCCTCAGGGGGGCTTCGATTCTATCGTCAGCAATCCGCCTTTTTTTCAGCAGTCTCTCAAAGCACCAGATGCAAAACGCACGCTGGCGCGACACACAGACAGCCTTTCCTTCCGTGACCTCATCAAATCTGCAGTGCGTCTTTTAGCTGCAACAGGAGAATTCAGTGTTGTGATACCTTTCAACATGAGGCAGTCGCTGATAGACGAGGCCATCATTCAAGGATTGTCCCTTTCTCGTTCTGTTGCCGTAAAGACTGTTCCTCATAAAGCAGCAAAGCGTTATCTTTTGGCTTTCAGAAAGGAACGCCCTGAAATCATGGAAGAACAGGAAGTGGTGATGACGGAGTCGGGTGAGCGTTCCCCGTGGTATCAGGAATTGACCAAAGACTTCTATCTCTAAAATAAACTTTTTAAAAACAAGGGAAAGTAGAGAGTGGACGTTATAGATTCAATTTCCTGAGCAGCAATTTGTTGAGTATCTGCACTTTTCTGCCTTGCCGTGAAATGTTTTCGCGTACCATATTGACATCATTGAAAAATTCCGTAAAGGCAGTCTGGACGACATTGGGTTGGCGAAGTCGTTTGTCGGCATCGGGATTGACCAACACCTTGATGCCTTTGCGGTGTAATAGGATGTCGATATCGGCATCGGTCATGACGGGGTCTCCGTCGTAATGAATCCATCCAGGTTCCTTGCGATGTACATGGATGCGTTTAGCCTTGAAAGTCTTGATTTTGGAATTCTTGTCCAACGTCTTGTTGAACATGTCGAGACTGATTTGCGGTGCTTCCAATACATCGAAGGGTTCCATGATGATCACGTCCAGCAAACCATCACTCATGGAAGCCTGCGGTGCGATGTAGGCATTGTTGCCGTATTGTGAAGCATTAGCGGCAGAAATGAGAAACGCTTTGTAGTGCTTGGTGCCCGTTTCGTCTTCCAACTCGTAGGTTTCAGGCTTGTATTTCAATCCTTCTTTCAGCACATTTTCTACGTAGGTGATGAGGCCTCGTTTGCCTGCTTCGGCAAACTTCATGCTGATGAACGCATCAAACCCCATGCCGCAGGTGCAGAAGAACGGCATTCCGTTGATGGTGCCATAGTCAAGGTCATGAATTTCAAAGCGGTTGATGAGGCTGATGGCTTTGCCCAAGTCCATGGGAAGCATGAGATGGCGTGCCAACCCGTTGCCTGAACCGCAGGGAAGGATAGCCATTGCGGTCTGTGTCTCTATCAATGCCCTTCCTACCTCGTTCACCGTTCCGTCGCCTCCTACAGCTACAACAAGGTCAACACCTTCCTCGGCAGCCTGTTGTGCTATCGTTGTGGCATGTCCGGCATGTTCGGTAAGCCGTATCTCATATTCGAACAGGCTTTGGTCCAGTCTGTTCTCGATGAGTTGCGGAACGGCAGCTTTACTTGCCGTTCCCGAAATGGGGTTCATGATGAATACGATTCTCTTCATTTCTGCCACGGCATATACAGTACAAAAGTACAAAAAACTATGATTATTGAGACTAATAATTCAATAAATTTTCGGTTTAGATAAGATTTCTTTTAAAAAACGTTGACATGTAAGGTATTTTTTGTATCTTTGCAGCCTAATTTAGAAAGTAGTGTTTACTACACCTTATTAATAGAATGGGACAGTTACAAGAAAGATACAAGAATTACCGTGAACCACAGAAGTTCATGGAGGCTGATGTCTATCCCTATTTCCGTGCTATTGAAGGCAAACAGGGAACAGAAGTCGAAATGGGCGGACATAAGGTGCTGATGTTCGGTTCGAATGCTTATACCGGACTGACAGGCGACCAGCGTATCATTGATGCTGCCAAGGCAGCCCTCGATAAGTATGGTTCAGGTTGTGCGGGAAGCCGTTTCCTGAACGGAACACTCGACATACACGTACAGTTGGAAAAGGAAATATCAGAGTTTGTCCATAAGGAAGACTGCTTGTGCTTCTCTACCGGATTCTCTGTCAATCAAGGCGTTCTTGCTATGGTAGTAGGTAAGGACGACTATATCATCTGCGACGACCGCGACCATGCCAGCATTGTCGATGGTCGCCGTTTGTCGTTTGCTCGTCAGTTGCACTACAAGCATAACGACATGGAAGACTTGGAGCGCGTATTGCAGAAACTGCCTTATGAGGCTGTGAAGCTGATTGTCGTTGACGGTGTCTTCTCCATGGAAGGTGACTTGGCTAAGTTGCCGGAAATTGTTGAATTGAAGCATAAGTACAATTGTTCAATTATGGTTGACGAGGCTCATGGTATCGGTGTCTTTGGTGACCATGGACGTGGTGTCTGCGACCATTTTGGACTGACCGACGAGGTGGATCTCATCATGGGTACATTCTCCAAGTCGCTTGCTTCTATTGGCGGCTTCATCGCTGCCGACTGGGATACCATCAACTTCCTGCGTCATACCTGTCGCACTTACATCTTCTCTGCGTCCAATACACCAGCTGCTACTGCTGCTGCTATGGAAGCACTGCATATCCTTCAGAGAGAGCCGGAGCGTATCGAAGCCTTGTGGAAGGTGACACGTTACGCACTGAAACGTTTCACAGAAGAGGGATTTGAGATTGGCGAAACGGAAAGTCCTATCATTCCGTTATATGTACGTGACATTGACAAAACCTTCCTTGTGACGGCTTTGGCATTCAAGGCAGGCGTCTTTATCAATCCTGTAATTCCGCCAGCATGTGCTCCGCAAGACACTTTGGTGCGCTATGCTCTGATGGCAACGCACACCGAAGAGCAGGTTGACCGCTCGGTGGAGGCACTGAAGAAGATTTTCGTAGAGCAGGGCATCATCAAGTAAACTCAGAAAGTTAAGAACGATAAGTAAAGGAATCCCACATCGGGATTCCTTTTTTGTGTTGATGAAATAATGTATTAACGATTCTTTGAACTTCTTCTTTTCCAAAGCAATAAGAAGGTCATGCCAAAGCAGGATGCTGCAAGCGGAAAGTAAAAAAATGACGAAAAGACTTGGTCGTATCATGGTTTCTTCATATATTTGCAATCGGTATCGGGGGAGAAATCCCGAACCATGATGCAATAGCTTATTATTTCGCACTTACCGAAGTAGCCTAGGAAACTAATTTGGAATAGTCGATGTAATAGCGGAGGGAAAGACGAGGAAAAGTCTTCTACATCCACAATTATGCTATGCGCACGCTTTGGCGTGGAGCATTCTTATTGTGGATAGGGGTTCCAATTCCTAGGCTCGCCCCTCAGGTAAGTGCATAAGAGTGGTTTCACGCCATTTTCATGTCCTTTCGTTTGCATTCCATTTATTAACCTATTAAATAATAAGCAAATGAAAACAAAGAATTATCTATGGAGCATGCTGACCATGATAATGGTCGCCATGCTGAGTGTGTCAATGGTTTCCTGTGGTGGCGACGACGGAAATGACAATCCCAACAACGGACAACCCGTCAACCCTGGTACGGATGTTGCCGACCCAACGGGAACTATTTCGTTATCAATGCGCAATGCCAATAATGGCAATACCACTATTGATAACATCATCCACATCAATAAGAGTGACAATTTTGAGAGATATGATTATTACTATTATAATGTCTATCTTGCTTCTGTCGGTCAAGTCAAAGGATTAGGCAATGTTTCTTCCATTCCCAAGGCAGGCTGGGCAACTCAAGTCGCCGTAAAGCCAAATAACGGTTACGTGGCATACGATGTGAATAGTAATACGTTCTATCGTATCTTTGTAGAGGACTTCATTGAAGGAACCAGCGGCGGTGTTATTGGTGCAGAAGTGAAATACCAAAAACCATTCAAAGGTGTAGATGAGAAAATCTCTTTGGACGAAACCTCACTTGCCTTTTCTGCAGGAGGAGGTATACAGACATTAACCTTTAAAAATTCGTCCATTATTCCATTTACAGCAACGTCTTCTGAAGAATGGTGTCAAGTGATGACTTCTTCCACGAATGAAGCAGGTATTCCGGATGGTATTGCCATTCAGGTATATCCCAGTTCGACTTCTACCGAAGCAACGGTAACCCTCAAGACTTTATATGGAAAAGAAACACAGATCAAGGTGACCATAGCCCAATCTATTTCCTTAAGCCAAAAGGAGTTGAAAGTAGGTGCAGGTTCTACTGAAACGAATTTGGCATTGACTACAAATGTTCCTTTTGCTAATATGAAAGTATCCTCTACGGCTTCTTGGTGTAAAGCTGAAATCGTTGATGTTTCAGAGGAAATGTATGCAAAGGCAAGGAGAGTGAGGTTTATTGGTGGAAAACCGGCAGGTGATGTTACAGCTAATAATACAGCAAAGGCGTATCAGTTAAAATTGACTATCGAAAAGAATGAGTCTGAAACAGCTCGTCAGGCAACCGTATCAGTTAAATCTACCGATGGGAAATGTTCTGATGCTGTCAACATTACCCAAGAGGGTGTTGTCTTCAGTGTGCCCATTTCAGAGATTGGTTTTGATAAAAATAACAGTTATCGTACCATTACGATTAATACTAATACGAACGATTATGAACCCATAAGTTCTGCGAGTTGGTGTACGTTTACTAAAAATGGGAATGAATTGACGATTCGTGCTACTCCGACAACAGAAGACCGTACAGCAACTGTTTCGTTTAAAGGAAAGAAGGCGACTATAAAAGTACACCAAAGCAAATATGCTGCCGGTGATGCATACGATGAAAACGGTTTAAAGGGAATTGTTGCTTATATCGGTGATGGAACAAGGTATATTATGCATAAATTTTCCACAACTGCATCTTGGTCAACGGAAAGTGTTTCTACAGGAGCTACAGATATGGATGATGGCCGTAAGAATATGGCAATCATTCGGAAAATTAATAACTTTGAAGAAATATACCCGGCATTCGGTCTATGTGAAAGTTTGAATGTTAGCGGTGAGAAGGATTGGTATTTGCCAGCTGTTAATGAACTTCTGAACATCCCGGTATCATTATTAGGAACTACTTATATATATAATTGGTCGTCAACAGAACAAAACAAAATAGATAGTTATTATGTATCAAGCTACATACACTTATCCACTGAATATAAAAATAGATACTCTGATTCAAAATCTAAATCAAATTATATTATAGCCATTCACCAATTCTAAAAAATCCCTCTCTGCCTGCAAACCTTAGATTTGCAGGCAGAGGTTTTAAAAAATGGAAACGAATCTTAAAAATAGAAATTATGAAGAAGGTTATTATCTTAACGGCATTTCTAATGATGGCAGTGCTCTCGTATACTTATGATTTTAAGGTAGATGGTCAATTATTAACTTATAAACTTATACAAACATGAAAAATTTACTTTACTAAAAGCATTTTTCCTGCTATGTGCTCTCGTGGTGGGAACAAGTAATGCGTTGGGACAGGAAGTAATAATGGTTAATTATGTCCAAGCTCAAGATGAAGGTAGCATGGTGACAGAAAAAAGTGGAAAAGCCATTAAAAGAATTAACTATGACTATGATTTTACTAGAATCATTAAGCGAAGTAACCTCAACTATATTCTTGACACAAATAATAAAGTTGCTAAGGTCTATCAATATGATCAAGGTGAAAAAGATAATCCTTACCAATATGCATATACTGGTGACATAAATATTCTTGCGACAATAACATACAATAAAGAAACCTATAGCGTAATTGCTATTGATGAACATGCTTTTGCATATTGTACAGGTCTTAATAGTGTCATCATTCCTGAGGGTGTCACACAAATAGGACAATATGCGTTCAAAGATTGCTCAAATATGACAAATATAATTTTGCCAAACAACTTGACTAATATCGGGGAGGAGGCATTCAATGGCTGCTCCAGTTTGACCAAGATTAACATTCCTAAGAGTATGACCACCATAAATAAATGGGCTTTTTCTGGATGTGGCTTGACGAGTGTTGATATTCCCGATCATGTGATGAAAATAAATGATTATGCATTCTCTGACTGTTCTAACTTGACGAGCGTTACAATCTCTGAAGGTGTGACCTCCATCGGGGGGCATGCATTCTACAATTGCTCTAGCTTAACCAATATTCTCATTCCTAATAGCGTGAATAGCATTGGAGAAGGCTCTTTTTCTCAGAACTATAGTTTAGTGAGTGCCACCATTGGCAATGGTGTTGTTAATATTGGACCATTCGCATTCTTCGAATGTTCTAGCCTGACAGATTTAGTTGTTGGCAGTAGCGTTACTAGTATAGAAGATGCGGCCTTTTGGGGTTGTAATGCACTCACGGCAGTTACCTTAAATAGCAATCCCCTTATTTCTGCTTCTAGATCAACATATTATTCCTACATGGAGAGTACTTTTGGCAAGCAGGTGAAAAACTATATTATAGGACCAAATGTCAATCGTATTGGGGATGGCGCGTTTTATGCTTGTACACTTATGAAAAGTGTTATCATACCAGAGGGTGTGACAAGTATTGGCGAGTATGCGTTCTCAGGTTGTAGCGGTCTGCAAAGCATAACATCATTCATAGAAGAGCCTTTTGGCTGTAGTAATAGTTGGAACTATGTAACAAAGAGCATACCGCTTTATGTTCCTGCAGGAACTAAAGAGAAGTATAAGAACACCGATGGTTGGAATGAGTTTACCAACATTATTGAGCTCGATGATGAAACAACGGGTATTCATAACTGCATCCAGTCTCATAAAGAGCAGACATATTACTCCCTTGATGGTCACTTGCAATATGGAAAACCGACAAAAAAAGGTGTCTATGTCGTAAATGGAAAGAAAAAAATAATCCGATAACAGCTAACACAATCAAGGAAACTGGCTTTTAATAGCAAAGAGTCAAGGCAAATCACTAGTTCCCTTGACTCTTTTGCTTGTCAATAAGCCAGTTCGTGCTCTAATTCATTGACGATGGCACGATTGATAAAATCGTTGATGGTTGTTCCTTTTGACGAAACGAAGGCGGCAATACGGGCATGCAGGTCTGAAGGCATGCGCAGGTTCATTCTTCCACTGAAAGGCTTTGCAGGTTCGATGCCATCAGCCCGACAACCTTCCAAATAGCTGTCTATACCATGTTCAAAGTCTTTGCGCAACTCATCCAATGTCTGTCCTTCATATAGAATCAGTGCTTTGTTGGCAATACCTTGCACTTTACCAAACAAACAGTCGTCTTCCTTGCTGTATTCCACAGATCCTTTATAACCTTTATATTCCAGATAATCCATTGTTGTATCCTCCTTATTTAATATATCCGTTACCCTTCACTTTACCGTCATTTCACCCGCTGGAGCTTCACGCCGTCGATGAAGGGGCGTTCGAGGTGGCGGTCAAACTGGTTGCGGGTGGCGGCTGGGGTGAACTTGCAGAGGATGCGGCGGATGTGGTATTTCAGGTTGAAGTCCTTGGGATTGTCAACCCTGTCGCTATGAACGGAGAGGTGGAAGCGGCCGAAGCCGTCGAGGACAACGGTGTTGCCGTCCTGTAACTGCGTTTGCATCTCTGTAATCAATGCGCGTACTGCCGCATGGACATCGGCCTCGGTCAGCGCCGTACTCTGGCAGATGTGCTGTGCCATCTCCTCAGTATGTACCTCACGGTTGGCTATCGCCCTGCCGTACCATTTGCCGTTCTGGTCTTTGCTCTTCAGTTGTAGAAGTCGGATTTTAAGTGCCATAATCGTATTACTGTTGATTTAATGGATGAAACAATATGGTTTGATGCCTACGTTAGCGTAGTTCTTACCCTGCAAAGATACATACTTTTGAGCGAAAATGCAAGTGTTTATCCTATAAAAAAGTGTATATTGAAAAGTAATATACCCTATATTACTTGGTAAAATACCCTATATTACTTAGTGAAATACCCTATATTACATGGTAATATACCCTATATTACTTGGTAAAGACAATGAAAAAAGAAAAAGAGACAAGGAACCTGACGGTTCTTTGTCTCTATGTTTACAATATGTCTCTATGTTTCTTATATCAGGTATTGCGAGCTGATACTTTCGTTTTTGACAACGCGACGGATGGTTTCGGCAAAGAGGTCGGCAACGGAGAGTTGCTTCACTTTGTCGCAGCGGTCGGTGTAGGGGATAGAGTTGGTGAAGACAATCTCTTCCAGTGCAGACTCTTGTACGCGGTCGCTGGCAGGTCCGCTCATGACGCAGTGACTGGCGCAGGCTCTGACACTCTTAGCGCCTGCTGCTTTCATGATATCGGCAGCTTTGGTAATGGTGCCGGCAGTATCCACCATATCGTCGACGATGACCACATTCTTACCCTTGACATCACCGATGATTTGCATGCTTTCGATGACGTTGGCACGAGCGCGAGTCTTGTTACACAAAACCAGCGGACAGCCCAGGTATTTGGCATAGGTGTTGGCACGCTTGGAACCGCCTACGTCGGGTGATGCTATGCAGAGGTCGTCTAACTGAAGCGACTGCAGGTAGGGCATGATGACGCCAGAAGCATAGAGATGGTCAACGGGGACGTTGAAGAATCCCTGTATCTGGTCAGCGTGCAAGTCCATCGTGATGACGCGGTTGATGCCTGCTGCGCTGAGCAGGTCGGCAACGAGTTTGGCTCCGATGCTGACACGCGGTTTGTCCTTACGGTCCTGCCGTGCCCATCCGAAGTAGGGGATGACGGCGATGATGTTGCGGGCTGACGCACGCTTGGCGGCGTCGATCATCAAGAGCAGTTCCATGAGATTGTCTGAGTTGGGGAAGGTGCTCTGTACAAGAAACACATCTCGTCCTCGAATAGATTCTTCGTAACTGACGGCAAACTCACCGTCGGAGAAGCGTGTTACCACAGAGTTGCCTAGCGGACAACCCAAACTTTGGCAGATTTTCTCTGCCAGATACCTTGTCTTTGTTCCTGAAAATACCAAGAAAGACTCTTTCTCACTCATAAAAATGATGAATTATGAATTGTTAATTGTTAATGTGTTCCTCAACTCACCGCTTTCCTTAGTCGTTCGAAGTGGGCGATGATGGCTTTGTAGTCCACCTGGTTCTGAATGTCGAAGCGGTTCCAAAGGTCGCCGCAGACGACGATGCCGCCGAAACCCAGTTCTTTGGCTATGCGTACATTGTCGATGGTCATGCCACCGAGGGCGAAGACATGTTTATCGATAAGTCCCTGACGCGAAGCCTCTTCTAGTTCTCCCATCGAGAAAGACGATTTCTCTTCGGGGAATTCTATGCAGTCGAAGATGTTTTTCAGGAAGACATAGTCTGCCTGCTTCTTCATCTGTTTCAGTTGGGTGATGTCAGTGCACGTAACGCCCCACCTTCCTTTATACCCTACAGGCATTCCTGCAGCAGGGTTGTCGATATGTATGCCGTTGAGTGCGTATTCGTTTTTAAGATAGAAATGTTCATGTACGGTAGTTTTGGCGTACAGGCCTTTGGGTAGCAGCGACAGAAGTCTTTCGATATAGACGGGTGCACTGTCGGGTTTGTACAGGTGCAGGTTGTCCATGCCGGCTTCGAAGAGAGCTGCCAAAATCTTGTCTTCTTCCACGAAAAACGTGGATTTGGTCATGACGACGAGCTTCATGTCTATTGCTATTTTTGTATGACAGAAGTTTTCTTCTGCCGTTTTCACGTGCAAAAGTATAAAAATTATGCGAAACGGGCAACGATATTTGAAAATATTATCGTAACTTTGCATTTAGTATATGTGATACCATGAAAGCAATGACAACAGCCAATGATATTCTGCGCCAAATCCACCGTCCGATGTACGTTGTGGAAGAATTGCGTTTGCGTGGCAATCTCTCGTTGATACGCTCAGTAGCTCAGCGTGCAGGTGTTGATATCATTCTTGCTTTCAAGGCCTTTGCGCTGTGGAAGACCTTCCCGATATTTCGCGAATACATCAGTTCTACCACAGCCAGTTCGCTCAGCGAGGCACGTCTTGCCTTTGAGCAGTTTGGTTCGCGCGCGCATACCTATTCTCCTGCATATACCGATGACGAGATAGACGCTATAGCACGCTGTTCCAGTCATCTCACCTTCAATTCCCTCAGCCAGTATGAACGCTATGCCGACAGGGTTAAGGCGGTTCAGCCGGACATCAGTCTCGGTTTGCGTGTCAATCCTGAGTATTCGGAGGTGGAAACCATGCTCTACAATCCCTGTGCGCCAGGAACACGTTTTGGCATCAGTGCCGACAAACTGCCCGATGTGTTGCCTGAAGGTGTTGAGGGTTTTCATTGTCATTGCCACTGCGAGAGTGGGGCAGACGTTTTCCAACGCACCCTGCAGCATATAGAAGAGAAATTTGCACGTTGGTTCCCACAGTTGAAGTGGATGAACTTCGGTGGTGGACATCTGATGACGCGTGCCGACTACGACGTTGACCTGTTGGTTCACCTGTTGCAGGATTTTAAGAAACGTTATCCGCATCTACACGTAATTATGGAGCCCGGCAGTGCCTTTGCCTGGCAGACAGGACCGTTGGTGGCGCAGGTCGCCGACATCGTTGAAGACAAAGGCATCCGAACTGCTATCCTTAATGTCAGTTTCACTTGTCACATGCCCGACTGTCTGGAAATGCCCTATCAGCCGGAAGTGAGAGGGGGTAAATTAATTGACAATTCTTCGACAAGCGAAGCGACTTCGTCGATTACTTGCGCCGCTTTCGCTCTGCAAGCGAGCAAGCTCGAAACACAATTGACAATTGACAATTGCTATCGGTTGGGAGGAAACAGTTGTCTGAGTGGCGACTATATGGGAATGTGGCAGTTTGACCATGAATTGCAGGTGGGCGAGAATATCATTTTTGAAGATATGATCCATTACACCACTGTGAAAACCAATACCTTCAATGGCGTCAGCCATCCTGCTATCGCCATGCTCCACGAAGATGGTATCTTGGAAATCCTTCGCCAATTTACATACGAAGACTATCGCGACAGGATGGATTAGTATTGTAATCAAAATATAACACCTATTTATAATATGACTATCATGAAAATCAAGTACATTTTATCAATAGCGTTTGTCTTGACGACTATTGTCTCTTGGGCACAAGGACCTGATGACTGGAAATCATACTATCAGGAAGCAGACGGACTCACCGGTGCTCAACTGAAGACCAAACTGTCCGCAATCATTTCGAAAAAGGACAAATCACCTTCGTACGATGATTTGCTGGAATTGTACAAGAAGACCGATACCCGTGCCGACGGCTTCGTGCGCGACTGGTATTCCAATACAACCAAATTTGTGCATATCAGAGACAAAGCCGGTAACTATAGTAAGGAGGGCGATGTCTATAACCGCGAACATACCGTGCCGCAAAGTTGGGGACCTCCAAAGGCCGACATCGTACATGTGGTACCTACCGATGGCTATGTCAACAATCGTCGAGGCAATCTTCCTTTCGGTGAGGTGATTGTTGACAAAAGCAACAAACAGTATTACGAGTCGAACAATGCCTATTCGAAGAAAGGCTACTGTAAGACAGCCGGATACACCGACATAGTCTTTGAACCCAACGACGAGGTGAAAGGCGACATTGCCCGCATCTATTTCTATATGTCCACCTGTTATGAATCGGAGGCAGCTAGCTGGAGCGGCACTTTCGGCAATACCAAGTATCAGCCTATGCAGCAATGGACACAAGACATGATGATGCGTTGGTCGAAGATGGATCCCATTGATATGGTGGAGCTGGCCCGTAACGACTCCATAGCAAGAACGTACGTTCAGGGCAACCGCAATCCGTTTGTGGATTATCCGGGATTGGAAGACTACATCTGGGGCGACAAGGTGGGACAACCGTTCAGCTACGACAACTACGAGGGTGGTAGTGGCGGCGTAGTTGTTGCCATGCCCGTCATCAGTCCCGATGCAGGCGAGTATAATGAAGAGGTGGAAGTCTCAATCACCACGGCAACAGCAGGTGCCACCATCTATTATACCACCAACAACAGCTACCCCTCCACCGCAAGCACAGTCTATGAAGCCCCGTTCAAGCTGACACAAAGTGCAACGGTGAAAGCGATTGCTGTGCTCGATGACGGCAAGAGTGCTCTTGCCAGTGCTACCTATACCATTTATGAAGAGGGTGGTGGAGGAGAACAACCTGCCGATGGTAATGTGATGCTCTGCAACACACTGTTCAATACGAATTACAGTGGCGCTATCACGTCGAGTAATACGCAAGACCTCAGCGGTACCACCAACGGCATCACCATAGTCTATAGCTTAGGTACAGGTTCCAACCGTTACTGCAACGACGATATGATTCGTCTCTATCCAGGCAACACGCTGACCGTAAGCGTGCAGCAAGGAACCTTGACGGAGATTGAACCCGTTTTTGACGCTCAAACGCCGAAGTCCGATTTGAAAGCTGACAACGCAGCGCTTACCAACGGCAAGTGGACGGGCAATAAGAAGTCTGTCACCCTGACATTGGCGTCCACCGACAAGCATGCGCGACTTACGGCATTGAACGTAAAGACCAGCGGCACTACCGGCATCAATAGCGCTTCGCTAAATGATAACGAACAAATGATAAATGATAGCGCAATGCGTGGCAGACGCATCTTCTACAACTTGCAAGGACAGCGTGTCGTCAACCCCAAGCGTGGCATTTACATTGTCGATGGCAGAAAGGTTGTGATGGAGTAAAAACAAAAATGGTTCATGTTTCGAACATGAACCATTTCTGTTTAAAGGTTGGGCGTTAGCCGTTTTCCCGTGAAGTTGTTTCTTTTTGTTATACGTTGTGCAGGATTTCACCCAAAGTAGGGTGGATATGAGTGATATCGCGGAGTTGTGATAAGGTAGCATTATAGTGCATGAGCACTGCCGCTTCTTGTACGATATCTGCAGCATGAGCCCCCATGACATGACAGCCGATGATGCGGTCGTTGTCATCGACGAGCAATTTCAACAACCCTTCGGTCTCACCCATGGCAAGAGCCTTCCCGTTGGCACGGTAGAAACTTTTCTTGCAGGAATATGCCGTTCCTTTTGCCTTGCATGCCTCTTCCGTTACACCAACACCAGCCACCTCCGGCATGGTAAACACCGCTGCCGGCATGATGTCGAAGCGTATGCCGTCGGTCCGTCCCATGATATGGTTGACGGCACGCACCGCCTGCATCTCAGCCGCATGAGCCAACATTTGTCGTCCGTTGACGTCACCTATGGCATAGATGCCCGTAGCTGTCGTTTGGAAGTTTTCGTCAACGGAAATACCCATACGCTCGTCGTATTGGAATCCAGCCAGTCGGAAGTCGTCCGAGACATTCGGTCGTCGTCCTGTCGCCATGAGTATGACATCAGCATCGATGTCAGCCAACGACGAAACGGCAGTCTTCATCTTGAAGCCGAAGCCCCGTTTTTCCATGAGCTTGCGCAACCGTTTTGCAATGTCAGCATCAAAGGCAGGCAGGCATTCTTTTAAGTATTCAATGACCGTAACCTCGCTGCCGAAGCGATGGAAAATGCTGGCAAACTCCATTCCTACGACACCAGCCCCAATAATGCAGAGCCGCTGTGGCAATTGCTGTCGTTGCAGCAGTTCGGTACTGGAAACCAGTCGTGGGTCATCGATGTCGGGCAGTGGCAACAGTTTAGCACTGCTACCCGTTGCTACGATGATATTTTTGGCGGTGATGGTCTTGTCACCCACCGCTATGGTCTGGTTGTTCTTGAAAATGCCATGTCCGCGCATCAAGGTGATGCCGGGAGCAGCAAGAATTCCTTCGACTCCACTTCGTAGCTGACTGACTACTTGCTGTTGACGCTCAAGAGCTTCAGATAGGGTGGTGCTGTGGACGAAGGTCTTCGTTGGTATGCATCCGCGGTTCAAGCAGGTACCGCCCACCTCGTCCTGTTCAATGATGAACACCTTCAGTCCGTTTTGGGCTGCATATTCTGCAGCACGATAGCCGCCAGGACCAGCTCCTAAAATAATTAAATCACAATTATCCATTCTTCTTATCTTCAATCATCTTACGATAAGTCAGCACGGGTTGCTTGGCTGCCAACACATCGTCAACGCGTCCTATTGGCGTTGTGTGTGGAGCCGTTTTAACCAATTCAGGATTCTCTTTCGCCTCCTTGGCAATGGTACGCATAACTCGGATAAATCCGTCAATGGTCTCCTTCGATTCACTCTCCGTCGGTTCAATCATCATAGCCTCATGGAAGAGTAGAGGGAAGTATATGGTAGGCGCATGGTAACCATAATCGAGCAGTCGTTTGGCAACGTCCATCGTTGTCACTCCTGTCGATTTGTCTTTCAATCCGTCGAAGACGAACTCGTGTTTGCAGACACCCTCGATAGGAAGTTCATAGACATCCTTCAACGACTCTTTTATATAATTGGCGTTGAGAGTTGCCAATGGTCCAACCTTCTTGATGTTTTCCTTGCCCAATGACATGATGTAGGCATATGCTTTCACCATGACGCCGAAGTTTCCATGGAAGGTTGATACGTTTATATTAGGAAGGAACTGTTCCAAACCTTGCCGAACACCTACAGGACCGCAGCCTGGACCACCACCGCCATGAGGCGTTGAAAAAGTCTTGTGCAAGTTGATGTGCATGACATCGAAACCCATGTCGCCTGGTCGGGCAACTCCCAGCATAGGGTTCAGGTTGGCTCCGTCGTAGTACATCAGTCCGCCGCAGTCGTGGACGAGTTGTGCTATCTCTGGAATGTTTTTCTCGAACATGCCCACCGTGTTGGGATTGGTCATCATCATCGCTGCAATCTCCTCTCCATGTTCCTGAAGTACAGTCTTCAGACTCTCTACATCCACCGTACCATCTGCCAGACTTTTCACTTCTACGACCTGTAGTCCGCAGACTGCAGCCGAGGCAGGATTGGTGCCGTGGGCAGAGTCGGGAATGATAACCTTTGTACGCTTATTGTCGTCCCGACTCTCATGGTAAGAGCGGATCACCATGAGTCCTGTCAGCTCACCGTGGGCACCGGCATACGGATTCAATGTGAACTCGCTCAGTCCGGTCAACTCAGCCAGGGTTTTTTGCAAGTTTTGACAAATATCAAGTGCCCATTGGCAGGTTTCTTTTGGTTGTAGAGGATGGAGTCCGGCAAAATCTTTCAGTGCGGCAATCTCTTCATTGATGACGGGATTGTATTTCATGGTACAGGAACCGAGTGGATAGAAACCGTCGTTGACTCCAAAATTGTTATGACTGAGGTTGGTATAGTGGCGCACCACCGTCAGCTCGTCACACTCAGGCAGTTCTGCTTCCTTCTTCCGGCAGAGATTGGAAGGCAAGTCTGTTGTAGCATGGCGATAAGTAGCTTTTGGCAACGAATATCCTTTGCGTCCTTTCTTCGACAATTCGAAGATGAGATTTCCATATAGTCTGTTGTTCATGCCTTTTCCTCCCTCATGTTTTTGATTGTATTGACAAAATCGTCAATCTCTTCTTTCGTCCTTTGTTCAGTAACAGCCAACATCACAATGTGGTCATCTATTTTGATGCCAGCCATGAAACCCATCTGCGTGCATTCTTCTTGTAACGTATCGACATCGCCATCGTAGGAAACACAGAACTCATTGAAGAAAGGTTGGTCGAAAGCAGGCTTGAAATAGCCTGTCTTCAGCAATTCATCGTACAAGTAGTGAGCTCCTGCATAAGATAGTTCAGCAGCCTCTTTGAGTCCTTCTTTTCCCATGAGCGAAAGGTAAATCGTGACGTAGAGGGCCATCAGACTCTGGTTGGAACAGATGTTCGATGTGGCTTTTTGTCGGCGGATATGTTGCTCGCGTGCTTGCAATGTCAAAACGAAGGCGCGTTGTCCGCGGTTGTCTTTCGTCATGCCGACAATGCGTCCTGGCATTTTTCGCATCAGTTTTTCCGTGCAACACATATATCCTATGCCTGGACCACCAAAGTTCATAGGAATACCCAGACTTTGTCCTTCGCCGACAGCCACATCTGCATTCCATTCGCCAGGAGTCTTCAGTATGGCCAGGTCGGCAGCCACACTGTTCATGATGAAGAGTGCTTTCTGCTCGTGGCAACAGTCGGCAAAACCCGTATAATCTTCAACTATGCCGTAGTAGTTGGGTTGCTGGACGATGACGCCTGCCACTCCACCCTCAGCTAATTTAGCTTGCATGTCGTCACGATCAGTAACACCGTCTTGCTGGGCAACCATGTCGATTTCTATGCCATGGAACTTCGCATAGGTCTTTACGACCCGTAAAACCTTTGGGTCGATCGTTTCGGAAACGAGCACTTTCGTTGCTTTCTTTGCACTGGCAACAGCCATCATGGCAGCTTCGGCGGTAGCGGTGGCACCGTCGTACATCGAGGCATTGGAGATGTCCATCCCCGTGAGTTCAGCCATCATCGACTGGTATTCAAAGATATAGTGAAGCGTACCTTGCGAGATTTCTGCTTGATATGGCGTGTAACTAGTTAAAAATTCCGACCGTTCAATCAAGTTTTGTACCACTGAAGGTGCATAGTGATCATAACAACCTGCACCTGCAAAAACGGTCAGGGGTTGGTTGAACATGGTAATTTCTTCAAACCATTTGCGTAGTTCCACCTCACTAAAAGCTTCAGGCAGCTGGTAGTCGTTTTTCAGTCTGACGTTCTCTGGCACATCAGCATAGAGGTCTTCTAATCGCTGCACACCAATCTTATCGAGCATCAACTTGATGTCCTCATCGGTATGTGGGAAATATTTAAAAGCCATTCTTCTATTCTTCTTTTGCACAGAAAGCTTTATATGCCTCTGCATCCATCAGATTGTTTATTTCGCTACTGTCAGCCAATTCCACTTTGATAATCCAGTTGGCGAAAGCATCTTGGTTGATGAGTCCCGGTTCGTCATCTAGTGCCTCGTTTACCTCAACAACCTTTCCTGATACTGGTGCAATGAGGTCGCTGGCAGCCTTCACACTCTCAATGGCACCGAATTCCTCACCTGCTTCCACGTCATCGTCTACCTCTGGCATATCGACATATACCACTTCGCCCAATGCGTTCTGAGCATAATCCGTAACACCAATGAAGCCGAAATCGCCTTCAACTTTTACAAACTCGTGAGACTCACTGTAATAGAGTCCTTCTAATACTTTTGCCATAGTTATTTTATGAATTGTGAATTATTAATTATGAATTATTTCTTGTAATGCTTTTCGTAGAACTTCTTTTTGACCACCTTACCGGGGAAAATCTTTTTACGGATTTGAATATCGAGCTCCGTATCAAGTTTAGCGTATGCTGAATCAACTAATGCCATGCATACACTTTTCTCTACCGATAGACAGCGATAGCCAGTAGTAACCTCACCTACAGGCTGACCGTCTTTCAATACGGTATATCCATGACGAGGAATGGCTTTGTCTGCAAGTTCAATACCAACCAGTTTGCGAGCAACGCCTTCTGTCTTTTGTTTCAGCAGTGCTTCCTTGCCGATAAATTCCTCTTTGTCGAATTTTACGAAGAAGCCTAAACCAGCCATGATGGGGGAGATATCTTTCGACAGTTCGTCTCCATAGAGCGGCAGTCCCACTTCGAAACGTAATGTGTCACGACAGCCTAATCCGCAAGGTTTCACACCTGCAGCTATCAGTTTGTCCCATGCGTCACGAATGTAGTCGTGGCTGGCATATATCTCAAATCCATCCTCGCCCGTATATCCCGTACGACTTAGATAGATGGCTTCGTCGGGCATTTCAATCGTCTTACAGGTGTAGAAACTTAATTCCTTGCATGGAAGCTGAAGAACAGATTCTACGACAGCCTCGCTCTCTGGACCCTGGACTGCCAACTGCCCGAAATAATCTGACTGATGGTTGATGACCACATTGAAGGCTTGAGCTTGCTCCTTCATCCATGCCACATCTTTCTCGATATTGGCAGCATTGATGACAAGGAAAAAGTTGTTGTTTCCAATCTTATAGACAAGCAGATCGTCAACTGTGCCACCGTCTTCATAGCACATCATGCCATAAAAGATTTTACCGTCAGGTGCATCTTTTATGTCGTTGGTGAAGATATGATTCACGTACTTTTCCGCATCGCCACCAGTGATGAGGACTTCTCCCATGTGGGAAACGTCGAAAACACCGCAGGCTGTACGGACGGCATGGTGCTCATCGGCAATGTTGGTGTACTGTATCGGCATATCGAAGCCGGCAAAAGGAGTCATCTGTGCGCCCAATGCTACGTGCTTATCGTATAAACAGGTTTTCATGAGATTAGAATTATAAATTGTGAATTATGAATTAAATCATAAGTATTGTTTTTCTATTTCTTGGATGCGCTCAATGTCTGTTGCCGAAAGTTGCAAGGTGGTAGATGAGGTTGACGGACAGAACGTTTCACGCAAGGTCGTTTTCACTTCGTCGAGTGTAAGGTGGGTATGGTCTTTTAATAAGGTAATGCGTTGGCGCACACTTTTGATTCCTTTCGATTGAAGTTTTTCAGGTCCAGGGGTGATGGCATGCAGCATGTGTTCCATATTGGTATCGTAGAGCAGGGTGCTATGAACTATGCAACGTTGGGGTAAGTGGTAGCATGCAGTTCCACTAACTTTCTGGTTGCCAATAAGAATGTCGTTATGACTTGTTCCTGTGGCTTCAATCCCCATTCTGTGAAGTGCCAACAACAGAAAACTGACAAAACGGTTGAAGGCTAAGCCTACATGCTCGTCGGCAGTAATCAAAGACAGCATCAGATTGTTTCTGTCTGCATAGACACAACCGCCGCCGCTTTTCCTTTTATATACTTGAATATTGTGCTGACGACAATAATCCACGTTCACCTCACTCTCCAGTTGCTGGTGGCGGCCGTAGATGACCGTTGAGGGAACTTGCCAAATGGTAAAGCAATCGTCTTGAGGGATGTGGCGAGCAACATACTCCTCCATGGCGAGGTAGAAAGATAGTCGTCTTTCTATGGAATCGGATAGGTTGATGTAGTTCATGGTGCGTAATGCTTAATGCGTAGGTGCAAAATTATAATAAAACACTGACTTTGCAAAAGAAAACCGATTGTTTTTATGGTGTAATAGGTAACTTTAACTTACGCCAAAGCCAATGGGGAACACAACGCCACAACGCCACGACAACTCCCCAGCGCCAGTCGATGACGACAACGTGTCGCCGTTTATAGATGGCTTTGATGATGTGCTTGGCAACATGACGTGACGACATGAGCATAGGGAAGCGGTTGCCTCGGAGCAATGGGGTTTCGACAAAGCCGGGACGGATGTCGGTGAAGTTGATGTGCAGGTTGCGCATGCGGGAAAGCTGTTCCAGCGACTCGATGTAGCAATTTTGCATGGCTTTTGTCGCTGAGTAGGCTGGTGCCGGTCCCAGTCCTCTTGTCCCTGCTACGCTGGAGATGACGGCAATCTGTCCGCCGGTGTGGTTGGCAAAATAGCGGAATGCTGTTCCCACCATACGCGTAAAGCCCAGGGCGTTGGTTTCAACAGTCTGCATCTCCTTGTCTTCTTCCAGTTGCGGATTTTGCCATCCCACTCCTGCAGCATAGAAAAAAAGGTTCATGCCTCCCAACTGGTTGATGAGCGTGAGCAGTTGGTTGGGTGAATCTTTTTCAGTGACATCGATTCTTGCCGTAACAATACGGTCAGGAGCGATGCATTTCAGCTCTTCCAAAGCTTCGATGCGTCGTGCTGCCAGTCCTACGTGCCAGTCGTGTTGCAGTAGCAGTTGTGCTACTTGTCTGCCTATGCCCGATGAGGCGCCAATGACGATAGCTCTTTTCATGGTTCTTTCAGTCGCTTCGCTTGGTGAAAGCGCTTTGCGATTAGAGAGTTTATAGTTTATAGTTGAGGGTTTATAGTTTATAGTTTATGGTGTAGTAAAGCGGACGTATGCCCTGTCGTCGAAAGAACAATTGCCCGCCATCAGTCCTTTGGTAGCTTGAAAAGTTCCTATGCATAGTGGGTCGTCGTGCAACTGCTGTTGAAGCATGCTCTCACTTTCTTCACAGGTAGGACGAAGAACAGGATAACCGTCGGTGGCAAGAACAATTTCATGAGGCTCGTTTGTAGTGAGCATGATGGTTCGAATCTTGTCTTGGGCTATTGGTGTACCGTCAATTACTGCATATTCAGTGTTCTGTTTTTCCATTGATGAAATGATGTCGCCGAGTATGGCTTTCCTTCCTTTATCCTCAGATTGAAAATCTTCGATTTTTGCTCCGGAAGCAAGTGCCTGTTTGATGAAGCGGCTTCGTTTCTTGGCATTGACCGCTTCTGCAGGTTTGTTGTTTTCGTAGAGTTCACCATCAACCAGTACCTGACAGTCGCCAACCATCCATAACTCATTGCGCTCACGACTGTAGATAGCAGCACTTGCTGCCATGCGCTCATGGGGCTGCAATGTTGATGGTGGAGGAAAAGTGTGGGTGGCCGAAGCTTCTTGAAAGACTTTGGTAACAGCCTGACAGAAATCGTTGAGGGAGCATTTCGCATCCATCTTTTCTATACACTCAGCAGTCAACAGCATGGCATAACGACCGTTGCTGATATCTGTACATACCTGCTTGGTTGTCTTACTGGTGCTTCCGTCGATAACGGCAACAAAGTCATTTGTGATGACGATTCCGTCTTCGCACGTTTCCTGACTCTTCTTTCCGATGATTATTTTCTCGATGATGTTCATTCGCTCGTTGAGGGTTGAGAGGTCTTCTTGTGCTCCGTTCTTGCTTTGGCAAGCGAACAAGTTCGAGCGGGTGCTCAGGCGCTTCGCTCTGCAAGCGAGTATAGCTCGAACGAGAGTTGAAGATTTCCTTGATGAGGTCTTCTCGTCCTATCCGTCGTAATGCACGTTCAATATTTCGTCGTTCCTCTGGCTTATACCAGAAAAAGAACTGTCGCTGGGAGAGTTTGTCTTTGGGTGTCTTGGCACAATAGACGGGCTGCAGTGTGTATGGATCGTAACCAGTATAGAACGTCTCCGTGGAGACGGTCATAGGGGTAGGGGTGAAATCCTGAACCTGTTCCAAGTGGAAATCCATTTTCTTGGTGAGCACAGCGAGTTCAGCCATATCTTCTTCACGACAGCCAGGGTGGCTACTGATGAAATACGGAATGAGCTGCTGGCGAAGGTTCTCTTCGCGGTTGATGCTGTCGAAGATGCGTTTGAATTGTTGGAAAAGCCGGAACGATGGCTTTCGCATCAGTTGCAAGACGCGATCGGAGGTATGTTCTGGGGCTACCTTCAGTCTTCCGCTGACGTGGCGTGTAATGAGTTCACGCGTGTATTGACGTGCGGCTTCGTTGCATTTCGCGTCATTGGAATGATGCAACAGCAGGTCGTATCGCACTCCACTGCCGATGAAACTTTTTTTGATTTCAGGCAGCGCATCGACAGCATGGTAGATGTCGAGCAATGCCGAGTGGTCGGTATTCAGATTGGGGCAAATGGCAGGATGGATGCACGAAGGGCGCTTGCATCGTTCGCAGGCTTTCTTGTTCTTGCCCCCCATACCATACATGTTGGCAGACGGTCCGCCTAGGTCGGAGAGATAGCCTTTGAAGTCGGGCATCTGTATCACCCGTTTCACTTCCTTGAGAATACTCTCTTTAGAACGGCAGACGATGAACTTTCCCTGATGGGCTGAAATGGTACAGAAAGCACAGCCGCCAAAACATCCGCGGTGGATGTTGATGGAGTGGCGTATCATCTCATAGGCAGGTATGCGCTTATTCTTATATTTAGGATGAGGCAGACGGGTGTAGGGTAGGTCGAAAGAAGCATCTAGTTCAGCGGTTGTCATGGTAGGATAGGGTGGATTAACCACTGCATAGACGCCATCGACTGCTTGCAGCAATCTCTGGGCATGTACCTTGTTGGATTCCTCTTCGATATGTCGGAAATTCTCTGCGTGTGCCTTTTTGTTTCGAAGACATTCTTCGTGGGAGTGGAGCACGATGTCATCATCGTTGATGCCGCCAGGGATGTCCTGCTCTTTTGACAGGAAAACGGTTTGTGGAACATCCTTAATATGTTGGATGGGAATACCACTTTCCAATTTCTGCGCAATCTCTACAATCTGTTTTTCGCCCATGCCATAGATAATCAAGTCTGCTCCAGAGTCGCAGAGGATACATTTGCGCAGGCTGTCCTGCCAATAGTCATAGTGGGTCAGTCGTCGCATAGATGCTTCTATACCACCCAGAACAACTGGAACGTCTGGATAGAGCTGCTTGAGGATTTTTGTATAGACAATGGTGGGGTATTCGGGGCGACAGTCGTGGCGCCCATCAGGACTGTATGCATCTTCAGAACGTAGCCGCCGGTTGGCTGTATATTTGTTGACCATCGAATCCATGCAACCAGGAGCAATGCCGAAATAGAGACGTGGACGTCCTAATTTCTTAAAGTCGCGATAGTCACCGTGCCAATCGGGTTGCGGAACGATGGCGACGCGATAGCCGGCAGCTTCGAGAGTTCTGCCGACGACGGCAACGCCAAAGGAGGGATGGTCCACATACGCATCGCCTGAGAACAGGATGATGTCGAGTTCATCCCAGCCGCGTAGTTCCATCTCTTTTTTTGTTGTTGGCAGAAAGTCGGTGAGTTGTGGCATCTTTTTTTTATGGTCAAAGGTCTAAAGTCTAATCGCGAAGCGCTTTTACAAAGCGAAGCGACTAAAAGAAAGGACAAAGGCTGAAACCTGGAACTTGAAACTTAATCCTTGGAACTTGAAACTTGCTCTTTGGAACTTGGAACTTGCTCTTTGGAACTTGGAACTTGCTCTTGTTCCCAGGCAACGTAAGCCACTACCAGATGGTGCAGTCCGATGGCTTTCATATTGGGATTGTAAATGACATCGAGACAAAGATCGAGCAGAGCCTTGTCTTTGCCTGCATCCGATTCTAATAAAGAACGAACGTTGAGTTTCAATTTGTCGAGTACAGTCTCGTCGATGATACCATTGCTGTCAATCAGATTTTTCAATAGGGCATAACGACGGATAGTTTGCATGTGGTCTTCTGATACGGTAATAGACCTTGTTCCAGATGCGTTTGCTTGAATCTTATAAATCATGTTTTTTTATTTTTATGGGGTTTATGGGCATTTGGGATTTATGGGTACTTCCTTCCCCCCTTTAGGGGGGATTGAGGGGGCTTACTCCATCAAGAAAGAGAGGATGCCGCGCATAATCGCATTGCGTTGTGTTGCGTCCATGATGCACTCCAACGGGAATCCTGTGGTAAGACAACGGTAGTCGTTACCTTTGTAGGCAACACTGGCTGCCCTGCCATTGCTGTATTGCATGGCACAATAGGCGGGAGCGACGGGAAGGAGAACATCTGGTGAAGTGGCAGCATAATGGCGCTCGTTCAGACTGTTGTAGATGTTGAAGGAGACACCGAGTCCAGACACCTGACTTCCGTGGTCTTCACGATTGTTGCCATCGCAATTCACCTTCAGTACGTCAGCAAGGAATTGTTTCTCTGAATCTGTCGTCATGTCACTGCCGACATAGGAACCGCTGACAAGCAGTCTGCCCCCTTTGCGGATGTAGTTGGTAAGTCGTTGTTGCATGACTGGCGTAAAGGTTTTGTACGCGACGAGAGAATGCCCGTCGTCTTTTTCCAATCCTAACAGCAGGTCAACAGTCTGATAGTCGGCAAGGTCGATGCTGCCGTTCTCGACAGCAGTACTGGAACAGCTGACGATATTGTACAAGCCGGCTGAATGGATGGCTACCGCATGTTCTGATACATAATTGAAATCGTTGCCGGCAATGAATTTGCCAGCTAGTTCATCCCCGCAGAATCCCAATGCACCGGCACCCTCTTTGCCCATCTGTTCACGATTGAAACAAAGTTGAGCTCCGCTCCATCCTGCCGTCCTGCCATAGGTGACACCCGCATCTTCGTTCATGTCGAATCCGTTACGAGTTTCAGTGTTCACGACAGCCGGACCCGACAGGCGATGGAAGCCATTCACAATGACAACAGTCTTACGGGCGTTTGGTACATGGGCTGCACACAACACCTCAGTCGGGAAACTCTCACCACCACGATTGCATGCCGTCACTCGGAAATGATAGAGCACGTTCGGCTCAAGTTCAACAGTATAGTGAGGCGATGAGACAACGGTACCGTTATCGAAACCGCTTGTTCCCGTAGCTGTATAGACGACATACGATGTTGGCCGTGCCGTTGGTTCCTGTGGGTCGTTGACAGGCGTCCATCGCAAGGTGACTTTTCCTTTGGATGTGAATGTCAATCGGAAGTCTTTAGGTTGCAGCGGTTGCACGATATAAGAACTGTTGTGCATCTGAGAGACGTAGCGGAGCAGGCTCTTATAAATGGAACGCGCCATAGTAAAACGGAAGTTGGGATCTAGTCCGTATCGCATGTCCGTGAAATTCTGGTGCGAAAGCATTTCAAGGATTGACGAGGGCACCTCTGGACGTCGTGTCTCGCTGTAGTTCCTGTCCCACAGGGCGCGGCGTACCCAATTCCCATACTTCACACTGAGGTCTCTATGTACACCGGAAATCAGAGCGTCAGCCAAATCGCGCGATGCCATGCGCGAGATTCCAGACGGATAGACGGTTTTTCCATCGGTGCTGGTGGTGCAGATGGAGAGGGTGCCCACGAAGGTATCGTCGCGGCGAACACCGGCATCGCTGTGAACAGCCAGTGACATTTCCAGCGGAACATGCTTGCCCTGAACGCCAGGCAGGAAACACGAACCGCCTGAAAGCCAGTTGGTCATCAAAGAACGAGCATTAACATCATCGTTATAGTCATTCTTGCCGTTGCTGGCACTGGAAACGTCGCGTGGAGCTCCAGCCCATTGTGCATAGTATCGGGCTCCTTCCAGGCAACGGGGGAAACCGCTGGTGGTCCCTCCGCGCACAATGTTGCCCATACCTCCTCCGAACCTGACGGCATCGCCAGTAACGACTCCCTTTTTCTTTGAGTAGTTGGTCAGCACAACGCGATTGAACTCGTTGCATCCTTTATCAAAATCAAAGGTTCCCAGATAGACCCATGTTCCGCCTCCCATCTGTTGGTTGACATGAAACGTTGTCTCCTGTCCCTTGTGATAGACAATGTATTGAGCGTTGTCGATGCTGTTGGGTAGCGTTTGATAGCTTACATATACAGCATATTTTCCACTTTCGGGAATGTCCGGTTGATAAACCAGTTGACTGGCAGCTTTCTTTGACGAAGCCTTTGCCATGCGTGCCGTTCCCTGTACAAAAGGATTTTCACCATCGGAATAGGATCCTTCATGGAACGCAAATCCTTGTTCCGTGGTATTCTGCCAAGGTCTCGACAGATTCACCTCTTTATAATAAGGTGGGGTAGGGTTGTCGTTATCAACGATGATTTCATGGCGTTGCCAGTCGCGTTCGCGTGGTGTGAAGACCACAGCTCCTGCTTTCTCCAGCATGGGAATCAGATAAGGAACGACCACCGTTTGTGTAAAGAGGTCCTCTGTTGTACAGAAAAGATTAGGCCGCTGCCATTTCCATGTACTCTTTTGCTGGTCATAATAGCGGCCATGACTTGCCCACAGCGACAAATGTCTGTTTTGCAGTCCATGTGTGACGCTGTGTGGTTGCGACACATTCTTCACCCATGGTTCGCCTTTATATTGTATATTTTTCCATGTCCTGTTCGAGTCGGCATTGTTGGAAAGTCGGTTGGGAATCAGTTCTTCTATCTTCATGCCGTTGGTGATCACGGTGAGTTGATAGTCGTCATAGGGTGACGGTATGGCATGACTGATTTTCTTGTATATTTTCTCCACCGTCTTGGGTGTGAAGTTTTGCTGTGCAAACACCTCGTCAGCCGTAATGACAAGCGTCTTCTCCGATTCGTTCAGCTTGTAGTTGAGCATCTTCGGCTGTCGTTCCAGTTCGTTGTTGGGAGCTTTATAGTCATCAAAATAGTTCTTGAGTTTTCTTTCCAGTTTCTCAATCTTCTTCGGATCGCCAGTCTGTGCGTATAAGTTTGCTGTTAAAGTCAGAGCACAAACCAGTAATATCATGTATTTCTTCATGTTGCCTTCTATGTTTTGTTTATTCTCCAATGGTAAACAATTCTGGTTTTTTGCCTTTGAAGTCCTTGAAATAAAGTTTAATGTCGTGCATTTCCTTTTCGATGTCACCCGTAGGAATGAGACTCATGGTACATTGGATGAGTTTTCTTTCATAGTCCACTCCGTAGAGCAGTATAGGAATCTGTGCGCCCTGTGCTATATAGTAGAATCCTTTTTTCCATTCGGGATTCAGCGAACGCGTACCCTCTGGGGTGATGCAGAGCACAAAATGATCGGCTTCACGAGCCGTGTTGGCGAGGTTCTCCGTCATGCTGGAGTGCTTGGACCGCCATACCGGAATACCTCCCATTTTTCGGAAAATGGGTCCTAAAGGCCAGAAGAACCATTCTTTCTTCATCAGAAAGTTACTTTTCAGTCCTTCGGCGCGGGCATAGAGCAACCCCAGGATGAAATCCCAGTTGCTGGTATGTGGGGCAAGGCAGATGATAAACTTTTCGGGATGTTCCACGGTGACATTCTTCGTCCATCCCCAACGTTTGTAAAGTATCCAGTTGCAAATCTTCTTCAAACTCATCCTATCAAGTTCCCTATTTGGTCAACGATGTCACTTGCTTCTTTGTTGAAATGCTCCGTCAGCGTCTTGAAATATTGCTTGGCAGGCATTCCCGGCTCTGGGTGGGAAATGCGGCGGATGTAGTCGTTGTGGATATGAATGATTGATGCCAAGAGGGCATCTACATTCTCTTGCTTGGCGCTACCTTCATATAGTGCCACGGCGATGCACTCTGCAAAAAGTTCGTTGCAGATGTACTTTATCGTCTTCTTCAAATCTTTTTTGTTTGTCATAGTGAATCCTTTCTCGTTTTATTTCTACAAAGATACGAAAAAAACAATAAACACAAGCAATAAAATCCAAAAAACTATAGGAAAGTAGGATTTTAATACAATTTTCTTCTCTTTCTCGAGAAGATTTTATAAATTTGCACCTTTGAGAGGTTTTCAACCGCTCGCCATTCATGTAAAGATTCAATAGTTCAATAAACAACCTAACAGTAAAATTACTATGAGAAAAAGTGCATTGCAAGTAGCAAGAGCATCCTACCAGCCGAAGTTGCCGGCAGGACTGAAAGGCGCCGTAAACGTTAAAGAAGGCGCTCCTACCCAGAGTGTTGACAATCAAGAGGAAATCAAGGCTTTGTTCCCTAATACCTACGGCATGCCCCTCGTTGAGTTTGTTCCTGGAGAGCAGACAGCCAGCGAGCCGATGAATGTGGGTGTCATCCTGAGTGGTGGTCAGGCTCCTGGTGGTCACAACGTGATTACAGGTCTTTTCGATACCATCAAGAAGCTGAATCCAGCCAATCGCTTGTTTGGCTTCATCCTGGGTCCTGGCGGTTTGGTCGATCATAACTATATGGAACTGACAGCCGATGTCATTGACGAATACCGCAACACGGGCGGTTTCGACATGATTGGTTCCGGACGAACCAAACTGGAGAAGGTTGAACAGTTTGAGAAAGGTCTTGAAATCATCCGCCAGCTCGACATCAAAGCCATTGTCATCATTGGCGGCGACGACTCCAATACCAATGCATGTGTCTTGGCAGAATACTATGCAGCCAAGCAATATGGCGTACAGGTGATTGGCTGTCCGAAGACCATCGACGGCGACCTGAAGAACGACCAGATTGAAACGTCCTTCGGCTTCGACACCGCTTGCAAAACCTATTCCGAGCTGATTGGAAACATTGAGCGCGACTGTAATTCTGCACGCAAATACTGGCATTTCATTAAGGTGATGGGACGTTCTGCTTCCCATATCGCATTGGAATGTGCCCTTCAGACGCAGCCCAACGTCTGTCTGATCTCTGAGGAAATCCAGCAGAAAGACCTCACGTTGAACCAAGTGGTAGAACAGCTTTGCGAGGTCATCGCATCCCGTGCTGCTGCAGGCAACAACTTTGGTACGGTAATCATCCCCGAAGGCCTTATCGAATTTATTCCAGCCATCGGCAGACTGATTCAGGAACTGAACGACCTGCTCGCCGCTCATGGTGCCGACTATAAAGACCTGGACAAACAGGCACAGCGCGAATACATCATCGCTCACTTGTCCAAGGAGAATGCTGCCACCTTCGAGACGCTGCCTGAAGGTGTGGCTCGTCAACTCTCTCTCGACCGTGACCCGCATGGCAACGTACAGGTGTCGCTCATCGAGACCGAAAAACTTCTCTCTGAGATGTGCGAGGCTAAGCTGGCACAATGGAAGAAGGAAGGCAAGTACAATGGCAAGTTTGCAGCCCAGCACCACTTCTTCGGCTACGAAGGACGTTGTGCCGCTCCTTCCAACTTCGATGCCGACTATTGCTACGCCCTTGGAACCAGTGCCGCCCAGCTCATCGCCAACGGCAAGACGGGCTATATGGCCATCGTGAAGAATACCACAGCTCCTGCAGAACAATGGATAGCTGGTGGTGTTCCTATCACCATGATGATGAACATGGAGCGCCGTAATGGTGAGATGAAGCCCGTTATCCGCAAGGCCTTGGTCGAACTCGACGGCAAACCCTTCCAGGCATTTGCTGCCGTTCGCGACCAGTGGGCAAAGGAAACGGCTTACATCTATCCTGGTCCCATCCAGTATTGGGGTCCGACAGAAGTCTGCGATCAGACCACCAAGACCTTGGCTCTCGAGCAGAAGTAATAGAATCTTATGTCAATGAGTTGCGCATCTTTGCGCAACTCATTGACTCTCTCATCTTTCATCCCTCATCTCTCGTTCGAGCTCTGCTCGCTTGCAGAGCGAAGCGGCGCAAGAACTCTCATCCCTCATCTCTCATCTCTCAACTCTCAACTCTCCACTCTCATCTCTCCAATGTTTCCTCACTTTTATCCCTATCACCGTTCTCGTCGTCCCCGCCCGCGTCGCTATTTGTGGTGGTTGGTGGCGATAGGTGTTATTGTACTTTATGTGTGGGGATTCAATTCCTTCTTCGTCAGTCCCACAGGCTTTCGTTGGCGAGCCTTGTATGGCGACCCGAATTATCCCGAAGGCTATGAGATTCATGGCATAGACATCAGCCACCATCAAGGCAAGATAGACTGGGACAAATTGCGTACGGCGATGATACAGCGGTCGCCGCTCCGGTTTGTCATTATCAAATCGACAGAGGGGGCAAGTATCCTGGACGACAATTTTAAGGAAAACTTTTATCAAGCACGCGAAACGGGCTTTACCAGAGGGGCTTACCATTTTTGGAGCAACAAGTCGTCGGCACGAGAGCAAGCGGAGTATTTTCTCAAAAATGTATCACTCGAACCAGGCGACCTTCCGCCTGTTCTCGATGTGGAGAGTATTCCCCAGAACATGTCTGTGGAAGATTTCCAGAAGGAGATTCTCACGTGGTTGCGCATCGTGGAGGATCGCTACCATGTGAAACCCATGATTTACACCTATTATAAATTTAAGGAACAATACTTGTCCGACCCCGTATTCGACGACTATCCCTATTGGATAGCCCACTATTATGTCAGCAAGATGGAATATACGGGCAAGTGGAAGTTTTGGCAACACACCGATGCCGGCCGTCTGCCAGGCATCGATGGCTTTGTCGATTTCAATGTCTATAACGGCAGCTATTACGACCTTCAGCAGTTGTGTATCAAAGAGTGATGGTTGAGGTTATTGTTTAATTATTTTGGTAAAAATAGACTAAAAAAATTGTTTAGTCCATGAAGTATTATTACTTTTGCATCTTGTAAAATAATAATATGAAAAAATAATGATACCGAATTTGATGAAGAAGGGAGCAGTTTTAGCTTTTCTGCTGTTGTTCATGCATGTGGGAGTCCTGTATGCAGAGGAAAAATCTATATATAAAAAGGTAACTTCTACGAATGAACTGGTCAAGGGCAGCCAGTATATCATTGTACGAGAAAATGACACACAGGCGTATGCCATGGGAAAAATCGGTGTCAGCAAAACAGGTGCTGGCGCTAAGGTAGCGGTAACGTTGCAAGGCGATATGATTATCAATCCCAGTACAGACGCTGTCGTCTATACGTTGGGTGTGAGTGGCGATTTCTGGACTCTGAAATGTAGCAGTGGTTATCTTTCGGCAAAAAATGCTGAGACGAATATGGAATATAAAAGTAGTGTCGGAACTTACTCGAAATGGGACATTACAACTACTTATATCAAATGTTCCAATCAGTCTGCGCGTTACCTTAGATATAGCGAGAATTATGGTTTCAAGTGTTATGCAGGTAATGTCGGTTCTCCCGAATTGACTGAAGAAGAATGTTGCCTCTATCGCCTGGTTGAAAGTGTTGTAGTTCCAGTAGGCAGTCTAAACTATGCTACCCTGTATTATGGCAATGTCGCACTAGTCGTTCCGGAGAATGTCAAAGCCTATACTTATAAGCTGACAGAAGGAAGGCTGGCAGTCAGCAAAACCTATCTGCCAGGGCAGACCGTTCCAGCTGGCACGCCTGTTGTCGTTGCCGCTGCACAAGGACACTATTCCTTCGCCGTTTCCACTGCGGAAGGTGAAGGCGATGCTGCGAATTTGTTAAGAGGTTCAGATGCTTATGCAACAACCACTCCTCCCTCAGGCGATGCTTCAGATTACTATTTCTATATGTTGTCACTCAATGCCAATAGTGATGTTGGTTCGGCTGGCTTCTATTTTGGAGAAGATGGCGGTGCTCCGTTTACCAATGGGGCGCACAAGGCATACCTTGTTCTGCCTAAAAGTGAGGTGACGTCGGCAAAGTCTTTCCTGATGACGGACATGACCACGGGTATCAGTCGGCTGTCAGCGTCGCAGCAGAACCAGTCGTCGTCCCAGCGCCACAATCTCGCAGGTCAACGTGTTTCCCATTCTTATCGTGGCATTGCTGTTGTTCAAGGTAAAAAGATTGTCGTCAGATGAAACCAACCTATATTCGTCCCGTTTGTATGGTAGCACAACTTGTACTGCCGGCTATGATAGCACTCAGCACCCATCAGGAGGTAGGAAACAAAGAACAGGCAGGAAGGCAAATGGAGTTTTCGGAAGAAGAGGAGTCTTTCCAGACATACTGGGACGATAAATAAAGCGCTGCGGATGCTATCCTAAAACCAGGCAGCACCAGTTGTTGTCCGTTTTACGGCTTACCTCATGCCATCCGAAAGTAGCCGCTTTTTCTAATAAAATGGGTGCATCCTCTTCGTAGAATCCGCTGAGGATGAGCTGTGCGCCGTGAGCCACCACACCGTGGAAAGCCTCCATGTCGTCCAACAGGATGTTGCGGTTGATGTTGGCGGTGACGATGTCAAACAGCCCGTTGATATGCGAGAGCACACTCTTGTCGCCCTCCAACACCTCTATTTCCACATCGTTCAGTTCAGCATTGTGCAAGGTGTTCTTCACGCTCCAGTCGTCGATGTCGTAGCCCACCACCTCTTCGGCACCCATTTTCTTGGCGATGATGCCGAGAATGCCCGTTCCGCATCCGCAGTCGAGCAGTCGTTTTCCCTGCAAGTCCTGTTCCATCAGCGTTGCCGCAACCATGCGGGTGGTCTCGTGGTTGCCCGTTCCGAAAGCCTGTCGCGCCTCGATGGCAATGAGCAGGGTAGGGGTCGCACTGTCGTCAAACGCCGGCATTCCCCGTTGAGCGTCATAGATGACGCATTGGTCGTTGATGCGTATGGGGTCGAAACCTTCAGCTTCCCATTGCTCGTTCCAGTCTTTGTCCTCCATCTCTGTCAAGGTATAGCTGATGGTGACATCAGACAGCGGAAACTCGTTCAATATTTCGTCGAGTCTTTGTTGGTCGAAAAGGTCCATCTGAGCATATCCGCATACACCCTTCTCGTCAGTCGTAAACGACTCAAAACCTGCTTCTGAAGCCAGCGCCGCCAGCAGGTCGCAGGCATCCTGAGTGCAGGGCGTAAGCTTGAAAATTGCCTCGTAATATCTCATGACAGTGTTAAATTTCGGTGCAAATATATAAAATTTAGGGAAAAACCTATCAAGGAATAGGAAAATTCCGTATATTTGCACATAAAGATGGTATAATTTTGCACTGGATTAAGAATAAACTATAAATTGGCAGATATGAAAAAGCTGTTTTTTCTTTTAGCAATGTTGGGTGCCATGCCGTTTGCGCTCCATGCACAAGACGACATGTATTTCACCCCGACGAAGGTCGATAAGAATGCGCCGCAGACCGATTGGGATGCTCCGGCGTACTACAGTGGTAGCGACCGTGATGTTGACGAGTACAACCGTCGTGGCAACTACCGAGTCATCGGCAAAGACTCTCTCGGCAACGACATCATTGAGTTCAGTACCAATGACGACGACTTTACCTACACCAAGCGCATGAGCCGTTACGACGACTTCTACGGCGGCTACGATCCCTGGCTGTACACCTATCGTGGCTGGCGCGGACTCTATCCTTGGTACGACCCTTGGTTCGACCCCTGGTTCGATCCTTGGTATTACGGCTACGGCTGGCGCAGTTGGTACGGATGGTACGATCCCTGGTTCTATGGCTGGGGGTGGGGCAGACCCTATCGCTATTGGGTAGGTCCTGTGTACACCTACCGTCGTGGCGGACTGACAGGAACGCGCAACCACTCCTATATCAGTGGTCGTGGTAGCGGCAGTCGCGGCAGTTACAGCGGTCGTGGCGGACGCGACTTCTCCAACACGCGCACAGTAAGTCCGGGCACCTTTGGCAACCGTTCCAATTCGTCGCGCTTCGACAACGGCAGCTTCGGCAACCGTTCGGGCTCGTTTGGCAGTTCACGCTCTGGAGGTGGCTCGTTTGGCGGTCATTCAGGCGGCTTCGGCGGCGGCAGCTTCGGCGGCGGCTCACGCGGCGGTGGCGGCGGCGGACACTTCGGAGGACGGAGATAGTTTTTTTTAAATTGACAATTCTTGCGCCGCTGCGCTCTGCAAGCGAGCAAGCTCGAAAGACAATTGATAATTGATAATTGACAATGGATATGAAAAAGTATATTTTATCAGCTGTTGCAATGATGGCTATCATGCCAATGACAGCACAGGAAACTTACGAGAATGCAAAAATCGTAGATAACGATTTGAACGGAACCGCACGCTATGTGGGTATGGGTGGTGCGATGGAAGCCCTTGGTGCCGACCTCTCCACCATCAGCACCAACCCAGCCGGTCTGGGACTTTTCCGCCATTCCACACTGAATGCTTCGGCAAGTGTCATGTTCCAGTCTGGCGCTCCCTCTTATGCCAACGGCAGCAAGTCGCACGCCAGCTTCGACCAGTTGGGTTTTGTCTATTCCATGCGCACAGGTCAGAACTCCTACCTGAACCTTGCCGTCAACTACCACAAGAGCAAGGACTTCAACTTCATTCTTGGCGCTGCCAACACGCTCAACAATGCGTCGCAGAACAAGCAGACTTTCCAGAAACTGCGCAACGGCATCTTCACTTCTACTAACGACCTGACGTACAGTCAGCTGGATGCTCTCTATATGAAGACTTCGCTCTACGACGAGAAGGAAGACGTCATGACCTATCTGCCGGCAACGGAATACCAGATGAATCGCGAACATGAAGGGTATGTCGCTGACTTCGACTTCAGCATCAACGGCAACATCCACGACCGCGTGTTCCTTGGTATCACCTTCGGCATTAAGGACGTGAAGTACAAGCACAACGGTTTGTATAGTGAACTGCTCGCCAACGACGGCATCGTCGATGTGAAAGACGACCGCGAGATCACAGGTACAGGTTTCGACATGAAGGCTGGTATCATCGTGCGCCCCTTCGAGGAGTCTCCTTTCCGCATTGGTGCCTACGTTCACACGCCCACTTGGTACGACCTGACCACCAGGAACACGACAACGATGACAGAGGGTGGACGCATCCACGAAAGCTACGACTTCAAGATTTATTCACCCTGGAAGTTCGGCTTCTCTCTCGGACATACCGTCGGCAAGAACCTTGCCTTTGGTGCAACCTACGAATATACCGACTACAGCACCATCGACACTCGCATCAACGACGGTTCGCGCTATAGCTGGTACTACGACGAGTACTATGAGAGAACGCGTAAGGATGTCGAGATGAACAACAACACCAAGGCTTCGCTGAAGGGCGTTTCTACCATCAAGGTGGGTGCCGAGTACAAACCTCTTCCCGAGCTGGCGCTCCGCATAGGTTACAACTATGTATCGCCGAAGTACAAGAGCGACGCTGCCAAAGATCCTGCCGCCTGGTCGCCGGGCAACTACTATACCAGCGCTACCGACTTTACCAATTGGAAGGGCACCAACCGCATCACCTGCGGTATCGGTTACCAGAAGAAGAACTTCAACGTTGACCTGGCCTACCAGTTCAGCACGCAGAAGGGCGACTTCACACCGTTCACGGAATATGTAGAGAGCACCCCCAACGACGAAGGCGTCATCGACCATTCGCAAGACAACGTGGCTGGCTTTACCAGCGTGAAGAACAACCGTCACCAGCTGCTCCTTACGGTGGGCTACCACTTCTAAATAAGATTTATACTTGGTGACTATGAGAAGGAAATTACTGACCATACTCCTTTTGCAACTCTGTGTCTGCACTCTGCAGGCGCAGGGTTTTCAGCGTTTTCTGCATCGTGCTGACAGCTTGCTCGATGCACGTCAACGCCGCAAGAAAATCGATACGGCCTACATCATTCGCCCCAAGACCAAGTGGACGGTATCAGGACGCGTCAAGGTCACTGGTACCAAGTTGGAGATTGAGGGCAAAGAACGTGGCGTTCCCTTCCACTCGAAGATGAAAGCCGATTACAAATCCACCATTAGTGTGGGTGTCAACTACAGTGGCGTTTCGCTCTTCCTCAGCCTGAATCCGGCAAAGCTGATGGGAAAATACAAGGATTTTGAATTGAACCTCAGCTCCTACGGCAACCGTTGGGGCTTCGATGTCGGCTATCAGGATGCCCGCAACTTCACCGGATGGCACGACGAAGAAGGAAGGGAACGTATCGATTTGCCTGCCGATGTGTTGCGCATGAAGACGTTTAATGCCAATGCCTATTATGCGTTCAACCACAAGCGCTTCTCCTATCCCGCAGCCTTCAACCAGTCCTGCATACAGCGCCGCTCAGCCGGCAGTTTCCTGTTAGGACTGTCAGGACAATGGCAGTTTGCCGAGATTGACGCACAGCAGTTTGAGTCGCAGTACAAAGCTATCACTATCGGCATCGGAGCAGGCTATGGCTACAACTGGGTGCCTGGCCGTAATTGGCTGGTCCATCTGTCGGCACTCCCTACCTTCTGCCTCATTAGTCACAAGACGCTCCTCGTCAACAACGAGGACGTACCCTTCAAATACCACTTCCCTGAGGTCATCATCACAGGCAGGGGAGCCATCGTCCGACAGTTCGGCAACTGGTTTGCCGGCACATCCATGCAGTACAACTTCAACAATGTCGGCGATAAAAACAAACTGGCAGTGAACAACCAGAAATGGCTCGCTCGCCTCTTTGTAGGCTGCAGGTTCTAAACACAGCCTCCTCTTCTATACGATTTGGTGATAACACCTAACACCTCCCGTTATAAAAAGCTCAGTTAAGTGAGCTTTTTTTTTGATGCAAAAAACTCCCTTTTTTATAACCTATCTCATTCGCCCAAACTCATCCCCCTTTCTAAAATCGTTAAACTACACAGTACGTGCCAGTTCGAACAGTCCGAACTGTCAGTACGAACCTTTAAAACTGCGAGTTTTTAGCCTTAAAACTGCTAGTCCGAAGCCTTCGTACCGACATTATTAAGCCACAATCGAAGAATCAACTCACATGGTTCAACTTAAGAATAATCATTCCACAAGCCTTGTGGAAAATATTGTTTTGGAGAATTGGGAGGGATTGTTTAATTTTGCAACGAAAAATAAATCTGATTGCAATATGAAAAATATTGGTCTTTTTTTGTTCGTGATGTGCCTCTTGATGTGTGGTTGCCATAGTAAAGCAAAATCAACGGCGACGACTGCCGATTCAACGGCGACAACTGTCGATTCCGTAACGAAAGCAGAGGGTGGCTCTCTCACCGCACTGAAGGATTCGTTGTGCCATCGCGGACTGCCCAGAACGGCAAAACTGCAAACATCTGATTCTGATTATGCCATTTTCATGAATACAGACCAGAAGGCTGTTGACGAGCTGGACACCGACATCACCTCGCTGTATGTCTATGAGTTTAATACGAATAAGTTTTACAAACTGCTCACCACCACTAAGACGGAAGAGTTCGGGTGGTATAAGCCCGATGGTAAGAATGCCATGAAATGTAAGATGAGCGATATCCATGCCGTTTTCGATGCCAAGCTGTTCACCTACGACAGCAAGTTACTGGTAGAAGGTTGTTTCGACATGCGTAACATCTTCTCCTACATCATCGACTTGGAAGACAAGAGCGTGCTCTGCCTGCCTACCAACTGCGGATGTGTGGGCTTTACCTCCGAAGAAGGCTATGCCATCATGAATTCCTATGCCTATAATACCGGTATCGATGAGAACGGCGAAGCCAAAGGCGGCAGACATACCGTCGTCTCCGTCTTCGACAGCAACGGCAATTTCATCAATTCCATGAGTATGGAGAAATAGAACATAAGAAATAATGAATAACGATTTTTTTTGAAGCTATGCAGGAAGTGTACAAGATTAAAGACAATGGTCTGGTCGTCTGGTTAGACATCCCTGAAGGGGAAGAGTGGGATTTTGATGTCTCCATGGCACGCAGGCAGCTGGAGGATGTGATTTACTACACACCAGAGGTCGCCGACCTGATTTATCTCCTCCAGCTGGATATGGTCGTGGAAACGAATCATGGATTTTGGCCGTATGCTTGGTACTAGGATGTAACAAGGTGCGCGCGGATAGTTATTTCCTGCATTACAAGTGTTTTGCAAGCCTTGTGAAATGGTTTTTCATTAAAATTGCGTGACGGGTTGTTTATCTTTGCAGCGTCAAAAAACGACAAGAAGTTAAACATTTTAAAATTCAAAAAGTATGGAAACTCACAAGATTTTCAACCTTATCATTCTTGACGCATCAGGGTCTATGGCGTCAATCTACGCACAGGCGCTTACAGGAGTAAACGAAACGCTTGCCACCATTCGCATGGCACAGGAAGAACATCCGGAACTGCAGCAGTATGTCTCGCTGGCTTCGTTCAGTGCAGGCAAAAACTTCCTCAACCGCATTTTCTCGGCGAAGCCTATTGCTGAAGCACGCAACATCACCCAGGAAGACTATCCTCTACTCGGATGTACGGCGCTCTACGACGCTATGGGTACGTGCATCAGCGAACTCCAACAGAAGGTGACTCACGGCGACCGTGTACTGGTTACCGTCATTACTGATGGCTACGAGAATGCCTCACGCACATGGAGTGGGGGACAAATCAAATCGCTCGTTGAAGAACTCCGCCAGATGGGATGGACATTTACCTATATCGGCGCAGATCAAGACGTTGAGGCAGAGGCAGGGAAAATGGGTATGCGTAACACGCTCCGCTTCTCGGCAAATGCGGAAGAGACGCAAGCCATGTTCGAGATGGAACGCCGCAGTCGTAGCAGGTTCTATGGTGATTTATGCTGCAGAATGTCATCGCCGGGCTATTCTATGGACGAGCGCGACGACTATTTTGCAGATGATGACGAGCCGGAGACGGATTCCCACTCTCAAGAACCGGAAAAGAAAGGTCTGATAAACAGGCTGTTCGGAAAGAAATAACATCTTAACCCTTGCGCTGGCAATAAGTCATTGCCAGCGCACAAACAACACATAAAGTTATGGCAGTAAACCAACTATTATTTAAGGATTTACCATTTCAGCCTAGTCGCAATCAGGTGTTTTACATCGAGAACGGCTATGACGCGGATGTAAACAATTTTATACAAAGTAACTATTCTGATTTGAAATCCATGTTTGCCGATAACGGTATGGATTTCTACTATCTGCCATACTTGTTGCGCGAACATGATATTGAAGCAAAAGTCAGGTATTATGCTCCCTACCTGTCTTCTCAGCTGCTGACGACGAAGGTGCAGAGTAATGCTTTGGTTCCTTATCTCTCCGACGATGACACGAGGAAGAATCTTCAGCCATCGCTTGTCTTCGAGGGAAACCAGAAGGGAGGCAATGGAGAAGTCATGTTCTTGCAGGTGCCGTTGTCGGACATAGATTTCAGTCAGTCGAAATCTGTTGACGACCTGGTGCAGTGGGTGGAGCAAATGCGTGATGCATATCATCGGGAAATCGTGCAAGAACGAGTCTGCTATTACCAATCGGAAGATTTCCATGCTCCACACTGTTGCGGTCAGGTTGAAACATCCAGCAGCAAAAAGAGATTTCTTGAAGGACTTTTCAATCGTTTCAACAAGAAGCTCGAAATGCCAGAGGATGATGTTGACCTCCAAAAAACAGAAGAAGAATACGCAGAGGAACAGAGTCTGATGGAAACTGAGAAAGTCTTGCGAGAGCTCCGTCTGACCGTTCAAAAACTAAGGCTTGAGGGCGTTTCCCTGATGGCCATCCACGAGTTCATCGACAAGCAGGAACCCTTGTCTCGCATGACGATTACGCCAGACTATCGCATCTTCCTGCCCGACTACAATAACATAGAAATCGAGATGGCAGCATTGCCCAAAGCCATCTATTTCCTGTTCCTCCGCTATCCCAACGGCATTATCTACAAGCACATGCAGGATCATTACAACGAACTTCTCAACATCTACCGGCAACTGCGTCCCCATACAGACGAAGCCCGGATCAACCTCACCATCACCAAAGTCGTCAATCCTGTGGGCAATGCGTTGAATGAAAATATAGCACGCATAAGAAAAGCATTCATAGAAAAATTCGACGAACACCTTGCCAACCACTACATCATTACAGGCGAGCGCGGCCTGCAGTATGCCATACCCCTCGACAGGGAACTGATTACTTGGGAGGAATAGCATCCTATGATATGCATGAATGAAAACCATCTATAGACGCTATTTATGAAGCTATGCAGGAAGTGTACAAGATAAAAGACAATGGGCTGGTCGTCTGGTTAGAAATCCCTGAAGAGGTCGAGTGGGATTCTGATGTCTTCATGGCTTTATAAGTAAAGGTGTTATTTCATTTTTGCTTTCAATAGTTCCAGGGCATCAGCTGCATATATGCTTCCCTTGCGTTTTGCTGTTTTATATTCTTTCTGTGCCTCCTTGAGATATCCAAGTCTTTCATAGGCTTTTCCACGCATGAAATAAAGTTCAGCATTCCAAAAGCCTGTGTCCAGTGCGCTTTCTGTATATATGAGCACATTTCTCCATTCATCATTTTTTGCTGCTTCAAAAGCCATATCAACATACATTTCATAATTCTGTTTTCGGATTCCATACGTTTGAGCGTGAGACTGGATGGCCATGTTCATCATGCCAGAATCATATAAATCAACTGTTGGCAAAGGCACACTCTGTGCCTGCACATTAAGGAAGCATCCACAAACTAATGCTGTTACCAAAGTTTTTCTCATCTTTTTCATTTTCATTTCTCCTTATACTTTTTTGTTGTTACAATATGATTTAAGTTATTCTAATTCGGTTGCATCCAAGAATACCATGAGAACTTGAAGAACATAATTTTTGGCTAATACCCAAAATTGCATAGTGCAGATGCAACTCTGCTGCTATGCAATTTCATTTCAGGTTGATTACCTGTCGTAACTTGAGCCGATATTATTGCCGTAAGCATCATAATAAGTTGTGGTTGTACCACCCCCATAATTGGAGCGAGTTGTTGAGGAACCGATACTGCTTCCGTACTGGTCATAGTAGTTGGTGGTCGTTCCTCCACCATAGTTAGAACGGGTTGTGGAACTGCCTGCGCTGCCACCGTACTGATCATAGTAATTCGTTGTGTAGCCACCACCATAGTTGGAGCGAGTTCTAGCACTCCCTGTACTGCCACCGTATTGGTCATAATAGTTCGTCGTAGTCCCTCCGCCGTAATTAGAACGGGTAGTAGCACTTCCCGTACTACTTCCATACTGGTCGTAGTAGTTTGTGGTGTAACCTCCGCCATAGTTGGAACGTGTCGTTGACGAGCCGATACTGCCACCATACTGGTTATAATAGGTAGAGCTGTACTGTGCGTTAGCTGTGATGGCGAATACGACAGCCATCAATGTCATCATTAACTTTTTCATAATCCCTTTGTTTTTGAGTTATACTTCTTTTTGTTTGCAAAATTATACCTGCCAAATATTATTTCCAAGAAAAATCAAATCACAAGGCTTGTGGAAAAATAATTAAAAAGATAATAGTCGTTTTAAATAGATTTGTTGTATCTTTGCATTGTCCTAAAATCTATTATCATGCCTACTAGGAATATCTTTGCTGGAATTGGCGTAAAAACAATATTCGTGAATATTCTATATGATGAATTGATGAAGCGAGACTACATCTCACTTGCAGACATCATGTGTATTAAGAGAGGATATCCTAAAGGCTTTTATGACAATAACCCGACAAAAACTTTGTCTGGGGAGAAATATTATGGAGATTTAAAAAAGGCTTCATCTGAGATAATCAGAGCTTTGGAAACGGTAAGTCCAGGATGTATTGAAGATAACGGCAAGACGGGCAAAGGTAAAACTTACAGATATGTTGGTGAAAAAGATGACCCTTTGGCTGAAGAACGTAAGGCTGTTGTACAAAAGTCTTTAGAAGACTATGTTGCATTCTGTAAGGCTTCTGCTGGCATTTTACCTTTTAGCTGGTTTTCTTCTTTCTTTGAGAACACCCAGTTGTTGCTTGATACGAATCGAGCCGCTGAAGGAGGTAATATGTTCATCCGCTCCAGTCTTGAACAGAATCTAACCAACATTCATTTGCTTCCGGAGTTCTATACCGCTATCACAGACCATCATGTATTACGTTTCACCTATCACCCATTTGGGCAGGATGCTTTTACCTTGACGTTTCATCCTCAATACATCAAAGAATATAATGGGCGATGGTTTGTCTTTGGCGAAGCAGACCGTGAACCTTTTAAAGCCTATAATGTTCCGTTGGACAGAATTCTCGGCGAAGTAACCATCGTTAGAGATGTTGAATATATCCCAGCTGAAAATGGTTTCTATCAAGAGTACTTTAATAATATAATAGGTGTAACTCATGAGGCAGGTGCACATGTAGAAGACGTTGTTATTCGAACAAAAACAAGATACCAACACGGCCTTTTACTGACAAAGCCACTACACCATTCTCAGGAGGAATCACTTGCTTTTGGCGAGCATGAGGACGGCTGTTATGGAGAGATTTCTTTGACGATAGAACCAAATCGCGAACTTTGTGGAAAGATCCTTGCATACGGTCAATATCTCGAAGTGATGGCACCGTATTCTTTGCGAGAGCAAATCACAGCGATTCTTACGAAACAATTAGAAGAATATACAAATGGAAGAAAATAATGTAATGGACTCGAATACAAAGCAACTCTCAATCATAGCTGATGGATGGCAAGAAAAGACTACTCCTTCATTTGAAGAATTGTCAGCATCAATTCTACAGACCCATCAGTCTGCCCAAGCTGGTGCTGTCAAGTCAATCAATCAGATGGCAACTCTGCGCAACTGGCTTATAGGCTGTTACATTGTGGAGTACGAGCAGAAGGGAAGTGATAAGGCGAAGTATGGTGAGCGATTGCTGAAACGGTTAGAAGAGCGCTTGAATACGAAAGGGTTGAATGAAACTCTTTTCCGAAATTCACGAACTTTTTACAATCTTTATCCACAAATTGCAGAACTATTGCCAATTCGTGCGACAGCATCGCACAAATTGATTAAGAAGATTCATCCGACAGTATCGGATGAATTGGAGAACGATTCGTTGGGAATTCATCCGATGCCATCGGATGAATTTGCGACACCTGCCAAATTAATAATAGAGCGACTTCCATTTTCACATCTCTGTGAGATTATGACTCAGAAAGATCCTTTGGCTCGTTTCTTCTACGAAACGGAGTGTATTAAAGGTACATGGTCTGTCAAGGAACTGCGTCGCCAGATAGCAACCAACCTCTATTTCCGAAGTGGAGTGAGCAAAGATCCTAAGAAGTTACTCGCTTCCATCAAGCCAGAAACCATCTCGCCAGCTCTCACCATTCGCCAACCATTCACTTTCGAGTTCTTGGGCTTGAATGCAAAAGATGCTGTTACTGAAGATGATTTAGAGCAGGCACTCATAGATCATTTGCAAGACTTCCTCTTGGAACTCGGCAAAGGTTTCTGCTTTGAAGACAAGCAGAAACGTATGATAATTGATGACGAATACTATTTTGCTGACCTTGTATTCTACAATCGTATCCTTCATTGCAATGTCATCGTGGAATTGAAGAATGACGAGTTTAAGCACGAATATTTAGGTCAGCTTAATGCGTACGTATCTTATTATAAGGAAAACGAGATGCATCCTGGCGACATTCCTCCTGTCGGGATTCTTCTCTGCACCCGCAAAGGCAAGAAGATGGTGGAGTATGCCATAGCCGGTATGGACAACAACCTGTTTGTTTCCACCTACATGCTCCAGTTGCCAGACAAGTCCACGCTTGAGAAGTTCATAAATGAAGAGTTGGGAGGTCAAGAATAGAATGTGCAATTCGAACAGAAAAAAACGGTTCCAAGCGGAACGGAACCATTTACGAGACAAAAATGCTTGTAGCAATTAAAATCAGGTTATACCTTTGCAGCGCATTTGGGACACAAATGCAGAACAGAGAGTACTAACCAACAAAAACACAAGAGACTATGCAGAACGCACAGAACACAGCAGAGATTCAGCAGAGAGTGATTAACCTCGTAGAACTATATCGCACTAAGGTGGGAAAAGGGAGTATTAAAGCTAAGGAGTTGGCTGAAGACTATAAAGCACAATATGATCGGGAGATAGAGGAAGCATATGAATTGTCGCAAAAAGGTGGTATGGTCCTTGATATTCAAATCTCAGAAGACGATATTGATTATTTAAGAACCAATGAACAATTGCTTGGTTTTTTTTATCAAAAAGTTGCAGGCGAGAATGCAGAACAAGATGTGCTGGACCAACTTTTGCCTGAGGTTTATGATAAGACCATTTTTACTGAAGATGAAGAAACATTCTTGAAATCGCATTTCAAAGAGATGGTCAACTATATCATTCAGACTCCATGTGATGATATCGATTGTATTGATCGTGATGATGAGAAGGACTGGCAACTTATTCCCGAGGAATTGCTACATTTGGTGAAGAACCGTGTTGATATTCCTGTTGGTTCCACCATCTACAATCCTTTTACAGGATTTGCTCAAATTCCTTTAATCTATCCAGATTGTAAATTCATTTGTGAGGATAGCTATGCTTCTTATACTAAAAGGTATAATACTTTCAGTGAGAAATGCCTTGAAGAATCAAACATTAGGTTAGGCAAGGGCGAAGTTAACCTCATGACAGCATGGATGAAGATTGTCCTCTTTGCAAATTCTATTGATTCGACGGTTATCGTTGATAGTCAAATTCCAGTAAAATATGATGCTGTAATTTCTTTCATCCCATGGATACCTAATGCTATTCCAGAACAAGTTTCCGAATTGCATAGTAATTTTCCTAGTGATGCCGAAACTATTAAAAGGCTTTTTGTCTCGTATGACAATCTCTCTGAAGGGGGGATTTTTGCACTGGTCTTGCCTAAAGAACACTTGTGGGCAAGTAACTCTTTTTACTCTTTACGTCCTTTATGGGAGAAACTTATCAAGGATAATTCATTGACAGAAATTATCCAACTACCTTCTGTTATGAGCAAAAATAATCTTCGTGAAGATTTCTGTATGCTCATAGCTAAAAAAGGAAGGAAATACCACAAAACTACTTTGATTGATGCACGTTTTGCTGGTAAAAAAACTAATCATAAAAACTTTAAGGAGGTTCTCGATTTGCTCTCCTTCGAAGAGATGCTGGGTAATTGTGGAAAAGAAGGCGAAACAGGACTGCGCAAGATGGTTTCTGTCCCAACACAAAAACTCAATGTTGAGTTTCTTGTACCACAGGCATACGTAGTAGAGAAGCCTTTAGATGAAGAAAAACCTCAGCCTTTATCAAAATTTGGCACCCTTGCATCAACTCGCATAAGTACATTGAAGTTCAATCTTCCAGAAGATACGCCATGGGTTGAATTGAATGATTTGTCCAATTTATTCAAAGGAGAACTTGATGTATCGACAATAAAAAAAGCGGAATGTCCAAACAATCCGGAATATGTTGAGGGTTCTGAGGATTATGGATTTAGCACATCTGGTAACTTCATAGATAATTTTTTAGCACAGCTATACACTAAAAAAGGTGGTCGGGTCTATAATTATCGTAGATGCACATATCTTGATGGCTCGAAAGATGCCGTGCTATTTAGATCATCTCAGAGTGGAATTGATATAGCTATCGTACGTGGAGCAAAAACGCCAATGGCTATAGGATTTGGAATCAAGGCTTTCGTTCTTAATGATGGTGTTGATGCTTTAACCCTCGTTGCTATTCTCAGGCTGCCGATTGTTCACAGACAAATACAGGCATATACGGAATTTGGGTTGGATGATCATTTAGACGACATACTTGTTCCTACGGATAAACGAATAATTAGTGATGAATTTTCTAGAATGAAAAAGGAAATGACCGTTATTGCTAATATGAGAAGCAATTATACAGCAGAGCAAGAAAAGTATAAATCTAAACTGGAAAATTATCAGCATACGATGCGAAAACACAGTCAACAAATTAGTTCTGCTGTTCGTCGCATGGAACGTTTTATCAATGATATGGATTCTTCAGAAGAGGTAAAAAAGTTCTTGAATGATAGATTGGCTGTGATCAAGACTCATCGATTATATCTCTCAGAAGATGTTGAGCGTCTTAATGAAGAGAATACGTATGGTGAGGCATCACCTTTTGATATCGACTACAGTTTAAGAAATTATCGAGAATACTTTGGGGCTGATGTCTGTTCCATAAAATATACTAATAATATTTCGAATGATGCCATTCGCCAATATAGGAAGGAGCATCAAGAAGAATTGAAAAAACTTGACGAGAAGAGCCGGAATAAGAGGTTAGAAGCTGCTCTGGCAGAAAGTAGCTTGGCTTATGTTGACATTGCAGAATATAACTTTGGGAAGATTGTAAGAAACATTCTCGAGAACGCAAAGAAACATGGCTTCGATGACTTTACATATATTAATAGTAAAGATTGTGTAATAGAAATTGCACTTAACTGGGATAAGGAAAGACAAATGTACCGTATCGACTTTCGGAATAATGGAAACCCTTTACCAGAAGGACTAACTAAGGAGAGTTATGGTGAGAATAGAAAATATGCAGGAAAGACAGGTGGTACTGGCATCGGTGGATATGAGGTGGCCGAGAATGTGAGACATTATAATGGTGACTATTCTATTTCGCAAGATGGCGATTGGATTACTGTAAGTATTTATTTACCAAAAAGTAGGAAATATGGCGAAAGACTATAATGTCATCTGGATTGATGACGAGTGGAATAAAATGATGGAGTTTAAAGATGAGTGTGAAGATCTTCACATTCATCTTCATCCGTATTCATACCAGAAGGCTGCGATGGATGAATTAGACAAACATCCTAATTCTTGGGATGCAGTCCTTTTAGACGGAGAAATAAAGGATAAGTCCGATCATGAAGAACCATCGACTAAGGGACTTCTTAAGGCTCTTATGTATCTTGCTGAAAAACATAAACAAATTCCTCGATTTATCTCTACGGGGAAAGACAAGGTTAAAGATAATGAGATGCTCAAAGATGAGCGTATATATATTAAGGACATTGATGATGAGAAACTATTTGATGACATAAGGAATACAATAGATAATATCGAAAGATTTAAGGTAAAACTACTATATAAAGATGTCGTCGAACTATTGGGAAGCATTAACAAAGATGTGTGTGAATCTATAATAAGTATTTTTGAGAAAATGCATAACCCTGATTCTGATATCTCTTTTGACTCAAAACTATACTATAACCAAATTCGTCAGGCTTTAGAATGTGTATATATAGATGCAAACAAGAATGGAGTAATACCTAATGAATGTTTTAGTGGAGGAAGGCCAAATATTGATCAGTGCTATAGATATCTAGTAGGAGACCCAGCTTTTCATGCCGGTGTTCGATATGGGCAACAAGGAGATTATATAGTTCCTGAATACATAGGTGCAATGATGGCTATGATCAAGAATATTGGGAATGAGTTCTCACACCCAAATGAAAATAATAAGACCCATTATCTTCTTTATAGTTTATCTCTTAATCTGTACGAAATAGCTAACTGGATGTCCCATTATATCGAAGAGCACCCAAATAGAGAGGAAAATTTAAGAAAGTGTGTAAAGATTGAAAAGCCAACAAATGATGATTTAGAGGGAATTATCGAAATCCAGAAAATCTATCATGTAGGAAGCAAATTCGGAGTTAATCCAGGCTTTGTACTTAAAAATGGATTGTTAGGCAAAAAGGTTAAAATAGTAAAGTATGGTGCAAATAACGACGACAACCTTTCAAGGCTTTATCCCTTCTTCGCTTATAATATTCAGCTTATAGAAGAGCAGCAAAACGGTTCCCAATAGAACGGAACCATTCATAATACAAAAATGCTTGTGGCAATATAAAACGGTTTTTACCTTTGCAAACGAAACAAAGTTTAATTTTTAATTTTTGATTGTTATGAGTAATCTTGGCAGTAGTCTGAGTTTGATTAATTTCGAAAAGTTTGATGAGACAAAAGGTAAGGTGTTCACCGCTGACAACTTTGCAAAGGATTGGGATTCTATCTATGTCATTCCATCAGAACTCTCTGACGGAGTCGTAAATGCTCAAACCTTCCATAAAGTGGATTTTAAGGCACTTGTGCTAGACATGAAGAATCCTCGCATGGCCTACATAATGGCTAATCAGGATAACCCTGTTTTTGTGCCAGCAGCGCGTTTCGACAAAACTGGTGAGGGTAAATATGTGCGTAAAGGCTTTTTGATATTCAGCCTTGATTTCAGTCAAATGCTTCCCGAGTTCGTCTTCTACATGTGCAGACAAGGCTTTTGGGAGAAGTTGCTCAATAGTCGCGACTATTCTCTTTATTTTGAAGCCGATGAATTTCCCCATGGTGATGTAGTCTATCATACGATGGAAGAATGTTTCCTGTTGGATATAAGTGACAGTCATGATGGGGTATCTTTAAGATGCAAGATAGGTTCTTTGTCACAACAGAAGGTGAGAATCTCAGAATTCAAGGCCGAGGAAAAATACCTTGATGATATTGTGGCATCAAAAGAGCGGAAAATGCTCAAGAAGACATCTTCAGATCTTATCCACATGTTAGGCACACCCTATACACGTATTAACAATGCGTTGGAACTTCTTTCGCTGGATACAGATGACGAGAGGAGGTCGAGGATTGCTTACATTCAAGACAACTTCGGCTATATCAAACGTCTCATAGAGATGAATGGTGCTGACTTCAATGATTATCCCAAGGAGAGGATTAGCATTGTTGACTTTATGGAGCGATACATTCTTGGATGGGAAAACTATGGCTCCAAAACCTTCTCTATAGAATTCTATTGTGATGGCGAATTGGAGGAGAAGAATACTATCCTTGCCAATGAGACTGCCCTTTCAATTATGATGGACTGCCTGCTTGACAATGCGAACAGGCATGGGTTCCAGAAAACCTCATCCCCTGATAACAAAGTCAAGATACACCTTGATCGAACTTCTCTTGGAGATGAGGATGCTATCATTATTGCTGTTGGTAATAATGGAAAGCCGATGCCGAAAGACTTCAGCATTGACGAATACATTACCTCTGGAAAATTTGGCACAGAAACAGGTCGTTCGGGATTAGGCGGAAGTCATGTGTTTAAAATAGTTTCTGTGATGGGAGGGACTCTTGACTTTATAAGCGAAGCGGTCTCGTCTCCAGACAAAGAAGAATGGTGGACAACATTCATGATTTCCATTCCTTTAACGTTGTAATTTTTTTATATGCATATGGATAAGACATATCAAATTATATGGGCTGATGACGAAATCGATGCTTTGCTGGATGAAACCGGCAAAGCATTGCTTTCAATGCAGCATGTTGAGGTCGTAAAATGCAATAATGCGGTCATGTTGGAAGAAATGTTGAAAAACGTCAATCATCGAATTGATGCAGTAATAGTCGATGCAAACTTTACAGCAAAGGATTTTACCCCATCAGACGAAAGAGAAGTTTCTGGTCTCAGAAAAGCTATGTTTCTGAGGGAAGGATATAAACACATTCCTTTCTACATCTACACACAACGAATTAATATATCAGAACTTGTAGATGAAGAGTCGTTGGCCTATTTCAAATACAATAATGCCATATTCTTTAAAAGTAATGGTCCACGACCATTGCTCGAAAGAATAAAGAATGATGTTGACAAGATCAATAGTGTAGAATTTCAGATAGATAATCAATATAAAAAAGAACTGAATTACTTTCTGGTATTTGACAAGCAATGTGAAGCTAAATCATATAACTTGATTAGAGAACTGCTCATACAAAGCCGAGAAGGGTCTCTTACCAACACAGAAAGTTATTTCAATCGATTCCGTACAGAAATACTTGATAATATGAATGCTGTATCAGCTCAGTTTGGAATTGTTCCAGAAAATCTTTCGCTCAACAATTTCAGTCGATTCCTATGTTCAAAAGCAAATGGCTATAATCTGAACGAAGAGGTGTTGCCCAAAGCACTGCATATGCTAATGCAATATGTTGTAGAGATGGTACAAGATGGGTCACATAAGGGACCGAATCTTCAGTATGAGGTACATCAATTTGTTTCAGAAAGAAGTGACACATTGATAATACGATCTTTACTTTTTTCCATAACTGAACTTGTTTCATGGTTTATATCCTACATAGAAAAAAACACAGATAAACAGCAGAACATGTCAAATTGGCAAAAACAAGATGAAGGGATTATAGAAAAGGATGAAAAAGGCTATTGTCATATTGGAAAAGATTATTCTGTTCTTCTTAAGAATATGGATTTAGTTGGAAAGAAAGTCAAAATCACGAATTTTATACCAAACACCAGTTCTGCTACGAAAAAATATTATCCTCTTTTTGTACGTGAAGAAGATTTCCAAGTAATAGATTAATGGTAAAACGGTTCCAAGTGGAACGGAACCGTTCACAAGGTTGTTTTTCTTGATAGGTTGAAAAAGACACTTTATCTTTGCAGCGTCAATCTCTGATACCACCCCAGAGTTGACGCTGCAAAACGTTAGTGGTGGGGACTAAAAAAGGATGACAGCTATGATGAACACAGCCCTCCAAACCATCGTAACCAAGGCTCTACCAGCACTCTCTGGCGAGCAAGTGACTTATAACGCCGCTAGGAATGTGTTCCTGTCGCAAGGGTACACCAGTGCTGCAGGTAACACGTACTACAAGGCTGTACGTCTTTCGAACCGGCTGGTGGTGTACTACGAACTGGGGCAGGGCTATGCCTATACCTTCCTGAATGGCATCAAGCTGTTCTGCTTCGACGGGCAGAAGGCACAGCTTATTGCACAGAAGTATTGGGGAGGATGCGACTACCGCGTCTTCAGCGAGCAGTTCGCCAAGGAGCAGAGCATTCTGATGCTAAAGGGCTTTTTGGAGGGGCAGCTGAAGTTGCAAGGTGCACACGTCAGCGAACAGGAGCTGGCCAGCTTCGCAAGAGGTATGGTAGAGGAGACACAGCACAAGCGGTTAGCCTAAGGGCGACTGCTTGCGACAAAAATAACACAAAGTTCAACCTCAAAAACGATAAGACAATGGCTACATTGAACAAAGCAATCAACAAGAATCTGTTTGACAGCATCCTGCCTACATACGGCAGTCCTCGCGTACATATCCCTACTTGGGACAACAGTCAGAAGATGTTCATCTGCGACGAGTACGAGAGCAGTAACGGACACCGCTACTACCTCGGTGTAAGATTCTGCGACCGCATCGCTATCGTGGAGAAGGTTGGATTTTATCATAGTTGGACCTACATCGACAGTATCGAGCTATATGCTTTTAACGGACAGACGATGGAACTCATCCAGAAACGCGACTACGACAAGGTGTTCCGCAACGAGGACTTCATCCGCCAAGAGTCGGAGCAGATGGTCATGGAGTTCCTGACAGGTGTCATGAAGATGCAGCGTATCTGTGTGCCTATAGAGCAGATTGGTATGCAGGCTAAGGAACTGATTAGCGGATGCTACAAGAGTTTCCTTGATTCTGACTTCAACACACGTTTAACCCAAATACTACCCAAACTTGAAAAACACAAAAACAATGGAGAACACTAAAACGATGGAGAACATGATCGACAAAGAGAACAAGCAGCAGGTGATGGCTTATGAACTGATTGCCAACACGAACAGTAGTTTCTTCCTCACTGGAAGGGCTGGAACAGGTAAGACGACCTTCCTTCGTAAGGTGCAAAAGATGGTGGATAAACAATTCATCACCCTTGCGCCGACGGGTGTTGCTGCAATATTGGCTGGTGGCGATACCATCCACTCTTTCTTCGGGCTGCCGATGGATGTCTGCACGCCAGGTACGATGGGAAAGATGAGTCAGTCAAAAATATTGACGCTAGTCCATACGGACACCATTATTATAGATGAGGTGTCCATGGTGCGTTGCGATATCATCGACGCAATTGACTATACCATGCGTAAAACGTTACGAAGCTCACTTCCTTTTGGTGGAAAACAAGTTATTTTCGTGGGGGACATGTTCCAACTGCCGCCAGTAGTAAAACAAGGTGCAGAGCGTGAACTGATGCGTGATCTTTACGAAACACAGGATTTCTTTTTCTACAAGGCAGATGCCATCAAGCGAATGAGGATGGTGAAGATTGAATTCCAGAAGGTGTATCGTCAGGAGGATAAAGATTTCCTACGTATATTGGAGAATGTTCGTCTGAACAAGACGACACCGGAGAACCTGATGCACCTGAATGAGCGTGTTGGTATGCCTACCAAGGATGATGGTGCTGTGATAACACTTGCTTCGCTCAATAGAACTGCTGACACCATCAATCAGAAACGTTTGTCTGAAATTGAGTCAGAGGAGTACACCTATGAGGGAACCGTCACAGGAAAGTTCGAGGAGAAGCGCTTCCCTGTGGACTTAACCTTGAAGCTGAAGGTGGGTGCTCAGGTGATGTTCACACGCAATGACCAACAAAAGCGTTGGGTGAATGGAACGATTGGAACGGTAGCTAAACTAACCAATGACGAGATACAGGTAAAGACCGAGGGTGGTGATACTTATGTGGTACCCAATTGCTCTTGGGAATCGTACAGTTATGAATATGACCGTGAAGAGCGCAAAATGAAGAAGGAACTGATGGGTACCTTCACGCAGTATCCACTCCGGCTGGCATGGGCTATCACGGTACATAAGAGTCAGGGTATGACTTTCGACAAACTCTACCTTGATCTGAGCAGAGGTATGTTTGCTGCAGGACAGCTTTATGTAGCGCTGAGTCGTGTACGCTCATTGGGTGGATTGTTCCTGTCTCACCCTATCATTCCTCAGTACGCTCACACGAGTAGGGAGGTTCTCATGTATGCCAGTGGGTATAATAATGACCAAGTTATCAATAGCGAGATAGAGAGCGGCAAGGCCGTCTATCAATTGCTGCATCATCATGACTACGACGAAGCCGCAAAACAGTATCTGTTTTTGGTACAAAAGAAAGCTGAGGAGGGCGACATCAAGGAGGCTATGCAACAGGCAAAACGATTCCTTGATACTGTTATTTGCGATGACGAACTATTTGGCGTAATCAAAACAGTTTCAGAGTCGCTTATGGTTATCAATCATTGGGCTCCGAAGTTTTTGGTAGCGTTGCTAAGTCTCTATGCTGGAGAATACGAGCAGGCATTGAAATACGTTGATGGCGTATTGGTATTGCATCAATGTCAGGAAGCGCTATATGTGAAGTCTCGCTGTCTGGCAAAGATGGAGCGATACCAAGAGGCAGATGCCGTGAACGTGCTGATGGGCGACGTGTTCGACATGTCTATGCCCGATGCAAAAGTTCTCTACATGATAGCCATGCTTAACGAATTGTATATAGGTGACCCTGGTCTGAACTTGATGCAGGAACTGATCAAGGTAAAGCCCAGATACGACAAGGGAATTTTGTCGCTTCGTTATCTGATGAAGAGAAAAGGATTAGCGCTTGTTAAAACATCTGATGCTCCACGTGAGTTGGTAGATGATTTTAATTCTGAAATGACAGAAGAGGAGTTCGCTCAGCATTTGGCAAATGCTCGCGAAAAGGCTCCTAAGGCTGTGGAATACCTGCTACGACTCATAAAAAAACAAGAGTTTGTAGGGTAACAAAAAGTGAATCATTTAGCTCAGACACTATGGAAAACACGATTAAGCAGTTGATAACAGAAGAGATGAAGTATTTTCATTGCTCCATTCTCTTAGAAGAAGTGAAAGAGAAGGTTCGGAAACTCAAAGCGTATGGTGTAGATAATGCTGAGATTATGTCAGTCATGAATGACGAGGAGTTGTTTCCTCAGCTGATAATAACAGCGGATTATGCGGTATTCCTGAAAGGTGAAAAACTTGTTGAGGTTAAAATGGAGCCTATTGTCAAAGCAATCTACTTGCTTTTTCTCTCACACCCAGAGGGTATCGTTTTAAAGACTTTACCAGACTACCGGGAAGAGTTGATGCGGTTGTATCTACTTCTACGTCCAGCAGGAATAACTAAACGTATAGAACAAAGTATAACGGACATCACAACTCCTACTCACAATTCAATTAACGAGAAGTGTGCACGAATACGGAAATTGTTTTGCGAGATTTTGCCAGAGACAATTGCTCGCTTTTATTCAATTTCAGGCAAACGCGGCGAGGCGAAGAAGATTTCTTTGCCACGTGACTTGGTGGTTTGGGAATAAATTTCTATTTCCACAAGCCTTGTGGACAAAAATAATTTGTTCATAATGTTCCTTCTAATTACTTTTGTTGCACTTAAATAAACAAAAGAAGATTATGATACGGGAACAATGTAATTCATGTCAGTATGATTTAAACTGCAGTAATCAGTCACGAATGGGTAATAAATATGACAATACTGTATGTGAGGACTATGAAGGTCCCATCAACAATTCTGATGGGATGTTTAAACGAGTTTTTACCTATAAAGGACGTATTCGAAGACTAGAATTTGGTATTTCGTATTTAATATACTTTATACTTTATTTTTTCGTAATTACAGTAATACGCTTTGTTTCCCAGCCTATGACAATGTCCTTAATGCTCGCCTATTTGGTTATCGTTGTCGGCATGTATTTGCAAATGATTAAGCGATGTCATGATATTGGGAAAAGTGGCTGGTGGGTTCTTGTTCCTATTTTTAATCCATTCTTTTTATTATTTGAAAAAGGTGAGGATAATGTAAATGAATATGGAACCAACCCGAAAGAGAGTTATCAATCACAATCATTTGTGAATAATTAAGCTATGAAAGAGTTCTTTTCTTCACTATTTTGGTATGTTCTTTTTGAAGTCTAACAAACAGAATTATGGGATTTTGGATTAATGCAATTATTTGGGCTGGCATTATAGGGTATTGCCTCTGGCACGAAAAAGCTAAGTTGTTAACAGCGTTGTGTGTCATCTCCGGCTTTGTTGGAGTTGAAACATATCTGTATGTGCGTCCTTTGATTTGGCATTTAGGTACATTTAAGTCTATTTTGTTTTTTGCCATTCCATTGTGCTTGTTTGTTATCTCATCATTGATATACAGCCGGTTGAAACACCTTGATTGGGAAGACGCTGAATGTATGTATTTTGGTGTAATTCTAGCTGTTTGGCTATCTTTCCCAACTGTTTTTCTTATCTATGACTGGGATAGTGCAAAGGTGAAGTATGAAACTGAAATGGAAGAGAATATGGGTGAGGACTGGGAAGAGGAACTTGAAGAATACGAGTCCGAAGGACCGCGTATGCGACCAGATAATTAATAAGGAATACGAATATGAGAATTGTATATTTGATCATGGCGGTGTTGTTACTGCTCTGTCTTGCACCAATGCCTTATGGCTATTACCAGTTGGTGCGCTTTGTTTCAATGGTAGTGTTTGGCATCATGGCCTATCAGTATTATGAAGAGAAAAAGGCGGTGCTAATGATGGTTTTTGGATCACTTGCTTTACTTTTTCAACCTCTTATTAAAGTAGCACTTGGACGGACAATATGGAATATTGTAGATGTTGCAGTCGCTATTTTATTGATCTTACTATTGTTTATGCATAAGAAAAATAAAATATAAAAAAATGATATCAAGAATTCTTATCACGATTGGGGTTTATTGCGTTTTAGGCAAGTTACTTTGCGATATAGATCCTGGAAAAGAATACACATGGTATTCTGGTATATGGCATGGACTGTTTTTTGTAGCTAATTTTGTCAGAAGTTGGTTCACAGATGCTTTATATAAAGCTGAAATATACACAACTGGTTATAATGTCTGTTATTGGATTTTTAGCATTTGGACGGTATTAGGGAGCTTATTTGGAGGTGTTGGAAATGCAAGAAGACGTTATTAGAAAAGGGTATATTTCCACAAGCCTTGTGGAAAATATTGTTTTGGAGAATTGGGAGGGATTGTTTAATTTTGCAACTAAAAGGAAAAACATATGGAAAGAGTTGAGGTAAATAAATTGAGATGTCGCTATCCGACATTGTTTAAAATGATGTTTTTTGCCACAGGGGTATGGCTGCTGATCAGTATTGCCAATTCCTTTGGTCATTGGTTGTTGCCAGAGAGATTGGATCATTTTGGGATGACTATTCTTGAACTGTTTGCGATAGCTTCTGTCGTTTGTTTCTTCGAAGGGCTTGTTGATCTTTTTACTCGACATAAAATATGTCTTATTGACCAATTGACGAGAAAGGTGGCATCTTACACTTTCTTTCTGGTGTTTGGTTTTTTGCTCATCATGTCTATCTGGCAATGGTGTGGAGCATCTGACAACGCTTTGGCTTTTTCTGCTACTACAGGACGTTCTATTTCATTGCCCTCTTTGGACGGGGTTGCTTATATCGTAGGAATTGCCTTGAAAGCGGCTCTTTTTGCCGTAGCAGTTGGCGCTGTGTTCATGTTCGTGAAAACTTTTTTGTTTCTCTTTACAGGTAGAATAAGGAAACTGGGAATAGAGATTCTTGTCTCGATAGGTATAATGGCTTATCTTACGTATCATGCTCAAAATCATCTATGGCTTAATATGAGCGTTGTTCTAATTGCATTGGCTTTCCTTTATGATATATGGAAATTAGCTGACTTCCAAGGGTTAAAGGTGCCTGACAATTGGATGGAAATACTGACGAAAGAAGATGACTAACTCTGTTACTTTTGCATGAAGAAGGAGGATGATGAGATTTTTAATATGGGGGAGGTTTGACAATGGATAGTTATACGCCGGACTATATAGACAGTCTTTTGCCTGACCAGATATTTGTATTTGGCAGTAATATTCTGGGCTATCATGCGGGTGGTGCCGCAAAGTTTGCCACAAGGAAGTTTGGGGCGGTTTGGGGACAGCCGGAGGGATTGCAAGGACAGAGTTATGCGATTCCTACTGATCATGGTGATGGTGTTCGTAATGACATTGAGGTGAAGGCGGCAGTTGAGCGGTTTATTGCTTTTGCGAAGGAGCATGAAAAGCTGTTTTTCTTGGTTACTCGTATAGGTTGCGGCACTGCTGGGTATAAGGATGATGAGATAGCGAAGTTTTTTAAGGAGGCTTTGGATTTGAAGAATGTGAGTTTGCCAAGGACTTTTGTAAATGCCTTGAAGGGTGAAAGTGTGTTTTTTGATTTAGATAGGTTTGTGGATGCTCAGCAGGTTGCCTACGAGATGGCGCTGCACGAAATAGAGAACGGAAAGAAGCGTGGACATTGGATTTGGTATGTCTTTCCACAGATAAAAGGGTTGGGGCATAGTAGTAACTCTGAGTTTTACGGTATTTCTTGTAAGGAGGAGGCTCAGGCTTATTGGGCTCATCCTGTGTTGAGTGAGAGGTTGCGCGAAATCACTCAAGCGCTCCTGGATAGCGACAATCCAAGAGCTGAAGATATATTCGGATATCCTGATGTCAAGAAAGTCAAGTCGTGCATGACTTTGTTTGATTTGGTTTCGCCCAACGACATCTTCGATCGTGTGCTGCACAAGTATTATGATGGGTTGCGGTGCGAAAAGACTCTAAAACGGTTGACTGGTCGTGACGTAAAGGTAAAGAATGCTATCAGGGTGAGTCAACTGACGATTACAAAAGACTATAAGATGATATTGTCTGACCTTCAAAGAGAGATCGTCATGGAGCCGATTGTCAAGGCTGTCTATCTACTCTTCCTGAACCATCCTGAGGGGATAGTCTTTAAACGTCTTCCTGAGTATAGAAAGGAACTGGCGGAAATCTATGAGAAGATAAAGCCTCATGGACTAACGGAACGCGCGAAAAAGAGTATTGAGGATGTGACGAATCCGTTGCTGAACTCTATCAACGAGAAATGTGCCCGCATTCGTGCTGCCTTTATGAAAGAACTGGATAAGGAGATTGCAAAAAACTACATCATCACAGGTGAGCGTGGCGAAGTGAAGAAGATTTCTCTGCCGCGTGAATTTGTAGTCTGGGAAACTGAGATTTGAGTTATGGAAATGAAGAACTATTTGATGAGTGAGGCTGTCGGCGATATTGCCGGTAGCGCATACGAAGGAAGAACGCATAGGGTGAAAGACTATGGCAAGGTGAAAATGTTCAGCAGCAGGGCTCGTTTTACGGACGACACGGTGTTGACTTTTGCGTGTGCTGAGGCTTTCCTTGACGGTTTAGACATGAGCATGAACCTGTGGAAATGTGCCAATGAACATCGGCATGCTGGATTCGGGGGCAGGTTCAAGTTGTGGATGGCTGACCATTATCCGCAGCCGTACCGCAGTCTGGGCAACGGTTCTGCTATGCGTTGCTCTTCAGCAGGATGGCTGGCGCAAACGGAAGAGGAATGTAAACGGATGGCTTACGAGACGGCGGCGCCTACGCATAACCATCCGGAAGGCATCAAGGGGGCAGAGGCTACGGCTCTTGCCATCTGGCATTTGAAGAATGGAAGGGACAAGGAGTTTGTGCGTGAGCAGATTCTCGACAAGTATTATCCGGACTGGTCGAATAAGAAGTATGCTGATTTCCATGATGCCTATACCTTCAATTCAACCTGTGCGGGTTCTGTTGGTCCTGCCATCATCTGTTTCTTGGAGTCTGAAGATTACGTCGATTGTATCAAACTCGCCATCTCTCTGGGTGGTGATGCTGATACGCTGGCGGCTATAGCGGGTCCGATGGCATACGCTTATTACAAGAAGATGCCAGACGCATTGGTCTATCAGGCGATGAAGAAACTGCCTGACTGGATGGTGAAGGTGAACGAACGCTTCGACGAACGGATGAACGGGAGATAAAAAGGTTTTATGTGTTGAAATAGTTTTCCAGTTCTTTGGCTGCGCTGCCTTGTTGGTTGGACAGGTCTTTGATGATGTGACCTTGTTCGAGCAAGGCTATGCGCGTGCTGATGTCGATGGTGTATTGCAGGTTGTGACTGGAGATGAGGATGGTGGCACCCGTCTGTGCGTTATAGTCGGCAAGGGTGTGCTTCAGCACGTTCTGCGAAGTAGGGTCGAGGAAGTTGAAGGGTTCGTCGAGCACCAGCAGTTGAGGTTGGTTGATGAGTGCGCTGATGATGCCAATCTTCTGTTTGTTGCCTGCCGAAAAGTTTCGGATATATTTCTTTTGTTCGAGAATCTCGTTAGCCATGAGTGGCGCGAAAGTCTTCAAACGTTCTTCCAGCGTGGCATTGTCTATGCCGTTGGCTTTGGCGATGAACTCAAAATATTCTTCAGGTGTCAGGAAGTCGATGAGGAATCCGTCGTCGATGAAAGCACCTGTCAGCTGTTTCCATTCTTCGCTCTCGGCAGGATTGATGACTGCCGACTGTTGACGGGGCTGGAAGGTGACGTTGCCTTCGTCGGCTTTCAGCAGGTCGAGCAGCAGACGGAAAAGGGTAGTCTTGCCAGCTCCGTTGTTGCCGACAAGACCCATGATTTCACCGGAATGGATAGAAAATTCGGGGATGTCGATAGCGGTCTTATCCCCGAATTTCTTGATGAGGTGTTGAATCTTGATTTCCATTATCTGAGGTTTTTGCCGTGACAATGCTTGAACTTCTTACCGCTTCCACAGGGACACGGGTCGTTGGGGCGCGGCATCTTGTCCTTGACAATAGGTGTGCGATTGACTTGTTGAGCCGTCTCGCGCGTGTCCTGACTGGCTGCAGCCTTCTGTCCCGGGTCGGTGAGGTCGTCCTTCTGTTCGTTGTAGCGTTGTGAGCGTTGCTCTGGTGCAGCCTCCTGTACGCTGTCTTCCTGCATCTCTGGAATCTGTCCGCGCATGAGGATGCTCGTGGTGCGGTTGTTCATCTCGTTGATCATGTTGTCCCAGAGTTTCACACTCTCCAGTTTGAAGATGAGCAACGGGTCTTTCTGCTCGTAGCTGGCGTTCTGCACGCTGTGGCGCAGTTCGTCGAGCTGGCGCAGGTTCTCCTTCCAGTTGTCGTCGATGAGGTGGAGGAGGATGACCTTCTCGAACTGCTTGACGACAGACTTCGCTTCGGAGTCGTAGGCTTCCTTCAGGTCGCAGGGGATGTTATAGATGCGCTTGCCGTCGGTGACAGGAACGACGATGCGTTCGTACATGGCACCTTGGTTCTCGTACACCTGTTTGATGATGGGCCAAGCCACCTCCTGAATCTTGTCTGTCTTGCGCTTGAAGCTCTCCATAGCCAGCTGGAACGAGCGCTCGCAGAGTTCTTCGCGCTTGTTGCCGATGAATTCCTGCTCAGTGAACGGACATTCCATAGCCATGACCTTCAGGAAGTCTTCCTTGCAGCCTTCGTAGTCGTTGTTGTTGATGATATAGACGATGCGGTCCCAGATGGTGTTGGCGATATCCATTCCGATGCGTTCACCCATCAGGGCGTGGCGGCGCTTCTCGTAGATAACGGTACGCTGCTTGTTCATCACGTCGTCGTATTCAAGCAGACGCTTACGGATGCCGAAGTTGTTCTCCTCGACCTTCTTCTGGGCACGTTCGATGCTCTTGGAAATCATCGGACTTTCGATGCGTTCGCCCTCCTTGAAGCCGAGACGGTCCATGACGCTGGCGATACGCTCGGAAGCGAACAGACGCATCAGCTTGTCTTCCAACGATACATAGAAGACAGACGAACCCGGGTCGCCCTGACGGCCGGCACGACCACGCAGCTGGCGGTCGACACGACGGCTCTCATGGCGTTCGGTGCCGATGATGGCAAGACCGCCGGCAGCCTTCACCTCGTCGGTGAGCTTGATGTCGGTACCACGACCTGCCATATTGGTGGCAATGGTGACGGCACCCAGTCCGTCGGTGCTGCGTCCAGCCTCTGCCACGATGTCGGCCTCCTTCTGGTGGAGCTTGGCATTCAGCACATTGTGCGGAATCTTGCGCATGGACAACATCTTCGAGAGCATTTCGGAAATCTCGACGGAAGTGGTACCCACCAGACACGGACGTCCGCTGTTGCGCATCTCTTCGATTTCTTCGATGACGGCACGATACTTCTCGCGGGCAGTCTTATAGACGCGGTCGTCCATATCGTTACGGATAACGGGCTTGTTGGTCGGAATCTCTACCACGTCGAGTTTGTAGATGTCCCAGAACTCACCAGCCTCAGTAGAAGCGGTACCCGTCATACCAGCCAGTTTGTGGTACATGCGGAAGTAGTTCTGCAGGGTGATGGTGGCATAGGTCTGCGTAGCAGCCTCGACCTTCACGTGCTCTTTGGCTTCCACAGCCTGATGGAGTCCGTCGGACCAGCGGCGTCCTTCCATGATACGACCAGTCTGTTCATCGACAATCTTCACTTGTCCGTCGATGACAACATACTCGTCGTCTTTGTTGAACATGCAGTATGCCTTGAGCAACTGCTGGAGGGTATGTACACGTTCGCTCTGGATGCCATAGTGGCTCATCAGTTCGTCTTTCTTGTTGAGGCGTTCCTCGTCGCTCAGCGAAGTGTCGGCTTCGAGTGCCGAGAGTTGGCTGGTGATGTCGGGCAAGACGAACAGCTGGTCGTCGTTCACCTGCTTGGCGAGCCAAGCCGTACCCTTGTCGGTAAGGTCGCACGAGTTCAGCTTCTCATCCACCACGAAATACAGCGGCTCTACAGCCTTCGGCATCTCGCGGTTGTTGTTTGCCATGTAGTATTCCTCGGTCTTCAGCATGCCCGCCTTGATGCCTTCCTCAGAGAGGTACTTGATGAGCGGCTTGTTTTTCGGCAGACATTTGTAGGAACGATAGAGTGCCAGGAAGCCCTCTTCCTCCATCTGCTTGTCTTGTTTCTCCTGAGCCTGCGTAATCATCTGCTTGGCATCGGCAAGATACTTGGTTGCCAACTGGCGCTGAACACCCACGAGGCGTTCTACCAACGGCTGGTATTCCTCGAACATCTGGTCGTCGCCCTTGGGGATAGGACCAGAGATGATGAGCGGAGTACGGGCGTCGTCGATTAACACGGAGTCCACCTCGTCGACGATGGCATAGTTGTGCTGACGCTGTACGAGGTCGGCAGGCGAGATGGCCATATTGTCACGCAGATAGTCGAAACCAAATTCGTTGTTCGTACCAAAGGTGATGTCTGCCAGATAAGCCTTGCGACGGGCATCGGAGTTGGGTTGGTGCTTGTCGATACAGTCAACGCTGAGTCCGTGGAACATATAGAGCGGTCCCATCCACTCGGAGTCACGCTTGGCAAGATAGTCGTTGACGGTGACTACGTGAACACCGTTGCCGGTGAGCGCATTGAGGAAGACGGGCAGGGTAGCGACGAGCGTCTTACCTTCACCCGTTGCCATTTCGGCGATTTTACCCTGATGGAGCACCGTACCACCAAAGAGCTGCACATCGTAGTGAATCATTTCCCACTTCAGGTCGTTGCCTCCGGCAGTCCAATGGTTGTGATAGATGGCTTTGTCGCCGTCGATGCTGATGAAGTCTTTCTTCGGGTCGCCAGCCAGTTCGCGGTCGAAATCGGTGGCGGTAACGATGGTTTCCTCGTTTTCGGCAAAGCGTCGGGCTGTTTCCTTGACGATGCTGAAAGCTACAGGCATCACCTCGTTCAAGGCTTCCTCGTATTTGTCGAGCGCTTCTTTCTCCAGTTTGTCGATATGGTTGAATATCGGTTCACGCTCATCGATGGGCGTTTCCTCGATAGAAGCCTTGAGCTTGGCTATCTCCTCCTTCTCCTGTCGAGCCGCTTCTTGCACAAAATGTTGTATTTCCTTGGTTTTGGCACGCAGCGCATCATTGTCCAAAGCCTCAATTTCGGGGTATGCCGCCTTCACTTTCTCCACGAACGGCTGAATCAGTTTCATGTCTCTTGTCGATTTGTCGCCGAAGAGTGATTTCAAGAATTTATTGAAATTCATGTGTATTTAAATGTTTTGTTTGTATTCGTATTTGCTAAAACGGGTGCAAAGGTAAGGAAAAAATCCGTAACCTCTTGTCTTTTTTACCTTATTTATTATAAGAGTTTTATTTTTTCCGCAGGTTTGCCCAGCAACGTACGAGCAAAGATAATGCCAAAAAGTACATTCCTTCGGCGTAGGTCTGCCAGAAACCGCCGACGAGGAAAAGGCAGATGCATACCGCCAACACCTTCCAATACCAATGGGCGTAGCCTTTGCGAGCGGCTTTGAGGGTGGGGAAGAGGAAGACCAGAGAAAGTGGGTTCAGCAGGAGAATCTGAAGGTTGACACGCACGGTGGGATGTTGCGAGAAAACCATGACCAAGAGCATCCAGCCTGCTGCTCCTGAAAGGAGGAGCAACAGGGCATCGAGCCACTGGAGAGAATGCTTCTTGCGGTACTGTAACAACCATGTAGTCAGGAGGATAGCCGCGAAAAGCAGTCCGAAGACAAAACGGGGTTGGCAAAAGAGGCTTAATGGGTCGCCAAAAGAGGCTCTTTTGCCTTCCGAAAGAGGCTCAATTAACATGCGACTGTGGCTCACTAGCCGGCGCTTGGAACCGTCGGGGTTGGTGAGCACCATCGTTTCAAACTCTTTGCTGACACTATCGGGAAGGAAGAAAGAGGCTTCTTTCTCTGTATTAAAATCAGAACCTATGCCCAATAGCAGGTCGTTGCCGAAGCGCGTCCATCTGTGGTCGTCTGTCCATTGGTGAATCATGGTCCTGTAACTTTCGCCATTCCAATGATTGTCAGCATTATATCCGCTAATGTTCAAGTGTTGCACAATCATGTTTCTTGCCCGGGTTGTGCAATTGTCGTAGAAGAAGTTGTAGCGATAGGTAACGTTTTCGGGTAAAGAATTTTTGTATAGCGCATTCGTAATGATTAGCTTCTCTTCGCGCGTCAAGTTGAGTTGTTGTTCCCTGACCCATCGCCCCTCTGCTTGATAGACATCCATGAAGAGCCGCATGGGGATGGTTTCCATTTCGTAGTCGGTGGCTCCGAAGACGAAACGCAAGAGGAAATAGTCTTGTTCAAAGTTGAAAGCCCCGTAGTTGATGGCAAGGTCTTGACGACGATTCTTGTCTTGGTAGCGCAGCGCCGTATGTCCGTAGAGGCTCCAAACTTCGTTGCCGGGACCTACGGTGAGCAGGCTGATGTCGATAGCATCCATCTTTGCCAACAGAGAATCGTGTTGTTGAGGAGTAGGAATGGTGTTCGGCGTAGCTGCCGAAGCGGCTTCTTGCCCTTGGGCAAAGCCTTCCGACTGTATGAAGAAAAACACAGTCAGGAGTGCCAAAACAATCTTAAAAGAACCTTTTATCTGTTTCACGATGCAAAATTAACTTATATTTCTCATTTGAATGCGGCTTGTTTCAATTTTTTTTAATAATTTTGCGCCTTGTATAAACAAATAGCAGATGAAAAAACTCATAATAGCTGCCATTTTGGCGGTATCATCAACGACAATGTTTGCCCAAGGCGGCACCAATTCTCCTTACAGCATGTATGGTTTCGGAACCCTTGCCGAGCAGACGAGCGGTTTCAACAGGGGTATGGACGGACTGGCTTTAGGTTTTCGCGAGCACAATCAAATCAATTATTTGAACCCTGCTTCGTATTCCAATCTGGACTCGCTGACATTCATCTTTGATGCAGGCGTCAGTTTACACAAAACCAATTATTCTGAGGGTGGGCGCAAGGTGAACCGCAACAATGCTTCGTTCGAGTATGTCGTTGCTGCCTTCCGTCTTGCCAAACGTGTAGGCTTCAGCTTTGGTCTGATTCCTTATTCCAACGTAGGCTATAGCTTTACGGGAAAAGGCAACGTCAACGACCACACTTCGACGATTGGTCCCAGCACCACCTATACCAATACCTATTCGGGTGACGGCGGTTTGCGGCAGGTATATATCGGAGCCGGCTGGGAACCCGTAAAAGGATTGTCTGTGGGTGCCAATGTGTCATACTTCTGGGGTAAGATCAACCGCAGCATTACCAACAGCTATAGTGAAAGTTATGTGAACACGTTGTCGAAGAGATATATCTCTGAAGTGACGAGTTTCAAGTTTGACTTCGGCTTGCAGTATGAAGCCCGCTTGGGACGAAACAATCGCGTGACGCTGGGCTTGATTTATGGTTTGGGCCACAAACTGGGTTCCGATCCCAAGTGTATCGTCACTTCGACAAACTCTCAGACTTCCGTTGCTCACAGCGATACGCTGATGATTGAAAACGGTTTGAGCATTCCCCATTCGTTCGGTGGAGGTCTCGTGTGGAACCACAAGAACTGCCTGAAGTTGGGCTTCGACTATCAGGTGCAGAAATGGAGCAAGCTGGATACGCCTGTCTTGACCTATCAGAACGAGAAACCTACTTATCACCTCGTGAATGGCTTGTATAAAGACCGCCAGAAGATGACCTTTGGTGGTGACTATTGTGCCAACGAGCGTTCGCACAGCTTCTTTGGGCGCATGCATTATCGTGCAGGCTTCTCCTACGCTACACCTTATATTAAAGTGAACGACCAAAACGGTCCTAAAGAATTCTCAGTCAGCGCTGGTGTCGGCATTCCTATTGTCAACAGTTACAACAACCGGTCTATGCTGAATATCAGCGCCCAGTGGACGAACCGTAGCGCTTCGGGACTCATCAAGGAAAACAGTTTCCGTATCAACGTTGGTCTGACGTTCAACGAGCGTTGGTTTGCCAAGTTCAAGGTTGATTGATCAGCATGCGGGCTGAATCCCTTAGTGAAGAGTGAAGAATGATAAGACGTTTTGCCATATTTCCCTTGTTCGTCTTGACGTTCCTGTGCTTCCTCTCGTGTGGCGAAGAACGTGAGCACACGGCTGCTGCCATCTACGACCGTGATTCGGTGCCGATGATGACGACGTATGGTGTGAACACGCTCATCTCCGATTCGGGAGTCATCAAGTATCGTATCGTCACCGAGCGTTGGGAAATCAACGACAAGAAGCATCCTTCGCGATGGATATTCGATAAGGGCGTGCTCCTGACACAGTTCGACCAGACGATGCACATTCAGTCGTTCATTCAAGGCGACACGGCTTACTACTACGATCAGGATCGCCGTTGGGAACTGCATGGACGTGTGCGTATTCACACCAAACAGGGGATGGACTTCCGCAGCGAAGAGCTGTACTGGGACGAGATGAACCACGAGATATGGTCGCATCGCTATTCCCACTTGAAAACGCCTGAACGCGAACTGGAAGGAAACTATTTCCGTAGCGACGAAAAGATGACAAAATACATTGTCACCAATACGAGAGGCTCTTTCGAGAAAGCTGACATGGGATTCGACAAACCCAATCCGCGCGACTCCATGCGTCAGGCCCAAAAGGCCGACAGCACGCGTGCGAAAGCAACGGAACAGAAAGATAATAAATCTACAAAGCCTCTTACGCCAGAGAAATCTACAAATGCTATTGCTGAAAAAGCTAAGCGCACAACACCTGTGAAAACAAAACAACAAATCATAAAGAAAAAGTGATAGAACCCTATCTACATATTGTACTCGGCATTCTCGTGACCTTGGTGTTCTCCGCCTTCTTTTCAGGCATGGAGATAGCTTTCGTGTCGAGCAACAGGCTGCTGGTGGAGATGGATAAGGAGAAGAACGGTCTGGCACAACGGTGCCTGTCTCAATTCTACGACCACCCCAACGTGTTTGTCTCCACGATGCTGGTGGGCAACAACATCGTGTTGGTGGTCTATGGCATTCTCTTTGCCTTCTTGTTCGACAATACCCTGTTTGCTATGTTCAACGACGGAACTCGCGTCTTGCTCGACACCATCTGCTCGACCATTATCGTCCTGTTCACGGGTGAGTTCCTGCCGAAGACGCTCTTCAAGAGCAATCCCAACCGGATGCTGACTTTCTTTGCGCCGTTGGCTTATGTCTTCTATATCGTCTTGTGGCCCATCAGCCGCTTTGCCACATTCCTTTCGCGTGGCTTGTTGCGCATGGTCGGCATCAAGATGGATAAGCAGAAAGACGATGGAGCCTTTACGAAAGTCGATTTGGATTATCTCGTACAGTCGTCCATCGACAATGCCCGTAGCAATGAAGATATAGAAGAAGAGGTGAAAATCTTCCAGAATGCTCTTGACTTCTCCGATACGAAGGTGCGCGACTGTATGGTGCCGCGAACGGAAATCATTGCCGTCGAAGACCATTGCCCGCTGGACGAGCTGCGTCAGAAGTTCACGGAGAGTGGTAAGAGCAAGGTTGTTGTCTTTAAAGATGACATCGACCACATCATCGGCTATATCCATTCCTCCGACATGTTCCGACTGAATCAGGGCAAGTTGCAGGCTGCATCCCCGCAAGGCGAGTTCCTTTTGAGCGAGAGCCTGAAGACCATGTTGCGCGAGATGCCGTTTGTTCCCGAGACGATGGCAGCCCAAAAACTCATGCGCATCTTCCTCCAGCAGAAGAAATCCATTGGTGTCGTCGTCGATGAGTTTGGCGGAACCAGCGGCATCGTGTGTCTGGAAGATATTGTAGAAGAGATATTCGGTGAGATAGAAGACGAACACGATTCGGCAAAATATATCGCTAAGCAGGTTGCCGATGACGAATACCTGCTCTCGGCACGCATGGAGATAGACCAAGTGAACGAGATGTTCGGATTAGACCTGCCTGAAAGTGACGACTATATGACGGTAGGAGGCTTGATTCTTCATGCGTATCAAAGCTTCCCGAAGCTCAACGAAGTTGTGACAATAGGACGGTGGGATTTCAAAATCATCCAGAAAACAATGACGAAGATAGAACTTGTGCGACTGAAAGTTAACCCCTAAAAGGCAATTTCTTACAGAAAAGTTGCACGATTTCCCATTTTCTTCGTATCTTTGTGCGCATTTTGCGAAAATAGCAGGAAAAGAATAGAAAATAACAAAATAATAAAACAACAAAAAATGGCAGCATTAGGAAAAATCAGAAGCAAAGGCGTGACGCTGGTAATCATCATTGCGCTCGGCCTTTTTGCATTCATTGCCGAAGAAGCTTTCCGTTCTTGCAATGGCATTAAAGGCCAGGCAAGTCAGCAAATCGGCGAAGTCATGGGTGAGAAAGTCAACGTTCAGGAGTTCCAGAAACTCGTTGAAGAGTATCAGGACGTAGTGAAGTTCACCATGCAACGTGACAATCTCACCGAAGAAGAACTTAATCAGGTGCGTGATCAGGTTTGGCAACAGTACGTTTCCAACAAGGTTATTGAAGAAGACGCCAAGAAACTGGGTCTCACCGTAACAGAAGCAGAACTTCAGAACGTGCTCAACGCAGGTACTCATCCCGCTCTCCTGCAGACTCCGTTCGTGAATCAGCAGACCGGACGCTTCGATGTGAACTCGCTCAAGCAGTTCATCGACCAGTTCAACAAAGCGAAGACACAGGCTCCGCAGCAGGCTGAGCAGATGCAGCCCGTATATAACTACTGGCTTTTTGTAGAAAAGAACCTGCGCACACAGCTTCTCGGACAGAAATATCAGAGCTTGCTCGCACATTGTATCCTCTCCAACAAGGTTGAGGCTAAGATGGCTTTCAACGATGAGAACGAGGAGAGTCAGGTACAGCTTGCAGCCTTCCCGTATTCATCTATCAAGGATGCCGACGTAAAGGTTGAAGACGCCGACCTCAAGGCTAAGTACGCCGAACTGAAACCTGCTTTCCGTCAGGCTGTTGAAACCCGCGATGTGAAGTATGTCGATGTGCAGATTCTTGCCAGCGCTGCCGACCGTGCAGCCATCACCAAGGAGATGAATGGTTACCAGACTCAACTTGCAGAAGCTACAGACCCAGCACAGGTGATCAGCAAGAGTGCTTCGCAGGTGCCCTACATTGGTGTTCCCGTTTCCTCAAAGGCATTCCCCAGCGACATCGCAGCTAAGATAGATTCCATGGCTGTTGGTACTTCTGGTGTCATTGAGAACAAGCAGGACAACACCCTCAACATCATCCGCATCCTCAGCAAGGCTTCCTTGCCCGACTCTGTACAGTATCGCCAGATTCAGGTGGCTGCAAAGACTGCTGACGAGGCTCGCACCAAGGCTGACAGCATTTACAACGCACTGCAGGCTGGTGGCGACTTCGAGGCTATTGCCAAGAAGTACGGACAGACAGGCGAGAAGGTTTGGTTCACGGGTGCACAGTATGAGCGTTCTACCACGATGAACATGGACAACCGTCAGTACATCGATGCTTTGCTCAATGGTGGTGTCAACGAGACCAAGAACCTGCAGCTCACCCAGGGCAATATCATCGTCCAGGTGCTCGACCGTCGTGCCTTCACCGACAAATATACGGCAGCAGTCATCAAGAAAGTCATCGACTTCAGCAAAGACACTCGTGCCGCAGCATACAATAAGTTCAGCGAGTTTGTTACCAAGTGTACCAATGTTGAAGCTATGCAGCAGAATGCCAAGAAATACGGCTACAAGGTACAGGAACTCAGTAATATCTCTACTGCTGAACACTATGTTGCAGGCGTTCATGCTACCCGTGAAGCCCTCAAGTGGATTTTCTCTGCTAACCAAGGCGACATCAGTCCGCTCTATGAGTGTGGCGACAACGACCACATGATGGTTCTCGCTCTTACTAACATCCATCCGCAAGGCTATCGTGAATATACGGATGCTCAGGTGAAAGAATTCCTGCAGCGCGAAGTGATCAAGGACAAGAAGGCTGAGAAACTCATTGCCAAACTGCAGGGTGTCAACAGCTTGAACGCAGCCAAGGCTAAGGGCGGCAAGATTGTTGCTGTCAACCAGGTTACTTTCGCTGCTCCCGCTTTCATTCAGGAGACTGGAGCTATGGAACCCGCCCTCTCAGGAGCTATTGCCGGTACCGCAGCTGGCAAGTTCTCTAAAGCACCTGTAAAGGGTAATGCTGGTGTCTATGTGTTCCAGGTTCAGAAGAAGACCAAGCGTGCCGGAGCCAAGTTCGACGTGGCAGCACAGATGCAGAACTGCCGCCAGCGTGCTATGCAGCAGGTGGGCAACTTCATGCAAGACCTTATCACTAAGGCTGGCGTTGTTGACAATCGCTACATCTTCTTCTAAGGGTCAAAGGCTGTAATAGTTTAGCGACTATATATATAATAAGGTGGATATGCCGAGCATATCCACCTTATTTCTTTTTCAATAATGGTGTTCTATATCCCAGTCAGGCAAGTAGCAATACAAAAAGAGTCTCTCCAAATTCGATTTGGAGAGACTCTTTATCTTTATACGAGGACAATGTGCCTACTTCTTGGTAGCCTTGACAACATAGCAGATGAGGAGGAAGTAGGCGAGGAGTGAGCAAACCTGCGACCAGGGGTTGTCTAACCAGGCGGTGTTGATGAAGTCGAAGCCTCCGAACTTCAACAATGCACTGACAACTCCCATGAGGGCGCCGCCGGCAATAAAACCGCTGGCGATGAGTGTACCGCGTTCACCGCGTGCCTTGTTCTCCTCTTCGTTTTTGCTGCGTGTGGTGACATACCAGCTGATGGCTCCTCCGACTAGCAACGGCAAGTTGAGTTGCAGGGGGATGAACATACCTAAAGCGAAGGCGAGTGCAGGAATCTTGCAACGGTCAAGGACGATGGCGATGAGCGCTCCGATGCCGTAGAGCAACCAGGGAGCACCAGCTCCGTTCATCATTGGCTCGATGACGGCAGCCATAGCGTTGGCTTGCGGTGCTACGAGATGACCTTCACGATCGGGAGCGAAGCCGTAAGTGTCGTTGAGCAGCATCATGACGCCGCCGACGGTAGCCGCTGACACCAGCACACCCAGAAACTTCCACGACTCTTGTTTCTTTGGTGTGGTGCCCAGCCAGTAGCCAATCTTCAGGTCGGTGATAAACGAACCGGCAACAGACAGGGCTGTGCAGACAACACTACCCATGATGAGGGCTGCCAGCATGCCACTGGAACCATTCAGTCCGATAGCCGCCATAACGACTGATGCGAGGATGAGCGTCATCAGCGTCATACCCGACACGGGATTAGAGCCGACGATGGCGATAGCGTTGGCGGCAACGGTAGTGAAGAGGAAAGCTATGACGGTAACGAGCAGTATGGCTACAATGGCAAACAACAGATTGTTCATCACGCCCAGCCAAAAGAATACGAACGTAGCAACGATAGAAAGGATGGAGGCGATGCCGATGAAGCGGAAAGAGAGGTCGCGCTGAGTGCGAGGTTGCTTGTTGAGAAGACTGTCGTTCTCTGCCTGCTTCGGCTGATCTGTTCCTTTGATTTCCTTAGCTGCTAAGCCAACGGCACTCTTGATGATGCCCCACGACTTAATGATGCCGATGACACCCGCCATAGCGATACCTCCGATACCGATACTGCGTGCATAGGTGGAGAAGATGTCTTCAGGCGACATTTCACCGACAGTCTGCGTGATGGTGCTGCCGCCGATGTTGAGCACCGTGTCGTGGAAGAAGAGTGACATACCAGGCACGATGAGCCACCAAACTGCCATTGATCCGAAACAGATGATGGCTGCATATTTCAGTCCGACGATATAGCCCAAACCAAATATGGCAGCCCCCGTATCCAGTCTGAATACCAGTTTGGCTTTCTCGGCAACCGTCTCGCCGAAGCCTATCACACGCGAAGTAAACTCGCTGTTCCACCAACCCAGCGAAGCCACGATAAAGTCGTACAGTCCGCCAACGAGTCCGGCAATGAGCAACGGTTTGGCTTGACTGCCGCCTTTTTCGCCGCTGACGAGCACCTGTGTGGTAGCCGTTGCCTCTGGGAAGGGATATTTACCGTGCATATCCTTCACAAAATATTTGCGGAAAGGAATCATGAACAAGATGCCGAGGATTCCGCCGAGTGCAGAAGCGATAAAGATCTTCAGGAATGAAGCCGAGAGAGCTGGGTCACCGAGTTTCGCTTCGAGGATGTAGATAGCAGGTAGGGTGAAAATAGCACCTGCAACGACAGAACCCGAACAAGCTCCGATGCTCTGTATGATGACATTCTCGCCTAAAGCCTTGTTACGCTTGGCTGCTGCCGAAACGCCTACCGCAATGATGGCGATGGGTATGGCTGCTTCGAAAACCTGACCCACTTTCAGACCTAAATAAGCAGCGGCAGCAGAGAAGAGCATCGCCATGAGGACACCCCATGTGACAGACCAGCCCGTAACCTCAGGAAAATGATGTTTCGGACTCATCACCGGTTGGTATTCTTCTCCCTCCTTCAATTCGCGGAAAGCATTCTCTGGAAGTTCCGCTTGGTTCTTCATTAGTTCTTCCATATTGTATTTGGTTTATTGTTTTACTTCTGTAACGGTCAGCACCCCGTCTGCCACACGAAAACGAATGTCGAAGCCGGCAAAGGGCATTCCGTAGATGCGCTGGTCGTCGTGGTGGTAGTGAGGTCGAGGGTCGAGGGCGAGCACCTTGCTCAGGGTTTGCAACTGTTCGTTGGTGAACAGTTGTTTCGTGCTGTCTTCGAAGACCACCTTCAGCTCCTTCCACTGCCTGTTGTCGGTAAAACCGCCCCGTGCATCGGGATGACAGTCGGCATAGCCGATATAGGGTTTGATGTCGTAGATGGGCGTACCGTCCATCAAATCAGCTCCCAGCACTTCAATCTCTCCGTCGATGACGCGCGACAGGCGTACTGATGACAGTCCCAAGCCGTTAGGGCGGAACGGACTTCGTGAGGCAAAAACTCCGATGCGCTCGTTTCCTCCAAGACGTGGCGGTCGTACGGTCAGGTTTTTGCTGGGCGATGACTTGCTTGAGCATTCTTTGCAAGTCAAGTGCTTTGCGGTTACGTTTTGCGATGCCTCCGTTCCCTCATCCCCTTGTTCCCTTGCCGCCTCGTTGGCATTGAATCCCCATATCAACCACAGGTAGTCGAAGTCTTCGATTCCCTTCAGTGCCTCTTCGCGCCGGTATTCGGGTTCGAAGACAATGCGTCCGCGCAACTCTTCAACGAGTCCGCTCTGTCGTGGTATTCCGAACTTCGACGTGAACGGTGAGCGGAAGTGGGCGATGGGTGTTATTTTACAATTCACAATTTATAATTCTTTCAGTCGCTTCGCTTTGTGAAAGCGCTTCGCGATTACACAATTAATAATTCATCATTAGAAAGGTAATCCCACGGCGAAGTGGAACGTGAAGTCGCGTTTGAGTTTCGGGTGGAAGATGGGGTAGTGTTCCTTATGGTCGTCATAGACAGGCGAGACAGCCTTCATGCCGCAGTCGAAGCGTACGACGAAGTAGCTGAAGTTCAGGCGCAATCCCAATCCGTAGGCTGCAGCCAGTTGCTTGTAGAACGAGTCGAATCGGAACTGACCGCCAGGCTGTTCTTCGTAGTTGCGCAAGGTCCAGATATTGCCGGCATCGACAAACAAAGCACCATAAAATTTCCAGAAGAGCGGTGTGCGCAGTTCTGCATTCAAATCCAGTTTCATGTCGCCCGTCTGGTTGATGAAATCAATCTTTCCGTCGGTGCCTCGGAAACTACCTGGTCCCAGCTCGCGCACGCTCCATCCACGTACGCTGTTGGCGCCCCCTGAGAAATAGCGTTTCTCGAAGGGCAGCACCTTGCTGTTGCTGTAGGGATAGGCAATGCCCAATGCCGTATGGAGTACGAGCTGTGAAGTTTCGCCCACGGGTATCTGTCGTGAGTAGTCAATATCGAACTTGGCATATTGTGCGTAAGCAATGTTGAAGAGCGTGTATTGCCCGTCGGCATTCTTGTTCGATTTGAGCATCGACGAGATTCCGTACAGCAAGTTGCCAGCCGATTCGATGTGTGCTCTGAGCGACTGTCGGCTGTCGCTGTAGCTGATGCCGAAGCCGGTACGCAGAATGAACAAGTCTTCGTAGTTGTAGCGCAGTATGGCGTTTCGGCTCGACGATGTTTCGTCGATATAGTCGCGTTTGAATGTTTCAGACACCCAGGGCATGCGGATGTAGTTGACGTCAACCAGGTCAAGGCTGTAGGTTGTCGTATGGGTTGAGTTCGTCCATTTATACCGCCATGCTGCCGAGAACAAGCGCCTGTGAAATTCCGGACGGTTCTGCATGTTCCACCCCATAGACAGCTCCGATGTTGCCGTAGAACGGCGTTTGAAGCGTCGTGAAAGGAAAGGTGCCAGGAATCGTGGGAACTCCAGGCGTGCCTCAACACCGTATTCCTTGTAGTTGTGGTCGTCGTAGCCCTCCAGTCCGGTAATGGCTTCAAAGGCTGCACGCAGCTGTATGCTGAGCAGTTCCGAACCGTGAAAGAGGTTTCTGTTCTGCCAGGTCAGCGAAGCCGCTGCCCCTAAGTCGCCCGCTGTATTCGTTCCTTCCGGTTGGAAAGAGATGGTGTTGGGCTTGTTGTTGGAAACTTGGATGTTGCAATCAAGCAGGCGTTCTTCATTTTGTGCAACCTCCTGTTCTTGGTCTGGCAAGCGCTTCGCGGTTACCCTTGCTTCTTCGTTTTCCGTAAACCGTATGTTTGTATAGCGCACAGCTCCCAGTCTGCCGAAATTGTTGTACGTTTTTTGCAGGTCCGCGGCACTGTAATACTTGCCTTTCTCCATTGCCGTAGTATTCTCCAGTACGTTGTTGCGCAGGTGCAGTCCTGTGCTGTCGCCCCCTTCGTAGGTGATGTTGTTGATGCGGAATCGTGGATGCGGTGTCTCCGGTGCATCGTTGTTAGCTTTGTAGGGCATCAGGTGCATCGTTATGTCTATTTGTCGGTCGTTGACGGTAGAGTCAGCCGAATAGAAAATGAAATCCTTGTTAAAGCGATAATAGCCGTTGTCGTTCAGGTATTTCGTGATGCGCTTGCGCTCGCTGTCCAGTGCGGCAACGGTGAAGGGTGTTGATTCCTGATGTGTTTTCAGTATGGGTTGTAATAATGTTGCAACAGCCGTATCCTGAATGTCGTATTGGAAGTTGCTGATGTAGAAACGTTCGCCCGGATGCAGAGTGTAAGTGGCTTTCAGCCGTTTCTTTTTCGTTTGCGTCTCCATTGTCACGTATGCCCTCATGTAGCCCCTGTTCTGCATGGCTTTAGCCAAGTCGTTGCACGATTGTTGGGCGAGTAGCGAGTCGAATACTACGGGTTGGTTGCCCTTCTTCTGAAGGAGGCGGTTCAGCCAGAACAGCTTGGAGTTGCTTTTCTGTCGGATATAAGGTTTCAGTTGTTTGGCATTGAAATCCTTGTTGTCAGATTTGATGCTGACCTCGTCCAGTAGATATTTTCCATCGGGTACGAATTTCGTGGCACTGCACGAACAGAGCAGGGCAACGGCAAGCAGTATGAATATGTGGCTCGTTTGCTTCACGTTTGCAAAGGTAGTGCTTTTTTATTGAAAAATGGAAAAATAGAAGAATTGCTGGATTGAAAGATGGGAATTATGAATTAAAATCGTAACTTTGCAAAACAATTCTAATAGAAAAGATATGAAGAAAGTATTGTTATATGTCGGTGTCTGGCTTGCCATAGGTCTGTCGGTCGTTTCCTGTGACGAACTTCGTTCGAAATGGGGTGGTGAGGCACAGACGTCGCCCAATCAGACCACGTTGGAAGATGTGGCAGAAGACTTCGGTGAGGCTTGGTTCAACTGGCGCTATGCTGATGTTCAATCGATGGTGACGCCATCGTCGATGCAACGTGTTCGCTTTGCCGCCAGCAATGTGACTCAAGAAGACCTTGATGCCGTGAACAATGCCGATGAGGCTACGGTGACAGTCGATGGGGTGGAAATCGACAGCGACACGTCTGCTGTTGTGCGCTATGTAGTGGAAAACTACATGTCGCCAAAGCACATTGGAGAAGCCCCCGTTTTGGTAGAAGAATGTACCAAGGAGTTCAGGTTCGTGAACCGCGGGGGAAAGTGGCTGGCAGACTTTTAATCATATATTTCTAATGTAAACGAAGAGCGCCGAAGAGGTTGATTCCCCTTCGGCGCTCTTCGTTTTATGTTGCCTGTATACTTGAGGCGTTTTTCCTTCTTTTATTCAGTCTCAATCGATTCTACTTTTGGCGTAGGTGCCACCACTTCAGGTGTGGCTGGTGTCTGTCCTTCGCTACTGCTACTGGTACCAGACTCTTGATTGTCGCTGTTGTTGTCAGTATTCTGAGGCTCTTCCTTCGGTTCTGTCTTGCGTCGGATGCTGTTGTATATCTTCTCAGCCTCCTTCTTCTCCTCCTTCTCCTCCTTCTTGGCAGCAGCGCTGTCAACGGCTACGGTGTCGAAGACCACCAGGTCTTTGTCAGCCAGCGTAGAATCGGGTTCTATGGCTGTGCGGAAATACTCAGGGTCGTTCCTATGGCTGATGCAGTGAACAACACAGAAGATCAGGATGAGCGCCAATCCGACAACGATGAAAATCATCATCTTCTTCCCCAGTTGTGGTTCTTCTTTTACTGCTTTGCTCTGCGAGGGTTTCGGGCTTGCCTTTGCAGCCGTAGCATTCTCCGCTTGCTGAGCAGATGCAGCGTTTTCTGCATGCTGAGGTACTGGTGCGCCACAATTCGGGCAGTATTTCAACTTCTCGTCAACTTCCGTTTGACATTCAGGACATTTCATTATTTATATGTTTTTGTTCTTTTCTGCCTGCGAAGGTACTGCAAACTGGGCACAAAACAAAATAAATGTGATTTTATTTGCGAATCTTAACAGCCTTGTTCGTGTCGAAGTCGCGAACGACATACACGCCATGCTGCAAGTTCAGTTGGTCGATATTACCATCGCTGACCATACCTACCATCTTGCCGTTCATGTCGTAGATGTTCAGGCGACGAGCTCCTTTGAGCGGAGCCACCGTCTCCGAGATGGCGGTAGGCACGTCTTCGTATTCCTTCCATCCCAGGTCGGGTTTGCTGCCCTTGAAGTCGGAATAGCCTGCAATCACTTCACCGGCATCGATAAACTTGCTGCCCTGAGCCAGACAAAGCAGCGTGGGAATGTTCAGCGAGCCGTCGGCGTTGCGCTCAGAGATAGAGAGCGTCGGGTCAAGAGCCAGGAAGTCGCCATCGACAGGTTTCATGCCTTCCATATCCCAACTGTTGCTGCTGTGGGTGTAGTTTCCGGTGGTGATGATATCCTTCCACCATTCGTCCTTCGGCTTGTCCCAGTCAGCCTCGTGGCTGTAGTGGCTGATACTGTTGCGGATGTCGAGACTTGCCATTTCAGCCGAACCGAAATGGTAGTTGTTCTTGTTGTCGTAACCTGTACAGTTGTAGAGTTTTACGTTGCCTTGCGTATAGTTTTGGTCGAAACCCTTAACGGTGTTGGCAATCGCCAGACAACGATACATCGTCACGTCGGTAGCTACACCAGCACCACCAATCTTAAAGCCGTTCTTATTGCCGTTGTTGTAGTAGTGGGTACGATACCAAGTGTCGGTATGATTCTTTGATGTTGTCATGGTCTGTCCTTCAACGCTGTCAAACCACGACTTGTCTGTTTCCAAACGCGGATTGCCTGTGAAGTCGTAGTATTCGGGTGCGTTGTTGTAGGTAATGCAGTTGATGAAGACGATGGGTGAGCTTGTACCGCGCTTGTACAGATCCCATCCGTCGTCAGAGTTGTTCCAAGCTCGACAGTTGATGTAGGTGTTGCCTCCACCAGTAAACTGTTTGTCGCAGAACCCGTCGGCATTGCCGCCGAAGTCGGGATTTGAAGTGCCGCCCAACTGATAGTCGAAGCTGTCAAAGGAATCACAGTTGATAAACGTGCAGTTGTCAGCATCTTTCACGCCGAAGCCGGAATCGACACTTGCCTGTGACGTACAGTTCTCTATCAGATTATAGCTGCCGCCAATGAGGAAACCCTTGAAACCTGCATAGCGAATGGTGATGCCGTAGAGGTGAACATAGGCAACACGGGTACGAAGACCGTTCGACTGGCTGTTGTTGCTATAAGGCATCTTGTAGCAGTCAATGATGGGATGGGCATCCTTGTATGCTCCCACATAGGTTCTCTTGCTGGCTGTTCCTGCTGCAGTCTTCACATCAACCGTAGCAGTAATGTAATAAACTCCGTCCAACAGGAAGAGTGAGTCGCCGCCGGCGATGGTTTTGGATGCGAGGTTGTTCAGGTCGCCCGGGTTGGCAATCGATTTGCCGTCGCCCTTGGCACCAGGGGCAGCATAGTAGTTAGTTGCTGAAAGTAGTGTGCTCATGCCTAAGAGAGCCACACCAAGGAGTAATTTTTTCTTCATATTGTATAGGTTTTAGTTTGTAGTTCGTTTTAACAAAAATCAAATGCAAAGATACAAGTTCTTTTTGAAAGCACCAAATATAAAGTATTTATTTTCATCAATTTTTCAGATTTTGGTTCGCAAAAAGAGAGAGAAACTACACGGGTAGCTTCTCTCCTGTTCTGCGGAAGATGAGGGATTCAAACCCCCGATACCCGGAAAAGGGTATACCGGATTTCGAGTCCAGCGCATTCGATCACTCTGCCAATCTTCCTTTTTGCGTTTGCGACTGCAAAGGTAACAATAATATTGAAAAACTCCAAAGCTGCAACGAAAAAAATGTGCGAGTATGGTGCAAATGACAGGCAGGTAGGGTGCAGGCGCAGGGCATGTGTGGTATCAATGGCAGGCAGAGCATAGGGCATAGGGAGAGAAAAAAACAATCGGATTGTTTGCAAGACAACGAAAAAGGAATTATCTTTGCAGTCTATATACTACAGATAAAAACATTGATATACTACAGTTAACGTAATTATATACTACAGATAAAAGCATTTAAAAACCTATAGACAATGAAAACAAAACTACTTTTTGGTGTGGCTCTTCTGAGCATGAGCACACTGGTTTCAGCAACTAACTACTATGCAGCCCCCGGTGGCACAGGCGACGGCAAATCGATTTCAACTCCGGGCGATTTGAACACACTGGCTGCAGCCAAGGACCTTGTGGGCGGCGATTCGCTTTTCCTCTTGGATGGTGTGTATTACATCACGTCGTCGGTCGATGTGAAGAACGTGACGGCATCGGCAGAAAAGAAATTCTTCATCGGAGCCTATCCGGGTGCTCACCCCATCATAGACGGTGGCAAGCTGGCTTTGGGTAGTAACGGTAATGTTGTGCGCATACGCAAGTCAAACGTCCACGTGAAAGGGATTACTGTGCGCTATGGTGGTTACAAGGGATTGTATGTGGCAGCATCGAACAGTTCCGAGTTTGTCAATAACGTGACGATAGAGCAGGTGGTTGCTCATGACAATTACGACACGGGCATTCAAATCAAGAACGGAGAATATTGCACGGTGAAAGACTGCGATTCCTACAACAACTTCGATTATAACAACGGTGGCGGTAATGCCGACGGATTCTGCGACAAGCAATTCGCTGGCGCCGGCAACACTTATATCAACTGTCGTGCGTGGAGCAACTCCGACGACGGATGGGATCTGTACCGGCGCGAGACGTCTAGCCCTATCATTTTCATCAACTGCATCACCTACAACAATTCGCCGCAAAGTTACACCTTCTACGGTCATCCGCGTTTCAGCGACGGAACGACCAAAACCAACAACGGCAACATGAATGGATTCAAACTTGGCGGTGCCGGTGTGGCTACCGACGTGACGATGTATCGCTGTCTGGCTATTGCCAACACCAAGAAGGGCTTCGACCAGAATTACACGCAGGGCGATGTGAAGTTGTACAACTGTACAGGCGTGGGCAACAATTCGAACTTTAACTTCCACGACAACGTGGGACAGAAAATCACTTGCGTCAATTGTATCAGTTTCGCGGGCAAGGCTGCTGATGAATTCAACAGCAACGACTACACCCACAGCAGCAACTCGTGGGACATGACGGGAATGGCACCTACGGCTGCCGACTTCCAGAGCACCGATGCAACACTCTCCATATCTGAGCGCAATGCCGACGGCTCGCTGAACATTCCCACGCTGATGCATCTCGCTGCTGGCAGCAAGTTTATCGATGCAGGCGAAGTGATTCCTGGCTATTCCGACTACACGGGCAGCAAACCCGACCTGGGATGGAAGGAATACGAAGACGTGCCCACCGCCATCTCGGAGACAGTGGCTCCGCTCAAAGGAGCTCGTCGCCTGAACATCTACGACATGAACGGCAAGATGGTGGGTATGGTCAGCGACGGCAATATCGACCAGCTGAACCTGAAACACGGCATCTATATCGTTCGTGACTTCGATACGAACAAGGCTGTCAAGATTTTAAAGTAATATACGCAGAAAAGGCGATAAAGATTTTAAAGTAAAGCAGAAATATGAGTAAACGATTGATGACTATTCTTGCCGCCTGTATGTTGTGCGGCACGATGTGGGCACAAAAGGTGTTCACGGTAGTTTACGCCACGTCGGATGACGGCTATGTCAACGTGCGCGAGCGCCCTACGGTGCAAGCTCCGGAAGTGGGCAAGATCTGGATGCTCAACCACGGCTTGGGCGACGGTGTTCTTGTGGACAGCAGCAGTAAGTGGTGGAAGGTGAGCGTCGGCAAGGTCACGGGCTGGGCTAACAGCAAGTATCTGGGCACCCTGCGTTGGTACGACGGCAAGGGTGCTGCCAAGCTGGTGGCAACGCGCGACTGGACACCCATCTACCGCGAGAACATGGAAGACGGCAGCAAGCCCTTGTGGTTTGCCAAGGTGAAGAAAGGAACCATTATTGCCGACCGGTTTAAGACAGAAGGGGAATACTACCTGCTGACAACGGCTCACGACAATCTGTATGTGAAGCGGTCTGACGTGAAGGTGGTGAGAAAATAAGGCGACAGACATGCTACGATTTCGTACAACGATGAAAATTTTTTCTTGCATCATGGCTTTCATCTGTTCTTCATTGGCGATACAGGCATCAGAGCCGCTGATGCTCACCGACATCACAGGGAAGACGTATAATGCGCAGATGGTGAACGGCATCAACCCCATAGCGGGTACCGATGAGTTTGCACGCATCAGCGACGACGGCAAGCGCATTGAGAAATTCTCCTTCAAGACGGGCGAGCTGACGGGCGTCCTGTATCAAGCCAGCGACGTGGCTGAAGACAGTAAGAATGACGAAGGCAAAGAACTGTCCATAGACGACTATGTGCTGTCGCCCGACGGCAAACGGCTGCTGTTGCAGACCCATACAAAGGCAGTCTATCGCCGTTCGTTCAAGGCTGACTTCTATCTGTATGACACCACCGACCATTCGCTGAAACGACTCTCAGAGAAAGGACAGGAGCAGGTGCCCACCTTCTCGCCCGATAGCAAGACGATAGCCTACGTTCACGACAACAACATCTACCTGACCGACGGCAACAACACCCGTCAGGTGACCACCGATGGCAAGTTCAACGAAGTCATCAACGGCATTCCCGATTGGGTGAACGAAGAGGAGTTCGGGTTCAACAACGCGATGGCGTGGAGCGCCGACAGTCGTACACTCTCCTGGATTCGCTACGACGAAAGTAGGGTGAAGACCTACGCTTTGCAACTTTTCCAGGGCGACAAACCGCAACGCAAGGAGTTTGCCGACTATCCTGGCGAATATTCCTATAAATATCCGAAGGCAGGACAGGAGAATTCGCGGGTGACGGCGTGGAGCTACGATGTGCTGACGAAGACGACAAGGCAGTTGCTGGTGCCGTTGGACGACGACGGCTATCTCCCCCGCATCAAAACCATGCCACAATCCAGCCGCAGGCTGCCCTCTCGCCCTTCGGAGAGGGGGGTAGGGAGTGAGCCTTCTTCTATTATCCTCTACACCCTGAACAGGCATCAGGACGTGCTGCGTCTCTATGCCGTAACACCTGCCACAGGGGCTTGTCGCCTGCTGATTGAGGAAAAGGGCGACCGCTATGTGAAGGAGGAGGCGATGGAGGCTATCGTGATTACCGACCGCCACATTCTCATGCCCAGCGACAGGGACGGCTACATGCACTTGTATCTCTACGACCTTGACGGCAAGCTGCTCAGGCAGGTGGAGAAGGGCAACTACGACGTGACTGATGTCTATGGTATGGATACAAAGACGGGCGACATCTTTTTCCAAGCTGCCGTTCCTGCACCAATGAACCGACAGGTATTTGTCGTGGGCACGAATGGTAAGAAAAAGGTGCTCAGCTGTCTGCCAGCTTCCTCTACAGGCATTTCCGATTCGCAGATGGGGTGGGGCTCAGCCGTCTTCTCCGCCGATTTCCAATACTATATCGCCATGTGGAGCGACAAAGAACATCCCTACGTGTTCTCCGTCTTCGACAGAAAGGGCAAGCATCTGCGTACCATCTGCGACAATGCCGAGCTGCGTGCGAAACTGGACAAACTCGCTTTGCCGAAGAAAGAGTTCTTCCAGTTTACAACCTCCGAAGGAGTCACGCTGAACGGATGGATGCTGAAGCCGGCAGACTTCGACCAAGCGAAGCGCTATCCCGTCGTCATGCACCAATACAGCGGACCGGGCAGTCAGCAGGTGACCGACAACTGGAGCATAGGTTCGATGGGGAAGGGTGCGCTCTTCGACCAGTATCTGGCGCAACAGGGTTTTGTGATGGTTACCGTCGATGGCAGAGGAACGGGAGCCAGAGGGGCTGACTTTGAGAAAAGTACCTATCTGAAACTCGGCGACTTGGAATCGAAAGACCAAGTGGAAACGGCACTCTATCTGGCTACGCTGCCTTTTGTCGATAAAGACCGCATAGGCATCTGGGGATGGAGCTATGGCGGATTCAACACGCTCATGTCGATGAGCGAGGGCAGGGGAGTGTTCCGTGCCGGCGTTGCCGTTGCACCTCCTACCAACTGGAAGTTCTACGACACGGTATATACCGAGCGCTATATGCGTACACCACAGGAGAACACCTCAGGTTACGACTGTAACCCCATACAGCGTGCGCCCCAGTTGCACGGCGACCTACTGCTTTGTCACGGTTTGGCTGACGACAACGTGCACCCGCAGAACTCGTTTGAATATACCGAAGCGCTTGTCCAGAATGACAAGGATTTTCGCGAACTCATCTATACCAACCGCAACCACAGCATCTTTGGCGGCAACACACGCAACCATCTGTTGCGACAGGTGGCACAGTTCTTCATAACGAAACTGAAATAACCCCTCTTTGTCTGGCATACGACCTTCGTATAGCAGAATCCCCAAATAAAGACGACAAAAAGAAAAGGCAGCTTCTCCTTGCGGGGAAGCTGCCTTCTTGCATTGTCTTTGTGTTGCTGTGTATTGAAAAATTTAGTTTTATTTACACAATACTTTTGTTCATCATTATGTGAACTTTGCTTTCGCCGAGCTTACACAATGCCTTGTGCCATCATGGCCTTGGCAACCTTGAGGAAGCCGGCAACGTTAGCACCCTTCACATAGTTGACATAACCGTCGGCATCGGTACCATACTTCACACAGTTGCTGTGAATGTCGAACATGATGTCCTTCAGTTTCTGGTCAACTTCCTCGCGGCTCCAGTGCAGACGCTCAGAGTTCTGGCTCATTTCCAAACCAGATACAGCCACACCACCAGCGTTAGCTGCCTTACCAGGAGCATAGAGAATCTTGGCATCCTGGAAAATCTTGATGGCTTCAGGAGTAGAAGGCATGTTGGCACCCTCGCTGACTGCGATGACTCCGTTGTCGATGAGAGCCTGGGCAGCCTCGCCGTTGATTTCGTTCTGGGTAGCAGAAGGAAGGGCGATGTCTGCCTTCTCAGTCCAAGGCTTGGCACCTGCTACATACTTCACGCCATACTTCTCGGCATATTCCTTGATACGTCCGCGTTCTACGTTTTTCAGCTCCATGATGTAGTCGAGCTTCTCACGGTCGATGCCGTCCGGATCGTAGATATAACCGTCAGAGTCTGAACAAGTAACAGGCTTAGCACCCAACTGGATGAGCTTCTCCATCGTGTACTGAGCAACGTTACCAGAACCAGATACCAATACGGTCTTGCCCTTGATGTCGATACCCTTGGTCTTCAGCATGTTCAACAGGAAGTAAACGTTGCCGTAACCTGTAGCCTCAGGACGGATGAGTGAACCGCCGAACTCCAATCCCTTACCGGTGAGCACACCCTGGAACTGGTGAGTCAGCTTCTTGTACATACCGAACATATAAGCTACCTCGCGGCCACCTACACCGATGTCACCTGCGGGAACGTCCTCGTCAGGACCGATGTGGCGATACAACTCAGTCATGAATGCCTGGCAGAAACGCATTACCTCGGCGTTGCTCTTGCCACGCGGAGAGAAGTCGCTACCACCTTTGCCACCACCCATAGGGAGCGTGGTCAGAGAGTTCTTGAATGTCTGCTCGAAAGCAAGGAACTTCAAGATGCTCAGGTTTACAGATGCGTGATAACGGATACCGCCTTTGTACGGGCCAATCACGTTGTTATGCTGGATGCGGTAACCCATGTTGGTCTGAACGTTACCCTTGTCGTCAACCCATGTCACGCGGAATTCGATGATGCGATCGGGAATGCAAAGACGCTCAATCAGGTTGGCACGCTCAAACTCGGGGTGCTTGTTGTACTCTTCTTCGATGGTTCCTAATACCTGGCTGACAGCCTGAATGTACTCCGGCTCATTGGGGAATCTTCTTTTCAGACTCTCAACAACTTCTGTAGCTTTCATAATCTTTTTACTTTTATTGGTTGGTTAAAAACTAATATTTTCTCGAAATCGGTTGCAAAGTTAAATGTTTTTCGAGAAAAAACAAACAAAATGATAACTTTTTTGCAGAAAAAGTAGAAAAAAGTCAAATATGAAAGTTCGCTTATCATTTTACACCTTATTATATTATAGGTTTAAGTTTCTGAAGTTAGCCGCTATAACTTCCATGCCGAAGGCATTAACTCCCAAGTGGCTTAGCCGCGATAACTTCCGAAAGTTGAGTTATAGGAAAATAGTTTTTTCTTGCCTTTTTCTTGTATTTCCCCTTTTTTTCCTATTTTTGCATTTTGAACATGAACCCTGGAACTTGAACCCTGGAACTTGAAACCTGTAACTTGTAACTTGAAACCCGAAACTTTAAACCTGTAACCTGTAACTATAACCCCGCCCCCCTATGCTTACCTTCCCTTGTTGCAAAATCAATCTTGGATTGAATATCGTGGAAACCCGTCCTGACGGTTACCACAACATAGAAACCGTGTTCTATCCCGTGCCGCTTACCGATGCACTGGAAATCAAGAAGATGCACGAAGACTTTCCTTCTGATATTCCGTGCCACTTGCAGGTGACCTTCCCCAAGGACAGTTGCGATAAAGCCCTACAGCAGCAACTGGCTGAACTCCCCGACGACCACAACCTGGTGGTGAGGGCGTACCAATTGCTGGCGAAAGACTACCGCCTGCCGCGCATCTATGCCCATCTCTGCAAACGCATTCCCTCGCAGGCTGGTCTCGGCGGTGGCTCTTCCGACGCTGCTTTCATGATTCGCCTGCTCGACGAACGTTTCCGGCTCAACATGGGTATTGCCGAGATGGAGCGCTATGCAGCACAACTGGGTGCCGACTGTGCCTTCTTCATCACAGCCGAACCAGTCTTCGCTACGGGCATAGGCGAAATTCTCGAACCTGCCGACGGTGCCAAAGGTAACTTGCACGGCTATTGGCTCGCGCTCGTCAAACCCGACATTGCTGTTTCCACCGCAGAAGCCTATGCCGCCATCACGCCACGAAAACCACAGAAGTGTTGCCGCGATATTGTTCGCCAACCTATCGAGACTTGGCGCCATGAACTCACCAACGACTTCGAACAGCCGGTCTTCAACAAACATCCCGTCCTTGCCGACATCAAGACGGACCTCTACCAGCGGGGAGCGCTCTATGCTCAGATGAGTGGTAGCGGCAGCACCATCTACGGCCTTTTCCGCCAGCAGCCTGACGATATCCCTTCTGCCTATCCCGACTGTTTCACCGCAGTATTGAAATTGTAGTAAGTCACAGATTATTTTTATTGATCGTACCTTTGTCCTCTATATGCAACGCTATTTTATTGAACTGAGTTTTGACGGCAGCGCCTATCATGGATGGCAGATACAACCGCACAGTCCTTCGGTACAGGAGGTGCTGCAACGGGCTTTATCTACCTTGCTGGGCGCAGAAGTGGCAGTGACGGGAGCCGGTCGCACGGATACGGGGGTTCATGCGCATACGATGGTGGCTCATTTCGATTGGCAGGAGCCGTTGGATGCGCCACAGTTGGCTTATCGGCTGAACCGTATCTTGCCTCGTGATATTGCCGTGAGGAGTGTCCGTGCTGTTGCCGAGTCGTTGCATGCCCGTTTCTCGGCGGTGAGCCGCACGTATCATTATTACATCCATCAGCAGAAGAATCCGTTTCTGCGCACCTATTCGTGGGAAGTGCACTACGACTTGGACTTCCCCCTGATGAACCGTGCGGCGGAATATCTGCTGACGGTGGAGGATTTCGGTGCCTTCTGCAAAGCTGGAAGCGATGCGAAGACTACACTTTGCACCGTTACGGAAGCTCGTTGGGTAAAGATAACACCGTCCGCTCCGCCGTCTTTCGAAACAGAACAACCATTTGGCGGTTCCCAGGTAGGCGAAGCGTGGTGCTTCATTATCACAGCCAACCGTTTCCTTCGCAACATGGTGCGTGCCGTTGTGGGTACGTTGATAGAGGTGGGACGTCATCGTATGACGCTCGACGAGTTTAAGGACGTTGTAGCCTGTGGCAGCCGTTCTGCTGCTGGCGAGTCGGTGCCTGCCCACGGCTTGTTCCTCTGGGATGTGGCTTACAACGAAGAATAAAAAGACAAGTCTATGCTTTGGTTGATTTTAGCCTTCCTTTCTGCACTTTGGTTGGGTTGCTACGATTCCTTCAAGAAAAAGGTTTTGTCTGACAATGCCGTCATCCCTGTCTTGTTTCTGAACACGCTGTTTTGTTCATTGTTTTTCCTTCCGTTCATCGTCTTGTCACATTCTTCCACAGTGCTCGATGGCACACCCTTTCATGTGGCATCAGGCGGATGGGAAGTCCACAAGTATGTGGTACTGAAGAGTGTCATCGTCCTCTCGTCGTGGATATGTGGTTATTTCGGCATGAAGCACCTGCCGCTGACCATCGTCGGACCCATCAATGCCACACGCCCCGTGATGGTGCTGTTGGGTGCGTTGTTGCTGTTTGGCGAGCGTCTGAACGTCTATCAGTGGATAGGTGTCATGCTGGCAGTCATTTCCTACTTCCTGCTCAGCCGTAGCGGAAAGAAGGAGGGCATTGATTTCAAGCGTAATTCCTGGATATGGTTGATAGTCTTGGCGGCGCTGTTGGGTGCCATCAGTGCCCTTTACGACAAATATCTCATGGCAGGAACCGACAACGGCGGCATCGGTGTCGACAGGATGCTGGTGCAGAGCTGGTACAACATCTACCAATGTGTCATGATGGGCATCGTGCTGTTGTTGCTGTGGTGGCCGCGTCATCATCGTACCACACCCTTCCGTTGGAATTGGATGATTATCCTGGTCAGCCTCTTCCTCAGCGCTGCCGACTTCGTCTATTTCTATGCGCTGAGCCTTCCCGATTCCATGGTTTCCATCGTGTCGATGATACGCCGCGCCAGCGTTGTCGTCTCCTTCCTCTTCGGAGCCCTCTTCTTCCACGAAAAGAACCTCAAGGCAAAAGTCATCGACCTTGCCCTCGTCCTCCTGAGCATGCTCTTCCTCTACTTCGGCAGTTGAGAAAACCACTAAACACCTAACACCTACCTCAAACCTCCTGAACCCCCGATGAATACAGGGCTGAGCCACAGGTAGGTGTTCTTCTAACACCTACCTAAGACCTACTTCAACACCTACCTTATTTCCGTGTCTTCCGTTGTTCAAAAAAATCTTCGTATAATTAATATCATTCGTAGTATAAAAATTCCGTGTCTTCTGTGTTTTCTGTTGTTCAAAAATAATTCGTTAGAGTGAGATACGTGTTCAAAAGAAGAAACTTTCCGTGTCTTCTTTTAGTCGGCTGTCGCCTTGGTAAAAGCGCTTCGCGGTTACCGAGTTTTCTGTTGTTCAAACATTCTTCGTATAATTAATATCATTCGTAGTATAAAAGTCCGCTTCCGTTGTTCATTCGTGGTCGGGCGAAAAGGTAGATGTTAGGGTAGGTGTTGAGGTAGGTGTTTCGTCAACACCTACCTATTGTCAATCCCAGTGTTTATCGCTGTTCCGAACATTTTGAGGTAGGTGTTAGGTGTTGTTGTGAAAAATCACACTTTTCGTTGCAAAAAGTCCACTTTTTGATGTAAAAAACGCCCCTTTTTCAAAACCTATCCCTTTGCGTTCCAAACTCACCTCTTTTGCCGTCCAAAACCTATGCTTTTGCAATGCAAACTCCATGCTTTTGAAATCGAAAAACACCGTGTCATTTTCAGTACGGACTAGTTCGAACTGTTCGAACTGTCAGTACGAACCTTTAAAACTGCGAGTTTTTAGCTTTAAAACTGCGAGTACGAAGCCTTCGTACTGATGTCATTCAGCTTTACTCATAGCGGGCTTGTTGTAGTTTAACGATTTTAGTTGACTACTTTGAGTCTTATTTGTAGTTGTGGTTGACTTTGGTTAATACTTAGTTATACTTTCTGTTGACTCTCTTTTTGTTTACTTTTAATTTCAGTTGCTATCAGTTTCTTATTAGTCACAAATAGGGTTGTTCCCCAAAGTCGACTGCAAAGCTACATCATTTATTTCATGCAGCCAAGTCTTTTGATGGCATTTTCCCTGT